>NZ_JAMXMB010000001.1 GCF_024055635.1 Microbacterium yannicii
TGCCGCGGCGAGACGGAAGGCGGCTGCGGACTCAGGAGGTGACGGCCGGGCGGCGCCGCGCGAGCTTCGCGACGCCGGCCCTGCGCAGGCGGTCGGCGACGAGGATGCCGAGCCCGACGCCCGCGAGGCAGCTGGCGATCGTGAGGACGAAGAACGTCACGAGCGTCCAGGGCGGCATGGCTGCGAGGTTGAACGAGGCCGCCGCGAAGATCGGGTAGACCACGCCGACGAAGACGGCGCCGGCGTAGTACTGCCACGTGCGCCACGAGCGGTAGAGGCAGACGAGGAACGCCAGTTCGGCGAAGAACGCCCACCACACGGCCGCTCCGATGAACGGGAACACCACGAGGCCCGAGATCACGCCGACGAGGATGCCGGCGAAGGGGCGCTCGAGCAGCCGCAGCGCGACCGTCGCCGGCAGCAGCCACAGTCCGGCGATCGCGACCGAGATGAACGGCACGGTCGCGAACAGCACCGTCGAGATCCAGCCGGCGCCCCACAGCATCACGCCGCCGGCGACACCGATGGCGGCGCAGGTCAGCAGATAAGCCGTGGTCACCCGGCCCCGGTTCACGCGGCCCGGCTTCCGCCGGCCGGGCTCCACCGGGGCGGCGGCGGCCGGTGCGCCCGCCGAGCCGGAGCTCGGGGAGGGGGACGTCGTCGCCGCTTCCTCCGCGCCGCTCACGAGTGGGCCTCCACCGCGGCGCGCTGCGACTTCGGTGCCGGTGACGCGACGCCGACGCGCCAGTAGCCGCAGAAGCTCACGTTGTCCTTCGAGACCCCGCGCTCGCCGACGAGGTGCCGGCGACCCTCGGTCGCGAGCGCCTGCTCGCCCACGACGTACGCATGGAACGGGGCATCCGGAATCGACGCGTCACGCAGCGCCTGCAGCGCCGGCGTTCCGGGCGTGATGCCGTGCTCGCGCACGATCCACTGGACCTCGACGCCCGCGGGGTGCGGAAACTCCAGGGCGTCGTCGGCCGACGGCACCTCGACGATCGCCAGGCCGGTCGCGTGCGCCGGGAGAGACGCGCAGATGCCGGCGACCGCGGGAAGGCCCGTCTCGTCGGCGACGAGCACGACGCGATCCGTGCCGCGCTCGGGATTGAAGGTGAGTCCCTCGTCGATGATGACGACGCTCTCACCCGGTCGGCAGGTCTCCGCCCACCGCGAGGCCGGACCCGCTGTGCCCTCGGCAGCTGAGCCGTGCAGCACGAAGTCGACGTCGATCTCGGCATCCGTGGTGGCGGTCGCGGGACGGAAGGCGCGCACCGTGTAGTTGCGCATCACGGGGCGGACGCCGTCAGGGATGCGCAGGTACTTGAGGTACCCGAACATCTTGTTCGCCTTCGCCGGGAGACGGTCCAGCCCCTCGCCGCCGCCCAGGGGTAGGAAGAGGCGGAACCACTGGTCATAGCCCATCGGGCGGAACCTGTCGATCTCGCCCCCGCCGAGCGTCACCCGCAGCCAGTGCGGGGCGAGGCGCTCGGTGCGCAGCACCTGCAGATGCACGAGGCCCTGTGTATCAGGCTTGACGAGTCGGGGGACCGGTGCCATGTCAGTGCTCCTTGGTGACGGCGAGGGGGGTGAGAACCACAGGGATGGTGAGTGCGGCGGGGGTCATGACAGACCCCAGGGGAAGAAGGCGGTGAGGATCGCGGCCGACACGGCCCAGAACGCCAGCACGAAGACGGTGTCGCGCACGCGCCAGGGCACGAGGTAGCGCTCGGTGCGGTCGGGATGCGCGCCGAACGCGCGGGCGTCCATGGCGAGGGCGACGCGCTCGGCATGGCGGATGGCGCCGGCCATGAGCGGCACGACATACCCGAACCAGCGCGCGGCGGCAGCCAGCGGACCCCGACCGCCGTGTGCGCCGCGCACGCGGTGGGCCTGACGGATGACGTCGAGCTCGTGCCCGAACCGCGGCACGAAGCGGAACGCCGCCAGCGCGGTGTAGCCGATGCGATACGGCACGCGCAGCTGCTGCACGGTCGCGCGCACGAGGTCGGGTCCCGTGGTCGACAGCCCCGCGATGAGCGTGAGCGCGACGATCGCCGAGAGGCGCAGACCCGTCGCCCCGCCGACGGCGAGGGCCCCGCCGTACATCGTCCAGCCGCCGAGCTGCCACACCACGATCGACTGGTCCACGCGCGAGGGGTCGGTCCACAGCGCGAAGCCGAAGCCGATCACCAGTGCGCTGAGCGGCAGGGCGAGGAAGAGCACGGCAGCCAGCCGCCGTGTGAAGTCGACGCCGACCAGCAGCACGGCGTACGCCAGCAGCAGGAATGCGGCGGGGGTCGCGGCATCCCTCACGAACACCAGCACTGCCATCGCGGGCAGCGGCGCGGCCAGCTTCGCGAGCGGGTTGAGCGCGTACAGGAAGCGGATCCCGGATGCCTGGACCCGCGTCGCGTACGGATCCATCGGGCTGTGCACGGCAGTGGCCGCGGTGAGGGGGCCGGCGTCGGTCACGTCGCGCTCCCTCCGCTGGGGGCACCCGCGGGCGCCGTTCCGTAACCCGGACGGATCGGGTCCGCCCCGGTTGTTCGGGCAGCACTCGCCGCGCCGTTCCTCGAGGTGGGAAGCGTGACGGGGGTGCCCGGGAGGTCGGCGAGGCGGGCGATACGGGAGAGCTCGGGATGCCGCTGCACACCGCCCAGCGCGCGACGCAGGGGCGGCGGCCGCAGGCCCGCACGGGCGATGAGCGCGTCGTCGGCGAAGATCGCGGCAGTGGGGCCCTCGGCGAGCAGGTGACCGTCGGCGAGGATCACGGTGCGGTCGGCGTACTCCGTCACGAGCTGCATGTCGTGGGTCACGACGATGACCGTGGTTCCCTCGGCGTTCAGCTGCGACAGCAGCGACAGCAGCTCATCCGCGCGGGCGCGGTCCTGGCCGAAGGTGGGCTCGTCGAGGACGAGCACCGGTGCGCCGGCGACCAGCGCCGTGCCGACCGAGAGCCGCCGCTTCTGTCCGCCCGAGAGCAGGAACGGGTGGCTGTCTGCTTTGCCGTCGAGCCCGAACCGCTCGAGCAGCGCCAGAGTGCGCGCGCGCACCTCGTCGTCGGGGAGGTGCTGACGCCGGAGGCCGTGGGCGATCTCGTCGAAGACGGTGTGCGCGATGAACTGGTGCTCGGGGTTCTGGAACACGAAGCCGATGCGTCTGCTCAGCGTGCGGGCGTCGGCGCGGCCGATGTCGAGTCCGTCGACGTGCACCGTGCCTTTCGGGGGCGCGACCACGCCGGCGAGCGCCTGGATGAGGCTGGTCTTGCCGGCGCCGTTCGCCCCCACCACCGCGACGAAGGCGCCTCGCGGCACGTCGAGGTCGACGCGATGCAGCACTTCGGTGCGCCCGCGGCGGAGGGTGAGGTTACGAACCGTGATGAGGGGCGTGCCCGGGAGCCGCGCGCCCCGGTCGTCGAGCGAGGGATCTCCAGCGGCCGAGACGGCACGCCCCCGGCCGACCGGCGACGGAGGCTCGGCGCGCTTCGTCTCGCTCGTTCCTCGCTCGCTCAGCGACCGGGATCCCGCCGGTGCGTCCTCGGCGTCGAGCGCGGCGCGCAGTTCGTCAGGGGTCAGCGGCAGGGGGTCGAGCGTAAATCCCGCGCGGCGCAGCCGCAGCGCGGCGATCGTCGACACCGGCAGCCACACGCCCATGTCGTGCAGATCCTCGGCGCGGTCGCGCAACACCTCGTCGACGGTGCCGTCGGCGGCGAGGCGGCCGTCGTGACCGAGGACGAGGACGCGGTCCACGAAGCCCACGGCCGCGTCGAGATTGTGCTCCACCAGCAGGATGGCACGGTCGCCGGCCGAGACGAGCTCCGCCAGGGCGGCGTAGACCTCCTCGATCCCTGCCGGGTCGAGGTTCGCGGTCGGCTCGTCGAACACGAGCAGGGGCGAGCCCATCGCCAGGGCGCACGCGATCGCGAGGCGCTGGCGTCCGCCGCCCGACAGCCGGTCGGGGTTCTCGGCGCGGCGTTCCCAGAGGCCGACGCGGCGGAGGGCATCCTCGGCGCGGGCGAGCACCTCGGCCACCGGCATCCGCAGATTCTCGGGTCCGAACGCCACCTCGTCGAGCACCGTGCCGGTCACCAGCTGCGCGTCGGGATCCTGGAAGACCATGCCGACCCGCGTGCTCAGCTCGGCAACGGGCGTCGTCTGCGTGTCGAGCCCGTCGACCGCGACCGACCCGGTGACGCTCGCCGGCACCACCTGCGGGAGCAGGCCGTTGAGCGCGAGCGTCAACGTCGACTTGCCCGAGCCGCTGGGACCGAGCAACAGCACCACTTCTCCGGGTGCCATGTCGAACGAGATGGATGCCGGAGCCGGCGTGGTCTCGCCGTCATGCGTGATACCGAGCCCGCGCACCCGCAGCAGCGGCACGGCAGAGGACACGGGCATCCGATCGTCGAAGGAAACTTAGCCTTCCCTAACTTACCCGCCTTCCCGCCCCCCACCAATCGGATGACTTGCCGTATAGGTACGCGACACGCCAGCGTGTCGCGTACCTATACGGCAAGTCACGCGAGGAGGCTGCGAGGGGGCGCGACGGCGAGCGACGGCGAGCGAGGGGCGCGACGGCGAGCGACGGCGAGCGAGGGGCGCGACGGCGAGCGACGGCGAGCGAGGGGGCGCCGGGCGCGGAAGCGCGCGACGGGACCGGGACGGGCCGCGTCGCGGCTCGGGGTGCGGGAGGGTCAGGCGCGGCTGCGGCGAGCAACGCCGGCGCGGCGCAGGGCACCGCCGATGGCGAGGCCGACTGCCGTCCAGGCCACGGGGCCGACGATGAACAGGGCGACGTAGACGATCTGCGCCCAGAGGGCGAACTTCGTGATGTCGGCGGCGAACCAGATGGCCACCGCGATGACGGCGCCCACGATGACCGCCGAGAGGAAGAACCGCCAGGGTTCCCAGCGGCGATAGCGCGACGTGGCCGCGATGATCTCCTGGAGGCCGCCGATCAGCAGGGCCGTGCCGATATAGCGCCCGATCCACAGCGGCACGATGGCGCTCGCGACGAGCGCGGCGATGAGGTGGGTGATGAGGGCGACCCAGGGTCGGCGCAGCAGATCCTGCGCGACGACACCGGGCAGGACGTGGACCCCGAGGACGAGGCCGTAGAGGATCGGTGCACCCGCCGATACGAAGCCGCTGATCGCACCCGCTCCGGCCTGCAGAACACCCGTTGCAACGCCGATCGCGGCGCAGGTGAGCAGAACGCTCGTCGAAATCCGGGATCGGTCAGCCACCTGCCAAGCGTACTGTCACGTGGAATCGCGTTTCTCACCTATCTCTCATTCTCTGAGATTCCGCTGACAGTTACGTTTGAGATCGCTGCGCCCCAACGATGTGGCGCAGCAACTCCCCAGCACAACAACCTGGAGGCCACGCATGGGTCGATCCTCCGTGAGAGCAGCAGCGGTCGTCACACTCGCCGCACTGTTCGCGGGCACTGCCACAGCAAGTTTCGGCGCGGTACCCCAGGAGGTGACAACACCCATTCCCGTCGACCTCGAAGCCGGACGCTACATCGTCCTCCTTGAGGAAGCTCCGGCCGCCACGTACGACGGCGGCGAGGCCGGCCTCGCACCGACCCAGCCCGGCGAGGGCGAGAAGCTCGACGCCTCGGCCCGCGACGTACAGCGCTACTCGGACTTCCTCGAGAACCGCCAGGCGGATGTGGCCGCAGAGGCCGGAGTGACTCCGGACGGCAACCTCACCATCACCCTCAACGCCTTCACTGCGAACCTCACCGCCGCCCAGGCGCAGAAGCTCGCCGGTGCGAAGGGTGTGCAGTCCGTGGTGCCCGACGAGATCATGCACCCCGACGCCGTGCCCTCGACCGAGTTCCTCGGCCTGAGCGGTCCGGGCGGAGTCTGGGAGAAGGTCGGCGGCATCGAGGCCGCCGGCGCCGGCACCGTGGTCGGTGTCGTCGACACCGGCATCGCCCCCGAGAACCCCGCGTTCGCCGGCGAACCGCTCGGCACCGCGCCAGGCAGCGAGCCGTATCTCGACGGCAACACGGTCGTGTTCGCCAAGGCCGACGGCAACCTGTTCAAGAGTGCCCGCGTGACAGGAGAGGAGTGGACGGAAGACGCCTACTCCACGAAGCTGGTCGGCGCGAAGTACTTCAACGCGGGGGCCGCAGCGAACGGCTTCGACTTCGGTCCTGACTACGTCTCGCCCCGCGACGCGGACGGACACGGATCGCACACCGCCAGCACCGCCGCAGGAAACCACGACGTGGCCGCAACCGTCGAGGGCGTCGACTTCGGCGCGATCTCCGGCGTCGCCCCCGCGGCGAAGGTCGCCGCGTACAAGGCGTGCTACGTGGGACCCGATCCCCTCGTCACCACCGATGACATCTGCGCGCTCAGCGACCTGTTGTCGGCGATCAACGCCGCGGCTGCCGACGGCGTCGACGTGATCAACTACTCGATCGGAGGCGGTGCTGCCACCACCACGCTCGCCACCGAGGACATCGCGTTCTTCAACGCGGCGTCCGCGGGGATCTTCGTCGCGGTCAGCGCCGGCAACGACGGACCTGGCGCCTCGACGGCCGACCACGCATCGCCGTGGTACACGACAGTTGCGGCATCCACCGTTCCGACTTACGAGGGAACCGTCGAGTTCGGAAGTGTCCAGGCTGTCGGGGCGACGGTGACGGTGCCGTTCGGTGAGACCATCAGCGGTCCCTCGATCTACGCGGGCGACGCTGCGCTGGCCGGCGTCAGCGTCGACGAGGCGAAGCTCTGCTTCCTCGACCGGCTCGACCCGGCGAAGGTCGCGGGCAAGGTCGTGGTCTGCGACCGCGGCACGAACGCGCGTATCGAGAAATCGCAGGCGGTCGAGGAGGCGGGTGGCACCGCCATGATCCTCGTGAACGTCACGCCGGGCTCGCTCGACAACGACTTCCACTCGGTGCCGACGGTGCACATCCAGGCCACCTATCGTGAGCAACTGCTCGAGTACGTTCGGGCCACCCCGGACGCCCCGGTCACGCTGCACGGCGACAACATCACCGCCATCGAGACCCCGACGCCCGTGGTCGCTGGATTCTCGAGCCGCGGGCCGATGCTCGCGGACGGCAGCGACGTCCTCAAGCCCGACATCTCGGCACCCGGCGTCGCGATCCTCGCGGCGACCCAGAACGCCGCGGGTGCGGACCCGACGTTCGGCTTCAAGTCAGGCACGTCGATGTCGTCGCCGCACATCGCGGGCCTCGCCGCCCTCTACCTCGGGGAGCGCCCCAACGCGACACCCGCCGAGATCAAGTCGGCCATGATGACGACCGCGTACGACACCGTGAACGAGGACGGATCGACCAACACCGACCCGTTCGCTCAGGGTGCCGGTCACGTTGACCCGACGCGGTTCTTCGAGCCCGGACTCGTCTACGACAGCGGCCCCACGCAGTGGCTTCAGTACCTCGTCGGCAAGGGGCTGTATGCCGACGACGAGGTGCTGCCGATCGACGGGAGCGACCTGAACCTCGCATCCATCGCCATCGGCTCGCTGTCGGGCCCGCAAACCGTCACCCGCTCCGTGCGCGCGACGACGGCCGGCACCTACACCGCCGCTGCGGCGGTGCCGGGCATGGATGTGATCGTCGAACCGGCGTCGCTCACCCTCGCCGCGGGTGACACGGGCACGTTCACGGTGAGCTTCACCAAGACCGATGCCGCGCCCGAGCAGTGGACGACGGGTTTCCTGACCTGGACCGGTCCGACGACGGCGCGCTCGCCGATCGCGATCTACCCGGTGACGGCGGACGCGCCGGCCAGCGTGTCGGGCGAAGGCATCGCCGGGAGCGCGTCGGTCGAGATCACGCCGGGCATCACGGGGGAGCTGCCGTTGAACCTCAGCGGTCTCGCACCGGCGGTGCTACAGACCGAGGAGATCTTCGGCAACGGCGTCGACGTGCCTGGGCACTCGGGCAACGAGACCTCGGGAGACGAGGACGGCTACTCGTACTACATCGTCGACGTGCCCGAGGGGGCCGCGCTCGCGCGGTTCGACCTCGACTCGTCGGATGACGCGGGTAGCGATCTCGACCTCGTCGTCTACCGCGTCGTCGGCCCGACGAACCTGAGCTACTACCAGAAGTGGCAGTCGGCGAGCGGCTCGGCGGACGAGTCGGTTGTGCTGGACGACCCGACCGCGGGTACCTATCTCGTCGAGGCCCACCTGTTCGCGACCCCGAACCCGATGACGTGGGACCTGACGACCGCCGTCGTCGGATCCGGCGGGGAGGGATCTCTGACTGCCACTCCGAACCCGCTGCCGGTGACGGAGAGCACGCCGACGAGCTACTCCCTGTCGTGGACCGGACTCGCGCCCGCGTCGCGCTATTACGGCGTCGTGCAGTACGGCGAGTCGGACGTGCGCACGGTGCTCACCGTCGATGCGGGCCCAGCGGCCCCGGTCGCCACGTCCGGCCCCACCATCACCGGTGCGGCGAAGGTCGGCAAGACCCTTACGGCGAAACCCGGCACGTGGGACCCGACGGACGTCACGTTCGCCTACCAGTGGCTGCGAGACGGCGCGGCTATCGATGGCGCGACGGCGCGGACTTACAAGGTCGCGTCTGAGGACGCGGGCCGGGCGCTGTCGGTGCAGGTGACCGCGACGCAGGCCGGCAACATCAACGCCGGCGTCGCCGTGAGCGAGCCCGTGCAGGTCAAGGCGACATCCAAGACCAAGGTCACGGTCAGCCCACGCGTCGGCACGACGCCGCAAGACTTCACCATCACGGTGGTGGTCACGCCGTCCGCGGGGCCGGCCGCGAACGGACCGGTCAAGGTTCGAGTGAACGCGAAGTCGTACACGGGCACGCTCGTCGACGGCACGGCGACGATCGAGCTTCCCAAGCAGAAGCGCGGCGTGTACGTCGTGCTGGCGACCTATCCGGGCAGCGCCAACATCGAGGCCTCGGTCGGCGCGACGGTGTTCCTCGTGACCAAGTGACGTGATCACCGACGAGGGCGCCCGATCCTCGGATCGGGCGCCCTCGTCTGTGCGCATGGCGCGCATCCGCGTGCGCTACAGGCGGCGCCGGCGCCGGGTGAGTCGGACGGCGGGCATCGGAGGCGCCGGGATCCGCTCGTCGCCGTGGTCGACGACGCGGCCGAAGCGCTCGCCTCCGGACTCCCACGCCTCGCGAGCCTCCACGATCTCTTCGTGCGTGCGGCCGACGAAGTTCCACCACATCACGACGTCGTCCTCGAACGGCTCGCCGCCGAGCAGGAATAGTGTCGCGCCGGTGCCGCTCGAGACGACCACATCGTCGCGTCGCGTGCCCAGGTAGAGCAGGTGCGCCGTGTCGACGGCGACCGTCTCCACGGCGTCGCCCTCACCGGTGACCTCGGCGTCGCCCGACACGACGATGAGAGCGTGCTCCCAGTCCGGGTTCAACGGCACGCGCACCGTGGAGCCGGGGGCGATGCGCAGCTCGGCGCCGACGATCGGCGTGTACACGGTCGCGGGCGAGGCCACGCCGCCGAGCTCGCCGAGCACCACGGTCGCCGCGCCGGCCGCGCCGGCCGTCGCGATCAGCTCCAGCTCGGGAAGCACCGCGTGCTGTTCGAAAGCGGGGGCGCCGTGTCGCCGGGCCTCGGGCAGGGCGACCCAGAGCTGCAGCGCGTCCAGTGGCGCAGCATCCTCTCCCAGCGAGTATTCGGAGTGCGAGATGCCCGCGCCGCTCGTCATGAGGTTGAGGGCGCCACGACGCACGACGACGTCGCTGCCGACGGAGTCACGGTGGCGCACCTCGCCCAGGTAGGGCCAGGTGACGGTCTGCAGGCCGATGTGAGGGTGGGGCTCGACGCGCATGCGCGTCTCCTGCGGACCGAAGCGGTCGAGGAAGCACCAGGCGCCGACGAGCGGCAGGTCCCGCTGCGGCAGCGAGCGGTGCACCGACATGGCGCGTACGCCACCGAGCGGTACCTCGCGCGTCTCGAGCAGCAGCGTGCGCGGTCCGGGGCAGTCGACCGCCGATTCGGTGGCGACGGCGTCGTCGGCGTCCAGTCTGGTCATGCGGGGGTGCTCACTCGGGCTGCGGCTGGTCGGGCCACTCGACGGTGAGCCCGGGCACCTCGTGCTCCCGCAGATACTTCGCCACCACGGGGCAGTGGGGCACGACGGTCTCGCCGCGGGCCGCGGCATCCGTCATCGCCTCGCCCACGAGTGTCTGCGCGATGCCCCGCCCGCGGAAGGCGGGGTCGACTTCGGTGTGCGGAAAGTGCAGGCGTCCGCGCGCATCGATGCGGAACACGGTGAATCCCGCGAGCACGCCGTCGACGTGCACCTCGTATCGGCGGTCTTCGTCGTTGCGGGTCACGATGGTCTGCGCAGTGGTATCGGTCACAGGAATCCTTCCGTCGTCGCTCTCAACGTACGTCGCCCGCGCCGGATTCCGCCAGCGGGGGTGCACGCGCACCGCACCCTGGCGGCCCTCTAGCCCCGACGGTCCATCCCGCGGTCCGTCCTGGTGACGTGACCTGACAGACTCGGACGGTGACGCTCCTCGATACCATCGCGACCGCGGCGGCGGCGGCCGGGTCGGCCGCGCCCGATGCCGACGCGCTCTACGACGCGTTCGTCGAGTGGGCGGGCGACGAGGGCTTCGCCCTGTATCCGGCGCAGGACGAGGCGGTCATCGAGATCGTGTCGGGCTCGCACGTGATCCTGTCGACGCCGACAGGCACCGGCAAGTCGCTGGTGGCCGTGGCCGCGCACGCCGCGTGCGTGGCGCGGGGCGGGCGCACCTACTACACGGCGCCGATCAAAGCGCTGGTGAGCGAGAAGTTCTTCGCACTCGTCGACATCTTCGGCGCCGCGAACGTCGGCATGGTCACCGGCGACTCGTCGGTCAACCCCGATGCGCCGATCGTCTGCTGCACCGCCGAGATCCTCGCGAACATCGCGCTCCGCCAGGGCGCGGGAGCCGACGTCGACCAGGTCGTGATGGACGAGTTCCACTACTACGGCGATCCGGATCGCGGGTGGGCCTGGCAGGTGCCGCTGCTGCTGCTGCCGCGCGCGCAGTTCGTGCTCATGTCGGCAACGCTGGGCGACGTCGCCGCGATCGCGGAGGACCTGGAGCGCCGCACGGGCCGCCCGGTGTCTCGGATCACCGGCGTCGACCGTCCGGTGCCGCTGCACTTCTCCTACGCCCGCACCCCCGTGCACGAGACCGTCGAGGAGCTGCTGCAGACCAACGAGGCGCCGGTGTACATCGTGCACTTCTCGCAGGCCGCCGCGATGGAGCGGGCGCAGGCGCTGTCGAGCATCCGGATCGTCTCCCGCGAGCAGCGGGACGCGATCGCCGAGGCCATCGGCGGGTTCCGCTTCACGACGGCGTTCGGCCGCATCCTGTCGCGGTACGTGCGGGCCGGCATCGGCGTGCACCACGCCGGCATGCTGCCGCGTTACCGCCGGCTCGTCGAGACGCTGGCGCAGCGGGGCCTCCTGCGCGTCATCTGCGGCACCGACACGCTCGGCGTCGGCATCAACGTGCCCATCCGCACGGTGATGATCACGGCGCTGTCGAAGTACGACGGCACGAGGATGCGGCAGCTGTCGGCGCGCGAGTTCCACCAGATCTCCGGACGCGCCGGCCGGGCCGGTTACGACACGTCGGGCACGGTCGTCGTGATGGCACCGGAGTGGGAGATCGAGAACGAGGCGGCGCTCCGCAAGGCCGGCGACGACGCCGCCAAGCGCAGGAAGATCGTGCGCAAGAAGGCGCCGACCGGGGTCGTGAACTGGGGCCTCGGATCGTTCGAGCGCCTCGTCGACGCCGAGCCCGAGCCGCTGGTGCCGCAGCTGTCGCTGACCGCCGCGATGCTCATCAACGTCATCGCCCGCGGCGGCGACGTGTTCGAGAACGTGCGGTCGCTGGTCTTCGACAACCACGAGCCGCGTGCCAGACGGTACGAGCTCGCACGCCGGGCGATCGCGATCTTCCGCACCCTGCTGACGGCGGGGGTGGTCGAGATCGACCGGAGCGGGGGTGTGGATGCCGCGGGCCGCGGCATCCGTGATCAGATCCGCCTCACGGTCGACCTGCAGCCGAACTTCGCCCTCAACCAGCCGCTCTCGCCGTTCGCGCTCGCCGCGATCGGCCTGCTGGACCCCGAGGACGCCCCCGGCGCGGCGGGGACGGGCCACTACGCGCTCGACGTGGTGAGCGTGATCGAGGCGACGCTCGACGATCCGCGCCAGATCCTCTCTCAGCAGGAGTACCGGGCCCGCGGCGAGGCCGTGGCGGCGATGAAGCAGGACGGCATCGAGTACGACGAGCGCATGGCCCTGCTCGAAGAGGTCACGTACCCGAAGCCGCTCGAGGAGCTGCTGAACCAGGCGTACGAGGTGTTCGCGTCGAGCCAGCCGTGGATCCGCGACTTCGAGCTGTCGCCCAAGTCCGTGGTGCGCGACATGTTCGAGCGGGCGCTGTCGTTCTCGGAGCTCATCTCGCTGTACCAGCTGTCGCGCAGCGAGGGGCTCGTGCTGCGGTACCTGTCGGACGCATACCGCGCGATCCGGCAGACGGTGCCGACCGAGGCGCAGACCGACGAGCTGCACGACATCGTCGCGTGGCTGGGTGAGGTCGTGCGGCAGGTCGACTCGAGCCTCGTCGACGAGTGGGAGGCCTTGGTCAACCCCGTCGCCGACCCCACGGCACCGGTCGTGCCGCCCGCCCCGCCGTCGGTGCTGACCAACCGGCGCGCGTTCGGCGTGCTGGTGCGCAACGAGCTGTTCCGCCGCGTGCAGCTGGCCGCCCTGCAGCGCGACGACGAGCTCACCGAGCTCGATCCCGACGTCGACTGGCCCGCCGCGCTGGACGCCTACTTCGACGAGCACGACGAGATCCTCACCGGCGGGCCCGCGCGCTCGCCGCGACTGGTGACGGTGGACGAGACGGATGCGGCCTCCGGTGTCTGGCGCGTCGAGCAGACGATCGACGATCCCGCCGGCCACCACGACTGGCGCATCCGCGGGGTCGTCGAGCTTGCTGCCTCGGTCGAGGCGGGGGCCGCCGTGGTGCGCATCACCGAGGTCGTCCGGCTCTGAGCCGCGCGGCGCCCGGTGGATGTCGCGCGGCCCGGCGCCGAGGCATCCGCTGCTCTTCCCTGCGAGCGCTGCGTGACGCGACGCCGCGCTCGCAGGAAACTGGCGCGGTCGAGCGGGCCGGCCGGCGGTGACTGCGAGCCGGGGACAGGTCAGCCGAGGCCGAGACCGCCGTCGGTGGAGAGCACCTGGCCGACGACCCACGCGCCGTCCGGCGTCGCGAGCCATCCGATGAGGCGCGCGGGATCGGCGGGTTCGCCGTAGCGGCCGAACGGAGTCGACTGCATCCACTCCTCGATCTGCGCCAGCGGCCGGTCGGTCGTCTCGGGATCGAGGTAGCCGGTGTTGACAGGACCCGGGTCGATCGTGTTGAGGATGATCCCGAGGTCGAGCAGCTCCGCCGCGACGGTCTTGGTGACGCCGGCGAGCGCCGCCTTGCTGGCGGCGTACGCGACCTCGCCCCGCATCGGACCGTGGATCTGGCCCGACGTCATCCAGAACACGCGCCCGACCGGTTCGGCGAAGGGGTCGCGACGCTCGAAGCGCTCCCCGGGCTGCCGTGCAGGATTCGTCGCGTCTGCGTGCAGCGCAGCGAACTCGCGTGTGAGCAGCAGCGTCGAGCGGGCATTGGTCTGCCAGTGCGCGTCGAGCCGCTCGGCCGTCATATCGAGGATCGACCCGTCGTCGCCGGACAGCGCCTGGTTGCACACCAGGATGTCGAGGTGTCCGGTGAGCGCTCCGGCCGCTTCGATGAGCGGAGGAATGGATGCCGCCTCCCGCAGGTCGGCGGTCACGTCCCCGAGCTGCGCACCCGGCGCCAGCTCCGCACGCAGGCCCTCGCGCACCGCGTCGAGGTCGTCCGTGCCCCAGGGCTGGTCGGCGTCGTGGGCGGCGTAGTGGTGGATGAAGACGTCGGCGCCGAGACGCGCGAACTCCGACGCGACGGCGTAGCCGATGCCGCGCCGGCGGGAGACGCCGGTGACGAGGGCGGTCTTGCCGCGCAGCGGCAGGGACGTGGACGAGAACATGCGATGCCTTTCGAAGGACGCCGCGACGCGGCATCCGTATTCGGGAGATGGTGACGAAGGCGGCTCACTGGCATTGCATGACGAAGACGATAACGGATGCTGCGGGCCACGGCATCCGTCATGATGGCGTGATGCCGACCTACGTGGCGTTCCTGCGCGCGATCAACCTGGGCGCGAACCGCAAGTTCGCGAAGGACGACATCCGGCGGGCCGTCGAGAGCGTCGGTTTCACGGACGTCGAGACGCACATCAACACCGGCAACGTGCGGTTCACCACGCCGATGCGCTCGCGGGCGAAGATCGAGAAGGCACTGGAGGATGCGTTCGCCGCGGACCGTGGGTTCGACGTTCCGACGATGGTGTTCACCGCGGCCGAAGTCGCCGAGATCGCTCGCGAGGCGGCGGCGCTCAGCGCCGATCGCACCGGGCTCGAACGGCACTACGTCTATCTGCTCAAGGAGGAGCTGCCGGTCGAGACGGTGGCCCGCGTGGAGGGGCTCGCGACGTCGGCCGGCGGCATGGTGGTGCGAGGACGCGTCGCGCACGCCCTCCTCGGGCCCGGCTACCAGGCCGGCAACGTCGATCCGCTCGGTGCCGCGAGCCTGCTCGGCGTCGCGACGAGCAGGAACGTCACCGTCATCAACGCCATCGCCGCCAAGTGGTGCTGAGCGCCGTGTGGTGCTGAGCGTCCTGCGGGGTTGAGCCCGCTCGCGGAGGCGGAGCGGCTTCCTCAGCTGAGGAAGCCTGCCGAGTTGAGGAGCTGCCAGTGGCGTGTCGCCCCGCATGCGAGCTCGTTGCCTCAATTGAGGACCGCCGGGTCGGGCCGTCTCACCGTCCGGCTCCTCCCCAGCGGCGCTGCGCAGCGGATGCGACCGCGTTCTTCGGCGGCACGCCGGCAGGGGGGATCACGTCGGATGCCGCGGCTACGCTGGGACGGGTGACCATCCCGCAGGGCGACCCGTACGCCGACCTCGCGTGGGAGCCCGATCTCCTGCCGCCCGAGTTCGGCGAGGGGCCCCTGCCCGACGACGCGTGGGCACCGCCCGAGGATGGTTGGCAGCCGCCGCCGGACTTCGGCGTCGGCGCCTCCACCGACTTCGATCCGTTCGCGGGGGCGGGCCCGCGGCGCGACTTCACCGGGGCCGATCCGCGCACGGTCCTGCGAGAGGTCTACGGGTTCGACGCGTTCCGCGGCGAGCAGGCGGCCATCGTCGACCAGGTGGTCTCGGGCGGCGACGCCGTCGTTCTCATGCCCACCGGTGGCGGAAAGAGCGTCTGCTATCAGGTGCCGGCGCTCGTGCGCCCGGGAACCGGGCTCGTCGTCAGCCCCCTGATCGCGCTCATGCACGACCAGGTCGACGCCCTCCTCGCCAACGGCGTGCGCGCCGCCTACCTCAACTCGACGCAGGCACCGCCCGAACGCGCCGCCGTCGAGCGGGCGTACCTCGCGGGCGAGCTCGACCTGCTGTACGTCGCGCCCGAGCGGTTGAACACCGAGACGACGTTGCGGTTCCTCGCGCGCGGAAAGCTCAGTGTCATCGCGATCGACGAGGCGCACTGCGTCTCGCAGTGGGGCCACGACTTCCGGCCCGACTACCTCGCGCTGGGCGCCCTCGCCGAACGATTCCCCGGCGTGCCGCGGCTCGCCCTCACCGCCACGGCGACGCCCGCGACGCACCGCGAGATGACCGAGCGGCTGCAGTTGCTGAACGCGCTGCACTTCGTGTCGAGCTTCGACCGGCCCAACATCCAGTACCGCATCGAGGCCAAGTCCGACCCGCGGCGCCAGCTCGTCGCCTTCATCCGGTCGCAGGGTGCCGGATCGGCCGGCATCGTGTACGCGCTGAGTCGCAAGTCGGTCGAGCAGACCGCCGAGTTCCTCTCGACGCAGGGGATCGACGCGCTGCCGTACCACGCGGGACTTCCCGCCGAGACCCGTGCCGCGAACCAGTCGCGGTTCCTCCGCGAGGACGGCGTCGTGATGGTCGCCACGATCGCCTTCGGCATGGGCATCGACAAGCCCGACGTCCGCTTCGTCGCGCACATCGATCTGCCGAAGTCCGTCGAGGGCTACTACCAGGAGACGGGCCGGGCGGGCCGCGACGGCGAGCCGTCCGTCGCGTGGATGGCCTACGGGCTCGGCGACGTCGTGCAGCAGCGGCGCATGATCGACCAGTCTCCGGGCGACCGAGCCTTCAAGACTCGTCTCGGCCAGCACCTCGACGCGATGCTGGCTCTCTGCGAGACGATCGGATGCCGCCGCCAGAACCTCCTCGACTACTTCGGCGAGGCATCGGACCGGTGCGGGAACTGCGACACGTGCATCGAGGCGCCCGAGACGTGGGACGGCCTCGTCCCGGCGCAGAAGCTGCTGTCGACGATCGTGCGGCTGCAGCGCGAACGCGGCCAGGCGTTCGGCGCCGGCCACCTGATCGACATCCTGCGCGGCGGGTCGACCGACCGCGTCCGCCAGCAGGGACACGACAAGCTCTCGACGTACGGCCTCGGCGCCGACCTCAGCGAGCAGGACTGGCGCAGTGTCATCCGCCAGCTGCTGGCCCGCGGCATTCTGGTCGCCCGCGGCGAGTACGGCACGCTCGCCCTGGGCGAGCCGGCCGCCGGTGTGCTGCGGGGCGAGTCGCCGGTGCCGCTGCGCCGCGACGTGATGGGCCGTTCCGGCGGTGTCGCCCGGGTGCGCAAGACCACGGCGCCCGACAACCTCGACCCCGCGAACCTCGGCGTCTTCGAGGCGCTGCGCGCCTGGCGCACCGGGGTCGCGAAAGAACTTGGCGTGCCCGCCTACATCGTGTTCGGCGACGCGACGCTGCGGGCGCTCGCCGAACGTCGCCCCGGCAGCCTGGCCGATCTCGACGGCGTCTCCGGCATCGGCGCCAAGAAGCGCGAGGCCTACGGCGAGGCCGTGCTCGAGGTCATCGCCGCCGCCTGAGCCGACGGGTCTCGGCTCAGGCCGTCGGCAGCACGTCGTCGAGGTGGGCGGTGAGTTCGGCCGCGACATCCACCGCGTCGCGGTCGTACAGCCACTGGTACTGCAGGCCGTCCCACAACGCGACGAGCCAGACGGCCTCGCGCTCGGGGTCGCGGTGGGCGGGAAGGTCGCCGTCGGCCTGCGCCGCGTGGAACAGCGCCGCGAAGTGGTCGATCGTCTGGGTGTAGCGGTGCGCGAAGTACGCGTGCGCGGGGTGATCTGCCGGCACGGCCTCGCAGGACAGCACGGCGTACACCTCGATGAGACCCGGCGCGTCCGTGGCGTTCTCGGCGGCGCCCCGGGGGAGAGCTCGCAGCTCGTCGGCCGCGCGGTTGCCGGGCACGAACGACGCGCGGTCCTGGATGCCGCGGTCACGCTCGGCGAGCACGGCACGCAGCAGCTGCTCCTTCGAGGCGTAGTGGTGCAGCAGCGTCGACTTCGACACCCCGACCCGCTCGGCGATATCGCGCAGGCTGGTGTCGCCGTACCCCTCCTCGGCGAACAGCGCCGTCGCGTCGGCGACGATTCGCGCCCGCCGTTCGCGCCCGACGCGGTATCCCGCGACATCCGCGCCCGTCTCGGGCCCGAGTGCCCACACGTCGCCGGAGAAGTCCGGCAGCGGAGGCACGGGGGCGGCGACCGGGCGCGGCGGCGCCTCCGACGGCTCGCGCCATCCCACCGGCAGGGCGAGCGTGCTCTCGTGCTGCTCGAGCATCCCCACCAGGTCGACGCGATCGGGCAGGTACTGCTCGAGCACCTGCAGGCCGTCCCATGCCGCCGAGACGCGGATCGCCTCGCCCCGCGGATCACGGTCTGGAGCGACCGTGTCGTGCAGGATGCCCTCCTCCATCGCTGCCTCCGACACCTCGCGGAGATCGGCATAGCGCGCGCGCATGCGCTCGTGCGCGGGATGACGTCGGGTGGATGCCTCGCCGGTGAGCGCGGCGAACAGCGGGAGGTAGCCGGGGATCGTGGCATTGCGCTGGGCGAGGAGCGAGTAGGCGAGGGCGCCCGGGTCTTCCGAGGCGACCTGCTGGAGGAAGAGCGCCTGGTTCTCGGCCTCGAAGGACTCGACGACCGCGGCGAGCAGCTCGTCCTTCGTAGCGAAGTGCTTGAGGAGCCCGGGGTGGCTGATGCCTGCGGCCGTCGCGACGTCGCGCAGCGATGCGGTGCGATAGCCGCGCGCGACGAATGTCTCCCGTGCGGCGTCCACGATGCGGGTGCGGGTGAGCCGGGCGCGGTCCCCCCGGTTCGTGACCGCCCCACGCGGCTGCCGTGCGGCGCCCTCGGTCGCGGTCGTCGTCGGCACGCGGCATCCTCTCGTCTCGACCATCATAGCGAAGCGGGTTTCCAATCGGTCGGCTTTGAGTTACCAAACGGTCGGGTTTCGTGTATCGTCGTCCGCGAGCGTCGTGGCCGACGCTTGCGGACGCCTGTATCCACGCGGCGTCCACCCGTGTGAAAGGACTCCCGATGACAGAGATGTCACCCGCCGCGACGGTCGCCGTCGCCGGCACGACCGGCTTCAAGGCCCCCGGCACGACGCCCGAGAAGACGCCCCGCGGCTACGCCCCCGGTCTCGCCGCCGTCAACTTCGGCGTCTACCTGGCTCTGCTGACGCCGGTGCTGGTCTCGATGGCCTTCAAGATCCAGCACATCTCGGCCACTCCCGAGCAGGCCACCGCGAACCTGGGACTCGTCTCCGGCGTCGGGGCACTGTTCGCGCTCATCGCCAATCCGCTGGCCGGGCGCCTGTCGGACCGCACGACGTCGCGCTTCGGCATGCGCCGCCCGTGGATCCTCGGCGGCGCCCTCGTCGGGGTCGGCGCCTTCCTGCTCATCGGCATCGCCGGCTCGGTGTGGGTCGTCCTCCTCGGTTGGTGCCTCGCGCAGGCGTCGCTCAACGCCGTGCTGGCCGCCGCCAACGCGACGCTGCCCGATCAGACGCCGGTCGCGAGCCGCGGCCGGGTCTCCGGGATCGTGGGCATCACGACCCCTCTCGCGATTCTGGCCGGCAGCTTCCTCATCAACTTCATCGGCGACGACGTGTTGCGGTTCCTGGTGCCGGCGCTCATCGCTCTCGTCCTCGCTGTGGTCTTCGTCGCGCTGCTGAAGGATCGCCGGCTGGATCAGAAGCCCTCGCAGCGGCTGACCGTCGGACAGTTCTTCGGCTCCTTCGTCTTCAACCCGGTCAAGCACCCCGACTTCGGCTGGACGTGGCTGACGAAGTTCATGATCATGTTCGGCTACGCGGGCATCGCGACCTTCCTGCCGTACTTCCTCACGCAGAAGTTCGACCTCGACGAGCAGACCGCGATCTCGACCATCCTGATCGCGAACATCGCGTCGACCGTCGGCATGGTCATCTCCAGCCCGCTCGGCGGGGTGCTGTCGGATCGCTTCGGCAAGCGCCGGCCCTTCGTCGCACTCGCCGGCATCATCATGGTGGTCGGCCTCGTGGTGCTCGCCTTCGCGCCGTCGGTGCCGGTGGTCATCCTCGCCCAGGGCATCATCGGCCTGGGCGCCGGCTCGTTCTTCTCGGTCGACCTGGCCCTCGCCACGCAGGTGCTGCCCAACCCGGACGACACCGCGAAAGACCTGGGCGTGCTCAACATGGCCAACGCGCTGCCGCAGTCGATCGCACCCGCGATCGCCCCGCTCGTGATCGCCATCGGCGCGGGCACCGCGATCGGCGGCTACAGCCTCTGGTACCTCGTCGGCGCCGCCGTCGCTCTCGCCGGCGCGATCCTCGTCTACCGCATCAAGGGAGTGAAGTGACTGATACAACGATGACGGATGCCGCGGCCCCGGCCGCCGCTGACCGCCCCTGGCTCGACGCGAGCCTGCCCGTCGCCGAGCGCGTCGAGCTGCTGCTCGCCGAGATGACGCTCGAGGAGAAGGCGGGCCTGCTCTTCCAGACGATGATCACCATGGGCGAGGACGGCGAGCTCGCCGAGGCCGATCCGGCGTTCGGACTCCCGTCGAACCGCGAGTACGTGGTCGAGAAGGGCATGACGCACTTCAACCTGCTCGGCGTCGCCCCCACCGCGGGTGCGATCGCACGCTGGCACAACAAGCTGCAGGAGCTCGCGGCATCCACTCGTCTCGGCATCCCCGTGACGATCTCGACCGATCCGCGTCACTCGTTCACCGAGAACCCGGGCGCGGCGATGCTCGCCGGCCCGTTCTCGCAGTGGCCCGATGCCCTCGGTCTTGCGGCCACTCGTGACGCGGCGCTCGTCGAGCGGTTCGGCGACATCGCGCGCCAGGAGTACACCGCGGTGGGCATCCGCGTCGCGCTGCACCCGCAGGTCGACCTCGCGACCGAGCCGCGCTGGGCGCGCGCCCTGCAGACCTTCGGCGAAGACGCGGAGCTCACGGGCGAACTCGGCGCCGCGTACATCCGCGGGTTCCAGAACGGCGAATCGTTCGGTCCCGGCGCGGTCTCGGCGATGGTCAAGCACTTCCCCGGCGGCGGTCCGCAGAAGGACGGCGAAGACCCGCACTTCGCCTACGGGCGCGAGCAGGTATACCCCGGTGGGCACTTCGAGCTGCACCTCAAGCCGTTCGAGGCGGCCTTCGAGGCGGGTGTGCGTCAGGTCATGCCGTACTACGGCATGCCGGTCGGCACCGAGTACGAGGAGGTCGGCTTCGGCTTCAACAAGTCGGTGCTCACCGGCCTGCTGCGCGAGCGCTACGGCTTCGACGGCATCGTGTGCACCGACTGGGGCCTCGTCAACGACGCCGCGATCTTCGGGCAGCCGTTCCCCGCCCGTGCGTGGGGCGTCGAACACCTCACGCCGGCCGAGCGGGTGCTCAAGATCCTGGATGCCGGTGCCGACCAGTTCGGTGGCGAGGCGTGCCCCGAGCTCGTGGTCGAGCTGGTGGGTTCGGGTGCCCTGACGCCGGAGCGGCTCGACGTGTCGGCGCGCCGTCTGCTGCGCGAGAAGTTCCTGCTCGGCCTCTTCGACAACCCGTTCGTCGACGCCGAGGCGGCCGACACGATCGTAGGCTCGGCGCAGTTCCGCGCCGAGGGCGACGCGGCCCAGCGTGCATCGATCACCGTGCTGTCGAACCGCGCCGTCGCACCGGACGATCGTCGACAGGCTCAGGAACCGGGAGGGGCTCAGGGGCCGGTCGCTGAGCCTGTCGAAGCGTCGGTGCTGCCGTTCGCGCGCGGCGCGAAGCTGTACCTCGAAGGCATCGCGCCGGACGTCGCCGCCGCGTACGGAGAGGTGGTGTCATCGCCCGCCGAGGCGGATGTCGCGATCCTGCGCCTGCAGGCGCCCTTCGAGCAGCGCGAGACGACGTTCGAGAACTTCTTCCACGCCGGTTCGCTCGAGTTCCCCGCCGACGTGCTCGCGCACCTCGCCGAGGTCTCGGCGGCCGTGCCGACGGTGGTCGACGTCTTCCTCGACCGCCCCGCGCTCCTGGGCCCGGTCGTCGAGACGGCGCATGCGGTGGTCGGCAACTGGGGTGCGAGCGGCGCGGCGCTGCTCGACGTGCTGAGCGGCGCGACGCCGGCGCAGGGCAGGCTGCCGTTCGACATCCCGTCGTCGATGGCTGCGGTCGAGGCCTCGCGGCCCGACGTGCCCTTCGACACCGCCGACCCGCTGTTCCGCTTCGGCCACGGCCTGTCGCTCTGAGCCCGCACTGACCCGCGGGACGGATGCCGCGCCGCGACCTCGCGGCGCGGCATCCGTTCCTCCTGCTGTGCGCTTCATGTGCTCTCGCCGAGATCACACGTCGCTCGCATCGGCATCGTGTGTGGTCGGCGAGAGCACACGACGTGGACGGAGCGTGGAGAGCGGGGTGGGGCGGCTCACAGCTCCTGGAAGAAGTAGTACGACCGCTCCTCGGTCTGCGGATCGGACCCGTGGAAGCCGTGACGCTCGTAGAAGCGCTGCGCATCGACGTCGCCCGCGTCGACGTTGATCTCGATGGCGGACACCCCGTCACGGCGGCAGTCGGCGATCAGACGCTCCACGATCGCTCCGCCGATGCCTGCCCCGCGCGCCGGCGGCGCGACGTACATCTCGTCCAGCAGTGCCACCCGGCCCGGGTACCAGACGTTGGGACGCAGCGTCACGAGACCGATTCCGACCGCGGGCTCCCCGCTCAGCAGCGCGAACGTCTGCGTCCCGGCGAGCAGGCCGCGCAAGCGCTCGGCCAGCACGACCGGACCCGGTGAGGCGGTGTCGAACTCCACGTTGAAATCGTGCAGCAGCCCTGCCACGCGCTCGGCGTCGTCGACCGTGGCCCTGCGCACCTCCGCTGTCGCCATGGCTCCACGGTAGAGAGCGTGCCGCGGCCGCGCCACCGGCAGCGCCGACCTCTCCGCAACGCGCGCCGGTTGCGCGCTTCGTGTGCACCCGCCGAGCGCACACGCCGTTGGCGCGCGTGACCTGCGCACTCGGCGAGGGCACACGAACTCGACGGCGCGGGTCGCGGCGAGCGCCCCCGCGCCCACCTAGGCTGGGCCCGATGGGCGACGGCGCCCGCACGGGGAGCGAGCGTGGCAACGAGCAACATCCAGATCGCCCAGCAAGCCGACCTCTGGCCCATCGGGCGGATCGCCGAGGACCTCGGCATTCCCGACGACGAGCTCGAGCCGTACGGCCGTTACAAGGCGAAGGTGTCGTTGCGGCACCTGCAGACCCTCCGCGACCGGCCACGCGGGCGGCTGGTGCTGATGACCGCCGTGTCGCCGACCCCGGCCGGCGAGGGGAAGACCACCACGACGGTCGGGCTCGGCGACGCGCTGCGGCGCATCGGCGAACGGTCCATGATCTGCCTGCGCGAGCCGGCGCTCGGACCGGTGTTCGGCATGAAGGGCGGCGCCGCGGGCGGCGGGTATGCGCAGGTGGTGCCCATGGAAGACATCAACCTGCACTTCACCGGCGACTTCTCCGCGATCGGCATCGCCACGAACCTGCTCGCGGCCTTGATCGACAACCATGTCCACCACGGCAACGCCCTCGGCATCGATGTGCGGCGCGTGACGTGGCGGCGCGTGCTCGACGTCAACGACCGTGCGCTGCGCGACACGGTCATCGGTCTCGGCGGGCCCGGCAACGGCTACCCGCGCGAGGGCGGCTTCGACATCGTGGTGGCCAGCGAGGTCATGGCGATCTTCTGCCTCGCGACCAGCCTCGCCGACCTCAAGGAGCGTCTCGGTGAGATCGTCGTCGCCTATACGCGCGACCGCGCGCCCGTCCGCGCCCGCGACCTGCAGGCCCACGGTGCGATGGCCGCCATCCTGCGCGACGCCCTCGCCCCCAACCTCGTGCAGACCCTGGAGCACACCCCGGCGTTCGTGCACGGCGGTCCCTTCGCGAACATCGCGCACGGCTGCAACTCATACCTGGCGACCGACTCCGCGCTGCGCATGGCCGACTACGTCGTCACCGAGGCGGGTTTCGGCGCCGACCTCGGTGCCGAGAAGTTCGTCGACATCCTCTGCCGCACGACCGGCTTGCGACCGAACGTGGCCGTCGTCGTCGCGACCGTGCGGGCGATGAAGTACCACGGCGGCGTCGAGGTGGCCGACCTGCCGCACGAGAACGTCGCGGCTCTCGAGCACGGCACGGCGAACCTGGTGCGTCATCTCACGACGATCCGCGAGACCTGGGGCATCCCGGCGGTCGTCGCGATCAACCATCGCGCGGAAGACACGGATGCCGAGATCTCGGCGCTCCTCGCCGCGTCGGAGGCCGTCGGGGTCACGGCTGTGGTCGCGAGGCACTTCGCTGAGGGCGGCGCCGGCGCGGAGGATCTCGCACGCGAGGTGGTGCGGCTCTGCGCGCGCGGTCCGGTGGCCGCCCTTCGACAAGCTCAGGGACCGGGTGTCGCTCGGGGCCTGGGTGGGGCTCAGGGACCGGGTGTGGCTCAGGGGCCGGGTGTGGAGGTTGCGGACCCTGCCGGCCCGGTCGGTGACCCTGTGGGCCCGGTCGCTGAGCCTGTCGAAGCGCTCCGCTTCACGTACCCCGACGAGGCGACGCTGTGGCAGAAGATGAGCGCCATCGCGACGCGCATCTACGGGGCGTCGGAGGTGACGGCGTCGACCGCCGTGCGTGCGCAGATCAAGCGCCTGCAGGAAGAGGGCTACGGCGGCTACCCGGTGTGCGTCGCGAAGACCCAGTACTCGTTCTCGACCGACCCGAGGCTGCGCGGCGCTCCGACCGGGCACGTCGTCGACATCCGCGAGGTGCGCCTCGCCGCCGGCGCGCGCTTCGTGGTGATGGTCTGCGGCGACATCATGACGATGCCGGGCCTGCCCGCGGTGCCCGCCGCGAACACCATCGACGTCGACGACGACGGACGCATCGTCGGGCTCTTCTGACGCAGGTGACTGATCCTCAGCTGAGGACCAGCGCCGAGCTGCAGAGCGGGCAGCGGCGCGTCGCTCCTCAGTCCGGCCAGGTTCCTCAGATGAGGAACGCGTCCCTATCCCGGCCGCGTTTCCTCAGTTGAGGATCTGTGCCGAGCTGCGGAGCGTGCGACGGCGTGTCGCTCCTCATCTCGGCTCGGTTCCTCATTTGAGGAACGCGCGAGCTGACGCCCGGCCCGCCTGGGGTGCGACGCCGGCCGTCAGGCCGGCGGGAACGTGCGCACGCGCTCGACCCGCAGCACGTGGGGGAGGGCCGCCACGTCGCGCTCGCCGTCGGCGCGGGGGAACTCGTAGACGTCGAGCATGAGCTGCGTCGGGTAGTCGATCGTCTGGCGCACGGTCTTGACCCAGCGATGGTCGATGAAGAATCGCACCTCGTCGGGCGTCCACTCGACGGCATAGTCGTGCATCGCGGTGAGGTCGCCGTCGACGCGGATCTTCTCGAAGTCCGTGCGCAGGCGCGGGTCGTGCTGGGCCTTCACGCCGACACCGACCCAGCCACCCGTGTCGTCGATCTCGGATCCGAAGATCTCGGCGATGCAGATCTCGCCGCAGTCGTCGGGCCGGTCCTCGAAGCCGATCGGCCAGAAGGCGACCATCGCGTCCGGGTGGCGCACAGCTGTCATGCGCGCCTCGATCACCCCGAATCGGGGAAGATGCAGGCGGCGCTCGGGCTGCGCCTCGCGCACGACGAGGCCGTCACGGAAGCGATGCTGCCCGGTGGGGCTGCCGAGCGGTCCGGAGAACTGGCCGGTCTGCAGGTGCGAGACGCGATTCCCCTCGTCGAACTCCGGCGACCACGGAGAGGTGTCCCTGTCGATGCGCAGCTCGAGCCCTTCCGGAGCCGCCGAGTACCGCGCCGCCGCGCGCTCCCGCGACGACCAGTGCGCCAGGTAGTAGGGCCACCACACCGTCTCGTCGAGCACGCCTTCGTCGAACCGCTCGTCGAGGTCGGGTGCGCGGGCGTCGAGGTCGAGCGGTGACATGTCGAGGACCCAGATGTTGAAGGCCAGGTCACCGCCGCGCCATGGCATGCTTCCCGACCCGCGATGCGTGAATCCCGCGGTGCGGCACAGTGCGTTCGACCCAGGGTTGGCGATGCCCGGGTACGCGACGAGCAGAGTGCGCTCGCCGCGCGCGGCCACCAGCCGGATGATCAGCCGCAGCGCCGCGCCGGCGATCCCCCGCCGCTGCCACTCGGGGAAGACGTGCCATCCCGTCTCCCACGCGGGTGTGCCGTCGTGTTCGACCTGCCAGTACCCGATGCCGCCGACGGGCGTGCCGTCGACCTCGATCCGGTACATCGCGGCTTCCCCTGCGCCAACGAGACGGAGGTAGCGCTCCTGACGCTCCTCGAGCTGCGCGGGTGTCTCAGGGCCGCCGAGGTGGGCCGTCATCTCGGGCGTGTTGGCGCGCTCCAGCAGCGGCAGGTCGGCAGGACCCCACGGTGCGAGCGTCACGGCTGCGTTCATCGCGCCCATTCTGCGCCGTCCCGCCGATACCGCACCACCCGTGCGTGCCCGCGGCAGCAGCCCCCCGGCATCCTCGGCTCAGCGGTCCGTCACGAGGAGCGTGTTGCCGTCGGGATCTGTCGCGGTGAAGAACAGACAGCGGTCGGGGTCGCCCAGCATGTCGCCGGGGTGCGCACCGAGTCGGGCGAGTCGCTCGTGCACCGACGCGAGATCGTCGACACGGAAATTGCACGTCGCCCACGGCAGGCCGGGCTCGACGCGGATGCCGCTCTTCGGGCTCATCAGCGTCACCTGGCCGTGCGACCCGGCGAGCACGCTCGAGAAGTCGGTCTCGTCGGCGATGGCGAGGCCGAAAGTGTCGGCATACCAGTGCGCCCCCGCGCGGGCGTCGCTGACAGGGATGAACGCGGTAGTGATCGCAGTCGGCGGGGGAGTCATGGCGATGAGCCTACGTCCGTCCACCGACTCGCACAGGGGGGTGATCGCGCCCGCCTGTGCGTCTCGCACAACGCGTGGACGACCCGTCTCGCACTCGCGTTGTGGGAATCCGCCAGTCGCTTTGAGCGCAGGTTGTGGGAGTCCTACCGTCGAAGTGACCTTACTTCTGTCCATCGCACCGAGAGGTGATGCATATGGCCGACGCCGCCGTCCGCACCAAGAAGCCCGCCACCAGCAAGCGCACGCCGGCCGGCGGCGCCCCGACAGCCCCGCACACGGCGGCCGAGGCATCCGAGCCGCGCATCGACATCTCCGCGGTCACCGACCTGCTCCTCGGCACCTGGGGCGACACCCGCCGTGAGGCTCGCGAGATGATCAAGGATCCCGCGTTCTGGCGGGTCGAAGGTCAGTCGGTGGCCGAGCACCGCGAGCGCGTGCTGACGCAGCTGCACCTGCTGGTCGAGCACGGCGGTTCGCAGCGCGCGATGCCGGAGCGCTACGGCGGCAAGAACGACAACGGCGCGAACCTCGCCGGCTTCCAGGAGCTCGTGCTGGCCGACCCCAGCCTGCAGATCAAGTCGGGAGTGCAGTGGGGTCTGTTCGGCTCGGCGGTGTTCCAGCTCGGCACCGAGAAGCACCACGAGGAGTGGCTGGCAGGCATCCTCGACCTGTCGATCCCCGGCGCGTTCGCGATGACCGAGACCGGCCACGGATCGGATGTCGCGGCCATCGGCACGACGGCGACCTACGACGCCGACACCGAGGAGTTCGTGATCCACACGCCGTTCCGCGGCGCATACAAGGACTACCTCGGGAATGCGGCGCTGCACGGCAAGGCGGCGACCGTGTTCGCGCAGCTCATCACGGGCGGCGTCAACTACGGCGTGCACTGCTTCTTCGTGCCGATCCGCGACGACGAGGGCAACATGATGCCCGGCATCATCAGCGAGGACGACGGCGTCAAGGGCGGCCTCAACGGCATCGACAACGGCAGGCTCGCGTTCGACCACGTGCGTGTGCCGCGCTTCAACATGCTCGACCGCTACGGCCAGGTCGCCGCGGACGGCTCGTACACGTCCGACATCCCGAGCCCTGGTCGCCGCTTCTTCACGATGCTCGGCGCACTGGTGCAGGGCCGCGTGTCGCTCGACGGAGCCGCGACCACCGGCACCGCCCTGGCGCTCCACATCGCGCTGACATACGCGAACCAGCGCCGTCAGTTCGACTCCGGCGCCGGCACCGAAGAGGTCGTGCTGCTGGACTACGGCAAGCACCAGCGGCGCCTGCTGCCGCTGCTGGCCCAGAACTACGCCCAGTTCTTCAGCCACGACGAGCTGCTGCGGAAGTTCGACGGAGTCTTCTCGGGGCGCACCGACACGTCCGACGAGCGCGAGGATCTCGAGACGCTCGCGGCGGCGCTGAAGCCGCTCAGCACGTGGAACGCTCTCAACACGATCCAGGAGGCGCGTGAGGCGTGCGGCGGCTCCGGCTTCCTCGCCGAGAACCGCCTGGTCGGCCTGCACCATGACCTCGACGTCTTCGCCACCTTCGAGGGCGACAACAACGTGCTGCTGCAGCTGGTCGGCAAGCGGCTCCTGTCGGACTACGCCAAGCAGTTCAAGGGAGCGGATGCCGCGAAGCTGGCCCGCTTCGCCGCACGGCAGACGGCCGGCAAGCTGTTCCACGGCGCGGGTCTGCGCCAGCTCGGCCAGGCCGTCGCCGACTTCGGCTCGACGGCGCGTTCGGTGGAGCTGGGCCTGCGCGAGGACCAGCAGCACGAGCTGCTCGCCGGTCGCGTGCAGCGGATGGTGGCCGATGTCGCGTCGGCGCTGCGCCCGGCATCCAAGCTGTCGCCCGCCGAGGCGGCGGCACTCTTCAACAGCCACCAGGCGGAGCTCATCGAGGCGGCTCGCGCCCACGCCGAACTCCTGCAGTGGGAGGCGTTCACCGACGGGGTGAACCGCGTCTCCGACGAGGGCACCACGCAGGTGCTCACGTGGCTGCGCGATCTGTTCGGGATGCACCTGATCGAGAAGCACCTCGCGTGGTACCTCATCAATGGGCGACTGTCGACCCAGCGCGCGGCATCCGTCTCCCGCTACATCGACCGCCTCAGCGCGCGGCTGCGCCCCCACGCGCAGGACCTCGTCGACGCCTACGGCTTCGCACCCGAGCATGTGCGGGCGCCCATCGCGTCGGGTGCCGAGCGCGCCCGCCAGGACGAGGCCCGCGAGTACTATCGCGCGCTCGCCGCGTCGGGCAACGCGCCGGTGTCGGAGAAGTCGCTCAAGAAGAAGTGACGGGACCGTCGTCGGCCGCCTAGGTCACAGAACGGCAACGATGCGTGGCAGGGGTCCGGAATCGAGGGGTTCCGGACACATCCCTCGTGAAGGTGGCTTCCGCGCCGTCCGCGCATCGGGCGTCGCGCGCCGTCGAGGATGCCTTCGCCGGCGGCCGCGCGTCGGGCACGGGTCCCCTCCTTCGAATGTCACGCGGGAGGGCGCCGGCGCGGGCGTGGAGGGTGGGTCAGGCGGCCCAGCCGCACATGCCGCACTCGCCGGTCGCCGAGATCTCGACGAAGCAGTTGGGGCACATCGCGCGCACACGGTCGGGGATGGTCGGCTTCGAGACACGGCGCTCGGCCGCGGGCCGCGACGCCGGTCGCCCCGTGGCACGAGCGGGAGCAAGGGATGCGGCAGCCGTCGGCCGCGGGATCTCCGGCCGATGCTCGGCGCAGTAGAAGCGCACGTAGCCGTCGTGGTTCTTCGGGTGCCGGTGCTTGAACGCCCAGAGCTCGGTGCGCTCCCGCGGCTCGGAGTCGGCGCCGCACGTGAAGCACCGCGTCGGCTCGCCCGGGACGATGTCGGCGACCAGCACGAGAGTGTCGAACGGGATGGCGTCCCGCCAGTCCGACGAAGCGACGATCTTCATGGCGTTTCCTCCCTGCGTGGACCGCACAGGCCCGACATTCCAAGGTAAGCGACGGAGGAGGCCCTCGGCGACCGAACGTGTGACCTCCACATGAAGGTTGAGGGACCCGTCGGGTCTGCCGGCGGCCGCGAGCCGGCAGGTCGTTGCCCGCGCATAGTCTGACCGGGTGAGCATCGACGTCCGCTTCGGAGCCGACGGCCGCGCGCGGTGCGCGTGGGTCGGCGACGACCTCGAGTACGCCCGCTACCACGACGAGGAGTGGGGCGTGCCGCTGCACGGCGATCGGGCGCTCTTCGAGAAGATGAGCCTGGAGGGCTTCCAGGCGGGCCTCTCGTGGATCACGATCCTGCGCAAGCGTCCGCGGTTCCGCGAGGTCTTCGCGGGCTTCGAGCCCGCAGCCGTGGCGGCGTTCGGCGAGGACGACATCGCGCGATTGATGACGGATGCCGGCATCATCCGCAATCGCGCGAAGATCGAGGCCACGATCTCCAACGCACGGCTCGTGCTCGACCTCGAACCGGGTGAGCTCGATTCGTTCATGTGGTCGTTCGCCCCGGCATCCCATCGTCGCCCGGCGACGTTCGCCGAGGTGCCCGCCACGACACCGGCGTCGGATGCGCTCAGCAAGGCCCTGCGCAAGCGCGGTTTCCGCTTCGTCGGGCCGACGACGATGTACGCGCTGATGCAGTCGGCCGGCATGGTCGACGACCACGTCGACGGCTGCTGGCGCGTGATGCCCTAGAAGCGGATAGCTTATCCGTTTCGGGTGTACGCTGGAGCCATGAGCCCCCGAGCCGATGCTGTTCGCAGCCGTGAGCGCATTCTCGAAGTCGCGCGCCGGCACGACGCGCGCTCACTGCGGCTCAACGACATCGCCCGGGATGCCGGCGTCGGGATCGGCACCGTCTACCGCCACTTCCCGACCGTCCGGGCGCTGATCGAGGCCCTCAGCGTCGAGACCCTCGTCCGCCTGGGTGCGGCGGCCGACCGGGCCCTCACCGAGCCCGATGCGGACGCCGCGTTCCGGGGGTTCCTCGAGGACGCGGTCGTCCTGCAGCTGCAGGACGGCGGCCTCGAGACCGTGCTCACGGACCTCGCCCTCACCGATCCCGACCTGCACGACGAGTGCTCGGTCGCGCGGGGCGAGGTCTTCGCGGGGTACGACGCGGTGCTCTCGCGCGCGCAGCGGGACGGTGTGGTGCGCGACGACCTCTCGGTCGCGCAGCTGCAGCGCCTGATCTGCGGCATCGAGCACGCCGTGCGTCTCGGCGCCCCCGCCGATCGCGACCTCCTGCTCGACATCCTGGTCTCGGGCATGCGCCCGGGAACCCTCGACTCATCGGCCGCGACGGCGGCCGCGCCGATCCGCCGCAGCGCGACCATCGGCTGAAAGGACCCCCGTGGACTACGGACACGCGCTCGAATTCGGCGCCTTCATCACCCCCGCAGCAGCGACCCCCGAGGCACCCGTGCTGCTGTCGCAGGTGGCCGAGGCATCCGGACTCGATCTGGTCACGTTCCAGGACCACCCGTACCAGCCGGCGTTCCTCGACACGTGGACGCTCATGTCGTTCGTCGCGGCGCGGACCGACAGTATCCGGATCGCGCCGAACGTGCTCAACGTGCCGCTGCGGCCGCCGGCGGTCGTGGCACGCGCGGCGGCGAGCATCGACCTGCTCTCTGGCGGGCGCTTCGACCTGGCGCTCGGCGCCGGCGGATTCTGGGACGCCATCGAGGCGATGGGCGGCACGCGGCTCACCCCCGGCCAGGCGGTGACGGCGCTCGAAGAGGCGATCGATCTCATTCGCGAGCTGTGGCGCACCGACGCACGCGGCGGTGTCTTCACCGACGGCCGGTACCACCGAGTGCACGGAGCCAAGCGCGGCCCGCGCCCCGCGCACGACATCCCGATCCACATCGGGGCGTACAAGCCGCGCATGCTGTCGCTGACCGGGCGCAAGGGCGACGGCTGGCTGCCGTCGCTGGGGTACATGCAGCCCGGCGACCTCGCGAAGGGCAACGCCGCCATCGACGAAGCCGCCGAATCGGTCGGCCGTGATCCGCGCGAGATCCGGCGCCTGCTGAACGTCGGCCGGCTCGCCGCCGACCCGCAGGAGTTCGCCGAGCGCCTCGCGCAGCTCGCGCTCGAGGACGGCATCGGCACGTTCATCCTCGCCGGCGACGACCCGAACCTGCTGCAGCGCTTCGGCGAGGAGGTCGCGCCGGCGGTCCGCGAGCTCGTGGCGTCTGAACGCGGCACCCGCGGCGTCTCGGCCGCACCGGTGAGGTCGTCGGCGGCGCTGGCCGCCCGTCGCGACGGCATCGCCTACGACGATGTTCCGGCCGGGCTGCGCGCGATCGAGCCCGGCGACTTCGACTACGGCGACGTGCGCGCCACCTACATGCGCGGCGGTGCGCCGGGACTCGTGCTGCAGCCGGCGTCGGCCGAGCAAGTCGCAGCGGCGATCGGCTTCGCGCGGGGGCATCCCGAGCTCCCCCTCTCGGTGCGCAGCGGCGGCCACGGGATCAGCGGCCGGAGCACCAACGATGGCGGCATCGTGATCGACCTCCGACGCCTCGACGAGATCGAGGTGCTCGATGTCGATCGCCGCCTGGTGCGGATCGGACCCGGCGCACGCTGGGCGCAGGTCGCCGCCGTCCTGGGCGAGCACGGCTGGGCGCTGACCTCGGGAGACTACGGCGGCGTCGGCGTCGGCGGCCTCGCCACGGCGGGCGGCATCGGCCTGCTCGCGCGTGAGCAGGGCCTCACGATCGACCATCTGCGGGCGGCCGAGGTGGTCCTCGCCGACGGCTCTCTCGTGCGGACCGATGCCGAGACGCACCCCGACCTGTTCTGGGCGGTCCGGGGGGCCGGGGCCAACGTCGGCATCGTCACCACGTTCGAGTTCGAGGTCGACGAGATCGGCCAGGTGGGCTACGCGCAGCTCGCGTTCCAGGTCGACGACGTCGCGGCGTTCCTCGAGGGTTATGGCCGCATCGTCGAAGCGTCGCCGCGCGATCTCACGATGTTCCTGATGACCGGCGGACCTCGGCCCGGGCAGCCGCAGGTCGTACAGCTGTACGGGGTGGTCGATTCCGACGATCCCGACACGATCATCGCCCGCCTGCAGCCGTTCGCCGAGCTCGCCCCGCTCGTGCAGCAGTCGGTGCAGCTGACGACGTACGCGCAGATCATGGGCAACGCCGATCTCGGCCCCCAGCACGGCGCGGGCGAGCCGCACTCGCGCTCCGGCCTCATCGAGCACGTCACGCCCGCCTTCGCCGCGGCGGCGGCACGGATGCTGCAGTCCGGCGCCGTGCCGTTCTTCCAGCTCCGCGCGGTCGGCGGGGCCGTGGCCGACGTCGCGGAGGATGCCACCGCCTACGCGCACCGGTCGGCGAGCTTCTCGGTGACGGCGCTCGGATCGCACCCCGACCGCCTCGACGCCCAGTGGCGCGAGGTGGCGCCGCACGTCGACGGCTCGTACCTGAGCTTCGACTCGTCCCAGCGTCCCGAGCGGATCGCGGAGGCCTTCCCGCCCGCGACGCTCGCCCGCCTGCGCGTGGTCAAGGCGGCGTACGACCCGACCAGCGTCTTCCGCGACAACTTCGCGGTCGAGCCGGCCGCCCCCGCCGAGGTCGACGCCGCCTGACGTCCGCCTGACGTCCGCGGGCGGGCCGCCGACGTCGTCTCCGTCGGGCCGATTTTGGCGACTCGCCATTGTTTGCGGTCTTCGTTGGTTGGTTTTGGCGACTCGCCAAATGGCGTCGCCGACGCCGGCTTTCGATGCACCGTGGGCTGCGGCATCCATCGCCTCCGTCGGACCGATTTTGGCGAGTCGCCATAGTTTGCGGTCTTGGTTGCTTGGTTTTGGCGACTCGCCAGAAGTCGTCGCCGGCGCCGCGTCGGGCGCGGCCTGAGGTCGGGTAACCGGCATCCGCGGCATCCACCGTTCGCCGCGGCATCCACCGCCTCCGTCTGCCTGTTCCTGGCGAGTCGCCAAAACCTGCCGTTTTCGCCGCCGTTCTCGGCGAGTCGCCAAAACCTGCAGTTCTCGCGCCCGTTCCGGGCGAGTCGCCAAAACCTGCAGTTCTCGCCGCGGTTCCTGGCGAGTCGCCAAAATGCGCCGGGGGAGAGGGGGAGAGGAGCGCGGGGCCCCGAACCCGGGAAGCGGGCCGGAACCGGGATCGAGCAGGATTCAGGAAGCGCGGTGTCCGCATCGCCGGGCAGACTGTGGGGATGGCATCCGATCCCCGCACCGCCGGCACGCACATCGCCGATTCGCACGAGGTCATCCGCGTCGTCGGTGCCCGCGAGAACAACCTCAAGAACGTGTCGGTCGAGATCCCGAAGCGGCGGCTCACCGTCTTCACGGGGGTGAGTGGTTCGGGCAAGTCGTCGCTGGTGTTCGGCACCATCGCGAACGAGTCGCAGCGTCTCATCAACGAGACGTACCCGACGTTCGTGCAGCAGTTCATGGGGCAGCTCAGTCGCCCCGACGTCGACGCGCTCGAGAACGTCAGCCCCGCGATCATCGTCGATCAGGAGCGCATGGGATCGAACGCCCGGTCGACCGTCGGCACCGCGACCGACGCGCACGCCATGCTGCGGCTGCTGTTCAGCCGCCTCGGGCAGCCGCACGTCGGGTCTCCGCAGGCGTTCTCGTTCAACATCCCCTCCGTGTCGGGCGCCGGCGCCGTGACGATGGAGAAGGGCGGCAAGAAGGTCAAGGAGCGTCGTTCGTTCGAGATCACCGGCGGCATGTGCCCGCGCTGCGAGGGTCTCGGCGAGACCAGCGACGTCGACCTCGACGAGCTGTACGACAAGACCAAGTCGCTGCAGGACGGCGCGATCAACGTCCCCGGCTACAACCCCGACGGCTGGATGGTGAAGGGCTTCACCGAGTCGGGCTTCGTCGACCCGGCCAAGCCGATCCAGGATTACACCGCGCAGGAGCGCGAGGACTTCCTCTACAAGGAGCCCACCAAGGTCAAGATCAACGGCATCAACATGACCTACGAGGGTCTCGTGCCGAAGATCACGAAGTCCATGCTCCAGAAGGATCGCGACTCGCTGCAGCCCCACATACGGGCGTTCGTCGACCGGGCCGTGAAGTTCATGCCCTGCCCCGATTGCGGCGGCTCGCGGCTGAACGAGGGGGCACGCTCGTCGAAGATCCTGGGGCTCAGCATCGCGGATGCCGCGGCCATGCAGATCACGGATCTCGCGGCGTGGCTCGACACGGTGGACGACCCGTCCGTCGCGCCGCTCATGGCGGGCCTCCGCCAGACGATCGCGTCGTTCATCGACATCGGCCTCGGCTACCTGTCGCTGGACCGGTCGTCGGGCACCCTCTCGGGCGGCGAGGCGCAGCGCACGAAGATGATCCGCCACCTCGGCTCGCCGCTGACCGACATCAGCTACGTCTTCGACGAGCCGACGGCGGGACTGCACCCGCACGACATCGAGCGCATGAACCGGCTGCTGAAACTCCTGCGCGACAAGGGCAACACCGTGCTCGTGGTCGAGCACAAGCCCGAGGTGATCGAGATCGCCGACCATGTCGTCGACCTCGGCCCGGGTGCCGGCCGCGCGGGCGGCGAGGTGCAGTACGAGGGGGATGTCGCGGGCCTGCGCGCGTCGGGCACCATCACGGGCCGTCACCTCGACGACCGGGCGCGGCTGAAGCCGTCGACCCGCGCGGCGAAGGGCGCGCTCGAGATCCGCGGGGCGACCCAGCACAACCTCAAGAACGTGGACGTGGACGTCCCGCTCGGCATCCTGACCGTCGTGACGGGCGTCGCCGGCTCGGGCAAGTCGTCGCTGATACACGGCAACGTGCCGGCCTTCGACGATGTCGTCGTCGTCGATCAGTCGCCGATCAAGGGCAACCGGCGCTCGAGTCCGGCCACGTACACCGGCATCCTCGACACCGTCCGCTCGGCATTCGCGAAGGCCAACGGTGTGAAGCCGGCGCTGTTCAGCGCCAACTCCGAGGGCGCCTGCCCGGCCTGCCGGGGACTCGGCGTGATCATCACCAACCTCGGTTTTACGCAGACCGTCGAGACGCTGTGCGAGCTGTGCGAGGGGTCGGGCTTCAGCGACGAGGTGCTGGAGTACACGCTCGACGGCAAGAACATCGCCGAGGTGCTCGCGATGTCGGCCTCCGAGGCGGCGGCGTTCTTCGCCAAGGGGCCCGCGCACACGATCCTGGTGCGCATGATCGACGTCGGCCTCGGCTATCTCACGCTCGGGCAGGCGCTCAACACGCTGTCGGGCGGTGAGCGCCAGCGCCTCAAGCTCGCGATCTCGATGTCGAAGAAGGGGGCGATCTACGTGCTCGACGAGCCGACCACGGGCCTGCACCTCGCCGACGTCGAGAACATGCTCGGGATGCTGGATCGCCTGGTCGAAGCCGGCAACAGCGTGATCGTGATCGAGCACCACCAGGCCGTCATGGCCCATGCCGACTGGATCATCGACATCGGTCCGGGCGCCGGCCACGACGGTGGGGCGATCGTGTTCGAGGGGACTCCGGCCGACCTCGTCGCGAGCGCCGAGACGCTCACCGCCCAGCACCTGCGCGAGTACGTCGGCGCGTCGGCGGGCGCAACGATCCGGTCGTGACGGCGCCCTCTCGGCGCGCGAGGCGCGGGTCGTCGAGGTGGTTCGAGAGCGCGATGGGTGTTTGTCCCCATCCGCGGTTCTCGCCTGGCCGGGTACGATTTCCGTGATGGCACTTCCCGTCCCATAGCACGCCGTGCGCCGGGTTAGGCTGGACCGTTCCCCCATGTCTTTGTGAGCGCCCGACGCCCCATGTCAGGTCCCGACGCCACGTAGAGACGCACGAGACCCCGGAGGCCGAGGTTCGATGAAGTCTTTCACCTGGCTTCGAGCGCGCCCCCGCGCCCTCGCTTCCGCCGGCGCCGTCACTGCGGCTGCTGTCACGATCACCACTCTCGCGTTCGTCTATCAGGGCGTGCCCACCACCGAGGTCGACCTCCACGACGGCGGCGTCTGGGTCACCAAGCAGTCGAGCCTCCTCGTCGGTCACTTCAACCACGAGTCGCAGGTGCTCGACGGAGGGCTCCGCACCACCAGTGACGACTACGACATCCTCCAGTCCGGCTCGACCGTGCTGCTGGTCGACCGGGCCGGCTCCGCCCTCAGCGTGATCGACCCCGGCATGGTGGCGATGTCGGGCGCTGCCGGCATGCCCGGTGACGCCGACGTGGCGCTCGGTGGCGACACCGTCGCGATCCTCGATCGCTCGTCCGGCGACCTGTGGGTCGTCCCGAGCCAGAGCGTCGGCTCGTTCCAGATCGAAGGCACCGACCCGATCGTGAACGTCGGCAAGGGAGCGGATGCCGCGGTGGGCGTGGACGGCGTCGTCTACGCGGTCGCACCCGAGTCCGGCGAGCTGGTGACGATCCGCACCGGCTCCGACGGCGCGCCCGAAGACCCGGTGCGCAGCGGTCTGCCGGATGTCGACGAGAAGGCCGAGCTCTCGGTCACCGCGGTCGGCGACAAGCCGGTCGTGCTCGACAGCTCCACCGGCACGGTCATCGTCGACGGCCGCGCGACGATCGTCGACGGGGGACGCAACGCCGTGCTCCAGCAGGTCTCCGCGGCGGCGGACGCGGTGTCGCTCTCCACGGAGTCGGCGTTCGTGCGCGTGCCATTCGACGGGTCGAAGCCCACCACCGTGAAGGCCGGCCCCGAGGGTGCGCCCGCAGAGCCGGTCTGGCTCGACGGCTGCGGCTATGCCGCGTGGACCGGCTCGGGACGGTTCGTCCGCGACTGCGCCGGCGACGGCGACGATCTCGCCGTCGACATCGAGGGCATCGAGCCCACGTCGCTGCTCAAGTTCCGCGTGAACCGCGACGTGGTGGTGCTCAACGACATCGTCGGCGGCGCCACGTGGATGGCGGCGGAGGATCTGCAGCGCGTCGACAACTGGGACGAGATCACGCCGCCCGAGGGCGAGACCGAGGACGACGAGCAGACCACCGAGGAGACCACCGAGACGGTGCTCCCGGAACGGTCCGAGATCAACACGCCGCCCGACGCGAACGACGACGACCTCGGTGTGCGCCCCGGCCGCACCACGATCCTTCCCCTGCTCGACAACGACAGCGATCCCGACGGCGACGTGCTCACGACGCGCGTGCTGGACGGCGGTCCTTCGGTCGGTGAGGTGCAGTCGATCGACAACGGCCGCGCGCTGCAGATCGCGGTCCCCGAAGACGCGCAGGGCACGACATCCTTCACCTACGAGGTCGCCGACGGCCGCGGCGGCACCGACACCGCGAGGGTGTCGCTGGCCGTACACGGCTGGGACATGAATGCGCCACCGACGCAGAAGCGCGTCACGACGGTGGCGGTGGAGGCCGGCGGCACGATCACGTACAACGTCCTGCCCGACTGGATCGACCCGGACGGCGACGACGTGTTCCTGAGCTCCGTCGTGCCCGCCGAGGGCGACGAGGCCGACTTCACATCGGACGGCCGCATCACCTATCGCGCCGTCGGCGGGACGCAGGGCCGGAAGGACGTCGAGATCACCGTCTCGGACGGCTCCGACGTGACGGTCGGCGCCGTGCGGTTCGACGTGCGGCCGGTGGGCTCGATCGATCCCGTGACGAACGCGGACTACGTCGCCGTGCGAACGGGCCAGACCGCCACCGTGTCGCCGCTGGCCAACGATGTCGGCGCCGGACGGGAGCCGCTGCGCCTGGCACGCGTCGATCCTGTGACGGGCGCCGACATCGTGCCCGACTACTCCAGCAAGACCTTCTCCTTCCGCTCGGCCACGCCCGGCACGTACTACGTCCAGTACCTGGTCGCCGCGGGCGCTGCGGGCATCCCGGGCATCGTGCGGGTCGACGTCATCCCCGAGGGCGAGACCGATCTGCCACCGGTCGCGGTGCGCGACGTGGCGCTCCTGCCGAGCGGCGGCGAGGTGCTCGTCAACGTGCTGACGAACGACTCCGATCCGTCCGGCGGCATTCTCGTCGTCCAGTCCGTCACCGTCGAGCCGAACTCGGGCATCGCGGTGGCGGTGCTCAACCACGAGACGCTGCGCATCAGCGACCAGGCCGCGCTGTCGGAGCAGGTGCGCATCTCGTACCGCATCTCGAACGGCTCGCAGTCCGCCGAGGGCGATGTCATCGTCATCCCGATCCCCGCCCCCGCGCAGCTGCGGCCACCGGTCGCCAACGACGACCAGGTCGTGGTGCGCGCCGGCGATGTGGTGACGATCCCGGTGCTCGACAACGACTACCACCCGAACGGCGACACCATCCACGTCGCGCCCGACCTCGTGCCGCCGCTCACCGATCCCGACGACGGCGAGGTCTTCGTCTCGCAGGACACCGTGCGCTTCCGCGCGTCCGAGAAGACCGGCACCGTCTACGCGACCTACGAGGCGGTGGACAGCACGGGGCAGAAGGACGCCGGCTACATCACCATTCAGGTGATCCCCGTCAACGCCGACACCAACGCGGCCCCCCGCCCGCGCGACCTCACCGCCCGTGTTCTCGCCGGCAGCCGGGTGAACATCGCGGTGCCGCTGGACGGCATCGACGACGACGGGGACTCCGTCGAGCTCGTCGGACTCGCGTCGTCGCCCGGCAAGGGCCGCATCGTCGAGACGGGGTCGGACCACCTCGTCTACCAGGCCTTCGACGACACCGCGGGCGTCGACACCTTCACGTACCGTGTGCGCGACCGGCTCGGCGCCGAGTCCACGGCCACGATTCGCATCGGCATCGCGCCCCCGGAGGGCGTGAACCAGGCACCCTACGCGGTCAAGGACTCCGTCATCATGCGCCCCGACCGCTCGGTCGCGGTGCCGGTGCTCGCCAACGACTCCGACCCCGACGGCGACGAGTTCGGCATCGTCAAGAACGGCCTGATCCTGCCCGACGTCCCGGGGCTGACGGCGAAGGTGCAGGGCAACCGCGTCGTCGTCACGTCGCCCTCCGAGGCCGTCGAGACATCGCTGCGCTATACCATCCGCGACGCCCGCGGCGCCGAGGCGAAGGCCGTGCTGCAGATCACCGTCGCCGACGACGTGCCGCTGCAGAAGCCGATCGCGCGGGACGACTACGTCCGCGCCGCCGACGTCGAGGAGGGTGTCGTCGATCTCGAGGTGCTCGCCAACGACGAGGATCCCGACGGCACCGTCGAGGACCTCGACCTGACCGTGGCGGACGCGAAGTCTCGCGTGCTGGCCGACGGCAAGGTGCGGATCACGCTCGACGACGCCGACCGGCTCGCGACCTACACCGTCGTCGACCGCGACGGGAACGAGGCATCCGCGTTCATCCACATCCCGTCGCTGTCGTCGTTGCCGCCCACGCTGCTGTCGACCGAGCCGGTCGAGGTCAAGAGCGGCGAGACCGTCGAGCTGCCGCTCGCCGACCACGTCCGCGCCGCCGGCGGCGGCAAGGTGGTCATCACGGAGGCTGCCAAGGTCACGGCGGCGCACCACGACGGCTCCTCGCTCATCAAGGACCAGACGACCCTGGTGTACACGTCGGCGGCCGGCTACTTCGGCCCCGACGCGATCACGTTCGAGGTCACCGACGGCACAGGCCCCGACGACCCCGAAGGTCGCAAGGCGACGCTGTCGCTGCCCATCACGGTGCTGCCGCCCGAGAACCAGCAGCCGACGTTCGTCAACGGACAGATGGATGTCGCGCCGGGCGAGGATCCCGCGGCGCTCGACCTCGCCGGCCTGACCACGGATCCCGATCCGGAGGACGCGGAGCGCATCGAGTACACGATCGTCGGCGGAGCACCCGACGGCATGACGGCATCCGTCGAGCGCGACCAGCTGCGCGTGAGTGCGGCGGCCGACACGAAGAAGGGCACCGCCGCGACGATCCGCCTGCGCATCGACGACGGTACGACCGAGCCCGTCGAGGGCGCCGTCACCGTGCGGGTGATCGCGTCCACGCGCGACCTGCCGATGGCGAACGACGACATCGTCCCCGAGGCGCACCAGGGCAAGACGGTCACGGTGCCGGTGCTCGGCAACGACGTGAACCCCTTCCCGGACAAGCCGTTGAAGGTGACCTCCACGATCCTCGAGACCGGGCAGGGCGACGCCGACGTGGCGGGCGACCAGGTCACGGTCACGCCCGACGCGAAGTTCTTCGGCACGATGGTCGTGCGCTACCGCGTCCAGGACGCCACCGGCGATCCCGACCGCGAGGTCGAGGGGCGCATCCGGCTGACGGTGCAGGGCAAGCCCGATGCGCCGGGCACGCCCGTGGTCTCGAGCGTGCAGGACCGCACCGTCGTGCTGTCGTGGACTCCGCCGGCCAACAACGGCGCCGAGATCGAGCGCTATCTCGTGACCTCCGTCGCGGGGAACTACACGAAGGAGTGCCTGGCGACCACGTGCACGCTCGACGGCCTCACGAACAACGTGAAATACAACTTCACGGTGGTCGCCGAGAACCGCGTGGGCGCGTCCGACCCGTCGGCGCCGTCGGAGGAGGCGCGCCCCGATGCGCGGCCCGACACCCCTGCCGCTCCGACGCTGACCTTCGGCGACAAGAGCCTGAACGTGGCGTGGGTCACCCCGTCCACCCCCGGCTCTCCGGTCCAGCACTACACGCTGGAGATCTCGCCGGCACCCCCCTCGGGCATCTCGCAGAAGACCGAGGTCGTCGGCAATTCGATCGTGTGGGACGGGCTGCAGAACGGCGTCGCGTACCAGGTGCGCGTACAGGCCCACAACCTCGCGCCCGACCCGTCGAGCCCGAGCCCATGGTCGGTGACCGAGATCCCCGCGAAGGCGCCGGATGCGCCGGGCGCCCCCACGACCGCGCGGCTCGAGCCGGTCGGCGCGCAGGCGCAGATCCGCGTCTCGTGGAACAAGCCGGCTGACAACGGCGACGCCATCGACGGCTACCAGCTCGACGTGATGCAGGGCGGGAGCGTCCTGAACTCGATCCCCGTGTCGGCCGGGGAGACGAGCCAGGCGGTCGTCGTCAACACCTCCACCGCGGACTACACCTTCCGGGTGAGGGCGCAGAACAAGGCGGGCTGGGGTGCGTTCAGCGCCAACTCCGCGCCGCAGCGCGGCTTCACGCCGCCGGGGGCGCCGCCGAACGTCTCGGCCGACACACCGAGCGGCAACAGCTCGATCAGGGTGTCGTACGGCGCGGCCGCCGGTAACGGCGCGAGCACCGGCGAGCTGAGCTACCAGTACTCGCTCAACGGCGGGAACTGGGCGGGGATGCCGGGGAACAACATCATCGGCGGGCTGTCGAACGGCACGACGTACACCGTGCGTGTGCGGGCCGTCGCCACCGTCGGGGGAGTGCAGGAGCCGGGCGCTGCCTCGGCGCCGTCGAACTCCGTCATCCCGTACGGCCCGGTCAACAACCCGAGCGTCTCGGCATCGGCCAGCGGCCGGAGCATCACCTACCAATGGAACGCACCCAGCGGCAACGGCCGCGCCATCACGCAGATGCAGATCCGCATCGACGGCGGCGGGTGGCAGAACGTGGCGAACAGCGGCTCGACGACCGGCAACTACGGCTACGCCGAGACGCACCGCGTCGAGGCGCGCGCGCAGGATGCCGCCGGTCAGTGGAGCGGGGTCGTCGCCGACTCTGCCCGGACGGTGGATCCGCCGCAACCGCGCGCGTGGACCAGCCGAGGCTCCAGCGCGGCCGGCATGCCCGGCTGCGACTCGGCCGCGTGCTCGTACTTCGTCTTCAACGTCGAGAACTGGGTGCCGGGTACATACACGCTGAGCTGCAACGACTCCGAGGGGCGTTGGAGCAGCAACTCCTACCAGGTCGGAGCGAATGACAGCGTGCGTCTGAGCTGCTACTCGGGCTATGCCGGGGCGAAGTGGGTGAGCTACAGCGGGCCAGGCGGATCCGGCGATGCCCAGTCCACGGCCTGGTAGCGGCGGCCTCGCACCGCCGCCGCCGATCGATGGGTGTTTGTCCCCATCGATCGGCTCTGATCAGGCGGATTATCATCGTCGTAGTTGACACTTCCCGTCCAATCGCGTTCCGTCTGTCGGGTTAGGCTGGACTGTTCCCTGATGTCTTCGGTGAGCGCCGGACGCCCCACGTCCGGTCTCGGCGCCACGTAGAGACGCACGACACCCCGGAGGAGGCCGAGGTTCGATGAGGTCTTCCGCATGGCTGCGCGCTCGTCCGCGCGCGCTCGCATCCGCGGGTGCGGTGACAGCCGCGGCCGTCACACTCACGACGCTCGCGTTCGTCTATCAGGGTGTCCCCACCACCGAGGTCGACCTCCATGACGGCGGCGTGTGGGTGACGAAGCAGTCGAGTCTCATGGTCGGTCACTTCAACCATGAGTCGCAGGTGCTCGACGGAGGGCTCCGCACGACCAGCGACGACTACGACATCCTTCAGTCGGGCAGCACGGTCCTCCTCGTCGACAGCGCCGGCTCCGCGGTCAGCGTGATTGATCCGGGGATGGTCGCGTTGTCGGGGGCTGCGAGCCTGCCCGGCGACGCGAAGGTGGTGCTGGGCGGCACGACGGCCGCCATCCTCGACCGCGCGTCGGGCGATCTGTGGGTGCTGCCTGCCGAAGGCATCGGATCGTTCCAGATCGAGGGGACCGATCCGACGACGAATCTCGGCGAGGGGGCGGATGTCGCCGTCGGCGTCGACGGCATCGTGCACGGCGCGTCAGCGGAGACCGCGGAGCTGGTCACCATCCGGATGGGCGCCGACGACGCCCCCGAGAAGCCGGAACGCGCCGCGCTGCCCGGTGTCGACAAGAAGTCCACGCTGTCGATCACCTCGGTCGGCGACAAGGCCGTGGTGCTCGACACCTCCGACGGCACGGTCATCGCGGACGGTCGGGAGACCGAGGTCGACGGCGGGCGCGATGCCGTGCTGCAGCAAGCCTCCGCCGCCGCGGACGCCGTCTCGGTGTCGACGGCTTCCTCGCTGGTGCGTGTGCCCTTCGACGGCTCCGAGCCGACGACGGTGAAGGCCGGCGGCGAGGGCGCGCCGGCCTATCCGGTGTGGCTCGACGGCTGCGCCTACGCGGCCTGGAGCGGCTCCGGCCGCTTCGTGCGCGACTGCGCGGGTGACGCCGGCGATCTGGATGCCGACATCGACGGCGTCGAGCCCACGTCGCTGCTGCAATTCCGCGTGAACCGCGACGTCGTGGTGCTCAACGACATCGTCGGCGGCGCCACGTGGATGGCGGCCGAAGATCTGCAGCGCGTCGACAACTGGGACGAGCTGACCCCGCCCGAAGGCGAGACCGAGGACGACGAGCAGACCACCGAGGAGACCACCGAGACGGTCCTCCCGGAGCGCTCCGAGATCAACACGCCGCCTGATGCCAACGACGACGACCTCGGTGTCCGTCCGGGCCGCACCACGATCCTCCCGCTGCTCGACAACGACAGCGACCCTGACGGCGACGTCCTGACGACGCGGGTCCTCGACGGGGGCCCGTCGATCGGCCAGGTGCAGTCGATCGACAACGGCCGCGCGCTGCAGATCGCGGTCCCCGAGGACGCTTCGGGGTCGGCATCCTTCAGTTACGAGGTCTCGGACGGCCGCGGCGGCACCGACACCGCGCGCGTCTCGCTGTCGGTGCACGGCTGGGACGTCAACGCGCCGCCGACCCAGAAACGCGTGACGACCGTCGCCATCGAAGCGGGCGGCACCATCACCTACAACGTGCTGCCCGACTGGATCGACCCCGACGGCGACGACGTCTTCCTCGGCGCAGTGACGCCCGCGGAGGGCGACGAGGCCGACTACACGTCGGACGGCCGCATCACCTATCGCGCCGTCGGCGGGACGCAGGGCCGCAAGGATGTCGAGATCTCGGTCTCCGACGGGACCGATGTCACGGTCGGCACGATCCGCTTCGACGTTCGTCCGGTCGGCTCCATCGACCCGGTGACCAATGCCGACTACATCGCCGTCCGCACTGGGCAGACGGCGACTGTGTCGCCCCTCGTCAACGATGTGGGCGCCGGTCGCGAACCGCTGCGCCTCGCCCGCGTCGATCCCGTCTCGGGCGCCGACATCGTGCCGGACTACGCCAACAAGACCTTCACCTTCCGCTCTGCGACCCCCGGCACGTACTACGTGCAGTACATGGTGGCGGCCGGCGCCGCGGGCGTGCCCGGCATCGTGCGGGTCGATGTGATCCCCGAAGGGGAGACCGATCTGCCGCCGGTGGCGGTGCGCGACGTGGCGCTCCTGCCGAGCGGCGGGGGAGTGCTCGTCAACGTGCTGACGAACGACTCCGACCCGTCCGGCGGCATCCTGGTGGTGCAGTCGGTGACGGTCGAGCCGAACTCGGGCATCGCGGTCGCGGTGCTCAACCACGAGACGCTGCGCATCAGCGACCAGGCCGCGCTTTCGGAGCAGGTGCGCATCACGTATCGCATCTCCAACGGCTCGCAGTCCGCCGAGGGCGATGTCATCGTCATCCCCATCCCGGCGCCCGCGCAGCTGCGCCCGCCGGTCGCCAACGACGACCAGGTCGTGGTGCGCGCCGGCGACGTCGTGACCATCCCGGTGCTCGACAACGACTACCACCCGAACGGCGACACCATCCACGTCGCACCCGACCTCGTGCCCCCGCTGATCGAGCCCGAGGACGGCGAGGCCTTCGTCTCGCAGGACACCGTGCGCTTCCGGGCATCGGACAAGCCGGGCACCGTCTATGCCACCTACGAGGTCGTCGACAGCACCGGCCAGAAGGACGCCGGCTACATCACCATCCAGGTGATCCCCGTCAACGACGAGACGAACGCCGCTCCCCGCCCGCGCGACCTCACGGCGCGCGTGCTCGGCGGGACCCGGGTGCGCATCGCCGTGCCGCTGGACGGCATCGACGCGGACGGCGACTCGGTCGAGCTGGTCGGTTTGGCCTCGTCGCCGAGCAAGGGCCGGATCACCGAGACCGGCTCCGACTACCTGATCTACGAGGCGTTCGACGACACCGCGGGCGTCGACACCTTCGCCTATCGCGTGCGCGACCGCCTCGGCGCGGAGGCTACGGCGACGATCCGCGTCGGGATCGCCCCCGCCGAGGGCGTCAACCAGGCGCCGTATGCGGTCAAGGACTCCGTCATCATGCGCCCCGACCGCTCGGTCGCCGTGCCCGTGCTCGCCAACGACTCCGACCCCGACGGCGACGAGTTCGGCATCGTCAAGAACGGGCTCATCCTGCCCGACGTCGCAGGCCTCGAGGCGAAGGTCGAAGGCAACCGCGTCGTCGTGACCTCGCCGTCGGAGCCGGTGGAGACGTCGCTGCAGTACACGATCCGCGATGCCCGGGGCGCCGAGGCGAAGGCCGTGCTGCAGATCACGGTCGCCGACGACGTCCCGCTCCAGCGTCCGATCGCGCGCGACGACTACGTGCGCGCGGCCGATGTGGAGGACGGGGTCGTCGATCTCGAGGTGCTCGTCAACGACGAGGATCCCGACGGCACGGTCGAAGACCTCGACCTGAAGGTCGCCGATGCGGATTCGCGGGTGCTGGCCAACGGCAAGGTCCGGGTCACGCTGGGCGACGCCGACCGCCTCGCGACCTACACGATCACCGACCGCGACGGCAACGCGGCATCCGCCTTCATCCACATCCCCGCTCTCTCGTCGCTGCCGCCGACGCTGGTCTCCACCGAGCCGATCGAGGTCGAGAGCGGCGAGACCGTCGAGCTGCCTCTCTCGGAGCACGTGCGGTCCGCTGACGGCGGCAAGGTCGTCATCACGGAGGCAGCGAAGGTCACCGCGGCACACAACGACGGGTCCTCGCTCATCAAGGACCAGACCACGCTCGTCTACACGTCGGCCCCTGGGTTCTTCGGTCCCGACGCCATCACGTTCGAGGTCACCGACGGCACCGGCCCCGACGACCCGGAGGGGCGCAAGGCCACCCTGACCCTGCCGATCACCGTGCTGCCGCCCGAGAACCAGCAGCCGACGTTCGTCAACGGGCAGATGGATGTCGCACCCGGCGAGGACGCCACGTCGCTCGACCTCGGCGGGCTGACCACCGACCCCGACCCCGAGGACGCGGACCGCCTGGAGTTCGACATCGTCGGAGGGTCGCCGGACGGCATGACGGCGTCGATCAAGGACGACGAGCTGCTCGTCAGCGCCGCCGCGGAGACGAAGAAGGGCACCGCCGCGACGCTCCGTCTGCGAATCACCGACGGGACCACCGAGCCGATCGAGGGCACCGTGACGATCCGCGTGATCGCATCGACACGCGAACTGCCCACGGCCAACGACGACGTGATCGACGAGGCCCATCAGGGCAAGACCATCACGGTCCCCGTGCTGAGCAACGACGTGAACCCGTTCCCCGGCAAGCCGCTGAAGGTGACCACCGCGGTCCTCGAGACCGGTCAGGGCGACGTCGACGTGGCGGGGGACCAGGTGCAGGTCACGCCCGACGCGAAGTTCTTCGGCACGATGGTCGTGCGCTACCGCGTCCAGGACGCCACCGGCGATCCCGACCGGGAGGTCGAGGGCCGCATCCGGCTCACCGTGCAGGGCAAGCCCGACGCCCCCGGCACGCCGACCGTCTCGAGCGTGCAGGACCGCACCGTCGTGCTGTCGTGGACTCCGCCGGCCAACAACGGCGCCGAGATCGAGCGGTACCTCGTCTCGTCCACCGCGGGGAACTACACGAAGGAGTGCCTGGCGACCACGTGCACGCTCGACGGTCTGACGAACAACGTCGAATACAACTTCACGGTGGTGGCCGAGAACCGCGTCGGCCCGTCCGACCCCTCGGCGCCGTCCGAGACCGCGCGCCCCGATGCGCGTCCGGACACACCGGCCGCACCGTCGCTCGTCTTCGGCGACCGCAGCCTCTCCGTGTCGTGGGTGACTCCGACAACGCCGGGCTCCCCTGTCGAGAAGTACAACCTCGAGATCTCGCCCGCGCCCCCGTCGGGCATCAGCCAGAAGGCCGACGTCGTCGGCAATTCGATCGTGTGGGACGGGCTGCAGAACGGCGTCGCGTACCAGGTGCGGGTGCAGGCCCTCAACCGCGCGCCCGAGCCGTCGAGCTGGAGCCCGTGGTCGGTGAGTGAGATCCCGGCCAGAGCGCCCGACGCGCCCGCCGCCCCGACGACCGCGCGCCTTCAGCCCGTGGGATCGCAGGCCCAGATGCAGGTGGCCTGGAAGGCTCCCGCCGACAACGGCGATGCCATCTCGGGCTACCAGCTCGACGTCCTCCGCGGATCGTCGCTGGTCAACTCCATCCCCGTCGCAGCGGGGCAGACGAGCCAGGCCGTCGTCGTGGACACGTCGACCACCGACTACACGTTCCGGGTGCGCGCGCAGAACAAGGCCGGTTGGGGTCAGTTCAGCGCGACCTCGGCGCCGCAGCGCGCGTTCACGCCGCCCGGGGCTCCGACCAACGTGACCGCGCGCGAGGGCGACCGTTCGCTCACCGTCAACTTCCAGGCCGGAGCGTCCAACGGGGCGAACTCCAACGAACTGAGCTACCAGGCATCCGTCAACAACGGCGGCTGGCAGGCGATCGCCGGCAACGGCGCCGCCATCGGGGGACTGACGAACGGGACGAACTACACCGTGCGGGTGCGGGCCGTCGCCACCGTCAACGGTGTGAGCGAGCCCGGCGCCGAGTCGGCCCCCTCCAACACCGTGAAGCCCTATGGGCCCGTGCGCAACCCGAACGTGAGCGCGAAAGCGAGCGGTACGAGCATCACCTTCAGCTGGAGCCCCCCGGCTGAGAACGGTCGCGCCATCACGGCGATGCAGATCCGCATCGACGGCGGCGGGTGGCAGGACGTGGCGCTGAACAACTCGCGGACCAACAACTACGGCTACAGCGAACGCCACACCATCGAGGCGCGCGCTCAGGATGCCGCCGGCCAGTGGAGCGGGATCGCCTCGGATGCCGCCACCACGGTGGCTCCGCCTCAGCCGAAGGTGTGGGTCACGAAGGGCAGCTCCGCGCAGGGACAGGACAACTGCAGCACCGCGCAGTGCGCGTACTTCCTGGTGCACACCCAGAACTTCCCCGCAGGCGACTACACCGTCCACTGCAACGCCACGGGACCCTACGGCGGCACGCCCTTCGCCGGTGGCGCGACGCGGCACCTGCCCGCGGACGGAACGGTGCAGCTGGGCTGCTACTTCGGCGACGACGGCGAGCAGGTCTGGATCTCGATCGGCGGCTATGGCGACAGCGAGCGGCGAACCTGGCAGTAGCGAGAGCTGCGAAGACGACTCATGAAAAGGAACGAATCACGATGACGATGACCCCCGAACAGGCTGCCTGGTTCCAGGGCACCTTCGCCCGCCTGGTCGACAACGTCGACCAGGCGCTCATGGGAAAGCGCGAGGTCGTGGCGCTGGTGCTGTCGGCGATGCTCGCGGAGGGGCACGTGCTGCTGGAGGATGCTCCGGGCACGGGCAAGACGAGCCTCGCCAAGGCGCTCGCGGCGACGGTGCAGGGCACCAGCAGCCGCATCCAGTTCACGCCCGACCTGCTGCCGTCCGACGTGACCGGCGTCACGATCTACGACCAGGCGCAGCACCGGTTCGAGTTCCACCGCGGCCCGGTGTTCGCCTCGATCGTGCTGGCGGACGAGATCAACCGCGCGTCGCCCAAGACGCAGTCGGCGCTCCTCGAGGTGATGGAGGAGTCACGGATCACCGTCGACGGCGTCACGCACGACGTGGGCCGGCCGTTCCTCGTGATCGCGACGCAGAACCCGATCGAGCAGGCGGGCACCTACAAGCTGCCCGAAGCGCAGCTCGACCGCTTCCTGGTCAAGACCTCGATCGGCTACCCCGATCTGGCGGTGGCTGAGCGCATCCTCGCGGGCGCGGCCGACCGCAACCCGTCGGCGCACCTCTCCGCGATCATCACGACGGGTGCGGTCGCCGACATGGCCGACCTCGCGGGCACGGTGCACGTCGACCCCGCCGTGCTGCGCTACACCGCCCAGCTCTCCGAGGCCACCCGCAACGATTCCGCGACGCGCGTCGGCGTGTCGGTGCGCGGTTCGCTCGCCATGATCCGCATCGCGAAGGTCTACGCCGCCGCGCAGGGCCGCCACTTCGTGCTGCCGGACGACATCAAGGCGCTCGTCGCCCCGGTGTGGACCCACCGTCTCGTGCTCGACCCCGAGGCCGAGTTCGCCGGCACCTCGGCCGAGACAGTCATCGCGCGCGTCCTCGACTCGGTCGCCGCGCCGCAGGCGAGGTCGGCGGCCTGATGGCGACGGAGGCACTCGGGCAGGCGACGGCGGCGGAGGACCGCCGCGCCTGGTACGGCCGGCTCATGCTGGCCGCGCTGCGGCGCGCCGGCGCATGGCTCGGCGGCGTGTTCGGGGTCGTGCGCCCCGTCGCCTGGGTGCTCATCGCCGGTGCCATCGCACTGTGGATCGCCGGCCGCTCTCTCGGCTGGTGGGAGCTCACTGTCGCTGCGGTCTCGATCGCCGTCGTGCTCGTGCTGTGCCTGCTCTTCCTCATCGGGCGCACGGCGTACGAGGTGTCGCTCGACCTCAACCGGACCCGCGTCGTCGTGGGGGAGCGCGCCGTCGGCGCCCTGACCCTCGCCAACACCGGTCAGCGCGCGATCCTGCCGTCGCGCGTGCTGCTGCCCGTGGGCGCCGGGCGCGGCGTCTTCGACGTGAACCGGCTCGCGGCGGGCGAATCCGCCGAGGAGCTCTTCGCGATCCCCACCACCCGCCGCGCCGTCGTCAAGGTCGGCCCGGTCAGCGTGGTCCGCGGCGATCCGCTCGGCCTGTTCGAGCGGGTGCACCGCCGCGACGAGCCGGTCGACCTGTTCGTGCATCCGCGCACCGTGCTGTTCGACGGCCAGTCGCTGGGGTTCCTCCGCGACCTCGAGGGTCTCCCCGCCGCCGACCTGTCGCCGGACGACGTGTCGTTCCACGCCCTGCGCGAGTACCAGCCGGGCGATGACCTCCGCCACGTGCACTGGAAGTCGACGGCGCGCACCGGCCACATGATGGTGCGGCAGTACGAGGAGACGCGCCGCTCGCACTTCGTGATCGGCCTGTCGACGAGCCCCGCCGACTACCGCGACGATGAGGAGTTCGAGCTCGCGATCTCGGCCGCCGGCTCCCTCGGCCTGCGCGCGCTGCGCGACTCGCACCGCGTCGAGATCCGGGTGCAGGAGCGCGCGCTGCCGTCCGGCACGGGCAAGCAGTTCCTCGACTCGCTCGCCGCGCTCGGCCCGTCCAAGCCCCGCGCGGGAACCGTCGTCGAGCTTGCCGGCGTCGTCGCCGCCACGCTTCCCCTCGCCAGCGTCGTCGTGCTGGTGTGCGGCAGCAAGGTGGACGCCAACGATCTGCGCACCGCCTGCAGTCGCCTGCCGTACGGCGCGCGCGTCCTCGCCGTGGTCGCATCGCCGGGTGAGACGCCCTCGCTGCGTCGCATCGGCGAGGCGGATGTCGTGACGCTCGGCGCGCTCGATCAGCTGCCCAACGCCCTGCGGAAGGTGCTCGCATGACCGCCCCGGTGACCCCGCTGTCGCGCGCCGAGGCCGCCGCACCGGGCGGCGCAGGTTCGAGCGCACCGACGTCCCGTGCCCGCACGCCCCGCGCTGCCGGCGTGTCGCTTCCGGCCCGCCGTTGGATCCTCGACCTCGTCGCCGTGGCGCTCCTGCTGCTCGTTCCGATCGTCGGCTTCTCGCCCACCTTCGACGGAGCCCGCTACCTCGTGGCCGCGCTCGGCGCGCTGGTGGTCGGCATGGCCCTGGGCGTCGTGGGTGCCCTGCTGCGCTGGGGCATCCTCGCCCTCACCGGCACCACGTTGCTCGCCTACTTCCTGTTCGGCGGCGCGCTCGCCCTGCCGAACACCACCGTCGCCGGCGTCGTGCCGACGCTCGAGACGCTGCGGCTGCTCGCTCTCGGCACCGTCATGTCGTGGAAGCAGCTGCTCACGACCATCGCACCGGTCGCCACCGACGACGGCCACCTCATCGTGCCGTTCCTCCTGACGCTCGTCGCGGGGGTGCTCGCGACGTCGCTCGCCCTGCGGCTGCGCAACGCGGCGTGGGCGCTGATCCCGGCGGCGGCCTTCCTGGTCGTCGCGATCGCGCTGGGCACGTCCGACCCGTTCGTGCCGGTGATCCAGGGCATCGTGTTCGGCCTCGTCGCAGTCGTGTGGCTGGCGCTCCGGCAGGCCTGGCAGCCTCAGGCGGCCGCGATCTCGGTCGGCGAGGGCTCCGCGAGCTCCGGTGCTGGCGTACGGAGGGTGCTGATGGGCGCTGCGGTGGTGGCGATCGCCGCCGTCGTCGGCATCACGACCAGCGGGTTCGCGGCGCCGACCTCGCCGCGCTACGTCCTCCGCGACGTGGTCATCCCGCCGTTCGACATCCGTGAGTTCGCGAGCCCCCTCCAGTCGTTCCGCGCCTACGTGCGCGACCACCCCGACGACGCGCTCTTCACGGTCAGCGGGCTGCCCGAGGGCGCCCGCGTCCGCCTGGCGACGATGGACGCCTACAACGGCACCGTCTACAACGTCTCGGACGACGGCAGCCGTTCGTCCAGCGCGTTCGCACCGGCCCGCACCAACATGTCCGCCGACGCCGAGGGCACCGAGACCTCCGTGCACGTCGAGATCGGCGCGCTGCAGGGGGTATGGATGCCGGATGCCGGCGCCGTCCGCAGCGTGACGTACGACGGAGACCGCGCCGACGACCTGCGGCGCACCACGCACTACAACGAGGCGACCGAAACGGGCGTGGTCACGATGGGGCTGAAGAAGGGCGACGAGTACGTCCTCGACGCCGTGATCCCCGATGTGCCGAGCGATGAGCAGCTCGCCGACCAGGCGTTCTCGCGCCTGAAGATGCCGAAGCAGGAGGGCGTGCCCGAGAGCCTGGCCGATATCGCCTCGAAGACCGTCGCCGAAGCGACCACCCCCATCGAGCAGGTGCGCGCCCTGCAGCAGATGCTCTCGGAGGGCGGCTACTTCAGCCACGGTCTCGCGGGTCAGCCGCTCTCGCGCGCCGGTCATGGCGCCGAGCGCATCGCCACGCTGCTCGGCTCGCAGCAGATGGTGGGCGACGACGAGCAGTACGCCACAGCGATGGCCCTGCTCGCGTCGCAGGTCGGCATCCCGGCGCGCGTCGTGATGGGCTTCTATCCCGACGAGGATGCCGCGGGCCAGCCCGTCTTCACCGCCACCGGCGACACGCTCCATGCCTGGGTGGAGGTCGGGTTCGACGGTGCCGGCTGGGTGCCGTTCGATCCGACACCGCCCGACGACCAGGTGCCGAGCGACCAGACCACGAAGCCGAAGGCCGACCCGAAGCCGCAGGTGCTGCAGCCGCCGCCCCCTCCGGCGGAGCAGGTCGATCTGCCGCCGACCGTCGCCGACGACCGCGGCGCGGAGGACGAGGACGGCTTCGATGCCGGGCTGCTGTGGACGATCGTGTCGATCGGCGTCGGCGCGCTGGGGCTGATCGCCGTGCTCCTCGCCCCGTTCATCGTGATCGGCGCGCTGAAGGCGACGCGTCGCCGCAAGCGCCGCGAGGCGGACCGGGCTCCGGACCGCATCAGCGGCGGCTGGGACGAGCTCGTCGACCGCGCTTCGGACTTCGGCGCCCCGGTGCGTCCGGGGGCGACGCGCCAGGAGGACGCCGGCGTGCTGACGACCGCGTTCGCCGAGCCGCGCGTGACGACCCTCGCCTCGCGCGCCGATCTCGAGGTGTTCGGGCCGACCGAGCCGACCCCCGACGACATCGACGCGTTCTGGACGCAGGTCGATGAGATCGTCGGCGGCATGGCCAAGGGACGTACGGTGTGGCAGCGACTCGGCGCACGCCTCAGCATCCGCACCCTCCTCGAGGACACCCGCTTCGCCCTGCCGGCGCGCACCGTCACTTCGGCCCGCACGTCCGGCAAGCCTGCGCATGCGAACCAGGACGCCGCGTCGACCGACGGCGCCCCGACCGATGGCGGCTCGACCGACGCCGCGTCCACCAACCCCGCGTCGAGCGATCCCGCACGCAAGACGAGCCGCACGCGCTCCTTGCGCCGCGCGAAGGCCGCCGGCGCGGTCGAGCCCTCGACCGACCCCGCACAGGAGAACGAATGACCGTGAGCCCGCCCGGCGCCGCCCCCGCGGCGACCATCGGACGCCGTGTGGGGGCGTTCGCGATCGACATCGGCGTCGTGTACGCCATCGGCGCCGTGCTGGTGGGCATCGTCGCCGGGATCATCTTCGGCGTCGGTGCCGGATGGGAACGCGACGGCCTGGCGCTGATGATCCTGTTCAGCTACGTCGGGATCGGCCTGCTGCTGTTCGTGTGGTGGCTGGTGTACTCAGCGATGCAGGGCGGTCGCGGCTCGATCGGGCAGCGCCTTCTCGGGCTGCGTCTGCAGGATGCGGCGGCGTTCTCCGAGGCATCCGGAGCGGTGCCGATCGGCTTCTGGCGGGCACTGTGGCGCAACATCGTGTTCGGCCTCGCCGGCTCGATCATCGTCGGCTACTTCTCGCCGCTGTTCGACGCGAGCCCCCGCCGGCAGGGCTGGCACGACATGGCGTCGAAAGCGGTCGTCGTCGACATGCGGAAGGCACCGGCCGCTCAGCCCGCCGCGGCGCCCTCGGCGACCGCGAACCCCTACCTTCCGCCGCCCACCGGGGCAGCGTCGCTGCCGCCGGCACCTCCGCTCCAGCCCACCGCACCGCTGCCCTCGCCGGGCTTCATGCCGGCACCCGTGGGCCTCGCGTCGACCGCGTACGCCGCGGCTCCCGTCACGCGCCCGGTGGCGCCGGTCGGGACGGGCGTGATCGCCGGCGTGCCGTGGCTCACCCAGGACCCGCAGTCGTCGCCCGTCGTGCGCTCGCCGCAGTCGGACGACGCCTTCCCGAGCGTGACCATGCCTTTCCCTGCGGCGACGACCACAGAGCCGCTGGGCGCCGCGGCGCTGAGCGGTGCCACGGTCGGCGCCGCGGCACCACCGGTGGCACCGCCGGCGATGGTTCCGGCGACCGCGCCGGGTGCAGCGGCGGCCGCACCGTTCGCCACCGCGCCGTTCAGCACCGCCGCCTTCAGCACCGCCGCGGCCGCGCCGTCGGGCGTTTCCGCCGCGGCCGAGCCCGACGAGGACCTCGACTCCACGCGCATGGTGGTGCCCCCGCCGGCCCAGCGCGCCGCGCTGTACGAGGGCGCACCGGTCATCGCGGTCCTCACCTGGGACGACGGCGCCCGTATGGCCGTGTACGGCCGCACGCTGTACGGCCGCAACCCGGCCAGTGAAGAGGGTGCCGTCGCGATCGCCGTGCGCGATGAGACGCTGTCGCTGTCGAAGACCCACTTCGAGATCGGCGGGGATGTCACCGGTGCGTGGATCCTCGACCGGCACTCGACGAACGGCACGACGCTCGTGCGCGACGGCGGCCGCATCCCCCTCGTCCCCGGCGTCCGCACGAATCTGCGCCCCGGCGACGGCCTCGAGTTCGGCGACCGCCGGGTGACGGTGGGCACACCGTGACCACCGGACCGCTCGCGCCCATCACTGTCGCGTTCGGCGCCGCAACGGATGCGGGCCTGCGCCGCCGCATCAACGAGGACTCGTACGTCGCCGCGCCGCCGCTCTTCCTGGTGGCGGACGGCATGGGCGGCCACAACGCCGGTGAGATCGCCAGCGCGGCCGTCATCGCGGAGTTCTCGACCCTCGCGGGACGCGAGAGCCTCGCCATCGACGACGTGCAGGCGGCCGTCGCCTCCGCACGGCTGCGCGTCGCGGGCCTGCCGGCCGGCGCCGGCGCCGGAGCCGGAACCACGCTCACCGGTGTCGTGATCGCCGACGTGGACGGCGAGGGCTACTGGCTCGCCATCAATCTGGGCGACTCGCGCACCTACCGCCTGAGCGAGGGCAGCTTCGAGCAGGTGAGCGTGGACCACTCGGTGGTGCAGGAGCTCGTCGACAGCGGGCAGCTCGCCGCCGACGACGCCCAGCGCGACTCGCGGCGCAACGTGATCACCCGGGCCATCGGCGCGGGAAGCGACGCGGAGCCCGACTACTGGCTCATCCCGGCCGAGGACCGCGACCGCATCCTGGTCTGCTCCGACGGGCTGTCGGGCGAGCTCGACCAGGAAGAGATCCACGGGATCCTCCTCGCCGAGGCCGACCCGCAGGCTGCCGCCACGCGGTTGGTGCACGAGGCCATGGTGCGCGGCGGCCGCGACAACATCACGGCGCTCGTCGTCGACGCGCTCGCGGTGCGCTCCAAGACCAGCCGTGCATACGAACGCGATACGGTGCCGGTGAGTGCCCCCGCCGACTACACCGCCGACATCGACGGCGACACACTGCCGCGCGCGGTGGCCACGGGAGGATTCTGATGTCCACGCTGTACGCGCCGGGGAAGACGCCGGTCGCCGTCACGCCGCGCGGATTCGCGGTGCTCGAGGCCGGGGCATCCGCTGCGCTCCTCGCCCGGATCCGGGCGCTGCTCGCCGATGGACGCGGCCTCGGCGGCGTCATCGAGGCGCTGACCGGCGCTTACGGCGCATCGCTCACCGCCATCCCCGCTTTCGCGGTCGCCCTCGAAGAGGCTGACGGCGTCCGCGTCGCGGTGCGAGGGGATTTCGCGTTCGACATCAACGCCACGACCCCCGAGCGCGTGTCGGGCGCGGGTGTCACCACCTGGACCGAGCGCGTCATCCCGGGTGTCACACGCGTCGCCCTGACCACCGCCGATGACCTGGCCTCGGCGCCCGCCGAGCTGGAGATCGTCGACGGCATCGTTCTGGTCGCGGGTCTGGTCTGGGGTGCCGCCGCTGTCTCGGCCGCCTCGTCCGCGCCCGGGGATGCCGGGTCGCCGGCGCCTGACGCGGCCCCCTCGGTGCGCCGCCGGCGTGATGATGCGCCGACCGGGCCGACCTCCGTCCCTGCGACGGCCCCCGCGTCCCTGCCGGATCCGGCATCCGCGCCCGAGTCGGGGATCGCCGATTCCGAACGGGCGGCAGAGCCCGCACCCGGTCCGGAGAACCCCGCGCCGGCGACGGCAGCGGTGCCGGCATCGGCCGGTCCGGAGACCGCCGGCGAGCCGCCGGTGCGCGGACCGTGGTCCTCGCGCGTCGCGTCCGACGGTCCCGCCGCGCCCGTGTCCGACGGCGCCGCGCCCGTCGCCGGCCTCATCGACTCGAGCGCCGTCGCGTCGGTGGCTGACGCCGAGACGCTCCTGCCGCTCGACTCGGCTCTTTCGCCGCATGCCGCCGGCGCGGCCGGCGCAGGGACCGCCACCGCTGCGCCCGCCGGCGCACGCGGCGAGGAGGAGGTCGCCTCGACGACGGGCTACGACCACCTGTGGGGCGCCACGGTGATCCGCTCCGTCGAAGACGCGGCAGTCCGCCCCGAGGGCGAGGACGACGGGGACGCTTCCGCTCCCTCCGACGGTGCGGCGCCGCCCGCCGGCGATCACGACGGCGCGACGATCTCCCTCGCTCAGGCACGGGCGCTGCGGGATGCCGCGAACGGGGGTGCGGGCGCCGCAGGAAGCGCCGAGCTGCCGGCCGAGGGGATCGCGCCGCCGCTCGCACCGCCACGCCCGCCCGCGCCCGGCCGCATCCGCGTGTCGACGGGGCAGGTGCTGCCGCTCGATCGCACGGTGGTCATCGGGCGGCGGCCCCGGTCGACCCGCGTCAGCGGCACGGACCTGCCGCACCTCGTGGCCGTCGACAGCCCGGAACAGGACATCTCGCGCAGTCATGTCGAGCTGCGGGTCGAGGGTGAGAGCATCGTCGCCACCGATCTGCGCACCACGAACGGCACGACCCTGCTTCGTTCGGGCGCCGACCCGGTGCGGCTGCACCCCGGCGAGGGCACCGTCGTCGTCCCGGGCGACGTGCTCGACCTCGGTGACGGCATCACCGTCGCGATCGAGGCCCTGACGTGAGCGCGAAGCGGGCGCCCATGGCGCCGCCGGATCTCACCGGCTTCACCTACATCGAGCTGCTCGGCTCAGGCGGCTTCGCCGATGTGTACCTCTACGAGCAGCAGCTGCCCAAGCGTCGCGTGGCGGTCAAGGTGCTGCTCACCGACCGCATCTCGAGCGGGTCGGTCGAAGAGTTCACCGCCGAGGCCAACGTGATGGCCATGCTGTCGACGCACCCGGCGATCGTCACGATCTACCAGGCGGGCGTCGCGAACGACGGCCGGCCGTACCTCGTGATGGAGTACTGCCCGCGGCCGAACCTGCAGGTGCGCTACCGCCGCGAGCCGTTCTCGATCGCCGAGTCGCTGCGGGTCGGCGTGCAGGTCGCCGCCGCCGTCGAGACGGCGCACCGCGCAGGCGTGCTGCATCGCGACATCAAGCCGGCGAACATCCTGGTCACCGAGTACAACCGACCGGCGCTCACCGACTTCGGCATCGCGTCCACCACGAACGCCGCCGCCGAGTCGGCGGGCCTGTCGATCCCGTGGTCACCGCCCGAGTCGTTCGCCGATGTCCCCCGCAGCGACCCGCGCTCCGATGTCTACGCGCTGGGGGCGACGGTCTACACGCTGCTGGCAGGGCACTCGCCGTTCGAGCTGCCGGGCCAGCGCAACGGCGCGGCCGAGCTCATCCACCGCATCGAGACGCTGCCGCTGCCGACCCTCGGTCGGGCCGACGTGCCCGCCTCCCTCCAGCGCGCGCTCGAGCGGGCGATGGCGAAGGCGCCCGCCGACCGCTACGAGAGTGCGCTCGCGTTCGCGCGGGCGCTGCAGACGGTGCAGATCGAGCTGTCGCACTCGGTGACCCCGATCGACATCCTCGACGATCAGATCCCCGAAGACATCGAGGAGGACGAGGACGACGGCCTCACGCGCGTGCGCGGCGTCGTCAGCATCAACCCCGAGACGACGCCCGCCGCGGGCATGACGCGGCCGTCGGCGAAGACGGCGCCGAGCACCGCCAACGCACCCCACTTCGAGCCCGTCGAGACACAGACCGTCGCCCGGCCGACGCCCGCCGCCCCGGCGCCGGCGTACGAGCAGACGATGCGGCGTGACCACGTCGGTCTGCCCGTGTCGCTCGACGAGACGATCGTGCGGTCTTCTTCGCCGGCATTCGCGGAGCCCGAAGCGCAGACTGTCCCCGGGTCCTCCGGAGCCGAGGACCCCACCGGAACCCCGCGCCGTCGCCGCACCGGACTGTGGATCGGGCTGGGCGCCGCCGCCTTCGTCATCGTCGCGGTCATCGTGGGGGTGTCGCTGCCGGGGATCCTCTCGGGCACGACGGGCCAGCAGCCCGCGCCGTCGACGCCGTCGAAGCCGCAGGACCCCATCTCGGCGGTCGTGGCCCCGGTGGAGGACGTCGTCGGAACTGCGGCCGAGGGTGGTGTGAAGTTCACGTGGACGAACCCCGACCCGCAGGACGGCGACTTCTACATCGTCGAGACCGTGACGCTCGCCGGCAGCGTGACCGAACCCGAGCCGATCGACGTTGCTGAGATCGTCGTGCCCGCCGCGGAGTCGGGAGTCACCTGCATCGACGTCACACTGGTGCGGGCGAACGGCACCTCGCAGCAGAATCCCGACAAGACCCGCGGGTGCACCCCGTGACCGCCGCCGCAGCCGACGCGCTCACGGTCGAGTTCGCCGGCGAGGAGTTCTCGGTCGCGCCCGAGACGGTGTTCACGGTGGGCCGAGAGGGTGACCTCGCGATCGACGACAACCTGTTCCTGCACCGCACCTTCCTCACGATCCAGCACGTCGAGGGCATGTGGCTGCTCTCGAACGTCGGATCGCGGCTCTCGGCGACCGTCACCGACTCGGGCGGTCGCGTGCAGGCCTGGCTCGCACCCGGTGCGCGGCTGCCGCTCGTCTTCGCCTCGACCTCCGTCATCTTCAGCGCGGGTCCGACCACCTACGAGCTCACGATCCACGCGGCCGAGCCGACGTTCCACGACACCCAGCGGCCGGCCGACGACGACGGACTCTCCACGATCGGCGAGGTGCCGCTCACGCACAGCCAGCGCGTGATGATCCTCGCGCTCGCCGAGCCGGTGCTGCGCCGGGAGGGAACGGGCATGAGCGAGCTGCCGACGTCGGCGCAGGCCGCCGAGCGCCTCGGCTGGACCCTCACCCGGTTCAACCGCAAGCTCGACAACGTCTGCGACAAGCTCGACCGCATCGGCGTGCCCGGCATGCGGGGCGGTGTGCGCTCCTACGCCACCAACCGGCGAGTGCGCCTCGTCGAGCACGCACTGGCTGCCCGCCTGGTGACCCGCGACGACCTTCCCCTCCTCGATGCCGAGCACGACAGCCTGCTCAACGGGGACGATGGGCATCGAGAGGATGATGCGTGAAGCTCAAATTCACGCTCCACCGGCCCGGGACGCCGGTGGATCTCGAGGTCACGGCCGACGGCACGTCGACCGTCGGCGACCTCGCGCGCACGCTCGTGCTCGCTGACCCCGCGAACGAGATCGCCGATCCGGGCGCCGTGACGCTCGCAGCGGCGGGAGCGGCTGGGCCGCGCATCGTCGATCCGGAACGGGCGGTCGCCGAGTCCGGCATCCGTTCCGGGCAGACCGTGCAGATCGTCGCGGCGCCCGCCTACGTCGGCGACGACGCGCCGGCGGCCGTGCTGCGCATCCTCAACGGGCCTCGCGCGGGCAGCGAGCTGCCGCTGCGGGCCGGCTCGAACGTCGTCGGCCGCGACCGCGGCGCCGACATCGTCATCGACGACGCCCTGGTGTCGAAGCGCCACGCCCGCATCAACGTCGACGCCGGCATCGAGATCATCGACCTCGGCTCGGCGAACGGCCTGGTGATGGGCGGCCAGCAGATCGCGCGCACCGGTCTCGGGCCCGACGACGTCGTGCTGCTGGGGTCGACCGAGGTCTCGGTCATCCCGCTGACACGGCCGGGGACCGTGCACGCCGCCACCTCGACGGTCGAGATCGTGCGCTCGCCGCGGGTGGTGCCGCGCTACGAAAAGCCCGACTTTGCGGCGCCCAAGCCGCCGCGGGCGATCGCCGCCCAGCGGCTCCCTGTCATCGCGCTGATCGCACCCCTGTTCATGGGCGCGATCCTCTTCTACTTCACCCAGTCGGTGCTGTCGGTCGTCTTCATCGCACTGAGCCCGCTCATCATGATCGCGGCCTGGGTCGACAACAAGCTCGCCGCGAAGGCCGAGCACAAGAAGGCCGTCGCACGGTTCGAGGGCGCGATGGAGCAGTTCGACACGCTCATGCAGCGCGAGCAGGTCGAGGAGCGCGCCGTGCGCTGCGCCGAGGTTCCCGCGCTCGCCGAGGCGCTGTCGGCCCTGTCGTCGTGGGGCGACCTCACCTGGACGCACCGGCCCGAGCATCCGGCCTTCCTCACCGCGCGGCTCGGCACCGGCACCCTTCCGTCCCGCGCCGGTGTCGAGATCGGCGCCACCGACGACACCGAGCCCGAATACCTCGAGCGCCTTCACGAGGTGCGCGAGCGCTTCGCCACGATCGACGACGTGCCGGTGGTCGCCGACCTCCGCGAGGCGGGCAACGTCGGCATCGCCGGCTTACGCGGACAGGCGGATGCCGCGGCGCGCGCCTTCGCGATGCAGCTGGTCGCGACCCACTCGCCGGCCGAGCTCGTCGTCACCGCGTTCACCTCGCCGGCGACCCGGCCCGCGTGGTCGTGGCTCGAGTGGCTGCCCCACACCAGCTCGCCCCACACCCCGCTCGACGGCGCGCATCTCGCGGCGAACCCCGGCACCGCGGCATCCCTCCTCTCCCGGCTGGAGGGTCTCGTCGAGGCCCGCGCCGGCGAGAAGGATGCCCACCCGCCCCGCGGCCCGATCGAGTCCGGCGCGGCGCCGGAGGCCGCCCCGTCGCGGATCCCCGCGGTCCTGGTCATCGTCGAGGACGACGCCACGGTCGACCGCGCGCGCCTGACCCGCCTCGCCGAGCGCGGGCCGGACGTCGCCGTCCACATCCTGTGGGTGGCGCCGTCGCCGCTCGCGCTGCCGGCCGCCTGCCGCACGTTCCTCGTGGTCGACGGCGTCGCCGAGGGCACGGCGGCGGGCATCGTCCGCCGCGGCCTGTCGTCGACGCCGGTGCGGGTCGAGCTGCTCGACGACGGCTCGGCGACCGCGTGGGCGCGCGTGCTGTCGCCGACGGTGGATGCCGGAAGCCCCATCGACGACGAATCCGACCTTCCCCGTTCGGTGTCACTCATCGACCTGGCCGCGGCCGACATCGGCGGCGATGCCACGGTGATCGCCGAGCGCTGGCGCGAGAGCGACTCGATCACGCCGCGCGACGGCCGCGCGCCGCAGCGCCGCAAGAAGGAGGGCAACCTCCGCGCGCTCGTCGGCCACGGCGGAGCGGGCGCCTTCCACCTCGATCTGCGCACGCAGGGCCCGCACGCGCTGGTCGGCGGCACGACGGGCGCGGGCAAGTCCGAGTTTCTGCAGTCGTGGGTGCTCGGGATGGCGGCTGCGCACAGTCCCGACCGCGTGACGTTCCTCTTCGTCGACTACAAGGGCGGCTCGGCGTTCGCCGACTGCGTCGACCTGCCCCACACCGTCGGGCTCGTCACCGACCTCTCGCCCCACCTCGTGCGCCGCGCGCTGACCTCGCTGCGCGCCGAGCTGCGGTACCGCGAGCACCTGCTCAACCGCAAGAAGGCCAAGGACCTCGTCTCGCTCGAGCGCACCGGCGATCCCGAGACGCCCCCGAGCCTCATCATCGTCGTGGACGAGTTCGCGGCGCTCGTGAGCGAGGTGCCCGAGTTCGTCGACGGCGTCGTGGATGTCGCGCAGCGCGGCCGCTCGCTCGGCCTGCATCTCATCCTCGCGACGCAGCGACCCGCGGGCGTCATCAAAGACAACCTGCGCGCCAACACGAACCTGCGTGTGGCACTGCGCATGGCCGACACCGAGGACTCGTCCGATATCCTCGGCACGCCGATGGCCGCCCACTTCGACCCGTCCATCCCCGGTCGTGGCGCCGCCAAGACCGGACCGGGCCGCATCGCGTCCTTCCAGACGGGCTACGTCGGCGGCTGGACGACCGGCGAGAAGCCGAGCGCGCAGATCGACATCCACGAGCTCGACTTCGGCGTGGGCGCGCGCTGGGAGCCGCCCGTCGAGGAGGTCAGAGCGGCCGTCGATCCCGGTCCCACCGACATCGCCCGGATCGTCCGCACCGTGCGGTCTGCGGCATCCGCTCTCGCCATTCCCGCACCCCGGCGGCCATGGCTCGACGAGCTCGCCACGGCGTACGACCTGGCCCGCCTGCCGAGCCCCCGCACCGACGAGCGCATGCTGCTCGGCGTGCTCGACGACCCGCAGACGCAGTCGCAGCCGACGACGTCGTACGAGCCCGACCGCGACGGCAATGTCGCGATCTTCGGCACCGGCGGCTCGGGCAAGAGCACCGCGCTGCGCTCGATCGCCGTCTCGGCGGCCATCACCCCGCGCGGAGGCCCGGTGCACGTGTACGGCCTCGACTTCGGTGCCGGCGGCCTTCGCATGCTCGAGGGGCTGCCGCACGTCGGCGCGGTCGTGGACGGAGACGACGACGAGCGGGTCACGCGTCTGCTGCGGATGCTGCGCGACATCGTCGACGAGCGCTCCACTCGGTACGGCGACCTGCGCGCCGGCACCATCGGCGAGTACCGGCGCCTGGCGGGCCGGCCAGACGAGCCGCGCATCGTCGTGCTCATCGACGGGCTGGGCGCCTTCCGCGAGCGCTACGAGTTCGCCTCGGGCAGCTCCGGCTGGTTCGCGGTGTTCGCCCAGATCGCGGTGGACGGCCGACAGGTCGGCGTGCACTTCGTGATGACGGGCGATCGCCCCAACTCGATCCCGACCTCCATCTCGTCGACGGTGCAGAAGCGGTTCATTCTGCGCCTGGCGACCGAGGACGACTATCTGCTGCTCGGTGCGCCGAAGGATGTGCTGGATGCCTCGTCCCCGCCCGGCCGCGGCATGATCGAGGGCGACGAGCTGCAGTTCGCCGTGCTCGGCGGCAGCTCCAACATGGCGGTGCAGGCGCGCGAACTCGAGCGTCTCGCCGATGCCATGCGCCGCCAGGGCGTCGCCGAGGCGCCCCCTGTCGGCAGACTGCCCGAGCGGGTCGACCTCGCGCCGCTGCCCCCGCGGACACCCCGCGGCGATCTCGTCATCGGCCTCGCCGACGAAGACCTCGGCCCCGCAGGCATCGTCGCGAGCGGCGCCTTCCTGCTCGCCGGTCCCCCCGGCAGCGGGCGCACGACCGCGCTGGAGACCATCGGCCGGGCGCTCGTGCGCGCCGACCCGCAGCGGCCGATCGTGCACTTCTCGGCGCGCCGCACCGGGCTGCGGCTGGCGTCCCGGCCGGACTACGCCGCCCACGACCCGTCGGCGGTCGCGGCACTCGCGGTCACGCTCGCCGATGCGATCGAATCGGGCGGGCTCGTGAACCCCGCGATCCTGGTCGAGCACCTGACCGAGTTCAGCGGGGGCGAGGCGGAGTCGCCCCTGGACCGGCTCATCCGCGCCGCTGTCCGTGCCGAGGCGTTCGTCGTGGGCGAGGCGGAATCGTCGACGTGGGGTCAGGCGTGGCAGCTGGGCCAGCCGTTCAAGGCCGCCCGTCAGGGCCTGCTCCTGGCGCCGAGCGACGTCGACGGCGATGCGCTGTTCGGACTGTCGCTCGGGCGGGTCAAGCGCGCCGACTTCCCGCCGGGCCGCGGTTTCGCCATCCATCAGGGGCGCGCACGACGCCTGCAGGTGGCCGTCGCGGACGCGCCGTCGTGACGCGGACGACGTATGGGGATATGTCCCCATCGACGGTGCGTTCCGGACGCCGATAGCGTCAGGGACATGAGAGGCGAAGGCCTCTCGAATCTTCACGACCGGGTCTTCCCGAGGACTCGGGTGCCTGAACCGCAACCACTCGCCCGATAGCCGGGCACTCAACGAAGGAGAACACCATGGCCGTTTGGGGTCTTGACGTCCAGCAGGTCCGCGAGCTCTCGCAGCAGCTCAACAGCAAGGCGAGCGAGATCCAGTCGATCCTCTCGCAGCTGACCTCCAAGCTCGGCTCGACGCAGTGGACCGGCCCGGACGCCGATCAGTTCCGCAACGACTGGTCGGGCGAGCACACCGCTTCGCTGAAGAAGGTCATCGCCGCTCTGCAGGACGCCGGCCAGAAGGCTTCGGCGAACGCGTCGGCTCAGGAGAGCACCTCCCAGTCGCTCTGACCCTCCTGCTGCGGGGGCGGTCCTCCAGGACCGTCCCCGTCGTCGCAGCCAGCCTCTGATGTTGGCGTCACTGGTCCCTGAGCTGTTTGCGTCACTGGTCCCTGAGCTGTTTGCGTCACGGGGCGCCTGGGCTGTTTGCGTCACGGGGCGCCTGGGCTGTTGGCGTCACTGGTCCTTGACCTGTTTGCGTCACTGGTCCTTGAGCTGTTTGCGTCACTGGTCCTTGAGCTGTTTGCGTCACTGGTCCCTGGGCTGTTTGCGTCACTGGTCCCTGAGCTGTTTGCGTCACTGGTCCCTGAGCTTGTCGAAGGGCCGCCGGAAGGTTCGACATGGGTGTGTACGGGGCGGACGTCACGCAACTGCGTGGCGCGGCATCCGAGTTCGAGCGCGCCGCGCAGTCGCTCGAGTCGATCACGACGCTGCTCGGCGGGGAGCTCGCGCGGGCGCCGTGGCAGGGATCGGATGCCGTCACGTTCCGGTCGCAGTGGGACACCGATCACTCCCGGCGGCTGACGGATGCCGCATCCCGTCTCCGCGACGCCGCACGCGCGCTGCGCACGAACGCGGACGATCAGGAGACCACCAGCTCGGTGAACGGCGGCGCAGGCGGCCTGGGGGGCCCCGGTGGGCCTGGCGGCCTTCCGTTCCCACCCGGCGGGAAGGGGGGAACGCCGCCCGCCGGCGGCGACGACCCCGCGACCGACGAGGACTCGCCGAACTTCGCCGGCTGGGAGAACGGCGTCAGTGAGACGGGCGAGGGCGACGCGACGTGGCGCTGGGGACTCAACGCCCGTGGCGAGGCCGAGGCCGACGTGCTGGGGGGCACCGCGAAGGCCGAGGGCGAGGTCGGCGCCGGTGTGAAGGCCCACGCGTCCAGCGACTACAGCTTCGGCGAGTCCGAGGATTCGCAGCGCAATGACGCGAACGACCGCAGCAAGCATCTCGGCGATGACGTCACGCAGAACAACGTCGGCATCGGCGTAGGCGGGGAGGCCTACGTCAAAGCCGGCGCGTATGCGGAGGGATCGGCCGAGTGGGGCAACGACCTGGGGCACGTGGGCGTCGATGGTGAGGCGCTGGCCGGCGCCCGTGCCGACATCGGCGGCGGCCTCACGCTGGGGCCCGACGGGGCACAGGCCGGCGTGAGTGCGGGGGCGTTCGCCGGTGCGGAGGCCAAGGGGTCCGTCGAGGCCGAGGCGCTCGGGGTCGGCGGCCAACTCGAAGCGGGCGTGCGGGCCGGCATCGGGGCGGACGCCGCCGTCAACGCGGAGTTCTCGACCGACAAGGTCGACCTCGAACTCGAACTCGGTCTCGCGCTCGGTGTGGGATTCTCGATCAAGCCGTCCATCTCCTTCAGCCCGAAGGACATGGCGGACGGCATCATGAGCTTGTTCTAGCGGTTCGCCACCCCGACCGCGACTGACCCTGATTTCCGGAGAGGACCTCATGTCCCAGGCATCCTTCCCCAGCGACGCCTTCCCCGCCTTCCCGGCGGTCACGCTCGACGCGCCGGACGGCTGGGAGCCGCGGGCGTTCGCGGGCACCGTGCTCGCGCTGATCGACGACCGCGGACCCGACGCCTTCTCGCCGAACGTCGTGGTCGGGGTGACGCGGACCATCGCCGGGCACACGCTCGACGAGGCGTCGGCGGCGGTCGAGGAGTACGTGAGCCGGCTGCCCGAGGTGGCACCTGTCGACTCGGCGCGCGTGGACCTCGGAGACCGCGCGTGGGCGGTGTCGGAGTTCGCGTACACGACGGATACCGTCGGCACCGTGGTGCAGGTCGTCGCGGTCACCGTCGTCGACCACGGCCCGGTGACCGATGTGGTGCGGGTGACGGGCACGGCCACGCCGGCCGACTACGAGACCTCACTGCCCGCCATCCGGCAGATCGTCGCCGCCGCCCGCGTCGGCTGAGCGCGCCGCAGGGGTCAGCGCCCGCGTGGGCTGCGGCCCCGCGCGCAGTCGGGGAACGTCGGCTGGGCGCCCGCGTCGGCTGAGCGCCCTGCGCGCGTGCGCCCGCGCGGACTCAGCGCCCGGCGTCGTAGAGGTGGCGTCCGCCGTGGCTGACGACCTTCACGACGACGCCGCGGCGATGCAGCTCGGCGACGGTGCGGGTCTCTTCGTCGATGTCGCGCCCGAGGGCGTGCACGTTCGCCACGACGAGCACGTCGCCGCGCTTCAGGGTGCCGAACAGGCGCACGAGGCGCTCCTCCCACGACTCCAGCGTCTCGGGGGCCGGATGCCGGAAGCCGTCGATCGGCACGCCGAAGCGCGTCAGATCGTTCCGCTGCTCGACCACCGAGGGCATGTCGTCGCGAGAGATCACGAGCCCGACCAGGCGCGAGCCGGCAGGCTGCGCCTGCCACCAGTCGCGGTTCTGCTGCAGCTCCGTGAAGCACTTCGGGCATTCCGCCGCCGGGTGCGGCAGCTGCAGCGGCGACGTCTCTGCCATCACCGAACCCGGCGCGCCGGTGTTCGAGGCGGCGGTGTCCGCGTGGGCACTGCTCGTGTGTGCAGCGTGCGTGTGTGCGGCGTGCGCAGGCGCGGCATCCGGCGTCTTCGTCGTCTCGCTCATGTGAGGCCCCCTCGCTCGGCACTCATTGTCTCACCCGGCGCCGACGTGCGCCGCCGGCAACCGCGTCAGTCCTCGTCGTCCAGCCGCAGCTCGAGGCTGAGCTGATCGGCGTCGAGCTCGGCGAGCGCATGCCGCAGGGCCGGCGTGCTGTACCCGCCGCCCGACGACAGCTCGTTCAGACGCCCGCGCATCGCGTCGATCATCGCCAGCCGCAGCTCGAGCAGGTCGCGCGTCGGGAGCTCGTCGGGGGGATCGACCATGCGACTGCCGACGACGGCGACGAGTTCGTCCGGGAACGCGGAGCCGTCGCGCCGGCGCAGCGCCGGACCGGTCAGGGCGGCGACCGCGGCATCACGCAGGTCGCCGTCGAGCGCCGACTGCTCTGCCCGGTCGAGACTGTCGTCGCCGGGCCGCTCGAGCCGCAGCAGCCGGACGACCCACGGCAGAGTGAACCCCTGCAGCATCAGGCTGCCAGCGGCGACGGCGAAGGCGATGAAGACGAGCAGCGCCCGGTCGCTCGTGTCGTCCCGGGGCAGCGTCTGCGCGGCGGCGAGCGTCACCACGCCCCGCATGCCGGCCCACACGATGATCACGCCATGCTTCCAGCCGAGCGGTGACGCCTGGTAGTAGTCGAGATCGTTGAGCGCCCGTGACACCCGCGCCCGCATCGCCGAGATGCGCCGCTGCCCGCGAGGGGTGTCGAGGTCCACGAGGTCGCTGCCGACGCCCTGGCGCTTGCGCCGGCGACCGCGCGGCGCGCGGCGCCCGGCGTGACCGTCGTCGGCGGCGCTCGCGGTGGCGATGGCGTCTGTCGGCCCTGTCGGGACGGCGGTGGAGCCCGGGCCGGCCTCGCCCGTCGCGATCTGGTCGATACGCTCCGACATCGCCTCGAGACGGCTGCGCTGACGGCCGCGGGCGCGCCGGCTCTGCAGCCAGACGAGAAGCGACACGTACGCCGCCCGCACCGCCAGCAGGATTCCCAGCGCCCCCGCGGCCACGGCGAGGCCGGTGCCGAGGCCGTTGTGGTTCTCGATGTTCTGCGTGACGATGTCGTTCAGCTCGAGCCCCATCACCAGGAAGACCGCGCCCTCGAGCATGAGTTCGATCGTCCGCCAGTTGTGCTCGTCCGACCGGCGCTGCTCGGGGGAGAACCACCGTGCCGCGCCCTGGCCTGTCACGATGCCGGCGACGACGGCCGCGACGAGCCCCGAGCCGCCGAGCTCCTCGGTCGGGATGTACGCGATGAAGGGCACCACGAACCCGACCGCCGTGTTGGCGGCGGAGTTCTTGATGAGCGCCCGCAGGCGCAGGTTGAGGATGCCGACGACGGCGCCGACCACGACCGCCACGAGGACGCCCCATGCGAAGGCCGGGATGAATCCCACTCCGACATCGGCATCGCCCGTGACCGACGTGGCGACGGCGACCGAGGCGATCATCGTGCGCAGCAGCACGAGCGCCGTCGCGTCGTTGAGCAGGCTCTCGCCCTCGAGCATCGTCACGACGCGGCGCGAGACACCCAGGCGCTTCACGATGGAGGTGGCGACGGCATCCGTGGGACTGAGGATCGCGCCGAGGGCGACGGCGATGGCCGGATGGATGCCGGGGATCACGGCGACGAAGAACAGCCCGAGCACGATCGAGCTGAGGATGACGAGCAGGAACGACAACCCGGCGATGGGCCCGAAGTCGCGGCGGAACTCGATCGCCGGCAGCGCGACGGCGGCCGAGTACAGCAGCGGGGGGAGGACGCCCACGAGGATCCATTCGGGGCTGATTTCGCCGATCTCGACGAACGGCAGGAGGCTCACCGCACCCCCGATGAGCAGCAGGATCAGCGGTCCCGCGATGCCGACCTTCGGTGCGACCGCCGCCGCGAGTGCGATCACGACGACCGCGACGATGACGACGATCAGCAGTTCCACGTCTCAGAGCCTATTGCGCGGCCCTTTCGCCGGTCGGCGGCCGCCTCGAGCGCGTTTCGTCCCGTCCCTCGCTCAACGACCGTTCGCCCAGTCACTGAGCGAGCGCCCCGTGTCCCCGGTCGCCGAGCGAGCGCCAGCGAGACGAAGCGCGCCCCGTGTCCCCGGTCGCTGAGCGAGCGCCAGCGAGACGAAGCGCGCCCCGTGTCCCCGGTCGCCAAGCGTGCGCCCCACGCCCCCGGTCGCTGAGCGAGCGCCAGCGAGACGAAGCGCGGCCCCGCCGGTTTCCCGGTCGCCAAGCGTTCGCCCCGTGTCCCCGGTCGCCAAGCGTTCGCCCCGTGTCCCCGGTCGCTGAGCGCGCGCCCCGTGTCCCCGGTCGCCAAGCGTTCGCCCCGTGTCCCCGATCGCTGAGCGAGCGCCAGCGAGACGAAGCGCTCCCCGTGTCCCCGGTCGCTGAGCGAGCGCCAGGGAGACGAAGCGCGGCGAGCCTCAGAGCGCGCCCAGCTCGCGCACCGCGTCGCGCTCGGCGACGAGTTCCTCGACGGATGCCGCCAGCCGGCGTTGTGCGCGATCGTCCAGGTCGAGTCCCTCGATGACGCGGTAGCCGTGGCCGTCGCCGCGCGAGGACACCGGGAAGGAGCACACCAGCCCTTCGGGAACGCCGTACTCGCCGCGCGACACGACGGCGGCGGACGTCACGCCCCGACCGGAGCCGAGCTGCTCGTCGCGCACGTGATCGATCGCCGCGTTCGCCGCCGACGCCACCGACGACGACCCGCGCACCTCGATGATCTCGGCGCCGCGCTTCGCGACCCGGGGGATGAAGACGTCGTCGAGCCACGCTGTCGCCGCGTCGCGGCCGCCCAGGCGGTCGGCCAGCGCCTCGAGCACCGGCATCCCGTCTGCGAGGATCGCGTGCGAGACGTCGGGGAACTGCGTCGCGGAGTGATTCCCCCACACGATGACGTCGGCGATGGCGCCGGGCCCGACCTGCAGCACCTCGGCGAGCTGGCCGACGGCGCGGTTGTGGTCGAGGCGCGTGAGGGCGCTGAAGCGGTCGGCGGGCACGTCGGGAGCAGCGGATGCCGCGGCGATGAGGGCGTTCGTATTGGCCGGGTTGCCGACCACGGTGACGCGGACGTCTTCGTCGGCGACGGCCCCGATCGCCTTGCCCTGGGGGCCGAAGATGCCGGCGTTCGCGGCGAGCAGGTCGCCGCGCTCCATGCCGGCCGTGCGCGGCCGCGCGCCGACGAGGAGCGCGACGCGCGCGCCGTTGAAGGCCGTCAGGGCGTCGTCGGTGACGTCGACGTCGACCAGCAACGGGAAGGCGCAGTCCTGCAGCTCGAGTGCGGCGCCCTCGGCCGCGCGCATGCCCTGCGGGATCTCCAGCAGCCGCAGCCGAACCGGACGGTCGGGGCCCAGCATGTCGCCGGCGGCGATGCGGAACATCAGCGCATAGCCGATCTGGCCGCCGCCGCCGGTGATGGTCACAGTCGTCGGTTCGCTCGCCATGTCACGAGCCTAAGCCCGCGGCATTGTAGCAATCCCGTCGATTCGGTGGCGTTCCTGTGTGCGATCAGGCGATGGCGGTACCGTGACAGGCATGACGTTCAATGAGAACGCCAACGTCGGGGGGAACACGGCGCGGCGTCGAGGGCGGGGCGTGGCGGTGGCAGGCGGCGGTATCGCCGGCATCGGCGCGATCGCCGTGCTCCTGTTCCAGTTGTTCACCGGACAGGATCTGTCGAGCATCATCCCCACCACGCCGCAGACCGGGACGGGCGAGGAGTCCGAGATCGCGCAGTGCGAGACGGGCGCCGATGCGAACCGCAACGACGACTGCCGGCTCGCTGCCGGCAGCGTGGTGCTCGACGAGTTCTGGACGTCGCAGATGCAGGGATACCGCGCGCCTCAGCTCGTGATCGTCGACGGGCAGACTCCGACGGCGTGCGGCACGGCATCCAATCAGACGGGCCCGTTCTACTGCCCGCCCGAAGAGACCGTCTACATCGACCCGACATTCTTCGGTCTGCTGCGCCAGCAGTTCGATGCGTCGGCGGGCGACCTCGCTCAGCTCTACGTGCTCGCGCACGAGTACGGCCACCACGTGCAGAACCTCGCCGGCATCATGGACCAGCACCCGAACAACGGCACCGGCCCCGAGAGCAACGGCGTGCGCACCGAGCTGCAGGCCGACTGCTTCGCCGGCGCATGGGTGCGCGACATGACCGACCAGGTCGACGAGAACGGCGTGCCGTATCTGCAGGAGCCCACGCCGCAGCAGATCGCCGATGCGATCAACGCGGCCGGCGCCGTCGGCGACGACCACATCCAGGAGGAATCGGGGGGCTTCGTGAATCCCGAATCCTGGACGCACGGCTCGAGCGAACAGCGGCAGGGCTGGTTCGATGCGGGGTATCAGGGCGGCGTGTCCGCCTGCGACACGTTCGGCGTTCCGGGGGGAAGCCTATGAACGAGCACCTGGACGACATCCTCTACCCGCCTCTCGCGCCATACGACACCGGCATGCTCATCGCCGGCGAGGGTCACCGCATCGCGTATGAGCAGAGCGGCAACCCCGAGGGTAAGCCGGTCGTGTTCCTGCACGGCGGCCCCGGTGCCGGCACGTCGCCGTGGCACCGCCGCTTCTTCGACCCGGAGCGATATCGCATCATCCTGCTCGACCAGCGCGGCTGCGGCCGCTCGACACCGCACGCGAGCGACCCGCACGCCGACCTCCGCCACAACACCACGTGGCACCTCGTCGCCGACATCGAGCTGCTGCGCAAGAATCTCGGCATCGACCGCTGGCAGGTGTTCGGCGGATCGTGGGGCAGCGCCCTGGCTCTCGCCTACGCCGAAGCGCACCCCCAGGTGGTCACCGAGATCGTGCTGCGCGGCGTGTTCACCCTGCGCCGCCACGAGCTGGAGTGGTTCTACGAGGGCGGTGCGGCATCCATCGTCCCGGATCTGTGGGAAGAGTTCATCGCGCCCATCCCGATCCTCGAGCGCTCGCAGCTCATGCAGGCGTACCACCGGCGTCTCGCCGACCCCGACCCCGCCGTGCACGTGCCGGCGGCCGTCGCGTGGTCGCGCTGGGAGGCGAAGAATCTGACGCTGCTGCCCGACGACGAGCTGGTCGAGGCGATGTCCGAGCCGCACGTCGCCGTGGCGTTCGCCCGCATCGAGAACCACTACTTCCTGCACGGCGGCTGGTTCACGCCGGATCAGCTGATCGCGGGGGTCGACCGCATCCGTCACATCCCCGCCGTCATCGTGCAGGGACGGTACGACGTGTGCACGCCCGCCATGACGGCCTGGGACCTGCACCGCGCGTGGCCGGAGGCCGACTTCACGATGATTCCGGATGCCGCGCACGCGGCGTCCGAGCCGGGCATCGCCGCCGCGCTCCGCGCCGCCACGGATCGCTTCGCCGCCGCGAGCGCCCAGGGCGACGCCGTTGTCTCTGACGAGTCCAGCCCGAGCGTCGGGGACGAGGACGCCGCGGCGGACGTGGACTCGCACCCTGGCGAAAGCGCCGAGGACGCCGTGGCGGACGTGGATTCCCACCCGGGCGAAAGCGCCGACAACGCCGTCGTGCCGGAGGGCGAGTCGGACGAGGCATCCGCGTCGCACGAGGACGGCGAGTCGGACGAGGCGTCCGGGTCGGACGAGGGGGTACGTGAGGACGAGGCGTCCGCGTCGCACGAGGGGGTACGTGAGGACGAGGCGTCCGTGTCGCACGAGGGGGTACGTGAGGACGAGGCATCTGCGTCGGCCGAGGGGGTACGTGAGGACGAGGCATCCGCGTCGCTCGAGGGGGTACGTGAGGACGAGGCGTCCGGGTCGCTCGAGCATCCGGATGAAGCCGAGGCGCCTGCGGTGTCCGAGCCTGACGGTGGGGAAGCCTCGCAGAGCGAGTCCTCGGAGGAAATGTCCGAGCCCAAGCCGGATGACGCGGGCCCTGACGTCAGCGGTCCCCGCCGCGCATACCGCTCGCCGCGCCGCGCCCGTCATCCCTGAGGCGGGACGAAAGTCCCAGATCCCGGTCGTTGAGCGAGGGAGCGCCAGCGACCGAGACGAAACGCGCTGAGCCGCTCGTGTGCGCCGGGTCCGGGGCATTGCGTCTCGCTCGTTCCTCGCTCGCTCAACGACCGGGCGAGGGCGTGCGGCGCCCTCTCGTTGGTTCCTCCGTCCACTCGACGATCGAGCTCGGTGAACGCGCCAGATCCCGGTCGTTGAGCGAGGGCGCGCCAGCGACCGAGACGAAACCCGCTGAGCCGCTGCGGAGAACGCTCAGGCGGCGCCTGCTAAGGTGGATCATCTTGCAGCGCTTCCCTGCGCTTCTTGCGTCGTAGAACGCTTCCCCTCCCGCCGCCGCCCGGTTCAGCCGCGCGATGCCGGTGATGACTTTCGTACGGCGACCCGTGGGCGAAATACGCCCCGGCCACCGACAGGGCACCGTTGTGCCCGGAGAAATCCCACTCATGACCGAAACCACTTTCGGCGCGCTCGGCGTGCCGCAGCCCCTCGTCGACGCGCTCGCCGCGGACGGCAAGACCACCGCGTTCCCGATCCAGGTCGACACGCTCCCCGACACGCTCGCCGGGCGCGACGTGCTCGGCCGCGGCAAGACCGGCTCGGGCAAGACCCTCGCCTTCTCGATCCCGATGGCCGCGCGCCTCGGCGGCAAGCTCGCCGGCGGCAACCGCCGCAAGGGTCGCCCCCTCGGGCTCGTGCTCGCGCCGACCCGCGAGCTCGCCACGCAGATCGACGCGGTCCTCGCGCCGCTCGCCAAGGCGTACGGACTCACCACCACCACGATCTTCGGCGGCGTGAACCAGAGCCGTCAGGTGAACGCCCTCAACGCCGGCGTCGACATCGTCGTGGCGTGCCCCGGCCGTCTCGAAGACCTGATGAAGCAGGGCTACGTGCACCTCGACGCCGTCGAGATCACCGTCATCGACGAGGCCGACCACATGGCCGACCTCGGCTTCCTGCCGGGCGTCACGCGCATCCTGAACGCGACGCCGGCCGGTGGCCAGCGCCTGCTGTTCAGCGCGACCCTCGACAACGGGGTCGACAAGCTCGTGAACCGCTTCCTGCAGAACGAGGTGCTGCACTCCGTCGACGAGGCGCATTCGCCGGTCGCCGCGATGACACACCACGTCTTCACGCTCGCCGACGCCGACGCCAAGAAGGACGTCGTCAAGGCGCTCGCATCGGGCACCGGCCGGCGCATCCTGTTCATGCGCACCAAGCACCAGGCCAAGAAGCTCGCGAAGCTCCTCACAAGCCAGGGCATTCCGGCCGTCGACCTGCACGGCAACCTGTCGCAGGCGGCGCGCGACCGCAACCTCGCGGCGTTCTCGTCGGGCTCCGTCCGCGTGCTGGTGGCGACGGATGTCGCGGCCCGCGGTGTGCACGTCGACGACGTCGAGCTCGTCATCCACGTCGACCCGCCGACCGAGCACAAGGCGTACCTGCACCGTTCGGGCCGCACGGCCCGCGCGGGTGCGGAAGGCGCCGTCGTCACCCTGGTTCTGCCGGAGCAGAAGCGCGACGTCTCGCAGCTGCTGCGCAAGGCCGCCATCTCAGTCGAGCCTGTCGCCGTGACGGATGCCTCGCCCGCGGTCACCGCGCTCGTCGGCCAGGTCGCCGCGTACGTCAAGCCGATGCCGGTCATCGAGACGCCGCGCGGCACCAGCCAGGGCGCGAACGCGCAGCGCAAGCGCGCCGCGCGCGACGGTCGTCAGGGCGCAGAGGGCTCGGGTCGCTCCGGCTCCGGTGCCGGCGGTGGCCGCCGTGGCTCCGGTCAGGGCGGATCGGGTCAGAGCACGAGCCGTGGCCAGGGCGCCGGGCGCGGTCGCGATGCCGCCGCGGCGCAGGACCGCGGTGCGCACCAGCGCAGCGACCAGAGCGCCGGTCACACCCGGTCGGCACAGCCGGCCGGCAACCCCCGCACGCAGGGTCGTCGCGCGTCGTCGACCGGCACCGGCAAGCTGATGGTCGGCTCGGTCGTCCGCCCGAACGGCACCAACCGCCGCAGCGGCCGCTGACCCCGGCATCCCCTTCCGAAACGCCCCGACGCCTTGAGCGTCGGGGCGTTTCGCATCCCACTGCTCGACGGGCGAGCTCTTCGCCCGCCGCGGCCCTCCGGTGCCGACCTTCCGCGCCGTTGCGCACCGTTGCCCCTTGCCCACCGCGCCCACCGCGCCCACCGCGCCCACCGCGCCCGCCGCGGGTTCTGGCGAGTCGCCATCATCTGAGTCCGCCGTGTGCGTTTCTTGGCGATTCGCACGCTCCCTCGGACCGACCTTTCGCGGCTGGATCCTGCGCTCCCGCCGCTGGCTCGCCATAAACCCCGGTCGTCCTGCGCGGTTGTTGGCGAGTCGCCCTAATCCCCGGTCGTCGTGCGCGGTTGTTGGCGAGTCGCCCTAATCCCCGGTCGTCGTGCGCGGTTGTTGGCGAGTCGCCATAATCCCCGGTCGTCGTGCGCGGTTGTTGGCGAGTCGCCATAATCCCCGGTCGTCGCGCGCGGTTCTTGGCGAGTCGCCAGAAAGAGCGCGGGACAGCGGGCGGGATGGATGCCGCGTCAGGCGGCCGGAGCGCCGTCGGCCGCGATGGCGGCGACGGCGCGGGCGAGCTCATCGCCGGTCGGCAGCGAGTCGGGGCTGATGATCCACAGCAGGCCGAGACTCTGCACGAGCACGAACTCGAGCTTGGCGATCGCATCGAGGTCGGCCGCGTCGAGGTCGGGGCGCGCGGTGCGCAGCACCTCGACGATGCCGAGGTGCGCCTGCTCCGTGGCATCCGCCAGCGCCTGACTCGCCCCGCGATCCCGCGAGACCCGGACGGAGTTCTCCAGGCTGGCGAACAGGGCCTCCCGGTTGGCCGCGAAGATCTCGGGCATGCGGTCGAACAGGGTGGCGAATCCCTCGATGAGGGGGAGTGACGCCGTCTCGTCGACGACGGCCTCCATTGCATCGCCGATGCCGCTGCCCAGGGATTCGGTGAGCGCGGCGCTGACGAGCTCGTCCTTCGAGCCGAAGTGATAGCCGATCGCGGCGAGGCTCACACCCGCGGCCGAGGCGATGTCACGGGCGGTCGCCTTGGCGACCCCTCGTTCCAGGATCACCTGTCGTGCACCGGCCAGCAGGTCTTCGCGATTGCCCATGCGCCCATCGTACTCAAGCGTCTAAGACAGGCGTACTAGACAAACGTGCAAGATCCTGTTAGACATATGTCTCATACAAACGTCTAACGAACGGATCCCCTCATGAACGACTTCGACCGCACGCCGCACGTCCTTGTCTCGGGTGGAGGCATCGCCGGCCTCGCCCTCGCCCTGCAGCTCGTGCGCTCGGGCATCCGCACCACGGTGCTCGAGCGCGCCGAAGCACCGCGTCCCGGCGGGCAGGCCGTCGACCTGCGCGGCGCGAGCCGTGAAGTGGCCGAGCGAATGGGCATCCTGCCGGGCATCGACAGGTTGCGCGTGCACGAGGAGGGGATGGCCTACGTCGACGGCGAAGGCAAAGTCTTCGGCCGCATGTCGATGGCCGACTTCGACGGTGAGGGAGCGGTGGCCGAGATCGAGATCGCCCGCGGCGATCTGGCCCAGGTGCTGCTCGACGCGCTGCGCGAGGCGGACGAGGTCATGCCCGGGCGGCTGGACCTGCGGTACGGCGACCGGCTGACCGCTCTCACCCAGGATGCGACCGGCGTGGACGTCCAGTTCGAGCACGCCGGTCCGGCCCGCTTCGACGTCGTGGTGGGCGCGGACGGCGTGCATTCCGCGACCCGGCGCCTCGCGTTCGGGCCGGAGGAGCAGTTCGCCACCTACCTCGGCGGCTACGCGGCGTTCTTCACGATGCCGACACCGGCTGATCTCGAAGAAGGCTGGTTCGCCCTGCGGTTCGTGCCCGGGGCGACGTTCGGCATCCGCCCTGACCGCGACCCGTCGACGTCCAAGGCGATCCTCACCCTGCGCATGGACCGCGACGCGGGGCTGCGCGGCGACCGCGTGGCTCAGGAGGGGCTCATCCGCGAGCGCCTCGCCGGCGCCGGATGGCACGCCCCGACCGTGCTGGCGGCGCTGGGCGAGGCATCCGATCTGTACTTCGACGAGCTCGTGCGGATCGACGTGCCGGACGTCGCGGACGGCCGGGTGGTGCTGCTCGGCGACGCTGCATCGTGCGGTTCGCCGATGACCGGGCAGGGCACGGCCACCGCCCTGATCGGTGCCTACCTGCTCGCCGCCCGCCTGGCCGAGACTCCGGCAGACCCCGCGACGGCGCTGCGTCGCTACTCCGCCGACATCGCGCCGTTCGCGGCAGAGGGCAAGGAGATCCCCGGAGGCGGCATCAAGCGCATGGTGCCGGCGACGCGGTTCGCGGCGATGATGTCGCGCGCGCTGACCGGGCTGATGTTCTCGCGCGCGATGCGGCCCCTGGTACGGCGGATGTTCGCCGGCGGCACCTCGCTGTCGCTGCCCGAAGTGGCGCCGCTGACGGTGGTCTGACGCGCCGACGAGACGAGGGTCGGGTTGCCGCGATGCGCGCTTCGTCTCGCTGGCGCTCGCTCAGCGACCGGGGCGAGGTCTCAGTGCGAGGAGCGTGCCAGCGACCGGGTCGCGAGTCCCGGTCCCTGAGCGAGGAGCACCAGCGACGAGACGAGGGCGGCCGCCGTGATGCGCGCTTCGTCTCGCTGGCGCTCGCTCAGCGACCGGGTGTGGGTCTCTGTGCGAGGAGCGTGCCCGCGACTGTGCCGGCGGTCCCGGTCCCTGAGCGAGGAGCGCC
>NZ_JAMXMB010000003.1 GCF_024055635.1 Microbacterium yannicii
GGCGCGTTTCGTCTCGCTCGTTCCTCGCTCGCTCAACGACCGGGAGAGAGGTTTCGGTCGTTGAGCGAGGGAGCGCCAGCGACCGAGACGAAACGCCTCTCGTCGACGGACTGCGCCAGGTCAGCGACCGGGCGTCTTCTCCAGGAGGTCGCGGATCTGGACGAGGAGCTCCTGCTCGGTGGGCAGCTTCGGCTCCTGGTCGGCGGGCGTGATCCCGGCCTTGGCCGCTGCCCGCTCCTTGAGCACGTTCATCGGGTGCACGAAGACGAAGTAGACGACGATCGCGACCGCCAGGAAGGCGATGATCGCGTTGATCAGTTCGTTGATCGGGAACGTCACGGGTCCCCACAGACCGTTCACCGTGATGCCGATGGTGCCGTTCTCGTCCGGCTTCCAGACGAGGGCGATGATCGGATTGATGATGCTCGAGACGATCGCATTCACCACCGCGGTGAACGCGGCGCCGATGACCACCGCAACCGCGAGGTCGATGACGTTGCCGCGCAGAATGAATTCTTTGAAGCCCTTGATCACGGATACCCCCTAGGTGTCGACCCGCACCGGGGGCTCCGGACGATCAGGATCCGGACGGCGCGGGTGAGGCCTTCGCCTCGGACTTCGATGATGTCGAAGTCGACGAGGAGGCGCCAGTCGCGGCATCCTTCCCCCCGCTCGTGCCGGCGTCGGCGGACTTCGTGCCGGCGCGCGAGTCGGTGCGGTAGAAGCCCGAGCCGTTGAACGTCACGCCGATGGAGCCGTACTCCTTGCGCAGGACGCCGCCGCACTCGGGGCATTCGGTGAGGGTCGGATCGGCGAAGGACTGCACCGCGTCGAAGCGGTGACCGCATTCCTTGCAGGCGTAGGCGTAGGTGGGCATGGCTCTCTCGGTGGGTGTCAGCGCCGGGTGGGCGCGAGGGTGATGGTGCGCGTGGGCGTGACGACGCCGGTGACGCGCTGATCGAGTTCGTCGCTCGGGACCTCATCGACGAACTCGGAGTCGAAGACGACGGCGTACACGGGCGGGCAGCGCTCCATCGACCCGAGGGTCTTGTCGTAGAAGCCGCGCCCCCATCCGAGCCGCATGCCGGTGCTGTCGACCGACGCCGCCGGGATGATCAGGAGGTCGACGTCGTTCACGGCGATGGGCCCGAGCAGTTCGCCGACGGGCTCGGGGAGCCCGAACATGCCCTCGGCGATATCGCCCTCGGGCGTGGCGACCGCCCAGTCGAGCAGGCCGTCGGTGCGCGTCACCGGAAGGAGCACGCGGATGCCGCGGGCCACGGCATCCGTCACGAAGGAACGTGTGCCCGGCTCGCTGGTGGTCGACAGGAAGCAGGAGATCGACTGCGCCGCGTGTTCGGCGACGAGGGCGTCGAGCTGAGTGCGGACACCGGCCTCGGCGAGTTCGCGCGCCTGGGGGGTGATCAGCTGGCGGCGCTCGCGGAGCTCTGCGCGCAGGGCGCGCTTGGCATCGGCGATGGCGTCGGACATGGTGTCGATTCTACGGCGCGCCGCTCCACTCCCGGTCGTGTGCGAAATCCGCCCACGGAGGTGCCCTCTAGACTCGGGGGCATGCCTCATTCTCCGATCAAGGCCGTCATTCCGGCCGCCGGTCTCGGCACGCGCTTCCTTCCGGCAACGAAGGCGATGCCCAAAGAGATGCTCCCCGTCGTCGACAAGCCGGCGATCCAGTACGTGGTCGAAGAAGCCGCGAAAGCCGGCATCGACGACATCCTCGTGATCATCGGCCGCAACAAGAACGCGATCTCGAACCACTTCGACTCGGTGCCCGAGCTCGAGGAGAAGCTGAAGGACAAGGGCGACACCGACCGCCTGCACCGCGTGCTGGAGTCGAGCGATCTGGCCGACATCCACTTCGTGCGCCAGGGTGAGCCCAAGGGCCTCGGGCACGCCGTGCTGCGTGCCAAGGCGCACGTCGGCAACTCGTCCTTCGCCGTCCTGCTCGGTGACGACCTGATCGACGAGCGCGACGAGCTGCTCACCACGATGATCGCGGAGCACGAGCGCACCGGTGCCGCCATCATCGCGCTCATGGAGGTCGACCCCGCGCACATCAACCTCTACGGCGTCGCCTCGGTCGAGTCGACCGACGGCAACGGCGTCGTCAAGGTCAACGGCCTCGTCGAGAAGCCCAACGCCGAGGACGCCCCCTCCAATCTCGCCGTGATCGGCCGCTACGTGCTGTCGCCGAACGTGTTCGGGATCCTCGAGCGCACGGAGCCCGGCAAGGGCGGCGAGATCCAGCTCACCGACGCACTGCAGGAGCTGGCGGCGGACCCCGACGGCCCGGGCGTATACGGTGTGGTTTTCCGTGGCCGCCGCTACGACACCGGCGATAGGGTGGACTACATCAAGGCCATCGTGCAGCTGGCGGCGGATCGCGATGATCTCGGCCCCGCACTGCGCCCCTGGTTCAAGGATTTCGCGGCGACCCTCTGATCTTCGGATCCGACGCCGCCCGTTCGAGGGAGTCTCGTGGATCTGTCGGCTCCTCGCAGGCACGGGTCGGTGGCCATCCGGCTCGTGAAGCAGCGCGACGCGCGCGTGCTGCAGAACGAGCTGCTGTCCAATCGCGGCTGGCTGCGTCCGTGGGAGGCGACCAGCCCGGACGGGCCGGTCTCCTTCGACATGCGCATGGGCGTCCGTCGGCTGCTCCAGCAGTACCGGGACGGCGCCGGCGTGCCGTTCGTCATGGAGTCCGACGGTGACATCGCCGGCCAGCTGAACGTGTGGGGCATCGCGCGCGGGTCCCTCGCGTCGGCGACGATCGGCTACTGGGTGAGCGAGCGGTTCGCGGGCCGGGGCATCACGCCGACCGCCGTGGCGCTCGCCACCGACGTCTGCTTCTCGGAGCTGCGGCTGCACCGCATGGAGATCTGCATCCGCCCCGAGAACCGCGCCAGCCTTCGCGTGGTCGAGAAGCTGGGGTTCCGCTACGAGGGCCTGCGCCGTCGCTTCATCCACATCGACGGCGACTGGCGTGACCACTACGCCTTCGCCCTCGTCCGCGAGGATGTGCCCGAGGGCGTGCTGCAGCGCTGGATCTCGGGACGCGCCCCGCAGGATGCGGCCACGGTCCCGCCTGCCGACCGCCTGCACGCCTGACCCCATCGGCCGTGCCGATTCGAGCACGGTCCACGGTGGGCCTGCGTGTCCGGTGATTCTGGCCGGTCATGCGCGGGATCGGGCGTGGCTGTCCGGTCGCTGAATGAGCCCCGGTGCAGGGATGGGATTTGCCTGCGGTGTTGGCGGACACGCCCGCGCGTGCCGGGGGCATCGGCATCCGTCGCATACCGTGGTCTGCATGGGTGGGCAGGTGTGGGGCGGGGGAGTGATCGTTCTCGTCGCCGTGGGCCTGTGGCTGGTCTATCTGCTTCCGTCATGGCACAGCCGCCGGCAGTACGACGCGACCGAGCGCAACGCGGTGCGACTGAACCAGGCGTTGCGGGTGCTGGCCGAGACCAGCGAGACGCCGGAGGAGGTGCGCCTCGAATTGAACGCGCGCACCGCCGCCGCGCAGCAGCGACTCGCCCACCGCGCACTCGCGGAGCGCGAGCATGCGGCGCTCCACGAGGCCCGCGTCGACCTCGAGCGCGCCCGCACCGAGCGTGAGGTCGCCGAGGCCACCGCGCGCCTTGAGCGCGAACGCGTCCGCACCGAGCGCATCGCGGCCGACGCCGCCGCTCGGGTGGACCTTGAACGTGCACGCGCCGCGCGCGCCGCAGCCGAGGAGGCTGCGCGCGCCGAGCTCGCCGCCGCACGTGCGATCCCCGCCGCACGTCGCGCGCGAGTGCGCCGCGTCTTCCGCCTCGTGGCGACCGCCGTGGGCGTCGGCGGTCTCGGAGTGACCGCATGGGGAGTCTTCGAGACGGTGACGGCCGGTGCCCAGACGCTGCTGTGGCTGGGCGTCGCGCTCGTCACCGTGTCGGGTCTGACACTGCACCGCCTCTCGCGAGTGACGGCGCGTGCCGCTGCTCGCGGAGGAGTGGATGCCGCCTCCGGGCGCCAAGGCCGGCTCCGGCGTGCTGCGGAGCTGCGGAGCGCCGCCGAGCTGCAGGACGTCGCGCTGGAGCGCGAGCCGCGCGAATGGGCCCCGCGGGACCTTCCGCGCCCACTCACCGCGTCGGCCGGCTCTCGAGCAGCAGCGGTGCTGGATGCCGAGGCCGCCCGCGCGGCGCTGCGACAGGCCGCCCTCGAACAGGCGATGCTGGCCCGCGCCGAGGCGCAGCAGCCCCCGTCGATCGAGACCGCGCGTACCGCCCGCGCGACGTCGGCGGAGTCGGAATACACCCGTATGGGATACGTCGACGACGCCGAGATCGAGGCTCATGTTCGGCAGCTGCTGAGCCGTCGCGCGGCAGGCGAATAGGGCCCTCGGAGGGGCCCCGTCGATTCGGGACGGGGTTCGAACCGTGATAGTGTTTCTGAGGTTCACGGGCCTGTAGCGCAGTTGGTAGCGCGCCTCGTTCGCATCGAGGAGGTCAGGGGTTCGATTCCCCTCAGGTCCACCGGAAGAAGGCTCCCGCCATGGCGGGGGCCTTCTGCTTTGGCTGATCGGCCAGGCTTTTCGGTACGGTGAGCTCGACGCGCGGCGGCGTCAGCGAGGCGGTGCCGGATACCGCAGTCCGCTGCCCCAGCCGATCTCCCACCCGGCGCTGTCGTCGAAGTAGTCGGCGAACGACACGGGCAGCGCATGCTCGGGTTCGACCGCCGCCAGGAGGCCGGCGAACCAGGCCGCGTACTCGGGCGCGTCGTTCGTCGCGGCGAGGCGGGGGAGCGCCCCCAGGATGAGCGCGGCGACGGCGGGCGGTGTGGTCATGGCGTCGGCGATGCCGCCCGCGAAGTCGGTCGCGGCGCCCGACGTGTAGTGGATCGTCGCGCCCGGGTCGGCGGCATCCGTCAACACGATGCGGTGATGCATGCCGGAGGGTGCCATGCCGGGCTGCACCCGCAGTCGGTGGAATCCCCGCCGGTGCAGCTCGCGGACGCCCTGCAGGATGCGGACGGATGTCGTCATCGCGAGTGCCGAGGAGATCTCGTCGTAGGCACGTTCGTCGTGCGCGACGAGGGCGACGCTGTCGATCGACGTCGCAGGAGTGGCCGCGATCGTGTCGATCGCGGCGGTGATGGCCTCACGCCGCGGCCACCCGTACACGCCCGCGCTGATGAGGGGAAACGCGATGCTGCGGGCACCCAGATCCTGGGCGACCTCGAGCGAGCGCCGGTAGCAGGATTCAAGCGGCCCGCGGTCGCGTTGGCCGGCCGCATGGTTCGGCCCCACCGTGTGCACGACCCACTTCGCGGGAAGCCTGCCCGCGGTCGTCCAGCCGGCGTCACCGGTGGCGAGGCCGTTCGGAAAGCGCGCGATGCAGTCTCGCAGGATCTCGGGTCCGCCGGCGCGGTGTATCGCCCCGTCGACGCCGCCACCGCCGCGCATGGCGTTGTTCGCGGCGTTGACGATCGCATCGGCCGTCTGGGCGGTGATGTCGCCGCGGACGGCGATCAGCGTGGTCACGTGCCCGTTCTCAGCCCGTGGTCGCCTCGGCGGCCGCCCGGGCTGCGGCCGGCAGCGCCTCGACGATGCGCGCCACAGCGGCGTCGTCGTGGGCGGCCGACACGAACCACGCCTCGAACACCGACGGCGGCAGCGAGACGCCCTGCGCGAGCATGGTACGGAAGAAGGGCGCGTAGCGGAACGCCTCCTGCGCCTTCACCGTGTCGTAGTCCACCGGCGCCTCCGCGGCGAACTGGATCGAGAACAGGTTGCCGGAGCGCTGCACGACGTGCGTGACGCCGGCCTGCGAGAGAGCGGATGCCGCGGCATCCGCGATCGTCGTCGCGGCGGCGTCGATGCGGGCGTAGGCGTCGGCGTCGAGGTGATCCAGCGTCGCCCGCCCGGCCGCGACGGCGAGCGGATTGCCGCTCAGCGTGCCGGCCTGGTAGACCGGCCCGAGCGGCGCGAGCAGCTCCATGAGCGCCGCCGAGCCGCCGAGCGCGGCGAGTGGGAGCCCGCCGCCGACGACCTTGCCGAAGGTGACGAGGTCGGGGGAGAAGGGCACCGGGTCGATGCCGTACCAGCCCGCGGGTCCGACGCGGAAGCCCGTCAGCACCTCGTCGAGGATCAGCAGCGCCCCGTGCGCGTGGGCGATGTCGGCGAGAGCGGCGTTGAAGCCGTGCGCCGGTGGAACGATGCCCATGTTGGCAGGGGCCGCCTCCACGATCACGGCGGCGATGTCGGCGCCGCGCGCGGCGAACACCTCGCGCACCGCGTCGATGTCGTTGTAGGGGATCACCAGCGTCTGCGCGGCGATGGGCGCGGGAACGCCCGCCGAGCCCGGCATGGCCAGCGTCGCGACGCCCGATCCAGCCTCGGCCAGCAGGCCGTCGGAGTGGCCGTGGTAGTGCCCGGCGAACTTCACGATGAGATCGCGCCCGGTCGCGCCGCGCGCGAGACGGATCGCCGTCATGGTCGCCTCGGTGCCGGTCGAGACCAGGCGCACCCGCTCGATCGGGTGCGCTTCGACAGGCTCAGCGACCGGGGACCCCGTTTGCTGAGCCTGTCGAAGCACGCGGGCGGCGATGAGTTCGGCCAGCTCCGTCTCGCCGGGCGTGCTCGCACCGAAGCCGAGGCCGTGGGCCGCGGCATCCTGCACCGCCTTCACGACGGCGGGATGTGCGTGCCCGAGGATCGCGGGACCCCACGAGCCCACCAGGTCGACGTACTCGCGGCCCTCGACGTCGGTCACGTACGGACCCGTCGCCGACGCGAAGAACCGGGGCGTCTCGTGCACCGAGCCGAAGGCGCGCACCGGCGAGTTGACTCCGCCGGGCATCGCGCCGCGCGCGCGGGCGAACTCCTGTGCGTTGGTCGTCATCGGATCCACTCCGCAAGCTCCAGGGCCCAGTAGGTCAGCACGGCGTCGGCGCCGGCGCGGCGGATGCTGATCACCGACTCCTCGATGGCACGGCGCCGGTCGATCCAGCCGTTCGCCGCGGCGGCCTCGATCATCGCGTACTCGCCCGAGACCTGGTAGGCCCAGACCGGGACGGGGCTGGTGGCCGCGGCATCCGACAGCACGTCGAGGTAGCTCATCGCGGGCTTGACCATGACGATGTCGGCGCCCTCGGCGAGGTCGAGGTCGAGTTCGCGTGCGCCCTCGCGGCGGTTCGCGGGGTCCTGCTGGTAGGTGCGGCGGTCGCCCTCCAGCGACGACTGGACGGCCTCGCGGAAGGGTCCGTAGAAGGCCGAGGCGTACTTGGCGGCGTAGCCCAGGATGGGGGTGTTCGCGAAGCCGGCGTCGTCGAGCGCGTCGCGCACGGCGGCGACCTGGCCGTCCATCATGCCCGACAGGCCCAGCAGCTGCGAGCCCGCCTCCGCCTGCGCCACACCCATGTCGCGGTAGCGCTCGAGGGTCGCGTCGTTGTCGACGTAGCCGTTCGCATCGAGCACGCCGCAGTGGCCGTGGTCGGTGAACTCGTCGAGGCAGAGGTCGGTCTGCACGACGAGCGCGTCGCCGGCCTCCGCGGCCGCGATGCGGGTCGCGACGTTCAGGATGCCGTCGGCATCGGTCGCGCCGGAGCCGGTCGCGTCCTTGTGCTCGGGCACGCCGAACAGCATGATGCCGCCGATGCCGGCGGCCGCGGCATCCGTCACCGCCCGCTTCAGGCTCTCGGTCGTGTGCTGCACGACACCCGGCATCGACGAGATCGGCACCGGCTCGGTGGCGCCCTCGCGCACGAACATCGGGAGGATCAGCTCGGCGGGGTGCAGTCGTGTCTCGGCGACGAGGCGCCGCATCGCCGGAGTGGCGCGTAGGCGGCGGGGGCGGTCGGAGGGGGCGTACGTCACGGGCGTTCTCCCGTCAGGCCGGCGGCGCCGGCATCGAGCAGTTCACGGGCGACGGATGCCGCGACCTCCCGCGGTGGGTCGCCCTCGTCCTCGGGCCACGTGGTGGCGTGGGAGGACGTCAGGGCGGTGGCGCCGTCCAGGCTGTAGACGCGTGCCGACAGCAGGAGCAATCCTGCGTCGACGACGGCCCGTGCCCCCACGGGCGCGGAGCATCCGGCCTCGAGCAGGGCGAGCACCTCGCGCTCGGCCTCGACGGCGGCGCGGGTCTCGGCGTGGTCGAGGGCGTTGACGAGGTCCTCCTCGCCGCGGCGCACCTCGATCGCGAGGGCGCCCTGCCCCGGCGCCGTCGGCCAGGAGTCGGCGTCGAGGTAGTCGGTCACCACCTCGGTACGGCCGATGCGGCGGAGTCCGGCGGCGGCGAGGATGACGGCATCCAGCTCCCCGCTCGTGACCTTGCCGAGCCGGGTGTCCACGTTGCCGCGGATGTCGACGACCTCGAGGTCGGGGCGGCGCGAGCGCAGCTGCGCCATGCGCCGAGGCGAGCCCGTGCCGACACGTGCACCGGCGGGGAGGGTGGCGAGGGTGAGTCCGTCCCGCGCGCAGAGCGCGTCGCGCGGGTCTTCGCGCGCCGGGATCGCGGCGACGACGAGCTGATCGTGCGGCGCCGTGGGCAGGTCCTTGAGGGAGTGGACGATGACGTCGCACTGGCCCGCCAGCAGGGCGTCGCGCAGGGCTCCCGTGAAGAGGCCGGTGCCGCCGGCGCGGGAGAGCGGCTCGTTCGAACGGTCGCCGTCGGTGGTGATGGTGACGAGCTCGGTGGTCACGCCGGTCGCGTCGGAGAGGTCGTCGGCGACCATGCCCGTCTGCGCGAGCGCGAGCTTGCTGCCGCGCGTCCCGATGCGCAGGGCGGTCATGAGAGCACCTCGGCGATCTCGTCGACTGCGATGCGGCGGCCGGTGTAGAACGGCACCTCTTCGCGCACGTGGCGGCGGGCCTCCGTCTGGCGGAGGTCGCGCATGAGGTCGACCAGCTCGACGAGCTCCGGCGCCTCGAGCGCCAGGATCCACTCGTAGTCGCCGAGGGCGAACGATGCGACGGTGTTACTCAGGACACTGCGGTGCGCCGCACCCTTGCGGCCGTGATCGGCGAGCATCTGGCGTCGCTCTTCGTCGGGCAGGATGTACCAGTCGTACGACCGCACGAACGGGTACACGGTGAGCCACGCCTCGGGGTCCTTGTCGCGCATGAATGCGGGCAGGTGGCTGGCCGTGAACTCGGCGTCGCGGTGCACGCCCATCGCGTTCCACACCGGCAGCAGCGAGGCGAGGGGCTCGGCGCGCCGCAGGGTCCGCAGGGCCGACTGCAGCGCCTCGGGCGCCACGCCGGTGCCGGTGAGCCAGATCATGAGGTCGGCGTCGGCTCGCAGGCCCGACACGTCGTAGAAGCCGCGCACGGTGACTCCGGATGCCTCGACCTCGGCGACCGCTGCCGTCAGATCGCCGGCCGGCGCGGGGCGCTGGACGTCACGTCGGAACACGGCCCACAGGGTGTAGCCGAGGGTTTCAGAGGAGGGGCTCGCCGAGACATCGGTCATACCTCCATCATTTCACTCCGCGCCCAGCGTGCTGCCCGCCCGCCGATCTGCTCCCGGAGCCTTGGGCCCGAGCTTTGGGTCGGAACTTTGGGTCGGAGCTTTGGGTCGTAGCGGTGCGTCGCAGGGTGGCCCGCGGTTGGTCGGCGTGGCGTCGGCGCGGGTGTGGCGATTTTGGCGAGTCGCCAAGATGTGCAGGATTCGGGGTGGGTTCGTGGCGACTCGCCAGGATCGGCGTGCGGTCTGCGCCGTCCCGTTGCCGAGGAACACATTTTGGCGAGTCGACAACATGTGCAGGATTCGGGGTGGGTTCGTGGCGACTCGCCAGGATCTGGTGTGGGGTCTGCCCCCTCCGCTTGCCGGGAGCGCCATTTTGGCGAGTCGCCAAGATGTGCAGGGTTCGCGGTGGGTTCGTGGCGACTCGCCAGGATCGGGCGTGCGGCGTGCGGCCTGCGCCCTCGGTGGCCGAGAACGCGATTTTGGCGAGTCGCCATGACGTGCAGGGTTCGCGGTGGGTTCGTGGCGACTCGCCAGGATCGGCGTGCGGTCTGCGCCGTCTCGTTGCCGGGAAGGCGATTTTGGCGAGTCGCCAAGACATCCACTGCATCGTGGTGATTCGTGGCGACTGGACTCCCCGGGGTTGCGTTGGAGTCGGTTACTTTCGGCGAGTCGCCAAGAATGCGCCGGGGGGCGCGGGGAGACGGTGGCGCGGGTCAGCGGGCGAGGAGCTGGGATGCCGTGCGCTCGGCGTGGGCGATGAGGCCGGCGAGGCCTGACCCTGCCACGGTTTCCCCGACGACCGTGAGCCCGGCGGGCGGGCTCACCGCGGCGGGCCGCACCCACGAGACGTGTGCGGCGTCGACCACCACCGGCAGCGGCACGCCGAGGAGCATCTCGGCGTCGGCGCGGGCGGCGGCGACGGGATCGGCGGGAGTGAGATCGTACGACAGGCGCAGCACGTGGCGGCCGGCGGCGGCATCCCGCAGCCACGCCCACTTCGCGGTGGCGTGGGTGAGGGCCCGGGCGCCGACCGGTGCCCCGGCGGCGACGAGCAGTCCGGTGCCGCGAGGCGCGGCATCCAATTCGTCCTGCTCCACGACGAGGGTCACGAGGTCGATGCGGCGCCCCGGAGCGGCGGGTGCGGCGAGGCTGGGGGCGGCGACGACGACCGTGCCGTCGAGCGCTGCGAGGTCGTCGACGCGGGTGCCGAGGCGGATGTCGGCGCCCAGGCGCGCCAGATCCTCCGCCAGCGCGGGCACGAGGCGGTTGATGCCCCCGCGGATGCCCGCGACAGCGGCGCCCGGGGGAGCGGCGGCACGCAGCTGCGCGACGGCGCCACCGAGAGACCCGGCGCTCGCAAGAGCATCGGGGAGCCCCGGGTGCGCGCGGGTGACGGGCACCTCGTCCGGGTGCTGCGAGTGCACGCCGTGCACCACGGGGGCCACCAGGAGGTCGAGCAGGTCGTCGCCGTAGCGCTCGCGGACGAGGGCGCCGAGTGTCGGCGGCACTGCTCCCAGCGGGCGAGCGTCCAGCTCGACCGCCCGCTCCGCCGCCCGGCGGCCGATCACGCGCACCACGTCGTCGGCGAGCGGGTCGGACGGGATGCCGAGGAGCGCGGTCGCCGGCAACGGCACCGCGTCGCCGACCACGGGCTGGAGCCACGCCGGGCCGGGCGCGGGGGCGACGATGTCGTCGGCGAGGCCGAGCTCCGCCAGCAGCCCCGCGACGACTCCGCCGCGGACGGCGAAGCTCTCGGCGCCGGCGTCCAGTGCGATGCCGCCGACGTCGTGCCGTGCGACGGTTCCACCGAGGCGATCGGATGCCTCGAACAGGGTCACCGCCGCGCCCGACCGGGCGAGCCGTCTGGCGACGACCAGGCCCGCGACGCCGCCTCCGACGACGGAGAAGCGCCCGGCCGCCGAGGATTCAGCCATGCGCGTGGACGAACTCCACGATGCGCGTCAGCACGGCCGGGTCGGTGTCGGGCGGAACGCCGTGGCCGAGGTTGAGCACGTGGGCGCGGGCGGCACGCCCCCGTTCCAGCACGTCGACGATGTGGGCTTCGAGGACGGGCCACGGGGCGCGCAGCAGCGCGGGATCGATGTTGCCCTGCACCGAGACGTCGGGCCCGACGCGTCGGACGGCCTCGTCGAGCGGCAGGCGCCAATCGACGCCGACCGTGTCGACGCCGACGTCGCGCATCGCCGCGAGCAGCTCGCCGGTGCCGACGCCGAAGTGCACGAGCGGCACGCCGAGCTCGCGCACCGGCTCGAGCGCGCGCGCCGAGAACGGCGCGACATGCGTGGTGTAGTCGGCGAGACTCAGCGAGCCCGCCCACGAGTCGAAGAGCTGTCCCGCGGACGCACCCGCCTCGATCTGCGCGGCGAGGAAGGCGCCGGTGATCTCGGCACACCACGTCAGCAGGGCCGCCCAGGTCTCGGGGTCGGAGTGCATCAGCGCCCGCGTGCGCAGCTGCTCCTTCGACGGTCCGCCCTCGACCAGGTACGACGCCAGCGTGTACGGGGCGCCCGCGAAGCCGATGAGCGGCGTCGTGCCCAGCTGGGCGACCGTGAGTGCGACCGCTTCACGAATGGGGGCGAGGGCTTCGGGGTCGAGCGGCGGCAGGGCCGCGACATCCGCCGCCGTTCTCACCGGGTTCTCGAGCACCGGACCGCGGCCGGCGACGATGTGCACGTCGACGCCCGACAGTCGCACCGGGATCACGATGTCGCTGAAGAAGATGCCCGCGTCCACCCCGTGGCGGCGCACGGGCTGCAGCGTGATCTCGCTGGCGAGTTCGGGGTTCAGGCAGGCGTCGAGCATGTCGGTGCCCACGCGCAGCTCGCGGTATTCGGGGAGGGAGCGCCCTGCCTGGCGCATGAACCACACCGGCGTCCGGGTCGGACGATCACCCCGATACGCGCGTATCAGCGCGGGGGGATGGTTTCTCTGAAGGACGGAAGGGTGAGAGTCATGCAACGACACACGTTAAGATTAGGTCTGTGCTCCTCTGTCTGACCGCGAACCATCGGAACGCGAGCCTCGACATCTTGGAGCGTCTCTCTGTGGGAGCGCCCACGGCGACGCGCGCTCTCGTGGATGACGAGCTGTTCGTGTCCGGCGCGGTCGTGCTCGCGACGTGCAACCGGTTCGAGGCCTATCTCGACATCGACGAGCCGCTCACCGGCGGCGAGGCCGTCGCCGTGGAGTCCGTCGTCGAGGCGATGGCCGCGGCATCCGATGTCCCGGTCGATCTGCTGCGCGCGTCCGTCGCGGTGCATCAGGGAGCGGATGCCGCAGCCCACCTGTTCGCCGTCACCAGCGGACTCGAGTCGATGGTCGTCGGCGAAGACGAGATCTCGGGCCAGGTGCGCCGCGCTCTCGATGCCGCGCGCGCCGACGGCATGACCAGCAGCGAGCTGGAGCGCCTCTTCCAGAAGGCCACCCACACCAGCCGTGGGGTGCGCAACCGCACGCAGCTGCGCGGCGCGCACCGTTCACTCGTGCGCCTCGCCCTCGAACTCGCCTCGAGCCGCGTCGCCGACTGGGCCGCGGCCCGCGTCGTGCTGGTGGGCACGGGTCGCTATGCGCAGCGCACCGTCGATGCGCTGCGCGCTCGCGGTGCCGGCGACATCCACGTCTTCTCTCCGTCGGGTCGCGCGCAGACGTTCGCGACGCAGCACGGACTCATCCCGGTCTCGGACTTCGCCGCTGCGGCGGCCCAGGCGGACGTCGTCATCACCTGCACCGCCGACGCGGTCGTGCACGCCGACGCGTTCGTTCCCGGGCGCCGGGTGCTCGTGATCGACCTCGGGCTGCCGCGCAACGTCGACCCGGCCGTCGGTCTGGTCGCCGGTGTCGAGCTGCTCGACCTCGAGACCATCCGGCTGCACGCACCCCTCCAGGAGTTCAGCGCGCACGCCGACGCCCGCGCGATCGTCGGAGACGCGGCGACCGAGTTCCACGCCGACCGTCTCGCCGGGCCGGCCATCACGGCGTTGCGCACCGAGGTGCTGAAGACGCTCGACGATGAGATCACTCGGGCGCGTTCGCGCGGCGCCGGTGACGAGGTCGAGGCGGCGCTGCGGCACCTCGCCGGCGTGCTGCTGCATCAGCCGTCCGTGCGCATCCGCGAACTCGTGGTCGAGGGCCGCATCGATGAGGTGCGCGCGGCGCTCGAGCTGCTCCACGGACTGTCGATCGACGCGCCCGGCGCGGTCGACAGCGCGGACGACGACGACCTCTGGGAAACCGCGTAGCGGATCCCCGACGCCCGCGGGCGTGTGACGCACACTGCGCCGCGTTCCGCGCGGTCGCGCGCGGCGTTCTCCGCCGCATGGCGCATCGCGCGCTGCTCTCCTCGCTGTGCCCCGCCCCGGGTTCTCGCTGACTTGCCGTATATGTACGACACGCCGGGCGTGTCGCGTACATCTGTGGCAAGTCAACCCAAGGGGGCGGGGACGCGAGACGAGGGACGGGCGACGTGAGTGCGGTTTGCGCAAGCGGCCGCAAGTTCTCGGCGCGAAATTCACCGCGACGCAAGAAGAGGACAGAATTACGCAATTCAGCTTGCAAAAGTTGAGAGGATGCGTCGTTCCCGCCTACATTGAGTGCTGAGCGGGCACCGGCGCCCGTCACACCCCGGATGAAGCGAGTCGACGATGACACGACCCAGATCCCTCGTCGCGGCCGTGGCCGCGGCATCCCTCACCGTCGGAGCGCTGATGGCGGCACCGGCTGCCGTCGCCGCACCGCCCGGCCGCGGAACGCCAGTCGTGACGCGTGCGGGGCTCGACCCAGCGCTCGTCGAGGGACGTGGCGCGGACGTCGCCTTCCTCGAGCAGGAGGCGGAGAACGCCGTCACGAACGGCACGATCATCGGCCGCGGCCGGGAGGCCTACACGATCGAGGCCGAAGCCTCGGGGCGGTCGGCCGTGCGGCTGACCGCCGGACAGTACGTCGAGTTCACGCTGCCCGCCTCGGCCAACGCCCTCACCGTTCGGTACAGCATCCCCGACGCCCCGAACGGAGGCGGTCTCACCGCACCGCTCGCGGTGAAGGTCGGCCCGCATACGGCGTCGCTCAAGATGACGTCGGAGTACGCCTACCTCTACAACCAGTACCCCTTCACGAACGATCCGAACGCCGGGCTGCTGCATCCCGATTGGTGGCTCGCCGAGTGCGCGTGCGTCCCGCAATTCGACCAGCCGGACTTCGAACCGGCGAAGCCGTTCCGCCCGATGAAGTTCTACGACGAGGAGCGACTGCTGCTCCACAAGACGTACAAAGCCGGTGAGACCGTGCGGCTCACCGCCCCGGCGGGCGTCGCGTGGACCGTCATCGACCTCATCGACACGGAGCTCGTGGGCAAGCCGTACGTGAAGCTCAAGGCGTCGAACGTCCTGGTGTTCGGCGCCGACCCGACCGCGCGGAAGGACTCGGCGGCCGCATTCGAGCGGGCGATCGCCTTCGCCCAGAAGGTCGGGCTCACCGTGTACGTGCCGCCGGGGAGGTACCGCGTCGAGCGGCACATCGTCGTCGACGACGTCACGATCGAGGGCGCGGGCCATTGGTACACGACGGTCTTCGGGTCGGAGGTCGCGCTCGCCACGCCGGCTCCGGACGGCTCGACGCACACCGGCGTCGGCTTCTACGGCAAGGATGCCGCGGCCGGCGGCAGCACCGACGTGCACCTGCGCGGGTTCGCCATCGAAGGCGACGTGCGCGCGCGCATCGACACCGATCAGGTGAACGCGATCGGCGGGGCGTTCCACGACTCGTCGTTCTCTGAGCTGCACATCCAGCACACCAAGGTGGGACTGTGGTTCGACGGCCCGATGTCGAATGTCGTCGTCGAAGACAACATCATCGTCGACCAGATCGCCGACGCGCTGAACTTCCACATCGGCGTCACCGACTCCGTCGCGCGGAACAACTTCGTGCGCAACTCCGGCGACGACGCCCTGGCGATGTGGGCAGAGGCGAAGGGCGGCACGGCGCTCACCAACGCGCGCAACACGTTCGAGCGCAACACCGTGCAGACGCCGACGCTCGCCAACGGCATCGCGATCTACGGCGGCACCGACAACACCGTGTCGGGCAACCTGGTGGCCGACACGATCCGCGAGGGCAGCGCCCTGCACGCCGGATCGCGGTTCGGGGCGCACCCGTTCGCGGGAACGCTGACCTTCCGCGACAACACCACCGTCCGTGCGGGTACGCGTGAGCTGAACTGGAACATCGGCATGGGATCGCTGTGGATCTACGCCCTCGAGGGCTCGATCAGCGGCATCCGCGTCACTGGCGACCACTATCTCGACAGCACCTACAACGCGATCATGCTGGTGTCGGAGTGGGGCGTGAAGGACCTGTATTCGATGACCGACGTCAGTTTCGCCGATCTGCGGATCGACGGCACCGGCACGTCGGTGCTGAGCGCCCGAGTGGAAGGCGGTGCGTCGTTCGAGAACGTCGATGCGCGCGGGGTCGGAGCCGTCGGCATCAACAACTGCGGCTCGTTCGGCTTCCCGCCGACCGGGTCGGAGTTCTCGGTCGCCGACCTGGGCGGCAACGACGGCGGCGGAACGACAGGCCCCTGGATGGCGGCGTGGGAGCTGCCCAACACCATCACCTGCGATGACCGTCCGCCGGTAGTGGCGCCACCGGCGCCGTCGCCGTGGGGGCAGCCGTAGCGGCTTGTCTGATGAATGAAACGGATGCCGCGTCCCGCTGTGGGGCGCGGCATCCGTCCGTCTGCATGCGTCCCGCGGGCACACGTTGGGTGAGCACGTTGCGAACACCCGCGTGGACGTGTGGCGGCGCGGTCGGGTCGAAGGGCGTGGCAGCCGGGGCATGCATCGTCCAGCCGAAGGCGCGGTGGTCCTCCGCCGACTGCGGAGCTGGCCAGGGGGTACATCTGACGGAAACTGCTTGTGACATTCGAAGGTATGTTCTATGCTGGAGGCATGAGCCATCCTGCGCCGCATCGCGATCCCCAGGGGTCCGGATGCGCCGACGGAGGCGATGAAGAGTTCCTGCCGCCTGTGCCGGATGCCGTCGACTTGGTGCTCGAGTCCGCCACGATGCTCGCGGTGTTCGCCGCTGAACGGCTCCGCAGAATCGAGGCGATGCGGCATGAGGCACTCGCGCCGATCCTCGGGAGAGGGGCGGGCGCGGTCGAGATGGCGGAGCGGTCCATCCGGCTCGAGCTCTCGGCGGGAATGCGCATCACCGAGTACGCGGCAGGGCGCCTGCTCATGCAGGCCGATGCTCTGGTCAACCGCTATCCGAGTGCCCTCGATGCACTGTCGGGCGCGCGCATCACCGAGAAGCACGCCGAGATCTTCGTAGACCTCGTGGATCAGGTCACGCCCGAGCTGCGAGCCGACGTCGTCGAGCGTGCTGTCGCGCTCGCCGAGACGGAGCCGGTCGGAACATTCCGGCGCGGCCTCCGCGACCTCATCGCTCGGCTCGAGAGCAGGACTCTCGAAGAGCGTCACGCCGCGGCACTCGGTGGTCGTCGGGTGGTCGTCGAATCCGGCGCCGACGGCATGGGTCTCCTGATGTTGCATGGTCCGCAGGTCGAGCTGCACGCCATCTTCGGTCGCGCGACGGCGATGGCGAAGGCGATCAAGGGGTCGCCGGGCGAGACGCGGACACTCGATCAGATCCGCGCCGACGTCGTCGCCGACCTTCTCATCGACGGCACGACCGCGCACCTTCCGGCCGCGGCATCGGGCATCAGGGCCGCGGTCGTCGTGACCGTGCCGGTGCTGTCGCTGCTCGACGACGAGGCTGCCGCGGCCGGTGACCCGCCGGTGGTCGAAGGGGTCGGGCCGGTTCCGCTGTCGCGCGCCAGGGAACTCTGCGGCGGCGAGGCGAAGTGGATGCGAGTGCTCACGCATCCGGAGACAGCCGTCGTCCTGTCCGTCGGCCGGGACCGGTACGCTCCGCCGGCCGCGCTACAGAAGCTCGTGAAATGGCGAGCGGATCGATGCATGGGTCCTGGCTGCGGGGTGCCGGCATCCCGGTGCGAGGTCGACCATCAGATCAGGTGGGCAGACCAGGGCGAGACGGCGCTCGAGAACCACGCCCCGTTGTGCAAAGGCCACCATCTCGTCAAGGACAACACCGATTGGGTCGTCACGCAGGTTCCAGGATCGGGCGGCGCTCTCGAGTGGATCTCACCCACCGGGCGGCGCTACGTGGTGCAGCCCGAACGCAAGGTTCCGGTCTTCCGCAGCGCCCGCGCAGGCGACGCGAGCAACGCGCCGTTCTGAGGAGACCGGGAATGCCGCAGCCTGTCGCATTTCTCGGTCTTCTGGTTGACTCTCACACTGTGTCAGGGCCGAACGTGGACTCCACCATGTACACCATCGGAGACTTCGCCGCGATCGGGCGGGTGAGCGTACGGATGCTGCGTCACTACGACGCGATCGGCATCCTGCCTCCCGCGCACGTCGACGATCGCACCGGCTACCGCCACTACGCCGACGCGCAGCTGGCCGACCTGCTGCGACTCGTCGAACTGCGCGAGCTCGGCTGCGGTCTCGATGTGATCGGCGATGTCCTGTCAGCTCCAGATCGATCCGCCGCCATGCGCGAGGCGCTGCAACAGCGTCGTGCTCAGCTCGAGGCCTCGATCGCTGCCGATCAGGACCGGCTCTCACACATCGACGAACGTCTCCGCGCCCTGGAAGGAAACGCCATGTCCGCTGTCGAATACCGTCCGATCGCCCCCGTCACCGTCTACGCCGTCGGCGGACGCGCACCGGGGATGGGACCCGAGAACGTCTCACCCGTGATCGGGCCGCTGCTGGAACGCCTCGATGGGGCGCTCGGTGCCGCAGGCCGTGCTCCGCGTGAGCCCGGCGTTTTCTGGTACGAGACCGTGCCGGACTCCGAGGAGCTCTCGGTGCACGTGAGCTTCACGGCCGACCCCGAGCCGGTCCCGGGCGAGGGATACCACGTGGTCGAACTGCCTCACATCCCGACGGCCGGCGTTCTCACGCACCACGGAGACATGCCGAGTATCGGCAGGTCGTGGATGACGCTGATGAGCCAGGTCGTCGAGGACGGCTACCGCATCGTGGGCCCCACACGCGAGGTCTACGTGGAGGCCGGCCCCGGGCTCGATCAGTCGGAGTGGGTCACGGATCTCATCGTCCCCGTCGAGAGGGCCTGAGAGTCCGCCGATCGAGGCTGACCTGACCCGTCGCCCCTCGCATCGACGGGTCAGGTCAGTTCGTGCAGCAGGAACGCGCCGAGAAAGCCGATCGTCGCCCACAGCCCGGTGAGGGCGTGCTGCTCGTCGAACGCCTCGGGGATCATCGTGTTGCACACCATGGCGAGCAGGCCGCCGGCGGCGATGGTCGTGATGAGCGCGATGAGGTTCGGCGGAGCCGACTGGAAGGCGACGTAGCCGACGACCGCCGCCACGACGGTGACAAGGGCGATTCCGACCCACAGCACCGCCACATAGCGACCGCTCCTGCCGCCGCGCTTGAGGGCGGCCGTCGATCCGAGCCCTTCGGGGATGTTGCTGATCGCGATGGCGGCCACGATGGGGATGCTGATCCCACCCTCGAGCACCGACAGACCCATCACGATGGACTCCGGGATGCCGTCGATCAGCGCACCGACGGCGATCACGACGCCCGCACTGCCGGCCGCCCCCGCCGCGCGCCGAGCCACGATGTTCGACGGCAGCTCGCCGGGGGCGGCATCCTGTCCGGTCGCGCTCGCCGAGGAGACCCGGGCCTTGCGCGGGCGGGAGATCAGCTGATCCGCGACGATGTAGAGGACCGCGCCGCCCAGGAAGCCGATCGTCGTCGGCACCAGCCCACCGTCCTCGGCGGCCTGCTCGACGAGTTCGAAGGCCAGCGTCGAGATCAGCACACCGGCGCCGAGCGCCATGATGCCTGCGACGACCCGCTGCGGGATCGCGATGAACCACGCGACGGCCGCGCCGAGCAGGAGTGTGCCCCCGCCGATGAGGCCGCTCAGCGCGGCGAGCCACACGTCGTTCATGGCGCCAACCTAGTGGCCGGGGTCGTCCAGCGCAGGAGGCGCGACGAGAGGTACGCCGGGGCGGCCGGGCGCTGGAGGCGTTTCGTCTCGCTCGCCGGCGCTCGCTCGCTCAACGACCGGAAGCGGAAGCGGCGAGGGCGAACCGCGGATGCGGAGAGCCCTGGCGGAACGCGCCCGCCGGGGCCGTGATCGCCTGTGCGCTCAGACGGTGGCGGCCGCCTCGCGCGCCCGCAGATCCTTGCGGAGGATCTTCCCGGCGGTCGACTTGGGGATCGCCTCGATGAACTCGACACGACGCACCTTCTTGTGCGGGGCGACCTGCTCCGCGACGAACGTCATGACCTCGTCCTCGGTGAGCCCGGAATCCGGCGCGGGCACGATGAAGGCCTTGGGAATCTCCTGCTTGTCGTCGTCGAGCACGCCGATGACCGCGGCATCCATCACCTTCGGATGACTCAGCAGCAGCGCCTCGAGCTCTGCCGGCGCGATCTGATAGCCCTTGTACTTGATGAGCTCCTTGACCCGGTCGACGATCGAGAAGTAACCGCCCTCGTGGTACACGGCGATGTCGCCGGTGTGGAGGAACCCGTCGGCATCGAGCGTCTCAGCTGTCGCCTCAGGCTGGTTCAGGTACCCCAGCATGACGTTCGGCCCGTTGATCCACAGCTCGCCCGGCTTCGTGACGCCGTCGGGGCCGACCTCGGTGATCTCTTCGCCCGTCTCGGTGTCGACGAGCTTGTTGAGAGTGTTCGGCAGCATCCCGCCGACGGAGCTGACCGGCTCGTCGTCGCGGCCGTAGTACATCGCGTGCGAGACGGGGCTCAACTCGCTCATGCCGTAGCCCTGCAGCATGCGGGCGTGGATCCGGCGGCCGGCGATCTCGGCAGTCTCGCCGTCCAGCGGTGCCGCCCCCGAGAACACCGTGTGCACGCTCGAGATGTCGAACTGGTCGACGATCGGGTGCTTGGCGAGAGCCACCGCGATCGGGGGAGCGATGTACAGGTAGGTGCACTGGTACTTCTGGATGTTCGTCAGGAACTCCACGAGGTCGAACTTCGGCATCGTGACGAGGCTCGCGCGCTTGCGCAGGGCGAGGTTCAGCAGCACCGTCATGCCGTAGATGTGGAAGAACGGCAGCACCGCGAGCACACGATCCGTCGGCTCGAGGTTCATGTTGGGCACGCACTGCGCCACGTTCGCGACGAGGTTGCGGTGCGAGAGCATCACGCCCTTCGGCACGCCGGTCGTGCCCGACGAGTAGGGCAGCACCGCGACGTGGGTCGCGGGGTCGAACGACACCTCCGGCGCCACGGCACCCTCGGAGAGCAGCTCCCGGAGATTCGGATGTCCGGCAGCCCCGTCGAGCACGATGACGCGGTCGTGCGGGATGCCGACGGCCTCGGCAGCGGTCGACGCCTGGGGGAGCAGCGGACTGACCGTGATGAGCCACGTCGCCCCGGCATCCCGCAGCTGCTTCTCGATCTCGCCGGCGGTGTAGAGCGAATTCACGGTCGTGACCGCCGCACCTGCCCGCAGAATGCCGTGGAAGACCGTCGCGAACGCCGGCACGTTGGGGCACAGCAGCCCGAGCACGGTGTCGACGCCCACGCCGCGTGCCGCGAGCGCCCCCGCGAACAGGTCGATCTGCCCGCGGAGAGCGCCGTAGGTCGTCTCGGCACCGGTGGCGGGATCGATGAGCGCGACCCGCCCCAGGTCCTCGTCGGTCAAGCTCGCGAAGAGGTAGTCGTAGATGCTCAGTTCGGGAATCTCGACATCGGGACGAGGGCTGGTGAACACCGGATCTCCTTTGATCGGGGTGGCGCGGATCTCTGATCGGGGTGGCGCGGACAACCGGTCGTCGCACCCTCGCGACGCCGTGCGACCATCATGCCACCCCGATCGCGGATCCTGGCACGCGATTCCGTCGACGGTGGAACGCAGTGTCACCGCTGCGCCGGGCCACTGCCTCGGCGGCGGCCGGACGTCACCGCCGTCAGTGGGCGAGCGCGGGCTGACGACCGCCGGCAGCGAGCCGCTCGGCCGCGAGACCCTCGGCGGCCTCCAGCGGGGTCACTCCGCGGGAGTCGGCGGTGTCGAAGATCCGGCGCACGGTGTCGCCGATCTGCGCGACCCGGTCCATGATCTCGGCGCGGGTGCCGAGCTGCTTCGCCTCGAGATCGAGGTAGATCACACCGCCCGCGTTCACGACGAAGTCGGGCGCGTACAGGATGCCGCGACCGGCGAGACGCTCGGCGCCGCTGTGGTCGGCCAGCGGGTTGTTCGCGGGTCCGCACACGGCCTTCGCGTCGAGCGCGTCGATGACCTCGTCGGTGAGGAGGCCGCCGATGCCGGCCGGCACGAACACGTCGGCGGGCGCCAGGTGCTCCTGGCCGGGGGTGACCCAGTCGGCGCCGAGTTCGGTGGCCAGATCGCGCTTGGCCGGGTTCACGTCGGTCACGGTCAGACGCGCGCCCTCCGCCGAGAGGCGGACCGCGAGGCGGCTGCCCACCTGGCCGAGACCCGAGATCGTGATGCGACGGCCGGCGACGTCGGCGGTGCCGGCGACACGCTCGAGGGTCGCGCGCAGGGCCTCGTAGACGCCGAGGCTCGTGGGGCCCGCGGGCTCGCCCGAGCCTCCGACGGCGTCGGGCAGCCCGACCACGTGCTCCGTGCGCTCGCTGACGACGAGCATGTCGTCGGTCGTCGAACCGACGTCCTCCGCGGTGCGGTACAGGCCGTGCAGGGATTCGACCGCGTCGCCGAGGTCCAGGAAGGCCGCGCGCCGGCGATCGGCGTCGAGCGTCGTGCCCGGGGGGAGGGCGATCACGGACTTGCCGCCGCCCGCGTCGAGGCCCGCGGCGGCGTTCTTGAGGGTCATCGCAGCCGACAGTCGCAGGGCGTCGCCGAGGGCGTCGCTCCAGTGGGCATACGTCCACAGCCGCGCGCCGCCGAGAGCCGAGCCCAGCGCGGACGAGTGCAGCGCGACGGTGAGGAACAGGCCGCTGCGCCGTCCGGTGATCACCTCCACCCGCTCGTGTGCGAAATCGGGCAGGGGCAGAGTGGGCACAGTGTGCGTCATCGCGATACTTCCTTCGGCGGGCCTCGTGGGCGGTGCGCTGCGGATGGCGCGGCGTTGCGGCATCCGTCTCCCATTGCACACCGGTTCGCCGGATTGTTCAAGCCTGGCGTCGGCGAGTGCGCAGATTGCGAGGCGTGGAGCGAGAAGTCTGCGCATGCGTCACCAGAGTGCGCGCGATCGATAGCATCGATGGATGCCGGACGCCTACACCCACGGTCATCATGAGAGCGTCCTGCGGTCGCACCGCTGGCGCACCGCCGAGAACTCCGCCGCCTACCTTCTGCCGCACCTGCGCCCCGGGCTCTCTGTGCTCGACGTGGGGAGCGGACCCGGCTCGATCACGGCGGATCTCGCCGCGCTGGTGGCGCCCGGTCGTGTGGTGGGGACGGATGCCTCGGCCGACGTGATCGCGCAGGCCTCCGCCGACCACGCAGCGCGCGGCCTCTCGTTCGAGGTCGGCGATGCGTACGCCCTGCCGTACGACGACGGCGAGTTCGACATCGTGCACGCCCACCAAGTGCTGCAGCACGTGGACCGGCCGGTCGACATGCTGCGCGAGCTCGGCAGGGTCGCCGGGCAGGAGGGGGTCGTGGCCGCGCGCGATGTCGACTACGAGGGCGTGATCTGGTACCCCCTGATTCCCGCGCTCGACGAATGGCTCACGCTCTACCTCACCACCCACCGCAGCGTCGCGGGCGAGCCCGCTGCCGGACGCCGGCTGAAGGCCTGGGCGCGGGAAGCCGGACTCGGCGACATCCGGGCCACCGCGTCGCTGTGGCTGTTCGAAGACGAGGGCGACCGGGCCTGGTGGGGCGGGATGTGGGCCGACCGCGTCCTGCAGTCGGCCTTCGCCGACTCGGCGCGCGCGACGGGCGCCGATGACGCGCAGCTGCAGCGCATCTCGGAGGCGTGGCGGGAGTGGGCCGCGGCCGAGGACGGCTGGCTGCTGATGCCGCACGGCGAGATCCTCGCGCACGGAACGAGTCAGGAGGCCGCCCGGTGACCACGCCCGCCTCGCTGCCCGCACGCAGCCGTCTCGTCCACGACGCCATCCGCGCCGCCGGAATCCGCGGCGACATCGTGGTGCTTCCGGATGCCGCCTCCACCGCCCCACTGGCGGCGGCGGCCCTCGGTGTCGAGGTGGGAGCCATCGCCAACAGCCTGGTCTTCTTCTGCGACGGCGCGCCGCTCCTCGTCATGACGAGCGGCGCCCACCGCGTCGACACCGCGGCGCTCGCCGAGCGACTCGATCTCGGCAAGATCCAGCGTGCGACACCCGAGCAGGTGCGCGAGGCCACCGGGCAGGCGATCGGCGGGGTCGCGCCCACGGGGCATCCGTCGGCGCTCCGCACCATTGTCGACGAAGACCTCGCCCGGTACCCCGAGATCTGGGCCGCCGGAGGCACTCCGCACACCGTCTTCCCGATGACGTTCGACGAGCTCGTGCGCCTCACGGGTGGGACGGTCGCCAAGGTCGACTGAGCGCGGACCAGCGGTCACTCCCGCAGGATCTCGCGACAGACGATCGCCGCGGCTGCCGACCAGGCCTGCGGGCGGCACGCCGCCGGGTAGGGGGTGGGCAGGGACGTCGCGGACGCCGGGTCGCCGGAGTGCAGTTCCGGCACCCGATAGCCGAACCCCTCGGCCGCCGCCAGCAGGCCGTCGACCACCTGACGCGCGCGATCCCAGAGTCCCGCACGCGCCATTCCGTGCGCGCAGATCGCGGTGTCGTGGGTCCACACGCTGCCGCCGTGGTATGACAGCGGCCAGTAGCCGGCGGCCGCCGTGGACATCGTGCGGATGCCGTAGCCGCTCGACATCGTTGGCCCGACCAGCAGCGACGCGACGTGGGCTTCGTCATCGGGGTCGAGCAGTCCCGTGCCGAGCAGGTGGCCGACGTTGCTCGTGAGGGTGTCGACCGGGCGCTTGTCGCGATCGAGGGCGACAGCCGGGTAACGGCCCTCCGGAGTCCGGACCCAGTACCTCTCGGCGAACCGGGCCCGCAGTCGCGCCGCCCAGGTGCGCAGATCATCGGGCGCGGGTGCCGCGAGGTCTCGGTCGAGGTCGTCGCCGAGCGCCTCGAGCAGGTCGGCCCCCGACATCGCCGCTTCGTACGCGTACGCCTGCACCTCGCAGAGCGCAATCGGCCCCTGGGCGAGTGTGCCGTCGCGCCACTGGATCGAGTCGCCCGAATCCTTCCAGCCCTGGTTCGCCAGTCCGCGGCCGGTGCGGTCGACGTAATCCAGGAAGCCGTCGCCGTCGCTGTCGCCGTGCTCCACGATCCATCGCAGGGCGCCGACGAGCGCGGGCAGCAGGTCGCGCACTTCGGGTTCCGGCATCCCGGCCCGCCACGCGTCCGCGAGGACGCAGACCCACAGCGGCGTCGAGTCGACGCTGCCGTAGTACAGCGGCGGCAGGACGATGCCCTCGCCCGGCATCTCGAGCGTGGTCGCACGCAGTTCGTGCAGGATCTTGCCGGGTTCCTGGGCGGTATCGGGGTCGTCTTCCGTTCCCTGCAGCCGGGCGAGCACCCGGAGAGTGGATGCCGCGATCCCCACGTCGACCGGCAGCGCCAGCCGGGCGGCCCAGAGGGCATCACGCCCGAACAGCGTGAAGAACCACGGCGTCCCGGCGGCGAAGAACTCGTCCCCTGGGTGAGCGGGAAGCGCCAGGCGCAGGGCGTCCAGGTCGCCGAGCGCCGTCTCGAGCCAGCGCGCGAGGCCGGGCTGGTCGGCGCGGACCTCCGCGGCGACGGCTGGCGGGGCCCACGGCGCGGGCCCCGACGCCTCGCGCACCACCAGTGCGTCGTCGTGGAGCTCCACCGACCACGCCACCTCGGTCCGACCGCCCGGGGCCACCTGCACCCGCCAGGTCGCGATGATGTCGTCGCCGGCTCGCTGGACTCGCGCATCCGTCGCCCGCAGGATGAAGCGCTGCGGTCCCGCCGAGACGGTGACCGCGGCATCCGGATCCTGCTCGATCTCGATCTGGACCGGGCGTGGACGGGAGATGCCGGCCTTCACATCGTGGAGCGGCGCGAACTCGGGACGAAGTCGCACCGAGAGCGTCGTCGTGATCGGCGCCGCCAGCCGTGACGCGATGGCCAGCCTCTCGCTGAGCCGCCCTGCTGCCACCCGTCGATCGCGCGTCAGCCGGACCTTGGGATCGGGCGTGGCGTCGTCGAGGCCGCGCAGCAGTCCACCGAACACGACCCGGTCCGCACCGTCGGGCGCCGCGGAGATCCATTCGATCGCCGAATCGTCACAGTTCAGCCCGATGGCGCGGATGTGTCGCACATCCCCGTGATAGACCCCGTCGATGGCGGCGTCACCGAACTCGCCGTTCGAGGCCGACCATGCCTGCGACGGTGCTCGGAAGACGATCGTCGCCTCGTTGAGCAGCGGCTGCAAGGGCTGCGGTGGAGTGGTGGACGAGGGGAGCGAGGCGGGACTCATTCCTTGACGGCTCCTTCGCTGGTGTTCATGATCCGTCGCTGGAAGATGAAGAACATCACGGCGACCGGGACGGTCATGACGAGCGCCGCTGCGAGCTTGATCGGATACTGGCTGCCCTGACTGAGCTGACCCGATGCCAGCGACGCGACGCCCTTGGTGAGGGTGGTCAGCTCGGGCGACTGGGTGGACACGATGAAGTGGGAGAGCTCGTTCCACGAGCCTTGGAACGACAGGATGATGATCGTGATGAGCGCCGGGCGCGCCATCGGGAGCACGACCGACCAGAAGATCCGGAACGTCCCTGCCCCGTCGATGCGCGCCTGCTCCTCCACGGACACCGGGATGGACTCGAAGAAGTTCTTCATGATGAACACGCCGGCGGCGTCCACCAGGAGCGGCAGGATCATTCCCGCGTAGGAGTCATAGATGCCCAGCTGGTTGATGACCAGGAACCGCGGGATGAGAAGCACCACGCTCGGCACCGCCATCACGGCGATGACTCCGGCGTACACGACGCCGCGGCCGCGGAAGTTGAGCCGAGCCAGGGCGTAGCCCGCAAGAGACACGAAGAACACGCGCCCGAGCGTCACGGCGATCGTCACGATCGTGGAGTTGCGGAACCAGACGGGGAAGTCGCTGCGGAGGAACAGGCGCTCGTACGCCGCCGTCGTCCACGTCTGTGGAAGGAGAGCCACGGGGTTGCTCGCCGCATCGGCATCGGTCTTGAAGGACGTCCCGATCTGCACCAGGAAGGGATAGATGTAGAACAGCGCGATCGCCACGAGCAGGACATAGAGGGCGATCTGCCATCCGATGCGGGCCGTCTTGCGACGGGCGTCGGACGGTGCCCGCGGCGCGAGCGTCTGCGCTCCCACCGGAGGGGCCGTGTCGATGGTCGTGCCCGTCATGGTCGGCCTCTCGTGTCGGCGGGATCGGGTGGACTCGGGACCTGATCGGCGGCGACGGTCGCCGGGGTGGCGGTCGCGGGGCGCGTGGGCAACTGGTACTGCCGCGCCCGTCGCCGTGACACGGGGCGCTCACGCAGCACCCAGCGCTGGAAGATCGTGAACAGCACGATGATCGCGAAGAGGATGAACGCGATGGCGGCGCCCTGCCCCCAGTTCTGGTCCAGGAATCCCGCGTCGTAGGACAGGTACGCCGGCGTCAGGGTCGTCTTGCCCGGCGCGCCCTGGGTGCCGGTGTAGATCTGGTCGAAGACCTGCCAGCAGCCGATCAGGCCGAGCGTCAGCACCGTGAACAGCGCCGGCTTCAGCTGTGGCAGGGTCACCCGCCAGAAGCGCTGCCAGGCGTTGGCTCCGTCGACCATCGCGGCCTCCTGGATCTCGGGTCCGATGTTCTGCAGGGCCGCGAGGAACAGGAGCATGAAGGTGCCGCTCGTCGTGAAGATGCCCATGAGGATGATCGCCGACATCGCGACGGACGGCCCGGCGAGCCAGTTCCACCACGACACGCCGAGGAAGTCGTTCTCGGTCAGGGCCGCCGGGCCATCGGTGATGCCCACCGCCGCCAGTGCGTTGTGGAGGATGCCGCTCGGGTCCGCCCACCAGTTCGGTCCATCGATGCCGATCGCGGCGAGGATCGCGTTGACGGGACCCGCCGCGTTGAAGAGGAACAGCCAGAGCACCATGATCGCCACGGTCGCCGTGACCGAGGGGAAGTAGAACGCCGTGCGGAAGAGCCCTCGACCGCGCAGGACTGCACCGTTGACCAGGACGGCGAGGAAGAGGGACAGCGCGGTCTGCAGCGGCACGACGAGGAGCACGTACCACGCGTTGTTGCGCATCGCCGTTCCGAAGTCGCGTGTCGCGAGGCCGTCGCCCGTCGTCACGGCCGCGTAGTTCTCCAGTCCCACGAAGCCGACGCCCGACGAGAATGGGCTTCCTCGGCCGGACCAGTCGGAGACGCTCACCCACAGCGCCATGAGCACCGGCACGAGCAGGAAGACGCCCAGGATGACGATGACGGGGAGGGTGAAGATCCACCCCGCGGCGGCCTCGCCGCGGCGGATCCCCGATCGGGGGCTCCGCGCGCGGCGAGGCGCGGTGGCGGTCGCGGTCATGGCCGGCTCAGCCGACGATCGCCTCGAGGTTCGACTGCACCGAGTCGAGGATCTGCTGGGGATCGCCGGTCTTCAGGCCCTCGAGCTGGGCATTGAAATCGGTGATGACGTCGGCGGTGCCGTCGTACGTCGGGATGCCCTGCGCGTAGTCCGCACCTGCGAGGAAGGCAGCGAGGTCGGGATTGTCGCTCGTCCACTGCTCTGCGGCGGACTCGATGGAGGGCATGACCCCGAACGCCTGGGAGAAGGCCAGCTGCTGCTCGGTGCTCGTCAGGTACTGCACGAGATCGAGCGCGGCCTGCTGGTTGGGGCTGTCGGCCGCCATGCCCCAGCAGTTGGTGTACTGCAGCGTACCCTTGCCCGCGGGCCCCTCGGGGAGCTCGGCGACCACATACTGCACGTCGGGGAAGTCATTGGTCATCGCCCCCGTGATCCAGTTGCCCTCGATGGTCATGGCTGTCAGCTGCTTGCCGAACGCCTCGCCGCCCCATCCCGCACCGACGTCGGAGGAATAGGCGAACGTGCCCGCCGCCATGTTGTCCTTCACGTAGGTGAGGGCGTCGACGTTCTCCTGGCTGCTGGCGATCGCCTCGCCGTCCTTCACCAGGCCCCCGCCCGTCTGCGCCATGAACGAGCCCACGCGCTGGTACTCGGGTCCGAAGCCGAGACCGACGACGCCGTCCTTCGTCAGGGTCTGAGCCACGGTCGCCAACTGGTCCCACGTGGTCGGGATGTCGGCGTCGGTCAGGCCGGCGGCATCCCACAGCCCCTTGTTGATGACGAGCGCGAGCGTGGAGAAGTCCTTCGGCGCACAGTAGAACTCGTCCTCGAACGTGAAGTTGTCCACGAGGGACGGGTAGAAGTCGTCCTTGTTCTCGAGCTGGTCGCCGTAGGCCACCAGCGAGCCGTTCCCCGCGTACCCGGCGAGCGCCTCGGTCGCGAGGTAGAACAGGTCGGGCGGATCACCCGCCGCGAAGCCCTGCGAGAGCTGCTGGGGAAGGTCGTTGGCGACCTGAACGCTGGCTTCGACCCCGGAATCCTTCGACCAGGCCGCGACGGCGTCCTCGACGGCTTGCGTCTCTGCGTCGCCTGACGTGCCGATGAGGACGGTGAGCGCATCGTCGCTCGAGGTGAGCTCACCTGAACCGGCGTCACCGCCGCCCCCGCCGTCATCGAATCCGGATCCGCAGGATGTCAGTGTCAGCGCGCCGGCTATCAGGAGCGCGCCCGCCCCGAGGAGGCCGCGTGGGGTGTGCCGTGTCATGAGTCTCTTCTCCTTCGATGAGTGCTTCGGGATCGGCGTCGATCGCGCATGGGCTGTCGAGCGGCGGTCGGACGCTCGCAATTTGAACGATCAAAGTTCGTTCGTGATGCCACGCTAGAAACTGTCGGCGGCGAGTGTCAAGGGGGTAGCGCGGTCGTAGGATAACGATTTGAACGATCCGATCCGGCGCCGATCGGGGAGGGGACGAGCATGGCGAGACCGCCCACTGTCGAAGACGTCGCGCTCGCCGCGGGCGTCTCGCGCCAGACGGTGTCCAACGTCATCAACAGCCCCGACATCGTCCGCGAGAGGACCCGGGAGCGCGTGCTGCAGGCGATCTCAGAACTCGGCTACCGCCCGCAGGTGGCGGCGCGGCGGCTACGCACGCGGCGCAGCTCGACCATCGGCATCCACCTCGACCCATATGCCGGCGGGATCTCGGGAGTCGTCCTCGACCGATTCGTCCACGCGCTGACCGAGCACGCCGGTGACCGCGGCATGCGCATCCAGCTCTACGCGGCGCGGTCCCCGACCGAGGAGATCGACCGCATGCGCGAGCTCACCGACGGCGGCGAGATCGACGCGGTGATCATCACCGGAACCTTCACAGGCGACCCGCGCACGCGGTGGCTGGTCGACCGGGGGATTCCCTTCGTGTCGTTCGGGCGCCCCTGGGGCGAGGACGACGTGGCGGCCCCCACCCACCTGTGGGTGGACGTCGACGGAGCGGCCGGCACCCGTGCGGCTACCGTCGAGGTGCTCGGGCGGGGAGGCTCACGCGTCGCCTTCCTGGGCTGGCCGGCCGGGTCGGGCACCGGCGACGAGCGGGAGCGGGGCTGGCGTGAGGCGATGGCGACCGCCGACGCCGACGGCCCACGGCTCGTGAGCGAGGAGGGCGTCGCCCGGGCCCGCGCTGTGGTGGACGCATTCCTCGCGGAGGGCGCAGGGGTCGACGGCATCGTGTGCGCGAGCGACGCCCTCGCGATCGGCGCGCATCTGGCAGCTGCCTCGGCGGGGATGGCCGACCTGCCCGTCATCGGATTCGACAACACCCCGGCCGCAGAGGCGATGGGGCTGAGCAGCGTCGAGCAGCTGCCGGAACGCGTCGCGGTGGGCGTACTGGAGCTTCTGATGGGGGCGTCGGGCAACGTCATCGCGCCTCGCACTCCGATCGCTGGGTCGGCGCACGTGCTGGTCGAACCTCAGCTCGTGCTGCGATAGGCCCGTGCCCGCGTCAGACGGGTCGGCTGCGCCCGATGCGCCGCTCGAGCTCGTCGGCAGCCGCGCGTGCCGCGGCGGAGAGGGCTGCTGAGATCTCCGCGTCGGGGCTGCCGGCGCTCGCCGACCACGTGAGTGCGACGGCGGCCGCCGGCCAGCCGGTATGGTCGCGCACGACCGCGCCGATCGAACGCATGCCGAGCGTGACCTCGCCGTCTTCGATCGCGTAGCCGCGATCGCGCACCTCGCGCAGCACCTCGCGCAGCTCGCCGGGCCGGCGAGGTCCTCGGCCGGTCCGGTCGGCGAAGGCCGCGGCATCCGGGAACAGCGCCCGCACCTGCTCACGGGGCAGTGCCGCGAGCATCGCCCGGCCCGTCGCCGTCAGGTGCGCGGGCAGGCGCACGCCGACGTCCGTCACGAGCGCCGGCCGTCGAGGCGCTCGCTCCTCGACGATGTAGAGCACGTCGCGTCCGTGCATCACGGCCAGATGGGCGCTCTCGCCCGCCCGGTCGACGAGATCGGCGAGCACGGGACGCCCGAGACGGGCCAGCGGCTCCTGACGCGAATATCCGCCGGCCAGTTCGAAGGCGGCGATGCCGAGGCCCCACCGGCGCTCTTCGGGCAGGTGCACGACGAACTGGTGCTCCTGCAGCGTGGTGAGCAGGTGGTACACCGTGGAGCGCGGGATGCCGAGCGCAGTCGCGATCGCCCGCGCCGGGGCGGGGCCGCGCTGGCGGGCCAGGAACGACAGGATCCGCAGCGTCTGGTCGGCGGCCGGAACCTGCGGCCGTGCGGGATCCGCGACGGGCGGGTCTGAGGAGAGGTCGGGGCTGTCTGGCATGACAGACACAGGATGCCACGACCCGGTGTCGCACGGCAGCCCGCCGGTGTGGAATCGGAGCATGAGCGCGAGTCTCGACAGCACCGTCACGCCACCATCCGCGAGCGACGTCCCCGCCGCCACCAGCAGTGCCGTCACTCTCGGTGGCGCGCCGCTCTCCCCGGCGGACGTCGTGGCCGTCGCCCGCGGCGGCGCACGCGTCATCGTCGCCCCCGAGACGCTGGCCCGGGTGGCGGCATCTCGCACGCTCGTCGAAGGGCTCGCCGACGACCCCGACCCGCACTACGGCATCTCGACCGGCTTCGGCGCGCTCGCCACGACGTTCATCGCCCCCGAGCGGCGCGTGCAGCTGCAGGCGAGCCTCATCCGCTCGCACGCCGCCGGCACCGGGCCCGAGGTGGAGCGCGAGGTCGTGCGCGCCCTCATGCTGCTGCGCCTGCAGACCCTCGCCACCGGCCACACCGGCGTGCGCCCTGTCGTCGTCGAGACCTACGCGGGCATGCTCAACGCGGGCATCACGCCGATCATCCGCGAGTACGGCTCGCTCGGCTGCTCGGGCGACCTCGCCCCGCTGTCGCACGTCGCGCTCGCCGCGATGGGTGAGGGGCGCGTCCGCAACGCTGACGGCGACGAGGTCGAGGCCGCCGACGCACTGGCCGCGGCATCCCTCGCGCCTCTTGTGCTACGCGAGAAGGAGGGGCTCGCGCTCATCAACGGCACCGACGGGATGCTCGGGATGCTGCTGCTCGCGCTGCACGACATCTCGCTGCTCCTCGACACCGCCGACGTCGCCGCGGCGATGTCCGTCGAATCGCAACTGGGCACCGACGCCGTGTTCGCCGCCGACCTGCAGGCCCTGCGCCCCCAGGTCGGGCAGGCGGTGTCGGCCGCGAACCTGCGTGCCGTGCTGGCGGGCTCGCCCATCGTGGCATCGCACCGCGACCCCGCCGTCTGCACACGCGTGCAGGACGCGTACTCGCTGCGCTGCTCGCCCCAGGTGCACGGCGCCGCACGCGACACCGCCGACCATGCGCGCATCATCGCGACGCGAGAGCTCGCCGCCGCGGTCGACAACCCGGTCATCACCGACGACGGCCGCGTCGAGTCCAACGGCAACTTCCACGGGGCGCCGGTGGCGTACGTGCTCGACTTCCTCGCGATCGCCGTTGCCGACGTCGCCTCGATCTCGGAGCGTCGCACCGACCGCGCGCTCGACCCCGCCCGCAGCAACGGCCTCCCGCCGTTCCTCGCGCACGAGGTGGGCGTCGACTCGGGCTTCATGATCGCCCAGTACGCGGCTGCGGGGATCGTCTCGGAGCTGAAGCGGCTCGCGGTCCCGGCATCCGTCGACTCCATCCCGTCATCGGCCATGCAGGAGGACCACGTGTCGATGGGGTGGGCCGCGGCCCGCAAGCTGCGCCGCGCCGTCGACGGGCTTTCGCGGGTGCTCGCCATCGAGGTGCTGACGGCCGCACGCGCCCTCGACCTGCGTACGCCGCTGCAGCCCGGTGCTGCCACCGGCGCGGTGCGCGACCTGGTGCGCACCGTCGCGGGCGGGCCCGGACCCGACCGGTTCCTGTCGCCGGAGATGGAGGCCGTGACCATGCTGGTCGCATCGGGAGCCGTCGCCCGGGCAGCCTTCCCGACCACCTCCTTCCCGACCACCGCCTTTCAGCCCAGCGCCGTTCAGCCCACCACGAAGGAGTGAGATGTCCGTCTCGACAGGTTCGACGACCGAAGTGAAGGCCCCCACTGTCCGCGCACCGCGCGGCCCGGAGCGCACCGCGAAGAGCTGGGGCGCCGAGGCCGCCAAGCGCATGCTCATGAACAATCTGGACCCCGAGGTCGCCGAGCACCCCGAGGATCTCGTCGTGTACGGCGGCACGGGCAAGGCCGCGCGCAGCTGGGCGGCGTTCGACGCGATCGTCCGCACGCTCGACGAGCTCGAGCCCGACGAGACGCTGCTGGTGCAGTCCGGCAAGCCGGTCGGAGTGTTCCGCACGCACGAGTGGGCGCCCCGTGTGCTGATCGCCAACTCCAATCTCGTCGGCGACTGGGCGACGTGGCCGGAGTTCCGTCGGCTCGAAGAGCTCGGTCTCACGATGTACGGCCAGATGACGGCCGGCTCGTGGATCTACATCGGCACTCAGGGCATCCTGCAGGGCACGTACGAGACGTTCGCGGCCGTCGCACGGTCGCTCGCCGAGAAGAAGGGGACGGATGCCGCGACCGCGAGCCTCGCGGGCACCCTGACGCTGACCGGCGGCGCCGGCGGGATGGGCGGCGCGCAGCCGCTGGCCGTGACGCTCAACGGGGGAGCGGTGCTCGTCGTCGACGTCGACGAGTCGCGCCTGGCGCGCCGGGTCGAGCACGGCTACCTCGACGAATACACGACCGACCTCGACGCCGCGCTCGCGCGGGTCGTCGCCGCGAAGGCGGCAGGGGAGGCGCTGTCCGTCGGCGTCGTCGGCAATGCGGCCGAGGTCTTCGGCGACGTCCTGCTCCGCCATCGCGCGGGGGAGGTCACCGTCGACATCGTCACCGACCAGACGAGCGCGCACGACCCGCTCGCGTATCTGCCGGTGGGGATCGCGTTCGAGGACTGGAAGGCCGAGGCGGCCCGCGATCCGGAGGCCTTCACCGCCCGCGCCCGCGGCAGCATGGCGAAGCACGTCGCCGCGATGGTCGGATTCCAGGATGCCGGCGCCGAGGTCTTCGACTACGGCAACTCGATCCGTGCCGAGGCGCAGCTCGGCGGCTTCGAGCGCGCCTTCGACTTCCCGGGCTTCGTGCCGGCGTACATCCGTCCGCAGTTCGCCGAGGGACGCGGCCCTTTCCGCTGGGTCGCGCTCTCGGGCGACCCGGAGGACATCCGCAAGACCGATGAGGCTGTGAAGGCGCTCTTCCCCGACAACGCCGGGCTCGTGCGGTGGCTCGACAAGGCGAGAGACGCCGTGCACTTCGAAGGGCTGCCGGCACGCATCTGCTGGCTCGGCTACCAGGAGCGGCACCTCGCCGGCCTGAAGTTCAACGAGATGGTGGCGTCGGGCGAGCTGTCGGCCCCCATCGTCATCGGTCGCGACCACCTCGACGCCGGCTCGGTCGCCAGTCCGTACCGCGAGACCGAGGCGATGGCCGACGGCTCCGACGCGATCGCCGACTGGCCGCTGCTCAACGCCCTGCTCAACACCGCGTCGGGCGCCGCCTGGGTGTCGATCCACCACGGCGGCGGTGTCGGCATCGGTCGCAGCATCCATGCCGGTCAGGTCACCGTCGCCGACGGAACGCCGCTCGCCGCCGAGAAGCTCGCCCGCGTGCTCACGAACGACCCGGGAACAGGCGTCATGCGCCACGTGGACGCCGGCTACGAGCGGGCCAAGGAGGTCGCGCGCGAGCGGGGGCTCCAGGTGCCCATGATCGATGCGTGACCTGACGGACGGACGGATGCCGTGACCACGACGCTGCTCACGAATATCGGCGAGCTCACCACGAACGTCGAGCAGGACGGCGACCCCTGCGGCACGCTGCACGATGCGGCGGTGCTGATCGAGGGGGACCGGATCGCCTGGGTGGGCGCCGGCGCTGACGCCGCCGCCGCGAACGCGAGCCACGACCGCGAGAGTGCATCTGGTGGACGAGGGTTAGGCAACCGCCCTACCTCTCGTCCACCAGGTGCACTCTCGCGGGAGATGGAGGTGGTCGACGCGGGCGGGCGTGCCGTCATCCCGGGATTCGTCGACAGCCACACGCACCTGGTGTTCGGCGGCGACCGCGCCGACGAGTTCGAGGCGCGCATGACGGGGACGCCGTATGCGGCCGGCGGCATACGGCGCACGGTGGCCGCGACGCGGGCGGCGACGGACGACGAGCTGCGTGCCCGGCTCGGCGGTTTCGTGGCGGAACTCCACCGCCAGGGGACCACGACCTTCGAGATCAAGACGGGCTACGGCCTCACCGTCGCCGACGAGGAGCGCCTGGCGCGACTGGCGGCCGAGGTCACACGGGAGGTGACCTTTCTCGGGGCCCACGTGGTGCCGGCCGAGTACGCCGAGCGGCGCCACGTCTACATCGACCTCGTGTGCGACGAGATGCTGCGCGCGTGTGCACCGCACAGCCGGTGGATCGACGTCTTCTGCGAGCGCGGCGCCTTCACGGCGGAGGAGGCGCGCCGGATCCTCGCCGCCGGCGTCGCGCACGGCCTCGAGCCGCGCGTGCACGGCAACCAGCTCGGCCCGGGCGAGGGGGTGCGCCTCGCGGTGGCGATGGGTGCGGCATCCGTCGACCACTGCACCTACCTCGATGACGAGGATGTGACCGCACTGGCCGGCTCGAACACGGTCGCGACCTTGCTGCCGGGTGTCGAGTTCTCGACGCGACAGCCCTACCCGGACGCGCGCCATCTGATCGACGCGGGAGTGACGGTCGCGCTGGCGAGCGACTGCAACCCCGGCTCGAGCTTCACGAGCTCGATGCCTCTCATGATCGCCCTCGCGGTGCGCGAGATGGGTATGACCCCCTCCGAGGCGGTCTGGGCCGCGACGGCCGGCGGTGCGCGGGCGCTGCGGCGCGACGACGTCGGAGCGCTCGCCCCCGGCATGCGCGCCGACCTCGTCCTGCTGGACGCGCCGACGCGTGTGCACCTCGCCTACCGCCCGGGCGTGCCGCTCGTGCACAGCGCGTGGATCGGCGGCGCCCCGAGCTGATCGACGGCGGCGTCAACTCCTCAAGAACCGCGCGCTGCGCGGCGCCGGAGACTCGTCGCCCGGCTGTGCGCCCGAATCTGAGGAGTTGCGGTCGAGGTGCCCCGTCAGTGCGGCGCGTCGAACGTCCAGGTGTCGGGGTCGACGGCGGTCGCGACGTCCCAGTCGTCCTGCGCCCACGTGAAGGTCGCGACGGCGCACGTCGGCATGTGCGCGATGCCGTCGCCTGAAAGGCGGGCGGCGAGGGTGCTCATCCCCGGGTCGTGTGCGACGACCATGACGGCCTGAGCACCGGTCGCCGCTGCCGCCTCGAGGATGCTCGACGCCGGAGCGCCGTACAGCTCACGGTCGCGCGAGACCGCGACGCCCAGTTCGGCGGCGAAGGCCTCGGCCGTCGTCCGGGCCCGCACGGCCGTGCTCGACAGGATGATGTCGGGACGGAACCCGCTCGCGGCCAGCCGCGCTGCCATGCGCGGCGCATCGCGCATGCCTCGGTCGTTCAGCGGGCGGTCGTGATCGTCGAGGCCGGGATCGCCCCAATCGGACTTCGCATGCCGCACCAGCACGAGACGGATCATGTGGTCACCTTTCGCGAGGCCTTTCCGGCGAGGAGCTCGAGAACGCAGAGGGCGGCCAGCCGCACGGTGCGGCCGTCCGGCGCATCCGCCGTCGCGTCGACCTCGGCGATGTCGGCGCTGTGCACGCGCGCGTCGGCGGCGACCGCCCGCACCAGCGCACGCAGCTCCCATGCCGCGAGACCGCCGGGAACGGATGCGGGGCACCCCGGCGCGACGGAGCGGTCGCAGACGTCGACGTCGATGTCCAGATGCACCGCGCCGCCACCGGCGCCGGCGATCTCCAGCGCCTCGGCGACCACGTCGGCCGCGCCGCGCCGGCGCACGTCGTCCATCGTCACCACCGTGATCCCGAGGTCGGCCGCACGCCGTGCGTACGCCACCGAGTTGGCGAAGTCGGCGATGCCGAGCTGCACGATGCGCCGCGGATCCAGGCCGTCCTCGACGAGCCGGCGCACCGGCGATCCGTTCGAGACCCCGTCCCTGAGGTCGAAGTGGGCGTCGATGGTGATGAGGCCGGCGGCCGACGCCCCCTGGGCGACCGCGTAGGTGATCGAGTTGTCGCCGCCGAGGGCGATGACCAGGTCCGCCCGCTCGCGCAGCTCCGCCACGGCGGTGCGGACGGATGCCTCGCCCGCCGGACCGTCGGGCTCGTCGACGTCGCCCGCATCCGCGATGCGCAGCGCCTCGGCGAGGTCCACGGGCGGCGGTCCGAGCAGCGTGGGGCTGTACCGGCGCAGGGCTTCGCGGATCGCGCCGGGCGTGGCATGGGCTCCCGTCGGGGAGAGCGACGTGCGGAACGCGAGAACACCGAGGACCGCGGCATCCCATCCGTCGTCGTCGATGGCCGGCCACGCGCCCGCGCGGGGCCAGAGGGGATCATGGGCGAGGGTCACGTCTCGACGCTACCGGCCCGTCACGCCGCGACGTAGACCCACGCGGAGCGACCGCTCGCCAGCACCACCGCGATACGGCGATAGAGCGCGACCTCGTACTCGTCGGAGGCGTCGAGCTCGTCCTCCGTCACCACGAGCGCCCTGCCGACGACCTTGTCGAGCGGGTTGCCGGTCTCGCGGACGATGGGGTGCACGGACAGTCCAGACAGGTCGACCACCCGTGTGTCATGGATCTCGGCGTAGTCGACGGTGTAGCCCGGCAGCGCATCGTCGTCGCTGTCGAGGAGGCGCCCGAAGGTGTCGAGCTGGACGTCGGGGTGCTGCAGCGTCCCGTAACTGAACAGGTACTCGAAGGGCTGATCGGGTGACACGGCATCAGGCGACACGGCATCAGGTTAACGCGGGGCCGCGCCGCGCTCCCGGCTCGTCACGCAGACTTAACACGCGGGATCGCGGATGTCCGATCACCCCAGCAGCGCATGCGCGATCGAGAAGATCGCGAGACCCGCCAGTGCCCCCACGATCGTGCCGTTGAGGCGGATGTACTGCAGGTCGCGTCCGACCATGAGCTCGATCTTCTCGGTCGTCTCGGCCGGGTCCCACCGTTCGACCGTGTCGGTGATGATCGATGCGATGTCATGCCGATAGCGGTCGACGAGGAAGACGGCGGCATCGGTGACCCAGGAGTCCACGCGCCGCTGGAGCGAGGCATCCGTCGTCAGCCGCCCGCCGATCTCGGCCAGCGCCTCCACCGCACGCCGCCGCAGCCCGCTCTCGGGATCGGCGAGGGAGCGCAGCAGGCCCGCCTTCGCCGTGGTCCACACCTCGCCGGCGAGCTCGCGCACGCGAGGGCTGTCGAAGACGGCGAGCTTCGCGTCCTCGAAGCGCCCGATCGTCGCGGGATCGTGCTGCAGGTTCGCGGCGAGGCGGTCGAGGTAGGCATCGATCGCGACGCGCGCCGGATGCCCTGGATCCGACCGCACCGCGGCCACGAACTTGACCGCCTCGTTGTACACGGTGTCGTCGACGAACCGGTGCGCGATCGACGGCACCCATCCGGGCAGGCGACGCGAGATGACCCCGCTGAAAGCCGCCTGATTCGCTGCCAGCCACGCCTCGATGCTGTCGGCCGCCAGATCGACGGCGCCGTGGTGGGCGCCCGCCTCGACGATGCGTCCGAGCCACTCGCCGAGCGGCGGACCCCACTCCGGTGTGATCAGGTGCTCGCGGGCCAGCTCCTCGATGACGTCGCGCACGTCGTCGTCGCTCAGCGCCTGCAGGACGCTGCCGGCCATGACGGATGCCTCGGCCGCGACCCGCTCGGCATGCGCGGGTGCGCTCAGCCATTCGCCGAGCCGGGCGGCGATCCTGGTCTGGTCGAGCTTGGTGCGCACGACGTCGGCCCGGAGGAACTCGGTCTCGACGAACTCGCCGAGCGTGCGGCCGATCTCGTCCTTGCGGCTCGGGATGATCGCGGTGTGCGGGATCGGGATGCCGAGCGGATGCCGGAACAGCGCCGTCACCGCGAACCAGTCCGCCAGCGCGCCGACCATGCCGCCCTCCGCCGCGGCGCGGACATACGCCAGCGCCGGGACGTCCTGCTCGAAGGCGAACGAGAACGCGAACAGCACCGCCATGAACACGAGCGCGCCGAGCGCGACGCCCTTCATCGCGCGCAGTGCGCGGCGGCGCTCCTGGTCGGCAGGACTGAGGAGGTGGGTCGGTGTGGGCGACATCGGGTCAGTCCTCGACGGGGCCGAGCCACGCCGTCGCGACGGTCGCGTGCGCGGACTCGGGATCGGACGGGTGGAAGAGGCCCGCGAGGACGTCACGGTAGAGTCGGTTCAGCTCGTTGCCGGAGAAGTACGACGAGCCGCCGGCGACGAGCATCGCGTCGTCGACGATGGACTTCGCCGCCGTCACCGCACGATGCTTGACGCCCGCGAGCAGCGAGAACCAGCGCGCGCCGTGGTCGGCCAGCTCATCGACGTCGCGTGCGAGCGCCTCGATCTGCGGCGGCAGGGCGTCGTACGCGAGCGCCATGCCGGCGATGCGCCAGCGGATATCGGGGTCCTGGCTGTACGCCTTCCCGGTGCGCTTCGAGGTGCGCTTGCCCGCGGTCGCCACGGCGAGGTCGAGAGCCCGCCGTGCGACGCCCGTGTACACGGACGCCAACAGCAGCTCGAAGACGCTGAAGATGCCGAACACGAGCGGATCGGGGTTCGGCCCCGGTGCGAGCCGGCGCACCACCCGGTCGGCCGGCGCGACGGCGTCGCGCAGCTCGGTGGTGCGAGACTGCGTGCCGCGCATGCCGAGGGTGTCCCAATCGTCGCGCACGACCACGCGCCCGACCTGCACCTCGGAGCGGGGCACGAACGCGTAGACCATGCGCGGCGCGTCCTCCGACGACGTGTCGAGGCCGTGCAGGCCCAGCTGCGTCCACACCGGTGCGAGGGAGGTGAAGATCTTGGTGCCCGTGAACGAGTACCCGCCGTCAGGCAGGGGGGCGGCATCCGTCCCGCTTCCGAACAGCACGAGGTCGTTCCCCGCCTCGCTGATGCCGAAGGCGAAGACCTCGCCCGCCACCGCGCCCTCCTGCACGAACCGCAGCGCGTCGATGCCGCGATCCGCGAGCGCCTTCGCGACGCCGGTCCACACCAGGTGCATGTTGACGGCGAGCGCGGTCGCCGGGGCCGCGCCCGCGAGGCGCTGCTGGAGGACGGATGCCTCGGCCAGGCCGAGCCCCGAGCCGCCCAGCTCGCGGGGCACGAGGATCGCCAGGTAGCCGGCATCCTTCAGGTCTGAGAGGTCCTGGTCGGGGAACGTGTTCTCGCGGTCGTGCACGGCCGCCCGTGCCCGGAAGCGCTCCAGCAGCTCGTCCGGAAGGATGTCGGCGGGTTCGAAAGGAGTCACTCCGCCATTCTTACGCCATGATGTGCGCATGGCGACGCTCTCAGAGGTGATGCAGACGCTCATCCCGGCAACGCAGCGACAGACGTCGGCGGAGGTCACCGAGGCCCTCGACCTCGGCTCGGGCGATCGGGTGGGCAAGCGCAGCGGATTCCTCATCATGCTGACCCTCGCGGGAATCATCGCGATCGCCGGCGTGCTCACGGACTCGACGGCGACGGTCATCGGCGCCATGATCATCGCGCCGCTCGGCACTCCGATCCTGGGGATCGGACTCGGCATCGTGCGAGGCCACCTCAGCCTCGTGGTCCGGTCGATCGCCTGGGTGCTGCTCGGCGTCGCCATCGTCATCGTGCTGGGGCTCGCGTTCTCGGTCTTCGTGGCCACGCCCGAGAGCCTCGAGACCAACTCGCAGGTGGTGGGCCGCACGTCGCCGAGCTTCATGGACCTGGTGGCGGCGCTGGCCACCGGCTTCGCCGGCGGCTTCGCGATGTGCCGCAAGGACCTGAGCGCAATCCTTCCCGGGGTCGCGATCGCGATCTCGCTCGTGCCGCCGCTCGGCGTGGTCGGCGTCTGCGCCGGACAGGGCCTCTGGGGCGACGCGCTCGGCGCCCTGTGGCTGTTCCTCTCCAACGTCGTCGCCCTCGTGATCGCGGGCAGCATCGTCTTCACCCTCGCCGGGTACGCCCGCGATCCGGGGTCCTCGCGTGTCGCCAATCGACGACGCGCCTACACGATCGTCACGGTGCTGGCCGTCATCATCACGATCCCCCTCGTCGTGAACTCGGTCGTCTCGGTGGCACTCGCCCGCTGGTCGGTCGGCATCCAGGACGCGACGACGGCGTGGCTGGCCGATGAGGAGGACGCCCGCGTCTACGGCGTGCAGTGGTCCGGCCGGACCGCGACGGTGGAGGTCACGACTGACGACGGGCAGACGCCGCCGATCGACGAGCTGCAGAAGTCGATCGCCGCGATGCTCCCGTCGTTCGTCGGCGTCGTCGTCGACGTGGGCCAGGGAGTCGAGATCCCGGTCCAGTAGTCGCGGGCGGTGGGGCTCTCGGGCCGGCGGCGTCAGCCGAGGGCGGCGTGCAGCGCCGCCATGGTCGCCTCCGGCTGGTCCCGGTGCGGCGAGTGGCCGGCGTCCGCGACCACCGACATCGAGAACAGCGGGTTCGCGGCGACGACGGACTCCGCGGGCTTGCCGCGGAAGATCGAGTACACGCGCGGATCGGACGCGATGACGTGGGTGGGGACGCTCACGCGGAGCGCGGCATCCGTCACATCCCAGTGCTGGTTCTGCGCGCTGGTCTGCTCGACCGCCCACCGGCTCGCCTGCCGCACCGACAGCACCTTCAGCTCGACGTCCTGCGGGTGCCAGTGCGGGTGCTCGGTGCGCACCGCCTGCTCGGTCGGATCCTCGAACGAGCGAGCCTGGCTGTCGCGGACGATCTCGCGATCGCGGTCGGTGAGCGCGATCGCCGGGTCGATCAGGACGAGCCGACGCGTCCACGTCGCATCCTCCGCCGCGGCGAGGACGGATGCCGCGCCGCCGAGGGAGTGCCCGATCACGAGGTCCCAGGGTCCGCCGTCCGCGCGGGTCGCCAGGACGTCGGCGCCGTAGGCGGCGAGCGTGTAGTCGAGAGCACGCGGAGCGCTGCCGTGTCCACGCAGATCGACGGCATCCGCTCTCCATCCGGCGTCCGCGAGGGCGACGCCGTAGCGCCACATCAGCGCGCCGATCGAGCCGACGCCGTGGATGAGCAGTGCGCGGCGCTCCGCGGAGGGCGAGCCCCAGGACAGACGGGGGAGGACGACGGGGGTCGGCATACGCCTAGCCTAGAAGCGCGGCCCCGGCCGTCTCGGCGCACGGCAGGATGGGAACGGGGGTTGGCATGATCTCGACGGAACTGGCAGTGGCGCTGCGCGCGGCGGGGCTGGTGTGGCATCCGCAGTCAGGCGACCGGTTCCAGCTCGACGAGCCCGAGTTCGAGGCCGACGTCTTCACCGTGAGCGAGATGACGATCGAGCCCCGCGAGTACTCCACCGGGCGCATCCTCGCGTTCAACGGCACGACGGAGTGGGCGCTGGATTCCGTCGCGCTCGAAGACGCGCTGTGGCTGCCGCACGAGCACCAGCTGCGCGAGCTGCTGCGGGGCGCCTTCCGAGGCCTGCGACGCCTGCCCGACACCCACGAGGTCGAGATCGTCGTCGGTGGCGAGCGTCGGGTGTTCGAGCATCCCGAACCGGCAGATGCCTATGCCCTCGCCGTGCTGGAGCTGCTGCGCCGGCTGGAGTGACGCGGCCGCGGTTCAGAGGGCTCCGGGTGCTCGGGGCGCTCAGTGGATGGTCGGCACCGGCTCGGTGTCGGGGATCGGGCTCGCGCCCCGCACGCGCAGGTCGGGCAGGCCGCGCGCGAACACGGTCGCGACGAGGAGGCCGAGGGCGCAGAACGCCGCCGCCGCTGCATAGGCGGCGGTCACGCCGCCCGGCCCGTCGATGAGGAGGCCTGCCACAGCCGACCCGGCGGCAGCGCCGATGAGCTGACCGGTGCCGACCCAGCCGAAGGCTTCCGCCGTGTCGCTGAACTTGACGCTGGCAGTGGTCACCGCCGAGAGCACGGCGAGAGCCGGGGCGATGCCGATGCCGGCCACGAACAGCGTGCCGCCGATCCACCACACATTGATCCACAGCGCGGTCAGGGCCAGCCCGATCGCCACGACTGTCAGCCGCCGCGCCAACGCCCACCGCCCCATCGGCAGGTGGCCGAAGGCGAACCCGCCGGCGAGGCTGCCGATCGAGAAGACGGCGAGCACGAGGCCGGCTTCGAGGCCGCCGTGGTCGAACGTCGCCACCACGCTCGCCTCGACCGCGGCGAACGAGCCGATGATGAGGAAGCCGACCACCGTCGCAAGCAGGATGGGCGGGCGGGTCAGCACCGTGCCGAAGGAGCGCTTGCTGCGCGGGATGCGCACGCGCCCGACCTCGGGGGAGAGGATGAACCACGCGCCGCCTCCCACCAGGAACACCACCACCAGCACGAGACCCGCGACGGTGCCGGCCTGCGTCGCGACGAAGGTGATGAGCACCGGGGCGAGGATCCAGATGACCTCCTGCAGGGAGGCGTCGAGAGAGTACAGCGCGGTGAGCTGCGTGGAGTTGACCATCTTGGCGTAGATCGTGCGCACCGCCGCGACGATCGGCGGCGTCGAGGCGCCGGCGATGAACCCGAGGACGATGAACACCGGCACGGGCACGACGAAGAAGGCGATGGCCAGCAGAGACGCCGCCGAGACGGCGGTCGTGAGGGTCAGCACGCGACGCATGCCCCAGCGACCCATCCAGCGGCTGGTGACCGGTCCGGCGAGAGCCTGGCCGATCGACACGGCTGCCAGGACGATGCCGGCCGCGCCGTAGGACCCCGTGATCCCCTCGATGTGCAGCAGGATGACGAGGCTGATCATCCCGTTCGGGAAGCGCGCGGTCAGCTGCGCCGCAATGATGCGAGCGACCCCGGGGGTGCGCAGAAGATCCCGGTAGCCGGCCACCCGTCAACGTTACGTCACCGGCGGTCGCCTCCCGGGTCGTCGCGCACGGGCGGAACACGACATCGCTGCGACACGCCCACGACACGCCGGGCCATCTCTCCACAGGCGGATCCGATGTCGGACCCCGCATCTAGCGTCGTGCCTGTGGACGGATGCGGCCGTGGCGTCCGAAACCCCCGTGATCCTGGACTTTTCCGAACCCCTCGGGCTGTGGATGAATCCGTGGAGAACCTGTGTTGTACATGGGGAGAACGGTGGAAAATCACACCGATGTAACTACTAGCCCTTGTGGTGCTATCGGATGTCGGTACCCATATGTAGTATTGGAGTCCCGGTGGGGGGACTACCGGGAAGAGCACCGGATGCCACCGGGGGAAGCACTGAGGAGACGGAATCGACATGGCGATCACGGTTTACACGAAGCCCGCGTGCGTGCAGTGCACGGCGACGTATCGAGCACTCGATTCCAAGGGGATCGAGTACGAAATCCACGACCTCTCTCAGGACCCGTCGGCCCTCGAGCAGGTCAAGGCGCTGGGGTATCTCCAGGCGCCGGTCGTCATCACGGATGAAGACCACTGGTCGGGCTTTCGTCCCGACAAGATCGACGAACTCGCAGCGCGGCTCGCGTAGTTCGACGCAGCCCACCCGTTTCGACGGAGCTCAACGACCGCCGTCGGGTGTGTCCGAGCAAGGGGCGTCATGGGCGTCGTAGCAACTGAGACACCGCTGCTGGTCTACTTCTCGAGCGTGTCGGGCAACACCGCGCGCTTCATCGAGAAGCTCGGAGCACGAGCGCTCCGGATCCCGCTGCATGCGACCGATCCGGAGCTCGTGGTCGACGAGCCGTACGTTCTCGTGACACCCACCTATGGCGGAGGCAAGGGGCGGGGCGTCGAGAAGGGCGCCGTTCCCAAGCAGGTGATCCGATTCCTCAATGACGAACGGAATCGGCGTCACATCCGCGGGGTCATCTCCGCGGGGAACACCAACTTCGGCGAGCACTTCTGCCTCGCCGGCGACATCATCAGCCGCAAGTGCAACGTGCCGCACTTGTATCGGCTCGAAGTATTCGGCACGCCTGAAGATGTGGAACGCGTGAACGCGGGATTGGAACGATGGTGGGAACTCTGACGCAGGCCGACTTCAAGACGGAGGCACGCTTCGAGGGCATGGATTACCACGCTCTCAACGCGATGCTGAATCTCTATGACGCCGAGGGCAAGATCCAGTTCGACGCCGACAAGCGGGCTGCGCGGGAGTACTTCCTGCAGCACGTGAACCAGAACACGGTGTTCTTCCACTCGCTCAAGGAGCGCTTGGACTATCTGGTCGAGAAGGAGTACTACGAGGGCGCCGTCCTCGACAAGTACTCCTTCGAGTACATCCAGAAGCTCAACGACCTCGCCTACTCGAAGAAGTTCCGCTTCGAGACGTTCCTCGGCGCGTTCAAGTACTACACGAGCTACACACTGAAGACCTTCGACGGCAAGCGGTACCTCGAGCGTTTCGAGGACCGGGTCGTGATGACGGCGCTAGCACTCGCGGACGGTGACGAGAAGCTGGCGACCGCGCTCGTGGAGGAGATCATCTCCGGCCGGTTCCAGCCGGCGACGCCGACCTTCCTCAATGCGGGCAAGGCCCAGCGTGGAGAGCTGGTGTCGTGCTTCCTGCTGCGCATCGAAGACAACATGGAATCGATCGCCCGCGGCATCAACTCCGCGCTGCAGCTGTCCAAGCGCGGCGGCGGCGTCGCCCTGCTGCTGTCGAACATCCGCGAGTCGGGCGCTCCGATCAAGCAGATCGAGAACCAGTCCAGCGGCATCATCCCCGTGATGAAGCTGCTCGAGGACTCCTTCTCGTACGCGAACCAGCTCGGCGCGCGTCAGGGCGCCGGTGCGGTGTACCTGAACGCCCACCACCCCGACATCCTGCGCTTCCTCGACACCAAGCGTGAGAACGCCGACGAGAAGATCCGCATCAAGACGCTCTCGCTCGGCGTGGTCGTCCCCGACATCACGTTCGAGCTCGCGAAGAACGGCGAGGACATGTACCTCTTCTCGCCGTACGATGTGGAGCGCGTCTACGGCGTGCCCTTCGGCGACATCTCGGTCACCGAGAAGTATCGCGAGATGGTCGACGACCCGCGTATCAAGAAGACCAAGATCAACGCGCGCGAGTTCTTCCAGACGCTCGCCGAGATCCAGTTCGAGTCGGGCTACCCGTACATCATGTTCGAGGACACGGTGAACAAGGCCAACCCGATCAAGGGCCGGATCAACATGTCGAACCTGTGCTCCGAGATCCTGCAGGTCAACACGCCGACCACCTTCAACGAGGACCTGTCGTACAACCAGATCGGCAAGGACATCTCGTGCAACCTCGGTTCGCTCAACATCGCGCTCGCGATGGACGGCGGCGACCTCGCGCAGACCGTGGACACCAGCATCCGTGCCCTCAGCGCGGTCAGCGACCAGAGCCACATCCGCTCGGTCCGCTCGATCGAGGACGGCAACGACCGCTCCCACGCCATCGGCCTCGGGCAGATGAACCTGCACGGCTACCTGGCGCGCGAGCACGTCTACTACGGCTCGGAGGAGGGTGTCGACTTCACGAACATCTACTTCTACTCGGTGCTGTTCCACGCGCTGCGCGCGTCGAACAAGATCGCGATCGAGCGCGGTGAGGTCTTCGACGGGTTCTGGGACTCGAAGTACGCCGACGGCTCGTTCTTCGACAAGTACATCGACCAGGAGTGGGCGCCGGCCACCGAGAAGGTCGCGGAGATGTTCGCCGGTCACCACATCCCCACGCAGGAGGACTGGCGTGAGCTGAAGGCCTCGATCCAGCAGCACGGCATCTACAACCAGAACCTGCAGGCCGTGCCGCCGACCGGATCGATCTCGTACATCAACAACTCGACGTCGTCGATCCACCCGATCGCGGCGAAGGTCGAGATCCGCAAGGAAGGCAAGCTCGGGCGCGTCTACTACCCGGCGGCCTTCATGACCAACGACAACCTGGAGTACTACCAGGACGCGTACGAGATCGGCTACGAGAAGGTCATCGACACGTACGCCGCTGCCACGCAGCACGTCGACCAGGGCCTGTCGCTCACACTGTTCTTCAAGGACACCGCTACCACGCGCGACATCAACAAGGCGCAGATCTACGCCTGGCGCAAGGGCATCAAGACGATCTACTACATCCGCCTGCGTCAGATGGCGCTCGAGGGCACGGACATGACCGAGTGCGTCAGCTGCACCCTGTGATGGTCTGCCCTTCGACAAGCTCAGGGACCGAAAAGGACGAACGATGAGCGAGAAGCTCCAGCTCCTGGACCACGTCCAGGCCATCAACTGGAACCGCATCCAGGACGACAAGGACCTCGAGGTGTGGAACCGCCTCGTGAACAACTTCTGGCTGCCCGAGAAGGTGCCGCTGTCGAACGACATCCAGTCGTGGAACACGCTGACGCCCGACGAGCAGACCCTCACGATGCGCGTGTTCACGGGACTCACGCTCCTCGACACGATCCAGGGCACCGTCGGAGCCGTCTCGCTCATCCCCGATGCGATCACCCCGCACGAGGAGGCCGTCTACACGAACATCGCGTTCATGGAGTCGGTGCACGCCAAGTCGTACTCGTCGATCTTCTCCACGCTGTGCTCGACGAAGGAGATCGACGAGGCCTTCCGCTGGTCGATCGAGAACCCGAACCTTCAGAAGAAGGCTCAGATCGTCATGGAGTACTACCGCGGCGACGAGCCCCTCAAGCGCAAGGTCGCCTCGACCCTGCTCGAGAGCTTCCTGTTCTACTCGGGCTTCTACCTGCCGATGCACTGGTCGAGCCGCGCCAAGCTCACCAACACCGCCGACCTCATCCGCCTCATCATCCGCGACGAGGCCGTGCACGGGTACTACATCGGCTACAAGTTCCAGAAGGGGCTCGAGCAGGTCGATCAGGCGAAGCGCGACGAGATCAAGGACTACACGTTCTCGCTGCTGTACGAGCTCTACGACAACGAGATCCAGTACACGCAGGATCTGTACGACGGCGTCGGCCTCACGGAGGACGTCAAGAAGTTCCTGCACTACAACGCCAACAAGGCCCTCATGAACCTGGGCTACGAGGCGATGTTCCCCTCGACCGTCACCGACGTGAGCCCGGCGATCCTGTCGGCCCTGTCGCCGAACGCCGACGAGAACCACGACTTCTTCTCAGGGTCGGGCTCGTCGTACGTCATCGGCAAGGCCGAGGCCACCGAGGACGAGGACTGGGACTTCTGAGACCCAGGATCTGAAAACCCTGGGGTGTGAAAGAACCCGGAGAGGACGGATGCCGCGGCCCGCGGCATCCGTCCTCTCTTCGTTCGTGACGCGGGAGGTCTCAGCCGCGCGGCGGGGCTGCCGACGACCGCACGATGAGGGTCGTCGACAGCTCGGCGCGCGCAGCCGGGTGCTGGCCGGCGCGCACACGGACGATCACGTCGATGGCGGCGCTGCCCATCTGTGCAAGCGGCTGCCGGATGGTCGTCAGCGGCGGGTCGATCCACGACGAGTGCGGAAGGTCGTCGAAGCCGATCACCGACATGTCGTCGGGGATCCGGAGGTCGCTCTCGCGGAGGGCACGGATGGCGCCAAGCGCGCTGTCGTCGCTCGCGGCGAAGATGGCGGTCGGACGAACATCGCGTGAGAGCAGGAGACGGGTCGCGTCGTAGCCTTGGTCGACGCCGTACTGGGTGCGGATGATCAGGCCGTCGTCGACCGGAACGCCCGCCTGCTGCATCGCTGCCTGGAACCCGGCCAGACGAGCGATGCCGTTGTCTTGATCGAGGGGGCCGGTGATCGTCGCGATGCGGCGGTGCCCCAGCTGGAGGAGATGCTGCGCGGCGTCGAACGCTCCCTGGAAGTTCGTCGCGGCGATCGCGTACGTGCCCGCCGGCTCCCGGTGCAGCGGGTCCACGACCACGAGGGGGATCCCCGCCTCGGCGAGCAGTCGCCGGGCGTCGGGACTCGGCACGGCGACCACGCTCAGCAGGCCATCGGATCCCCGCTCCAGGGCGTGCATCACCCAGTCGTCGCAGTCCTCCGGATCGGGTTCAACGGCCAGCACGAGATCTTTGCCGTGCCCCTTCGCCCCCTCTGCGGCCCCACGGACCACGGCTTCGGACCACGCCTGATCGAGGTTCACCACGCGCATGTCGAGGAACCCGGTCGCCAGGCGCGGGCGCATGCGGATCTCGTAGCCGTGGCGTTCCAGCACCGCTGCCACGCGATCCCGTGTGGCGCGCGAGACGTCGGGCCGGGAGTTGAGCACCTTCGACACCGTCGGGACGGATACCCCGGCCTCGGTCGCGATCTGGGCGAGCTGGACTGCCATAGTTCCTCCGGATCAACTTTCCGAAAATGCTAGCGCGAACCGACAACGATCGGTCGCTGATTTCGCGCGACTCGCTGGACTCGCGCCGCCATGTCGCTCTATAGTCTCACCTTGAGGCACGAAATTTCGATGCAAGCTATCGAAACAACACAAAGGAGTGAGCATGCAGAGGATGCGAGTAACGGCGGTCACGGCGATGGCGCTCGGCGCCGCCCTGGTGCTGTCGGGTTGCGGTCGCAGCGCTGACGGGGCGGCGGAGGGTTCTTCGGCCGGGCCGGCCGAAGAAGGCAAGGCGACCGGAGCTGTCGAGATCTGGACGGCCGGTGGGCACGCCGACAACCTGAAGAAGCTCACCGCGGACTGGCTCGAGGAGAACCCGGACGCCAGCATCAAGGTCACGGACGTGCCCTGGGATCAGGTGATCACGAAGGTCCAGACGGCGACGGCCGCCGGCAAGGGGCCCGACATCATCATGACGGGTTCGGACCAGACCGCGACGGTGATCGGGATGGGCGCGTTCGACAGTGTCCCCGAAGGCGTGTACGACGGCGATGACTTCTACCCCGCCGCCGTCGACTCGGTGACGGGCGAGGAGGGGCTGTACGCGATGCCGTGGTACGTCGAGACGCGCTTCCTCTTCTATCGCAAGGACATCGCGGCAGAACTCGGCCTGTCGGCCCCGACGACGTGGGAAGAGACGCAGGCCATGGCCACGGCGTTCGCCTCCCGGCCCGGCGGCACCTACGGGATCAGCCTTCCCAAGCCCACCGAGCAGCCCGCGCAGGTCATCGTGCCATTCGACGCGCAGGCCGGCGGCGAGATGACCGACGGCGACGAGTGGACGATCGACACTCCCGAGTTCGTCGCGGCGCTCGACTACTACGGCGGCTACTTCCAGCGCGGCGAAGCGCCGATGGGCGACGCCGACGCGACCTTCGAGAACGGCGGGACGCCGATGTTCATCTCGGGGCCCTGGATGCTCGACGTCTATCAGGAGGAGATCGACACGGGCGCCGCACCCGAGGGCTTCACCATGGAATCCGTCGGCTACACCGTTTCGCCCACCGGCCCCGGCGGCAACAACGATCAGTACATCGGCGGCGGCAACCTCGGCGTGTTCTCGGCGTCCGACAACAAGGCGGCGGCATGGTCGCTGCTGTCGTGGATGGGGGAGCAGGAGCAGCAGGAGGCGTGGTACGACCTGCAGGGCGAGCTGCCTGCCAACGTCGCCGCCGGGGACTACGCCCCGATCCAGGACAACCCGGTGACCAAGACCCTCACCGAGCAGCTGCAGAACACCGTCGCCACGCCGAACTACCCCGCGTGGTCGCAGATCTCGGACCTCATCAGCAAGTACTCGGAGCAGGTCGCCCGCGGTGAGATCTCGGGCGCCGACGCGGCGAAAGAGATCCAGGCACAGGCCGACACGATCGGCTTCGGATGGTGACATCCGTGCCGGTGCGGCCGGGGAAGGTCACTTCCCTGGCCGCACAGCGGCGCCGTTCGGCCCTCATCGCCTGGGTCTTCGTCGCGCCGTTCGTCCTGACGTTCGGGGTCTTCGGACTCATCCCGCTCGTCAGCTCGCTGGCCATGGCGTTCACCGACCTGCGGGCGCGGGACATCCGCAGCCCGTTCAACGTGAACTTCGTCGGATTCGAGAACTTCGTCGCGGTGCTCACCGACCCGTCGTTCCAGCGCGCACTGTTCAACACGCTGATGTTCGTGGTGGTGGGCGTCCCCGCCACCCTGTTCATCGCGCTCGTGCTGGCGGTGCTCCTCAACTCCGTGAGTCGCAAGGTCGCCACGTTCTTCCGCGTGGGCTACTACACGCCGGTGATCACGACGATCGTCGCGGTGGCCGTCGTGTGGCGCATCATGTACCAGAACACGGGCGTGTTCAACACGATCCTCGGCTGGGTCGGCATCACGGGCCCCAACTGGCTCAGTGATCCGAACACCGCTCTGCTCGCGATCACGATCATGGCCGTCTGGCGCAACATCGGCGCCTCCATGGTGATCTTCCTGGCGGGTCTGCAGGGAATCCCGGCGGACGTCACCGAAGCCGCCTCGATCGACGGTGCCAATGCGGTCCAGAAGTTCTTCCGCATCACCATCCCGATGATGATGCCGACGATCCTGCTCAACACGATCCTGGTGACCACCGGCTACATGCAGTTCTTCGACGAGCCGTTCGTCATGACCAACGGCGGTCCGCTCGAGTCGACCACGTCGATCGCGCTGCAGGTCTACAACCAGTTCAAGTACGGGAACTACTCGGTCGGGGCCGCCGGCGCCTACGTGCTGTTCGCGCTGGTCGGCATACTCGCGCTGATCCAGTTCCGCTTCTTCCGCCAGAGGACCTGACATGACGACGACCCTCGAACGACCCACCGACACCGAGGTCGGATCCGCGCCGACGCGGGCACCCCGCAAGCCCATCCGCTGGGGGAATCTGGCCGTCCTGGTCATCCTCTCGGTCGGCCTCGCCGCCACCGTCCTCCCGTTCGTCTGGATGGTGCTCGGCGCGTTCAAGACCAAAGCCGAGATCATGGCACGCCCGGTCACCTGGTGGCCGCAGCATCCCACGCTCGACAACTTCCGGGCGTGGCTGTTCGAGTTCGACATCCTCCGGCCGTTCTTCAACTCGGTGTTCCTCGCGGTCGTGACCGTCGCGACGACGCTGCTGTTCTCGTCGATGGTCGGCTGGGCGCTCGCGAAGATGAAGTTCCCCGGCAAGAACGTCATCATCGTCATCGTGCTGGCGACGCTGTTCGTGCCCGGCATCGTGACACTGATCCCGCAGTTCGTGCTCGTCGCGAACCTGGGGATGGTGAACACGTACTGGGGGCTGATCCTGCCGGGCATGGTGGGCGCGTTCGGCGTCTTCCTGATGCGCCAGTTCATGCTCGAGATCCCGGATTCGCTCCTGGATGCGGCGCGCATCGACGGCGCGGGGGAGTTCCGCACGTTCTTCCAGATCGTGCTCCCCCTGTGCAAGGCGCCGCTGGCGACGCTCGCCATCTTCACCTTCATGGGGTCGTGGAACAGCTTCCTGTGGCCGCTGATCATCTCGCAGGACGACTCGATGTACACCCTGCCGGTCTCGCTGGCCCTGTTCTCGGCAGAGGCGGGCGGTCACGGGTCGGACTTCGGGCTGCAGATGGCGGGTTCGTTCCTCATCGTCATCCCGGTGCTCATCCTGTTCATCGCGATGCAGCGCCACTTCATCCAGGGGATCGCCTTGACGGGGATCAAGTGACCCGGGTCTCCGACAGCGACATCAGCCACACACGGAAGGAAACAGCATTCATGAGCAGTGTCATCGCCGCGCCCGAGGGGTTCATCTGGGGAGCGGCGACCGCCGGTCACCAGATCGAGGGCGGCAACGTCAACACCGGACACTGGGAGAACGAGTACGCGCCGGGCTCACAGATCCCGGAGCCCTCGGGTGACGCCTGCGACTCGTACCACCGGTATCCGGAAGACATCGCGCTGCTGGCGGATGCCGGCCTCACTGCGTACCGGTTCTCACTGGAGTGGTCGCGCATCGAGCCCGAGGAGGGCGTCGTCTCGCGTGCTCAGCTCGCCCACTACCGGCGGATGATCGACACCTGCCGCGACCACGGCGTCGAGCCCATCGTGACGCTCCACCACTTCACCTTCCCGCGGTGGTGGGACCGCTCGGGCGGGTGGTACGCCGCGCAGAGCACCGACAGATTCCGGCGCTTCACCGAGATCGCCACGACGATCCTCCACGATGTGGATCTCGTCGTCACCATCAACGAGCCGAACATGATGGTCAACCAGACCGAGGCGCGCATCGACACCGAGAACGGGGTGAACTTCCCCGGCCCCTCGCCGTTCGTCGCCCGAGCGATCGCGGACGCGCACCACGCCGCGACCGAGGTGCTGCGCGGGGTCGGCGGCATCCGCTCGGGCTGGACCGTGGCGAACCAGGTGTTCCAGGCCGTCCCCGGGTGGGAGGCGCAGCGCGACGAGTGGCAGTACTGGCGCGAGGACTTCTTCCTCGAGCAGTCGCGGAGCGACGATTTCATCGGCGTGCAGTCGTACCTGCGCACCATCATCGGACCGACCGACGACGAGCAGGGATTCGGCCCGCAGCCGTGGCCTGAGGGCACCGAGCGCACGCTCACGGGTTGGGAGTACTACCCCGAGGCGCTCGGCCAGGCACTCCGCCACACCCGCGAGGTCACCGGCGGCATCCCGATGATCGTCACCGAGAACGGCATGGCGACCACCGACGACGCGCGGCGCATCGATTACACGACGGACGCGCTGGCGGGGATGGCCGCGGCGATGGCCGACGGCTGCGATGTGCGCGGGTATCTCCACTGGTCGCTCCTCGACAACTACGAGTGGGGGTCGTTCCGACCGACGTTCGGACTGATCGCGGTGGACCGCGAGACATTCGCCCGCAGCCCGAAGCCGAGCCTCGCGTGGTTGGGAGGTTTGGCGCGGCGGAACGAGATCCCCACGACGCTTCGGGGGAGCCGCGAGCCCGGCCCGACGGAGTCGACGAGCGGCAGAACCAGCCGCGAAGTCGCGTAATAGACGGGCAGCGGAGCGGTCTCTTCTGTGGGGGGTGCGCCGGAGCCCCGGTCCGGCACCCCGGCCGTGGGTCCCGAGCCCGCGGCTACCGGGGGCGCCGGCATTCTCGCGTCGGCCCCCCGGTCAACTCTCCCGCACTGCTGTGTCCCCGTCCACGACGCGTGAGCTCGGCGAACCGCTGCGCGACGTGCCCGCGTATGACGTCATTTCCCGCGGAACAGGTGACACGGAGCGCTCGCGTTCCTATGGTTATGACAGCGACGTCCGGTTGTGGGAACCGGCGCCGGCACTGCATGCGGTGAAAAGGGGGCTTGCGTGGACAACGAAGCGCGTCCGGCAGGAAGTTCGGCCAGCGCGTCGGCGACGGCACCGGCGCCTGCCGGTGTGACGCGCAGCACCCTGGTGTGGTTCGGCCTGGGATTCGTGCTGCTGTCGTTCTTCGCCGCCTTCCTGGGGTCGTGGCTCGCTCGATCGGTCGACACGTCCGAGGCGGCGCCCTCAGCGACGGTCACGCCGGCACCCGAATACGAGGACGCTCTCGCCGAGATCCTTCCGGCGGGTTCGGCCGTGCGCGCGGGCTCCGGCGTACCGGAAGCCGGCAAAGGGCAGGAGGGGGACGTCTACATCGACATCCTGACCGCCGACGTCTACCTCTTCCAGGATGACTGGACCTACGTCGGGAACATCCGCCAGTCCGCCGCTGAGAACCTCACCGGCGAGCAGGGGCCGGAAGGTGCGCAGGGGCCGGCAGGGCCGCAAGGTGAGCAAGGGGAGCAGGGCGAGCAGGGGTCCACCGGCGCACCCGGAGCGCCGGGTACCCAAGTGACGCTGGGCACCGCCGCCCCCGACGACGCCGACTGTGACGCGGACGGCGACGTGTTCGTCGACACCGCAGCGGTGCAGTTCTACGAATGCACCGACGGCGCATGGAGGCTCTTCGGTCCGACTCCCGAGCCGACTCCGGAGCCCTCGCCGTAGCGCGTCAGCGCCGCGTCGACGCGGTCACGGTGAACTTCGCGTTGCGTGCGATCTGCCGTGTCGGCCCGACCGTGCGCTCGAGTGCCGGACGGTAGCGCAGTCCGGAGTTCCACACCGTCCACAGCTCGCCGCCCGGCCGCAGCACGCGAGCGGCCTCGGCGAACATCCGCGGGGCGATGCCCTCGTGCACGGCTGCGCCGGAGTGGAACGGCGGATTGAGCGCGATGAACGACCCGCTGCTGTCGGGCTGCGCGCCGAGCATGTCGTCGCGCACCACCTCGACCCGTTCGTCCACGCCGTTCGCGCGTGCCGTCGCGGCCGCCGAGGCGACTGCTGCGGCCGACTGGTCGGTCGCCAGCACACGGAGATCGGGATGCCGCAGCGCGAGTGCCGTCGCGATCACCCCGGTGCCGCACGCGAAGTCGATCACGGCGCCGCCCTCGGCGGTGATGCGAGGGAGAGAGTCGCCGGCGGTTGCCAGCTGGTCGAGCAGGAACCTCGTGCCGATGTCGATCGTCGCGCCCGCGAAGGCACCGCCGAAGGCGCACACCACGATGCCGTCCAGTGTCGCCTGGCGGGGTGCGGGATCGCCGCCGGCGTGAGGCATGCGCGCCACGAGAACCCGGGACTTCTGCCGCGCATGGCTGACATCGAGCCGGCCGAAGCTCTCGCGGAGCACCTCGTTCATCGCCAGGGTCATGTGCTTGATGCGCCCGCCGGCGAAGACGACGACCTCGGGTGCCGCGTGAGCGGCGATGAGTCCGGCGATATCGCGCAGCGCCTCCAGCGAACGCGGCAGGCGCAGCAGCACGACGCGTGCGCCGCCCACGAGCTCGGGCGAGAGCGGCAGCGACGAGAAGGTGCCTCCGAGACCGAATCGCTCCGCGTTCGCAGCCAGCGCGCGCTCGCCGGTGAGCGGATCCTGGTGGACACGGATGCCGGTGCCGCCGTCCGCCGCCGCCGCGAGCGTGAGAGCGCCGTAGCCGTCGCCGATCACCGTGAGCCCGCCCACCCCGGCGTCGGCGCGCGCGGCCGCCGACTCATCGAGGAGCAGCCGGTCCGCGGCATCCGTCGCCACCAGGCCGGGAGCCTCCACGTCGGGCCACCGGCGCAGTCCGTCGAGTGAGAACGTCACCGTCCCACGGTAGCGGGCGGGCGATCGCGCCCGAGGGCACGGCGAATGCGCCGCGTCGCCCGGCGGCGGGCTAGCATTCAGCACATGCCGGAGCGCCCCTTCAGTCCTGTCATCTCCCTGCTGACGGTCGCGAGCGTCTGGGACGGGCACCTCGGCGCGCAGCTGCGCGATCTCGGTCTGACGACCCGCAAGTACGCGCTTCTCGCACACATCGAGGCGACGCCCGGCATCTCGTTCAGCGAGCTCTCGCGCCGGTCGCAGATCACGGTGCAGTCGGCGCACACCGCCGTGCAGACGCTGGTGGCGGACGGGCTCGTCGAGGACGCCACCAAACACGCCGGATCCGCGTCCGACCTGCGCGTCACCGTGCGAGGCAGCGACGTGCTCCAGGCCGCACAGCAGCGGCTCGCGGCGTTGGACGCGGGCCTCGCCGACGCCGCTCCGGCGCTCGCTCGCGCGCTCGAAGGCCTGCACGAGGAGCCACCTCGCGCCGACGGCGGGTCGGCAGTCAGCTGACCTTCAGCCTGACTGAAGTCTTTCAGTTAGGCTGAAGGTGTGTTCCGCAACCCTCACTCCCTGTTCCGCGCGCTCGCGATCGCAGAGGCGATCTCCTGGACGCTGCTCATCGCCGGCCTGATACTCCGAGCCACCACCGGCTGGGCGCTCGGCGTCACGATCGGCGGCGGCATCCACGGATTCGTGTTCCTCTCGTACGGCGCCACGGCGATCCTCGTGGCACTGAACAACCGCTGGCGCGCGTGGCCAACGGTGGTCGCGCTCGTCAGCGCCGTTATCCCATACGCCACGATCCCGGCCGAACTCTGGCTGCAGCGCAGCGGACGGCTGGCGGCCGCGTGGCGACTCGAGCCGACGGACGACCCGCGCGACCGCACCTGGTACGACCGGCTCATGCGGTGGTTCCTGCGGCGCCCGTGGGTGCTCGCGACGCTCATCGCCGTCGCGCTGGTCGTGCTCTTCGTCGTTCTGCTGATCGTCGGGCCGCCCGGCGGGTGAGGCGGGCGTGTCAACCGCGCTGCGGCAGTTGCTGCAGTGTCCAGGTGTTCCCATCCGGGTCGGCGAACGTCACGAATCGTCCCCACGCCTGGTCATCGACGCCCTCGGCTTCGACGCCGAGGCCGCGGAGGTGCGCGAGCGCCTCGTCGGCGTCGGGCACGACGACCTGGATCGTGTTCTGGCGGCCGGGCTCGAGGTCGACGCCGAGTCCTGTGCCGAACGCGATCGAGCAGGCCGATCCCGGCGGCGTCATCTGCACGAACCGCAGACCGTCGAACGGTGTCTGGTCATGATCGGCGTGAAACCCGATCCGCTCGTAGAACTCCTTCGCCCGGTCGACGTCCGTGACCGGCACGAAGATGAGCTCGATCTTCCAGTCCATGGTTCTCTCCTCTGCGATGCGGCGCCCCCGGTCCCGAGGTTACGCCGGGCCCCCGACACGACGGCGCCGTCAGTCGTCGGGTCCGGAACGCGGGAATACCTCGCCGCGCGACCTGTTTAACTTGACAATGCCTGTATCAAGTTCAAAACTTGATGCTCGTTCACTCAAGTTTCAGGAGAGACGGAATGCCCGAAGACTTCACGCCCCAGGTCGGCGACGAGGGGAGCTCGTTCGACGAGTTCCTGGCACGCTATCTCGCGGGAGAGCGCGCGCGTGCCGAGCGATCGATCGACCTGAGCCGTTACCTCGGTGCGCGCACGCAGGAGCTGCTGCAGCGCGCCGGCAAGTACGCGCTCGAGCGCGGTCAGCGTGAGCTCGATGCCCTGCACGTGCTGCGGATCCTGGTCGGCGAAGCTCCGGCCCGGGATGCCGTGCGCCGCGTCGGCGCCGACCCCGACGCCATCTCGCGCGCCACCGAAGAGCGCCTTCCCGCCGCGTCCGCCCCCGCCGACGTCGACGGCGCCGTAGTGACGGCGTCGGTCCAGCGCGCGCTGTTCCACGCCTTCCAGGTCGCCCGTTCGTCGGGTTCCACCTACGTCGACCCCGAGCACCTGTTCTTCGCGCTCGTGCTGGCGCAGGACACGCCTGCCGGCCAGGTCCTGGCGCGCGCCGGCGTGACCGCCGAGGCGCTCATGCAGGGGGCACGCGAGACCGTGACGCCGGACGGTGCTGCCGAGGGCGAGGCGAGGACGGATGCCGCGGCATCCGACACCCCCATGCTCGACATGTACGGCACCGACCTGACCGCACGCGCCCTGGCCGGTGAACTCGACCCGGTGATCGGCCGAGCCGACGAGATCGAGCAGACCATCGAGATCCTCAGCCGTCGCACCAAGAACAACCCGGTGCTCGTCGGCGAGGCCGGCGTCGGCAAGACGGCGATCGTCGAGGGACTCGCACAGGCGATCGTCGACGGCGGCGTTCCCGAGCAGCTGCTCGGCAAGCGCGTGGTCGCCCTCGACCTGCCGGCCATGCTGGCGGGGACGCGCTACCGCGGCGACTTCGAGGAGCGCCTGACCAAGACGATGGACGAGATCGCCGCCCGCAAGGGCGAGCTCATCGTGTTCATCGACGAGGTGCACACGGTGGTCGGGGCCGGCGGCGCCGGTGACGGCGGCATGGACGCCGGCAACATCCTCAAGCCGCGCCTCGCGCGGGGCGAGCTGCACCTCGTCGGCGCGACCACGCTCAAGGAGTACCGCGTCGTCGAGAAGGACCCGGCGCTCGAACGCCGGTTCCAGCCGGTGCGCGTGGGCGAGCCCTCGGTCGAAGATGCCGTGCTCATCCTGCGCGGCCTGAAGCCCGCGTACGAGGAGCACCACGGCATCGTGTACACCGATGACGCGCTCCGCGCCGCGGTCGAGCTCAGCGATCGCTACCTCACCGAGCGTGTGCTGCCGGACAAGGCCATCGACCTCATCGACCAGGCCGGCGCCCGTCTGCGTCTGCGCCTGGGCGCGACCGTCGACGTGAGCGGCCTCATCGAGCGTCTCGCAACGCTCGAGGCGGACAAGAACGCCGCGGTGTCGGCCGAGCACTACGAGGAGGCGTCGCGGATCCGCGACCAGATCGCCGAGGTGCAGGCCAAGCTCGACGAGGCCACCAGCTCGGGCCCCTCGACAGGCTCAGGGACGGGTGCGCGCGTTGAGCCGATCGTCGGCGAGCCCGAGATCGCGGCCGTGATCAGCCGGGCTACCGGCATCCCGGTCAACCGTCTCACCGAGACCGAGCGCGAGCGGCTGGCGTCCTTGGAGGACGAGCTGCACGGGCGAGTGATCGGGCAGGACGACGCGGTCGTCGCGGTCGCGAAGGCCGTGCGCCGCAACCGCACGGGCATGGGCGATGCCCACCGGCCGGTGGGGTCGTTCCTCTTCCTCGGCCCGACCGGTGTCGGAAAGACCGAGCTGGCCAAGGCGCTCGCCGCGAGCCTGTTCGACGACGACACCGCCGTGATCCGCTTCGACATGAGCGAGTTCGGCGAGCGGCACACGGTGTCTCGTCTGGTGGGTGCCCCTCCGGGATACGTCGGCTATGACGAGGCCGGCCAGCTCACCGAGCGCGTGCGGCGCAACCCGTACTCGATCGTGCTGTTCGACGAGATCGAGAAGGCGCACCCCGACGTGTTCAACCTGCTGCTGCAGGTGCTCGACGACGGCCGCCTCACCGACGGGCAGGGTCGCACTGTCGACTTCCGCAACACCGTGATCGTCATGACCTCGAACCTCGGCTCCGAGTTCCTCGCCTCGCGCGGCGGTGCCATCGGCTTCCTGCCCGACGGGGGAGGGGCGACCGGGTTCGGTTCCGAGAAGGACCTGCGGGATCGCGTGTTCGGCAAGCTCCGCGAGGCGATGCGGCCCGAGTTCCTCAACCGGATCGACGAGATCGTGCTGTTCCGCAAGCTCGACAAGCCGCAGCTGCAGCGCATCGTGCGACTGCTCCTCGGCGCGTCCGAGGCGCGCTTGGCCAAGCGCGAGGTGGACTTCGTCGTCACCGACGGCGCCGTCGCCTGGCTCGCCGAGCACGGGTACGAGCCCGAGTACGGTGCCCGGCCGCTGCGTCGCCTGATCCAGCGCGAGGTGGACGACCGCATCGCCGACCTGTTCGTGACCGGTGCGCTCGTCGACGGCGGTGCCGTGACGGTGGACGCCGTGGGCGACGAGCTGTCGGTGGCCGCCGGGGCGTCGTTCCCGATCGCCGCGTGAGCTGATCACGCCCTCCGCGAGAGGCGCCGCGCCTTCGGGCGGGCGCCTCTCGTCGTCGAGCGCGACGGCGGCGGTGCGGCGTCAGGCTCCCAGCATCCGTTTCAGCGTGATCGCATTGCGCACCGCGTTGCCCTCGCCGTCGTTGTTGAAGTACGCATGCACCTCATGTCCGGTGCCTTCCCATTCGCGGATGCGCTCGGCCCACCAGGCGAGGTCGTCGTCGGAGTACGAGCCGCCGTAGAGGTGCTCGGGGTCGGGACCGTGCAGTCGCACGTACACGAGGGGAGCGGTCGCGCGCAGCACGCAGGGCAGGCGGGCCCCGCTCATGACGCAGTACGCCGCGCCGTGGCGCTCGAGCATCGCGAACACGGCATCATCCACCCACGACGGATGCCGGAACTCGATCGCCGGTCGCGTCCATTGCGGCAGCGCGGCGAGGAAGTGCTCCAGGCGCGCGTCGTCGCGCTCCATCGCCGGGTGCAGCTGGACGATGAGCGGCCCGCGCCGCCCGCGGAGCTCGTGGAGCCCGCGGGTGACACGCGAGATCCAGACCTCCGGCTCGCGGAGCCGCCGCGCGTGGGTCAGGCCGCGGGGCGCCTTGACCGCCATCTCGAAGCCCTCCGGGAGCCGATCGCGCCACGCGGCGAATCTCGCGTCGGCCGGCCACCGGTAGAAGCTGCCGTTGAGCTCCACCGCATCGAACTCGGCGGTGTACTGCGAGAGCCACTGGCTCTGAGGGCCGTGGTAGAACACTCCCCGCCAATGCGGGTAGACCCAGCCGGACGTCCCGATGCGCGCCATCCCTCCAGCCTGCGGCGCACGGACGGCGTGTGGCACGGGGTTGCATCGGCGGACGCCCCGCGATAACCACCGCCGGCGGTGGGGTCGCGGTGTCGACGTGCGCCCGTCGGCGACCGCTGACAGAGTGGGGGACATGACCCGCATCGGTGCGATCTTCAACCCCTACACCCACGCTCCTGACGAGTTCCGCGACGCGGTGCTCGCTGCGGAGTCGTCGGGCCTGCCGGAACTGTGGATCTGGGAGGACTGCTTCCGGCAGTCCGCGTTCGCGACGGTCGGTGCGGCGCTCGCCTGGACGGAGGCCCTGAGGATCGGGATCGGCATCGCGCCCATGCCGCTGCGCAACGTCGCGGCGACCGCCATGGAGCTCGCCACCGTGGAGCGGCTGTTCCCGGGGCGGCTCCTGCCCGGCGTGGGGCACGGGGTGCTGGACTGGATGGGGCAGGTCGGCGCACGGGTCGCGTCGCCCCTGACGCTGATGCGCGAGTACGTGCCGGCGCTGCGGAGCCTGCTGGCGGGCGAGGAGGTCACGGCGGCGGGGCGGTACGTGACACTCGACGGCGTGCGGCTCGACTACGCGCCGCCGACGCCGCCGCTCGTCTACGCGGCGGCCGAGGGGCCGAAGACGCTCCGGCTGAGCGGCGAGGTGGCCGACGGCACGGTGCTGGACAGCGGCCACACGGCGGAGGAGTACGCGGTCGCGACGGCGTCGATCCGCGAGGCGCGCGAGCGCGCCGGCCGCGGCGGCGATCACGACGTGGTCGCCTACGTCGTGACGGCGTTCGGCGCGGATGCCGAGGCCCGCGCGATCGCGGATGTCGGCGACAGACCCGACCCGGCCCAGCGCGCGCTGTGGGGTGACCCGGCTCAGGTCGCCACGGGCGCACGGCGGTTCTTCGATGCCGGTGTGGACGACGTCGTGCTGCTGCCCTCCTCGCGCGGCGACATCGCCGAGTTCTACCGGGCGGCCGCCGAGGTCGCCCGTCTGGTCGGAAAGGACGCCGCGTGACCGCGAAGCTCTCACTCGGGATCGCTGCGGCGGCCGGCCCCGAACTCGCCCGGCGGGTCGCGCCCGCTGCGGAGGCGGCCGGCTTCCACGCCCTCTGGGTGAACGACACCCCGGGTCAGGACGCGCTCGCCGTTCTCGCCGCCGCGGCGGCCGTCACCGAGCGCCTGGTGCTCGCGACCGGGGTGCTCCCCGTCGACCGGCGCACACCCGACGAGATCGCGGCCGACGCCTCCGGTCTGCCCGCCGCGCGGCTGGTGCTGGGCATCGGCTCGGGGCAGGCGCGCACCGGTGCGGTGGAGCTGGTGACGGATGCCGCGACCGCCCTGCGTCGGCGCACCGGAGCGCGCGTCCTGGTCGGCGCGCTCGGCCCGAGGATGCGGCGAGCCGGGGCCACGGCATCCGACGGACTCCTGCTGAGCTGGCTCACGCCGCGTGTCGCCGCAGAGCAAGCCGCCCAGACGCATGCGACCGCGCCCGGCGCCCACGTCGCGCTCTACGTGCGCGCGGCAGCGGACGCCGCCGCGGTGGCGCCGCTCGACGAGGAGGCGGCTCGCTACGCGGGATACCCGGCGTACGCCGCCAACTTCGCCCGTCTCGGCCTGGACGTCGCCGACACCGTGATCCGTCCGGCGGATCTCGGGGACCGGATCGCCGCCTACCGCGCCGGCGTCGACGAGGTCGTCCTGCGGGCGATCACGCCGACGGGCAGTGCGGACGACCACCTGCGGTTCATCGACGCCGTCGCGGCGGCGATCGCATGAGGCGGGTCGTCGGCCGCTGGGCCCTCGCGGCGCTCCTCGTCGTCGCGGGCGCCTCGCATCTGACCTGGGGCCGCCGCGGCTACCGCATCGTCGTGCCCGACTGGGCGACCCGGCTGCTCCACACGGACAAGGACACGATCGTGCTCGCCTCTGGCGTCGTCGAGCTGATGCTCGGCGGTGCGCTCGTGGCGTTCCCCGGCGAACAGCGCCGCATCGGCTGGGCGGTGGCGGCGTTCTTCGTGGCGGTCTTTCCCGGCAACGTCCACCAGTGGCGCACCGGTCGTCCGGCTCCGATGCTCGCGACCGACCGCGCGCGCTTCGTCCGGCTGGTGCTGCAGCCGCTGCTCGTGGCGTGGGCGCTCTGGAGCACCGCGGCCCCGGCGAGAGGACGCGGATGAGTCGGCCGCTCGCCGTCATCGCGGGAGCGTCGGGGTTCGTCGGCCGTGCGCTGGTGCGCGCGTTCGCCGACGACGGCTACGACGTGCGCACCATCGGTCGTGCGGGCGCCGACGCGCAGTGGACCGACGCCGACGGCATCCTCACCCTCGTCGACGGTGCCGAGGTCGTCGTCAACCTCGCGGGCAGGTCGGTGAACTGCCGGTACACCGACGCGAACCGCGACGAGATCCTGCGCTCACGCGTCGAGACGACGCGGGTGCTGCGTCGTGCCATCGCCGCGGCGGCCACGCCCCCACCCCTGTGGCTCAATGCGAGCACGGCGACGATCTACCGCTACGCGCTCGACGGTCCGCAGACCGAGCGGGACGGCGAACTCGGCGCCGGCTTCTCGGTCGATGTGGCACGCACGTGGGAGGACGAGTTCTTCGCGGACGACCTCCCGTCCACACGGCGCGTCGCGCTGCGCATGGCGATCGTCCTCGGCGACGGTCCCGCGACGCGCACGCTGGTGCGGCTGGCGCGCCTCGGGCTCGGCGGGCCCCAGTACGACGGCTGGTGGTTCGCGCATCGTCGCTATCGCGGGATAGGTCCGCATCCCACGGGCGACGGCCGCCCGCCCTGGCACCGATCCGGCGGCCGGCAGCGCTTCAGCTGGATCCACCTCGACGACGTCGTCGGGGCGGTGCGGTTCATCCGTGACGACCCCGGCATCTCCGGGCCGGTGAACCTGGCGGCGCCGGGCACCTCCGACAATCGCGAGCTCATGGCGAAGCTCCGCCGTGTCGTGGGGTCACCGGTCGGTCTGCCCGCTTGGCGCTTCATGCTCGAATCCGCGATGTGGGCGCTGCGCACCGAGCCGGAGCTCGTGCTCAAGAGCAGGTGGGCGACTCCCGAGGCGCTGACAGCGGCGGGCTACGTGTTCGCGTACCCGCAGCTCGAGCCGGCTCTTGATGATGTCGTCGCCGCGCTCGGCGAGCGGCCGCACTGAGACCCGGCGGCGCCATCGTGTCGGGGCCGGATGGGAGAATGCGGGCATGCTGCTCCACGAGCTCGTGACGGCGACGGATGCCGTGGCCTCGACGACATCACGACTGGCCAAGGTCGCCGCACTGTCGGACGCTCTGCGTCTGCTCGATCCCGACGAGATCGGTCCGGCGATCGGGTTCCTGACCGCCAGCCCGCGCCAGGGTCGCCTCGGCGTCGGGTGGCGGAGCCTCTCGAACCTCGCCGTGACGCACGCCGACGAACCGACGCTCACCGTGGGCGATGTCGATGCGGCGCTCGATCGTCTCGCCGGGGCGGAGGGCGCGGGGTCGGTCGCCGCGCGCGGCGACGCGCTCGAGACGCTCGCCCGGTCGGCGACGGCGGAGGAGTGGGACTTCCTCGCCCGCGTCATGCTCGGCGAACTCCGCACCGGAGCGCTCGAGGGCGTCCTGCTGGATGCCGTCGCGAAGGCGTCCCGCCGCGACGCTCCCACCGTGCGGCGTGCCGCCATGCTGTCGGGCGACCTGGGCGCGACGGCGCGATCGCCCTCACCGGTACGCCCGAAGATCTGGACGCGATCGGGCTCGAGGTGGGGCGCGGCGTGCTGCCGATGCTCGCTTCGACCGCCGGCTCGACGACCGAAGCTCTCGAGACGCTGGGGGCCGCGGCATCCGTCGAATACAAGCTCGACGGGGCACGGATCCAGGTGCACCGCGACGGCGAGGATGTGCGCGTGTTCACCCGGAGCCTCGCCGACATCACGCATCGGGTGCCCGAGATCGTCAAGGTGGTGCGCGAGCTGCCGGCCGACCGTGTGATCCTGGACGGTGAGACGCTGTCGCTCGACGAGGACGGCGGGCCCCGCCCGTTCCAGGACACCATGGCGCGCTTCGGGTCGCTGGGCGCCGACGACGCCGCAGCGGTGGTGCTGCGCCCGTGGTTCTTCGACATCCTGCACCTCGACGGCCGCGATCTCATCGACGAGCCGCTGGCGACCCGCCTCGCACTGCTCGACGAGGCGGTCGGAGACGCCCGCATGCCGGGCATCGTGACCGACGACGCCGACCGCGCCGAGGAGTTCTCGCGCGAGGCTCTCGCCGCCGGGCACGAGGGCGTGATGGTGAAGTCGCTCGACGCGCCGTACGCCGCCGGCCGACGCGGCAAGAGCTGGCTCAAAGTGAAGCCCGTGCTCACCTACGACCTCGTGGTGCTCGCCGTCGAGTGGGGGTCGGGCCGGCGCACCGGTCAGCTCTCGAACCTGCACCTCGGCGCGCGCGATCCCGACGGCACGTTCGGTGAGCCCGGGGGCTTCGTGATGGTGGGCAAGACCTTCAAGGGACTGACCGACGCGACGCTGCGGTGGCAGACCGAGCACTTCCCGACGATCGAGACCCACCGCTCGTCGTACGCCGTGCATGTGCGTCCGGAGACGGTGGTCGAGATCGCCATCGATGGCGTGCAGCGCTCGACGCGCTACCCGGGCGGTGTCGCGCTGCGCTTCGCCCGCGTGAAGGGGTACCGCCCCGACAAGCGCGCCGACGAGGCCGACACGATCGAGACGCTGCGCGGACTGCTGCGGGGGTGAGGGTCCAGGCGCGCGGACGTCAGCGGCGGACCGCGATGTACCGGTGCTCGGGTCGGCCCGTCGTCCCGTAGCGCAGCCGCACCTCGACCAGGCCGCGGCTGGCGAGCCCCGCCAGGTGCCGTTGGGCGGTCGCCCGAGAGATGCCGACGCGGTCGGCGATCTCCGCGGCGGATGCCTCGTCGTCGCCGAGCCCCTCGAGGATCAGCTGCTCCGTCGCCGAGCGCGCGACGGTCGCCGGCTCCGCCCCGCCGTGCATGATCGCGAGGGCGCGGTCGATCTGCTCCTGCTCCAGGGGCCGGTCGGTGACCAGCAGGTTGCGCATCCGTGCGTAGCGGTCCAGCCGCTCGGCGAGCACCCGGGCGTCGAAGGGCTTGGTCAGGTACGCGAGCGCGCCCGCCTGCAGCGCGCGGCGCACGGTGGCGGCATCCGTCGCCGCCGACAGCACGAAGGCGTCGATGCCGGCCGCGGCGACGAACTCGACGCCGTCGCCGTCGGGGAGGAACGCGTCGACGAGCAGCAGGTCGGGGATTTGCGTTCGCACGGCCTGCCGTGCCGCACCGAGCGACTGCACGGACTCGAGGGCGGTGAACCCGGTACGCGATGCGACGACGTCACGGTGCAGGCCGGCGACGCGGAAGTCGTCGTCGACCACGAGGACGCGGATGGGACGGCTCATGGGGTCTGCCTCTCGGGGTTCTCGTCGGCGCGGCGGAGCGCCCCGGGGAGCCGGGCGCCGAACACGGCGCCGGACCCCGCGCCGCCCGGATCGATCAGCCAGACATCGCCGCCGCGGCGGCGTGCCAGATCGCGGGAGAGCGGCAGGCCGAAGCCGTGACCATGGACGGCATCCATCGCGCCGGCCTGCGCCTCGAGGGGGGTGGCGCGCGCGAACGGGTCGGCTCCCGCCGGCTGGATGCCGCGGCCGGAGTCGGCCACCGTGATCACGAGTTCGCCGCCGTCTCCCAGCAGTGCGATCTCGACCCAGCCGGGCGTGTCCCCGCCCACCGCCGCGGTGACGGCGTTGCCGACGAGGTTGCCGAGCACCGCCGCGACGTCCTCCGCCTCGACCACCTCGCTCAGCAGGAGGGTGTCCTCCGCGATCCGGACGGTGACGCCGCGCTCCCGCGCGGTGGCGGCGGTGGCCCCGAGGAGCGATTTGAGGAACGCGTCCGGAACGCGCTCGAGCCCCGCGATGCCGAAGTCCACGGCGCCGCGCTCGGTCAGATCGCCGAGGAAGGCGCGCGCCTCGTCGACGCGTTGCGCATCGATCAAGCCGGAGGCGACGTGGAGGCGATTGGCGAACTCGTGCCGCTGCACACGCAGCGCCTCGGTCATCGCGCGCACGGTCTCGAGCCGGCCGGCGAGCGCCTCGACGTCGGTGCGGTCCCGCACGACCACGATCTGGCCCAGTGCCCGTGCGTCCCGCTGTACCGGTCGCGTGTCGAGATACAGCACCCGGTCGCCCACGACCGCCTCCACGCCGGAGGCCCCGTCTCGCACCGCGTGGAGCACCGAGTCGGGCAGCGCGAGCTCGTCGAACCTGCGCCCGACCGGTTCCTGGATGCCGAGCATCCGTTCCGCCGCCTCGTTGCACACGCGCACGACGCCGTCGGGATCGAGGGCCACGACGCCGTCGCCGACGCCCTCGAGCACGGCCGCCTGGTTCTGCACGAGGGCGACGAGCTCCTCCGGCTGGAGTCCGAGCGTCAGCCGCTCGAACCGCCGGCGGAGCAGCAGCGTGGCCACCGCGGCGAGTGCGACCCCGCCGATCGCGGCGATGGCGATGGTCGCGACGAGGGCGGGCAGGTCGTCGAAGACGCTCGCGCGCTCGAATCCGACACTGACCTCGCCGACCGGGGCGCCGCGGTCCTCGGGATAGACGGGCACCTTGGCGCGCGCGGACTCGCCGAGCGTGCCCACCTCCCAGTCGACGACCTCGTTGCCCTCGAGCACCTCGGCGAAGGGCGTCGAGACGACCTGGCCCAGAAGCGCCTCCGTCGGGTGGGCGAGACGGATGCCGTGATCGTCGGTGATGACGACGAACAGCGCGTCCGTGCGGCCGGCGACATCGACGGCGATCTGCTGGAGCGCACCGTTGCGCAGCTGGGCGGCGTCCGGCGTGCCGGGGTCGGCGGAGAACCCGGCGACCAGCGACTTGACGTCGGGATCCTCCGCGACCGTGCGTGCGATGTTGAGGGCTGCGGCCTCCGACTCCGCCCGGAGCTGGCGCACACCGAGCCACCCGAAGACGAGCGTGCACACGGCGACGACGGCGGTCACCGTCACCAGCTGCATCACGAGGAGCCGCGTTGCGAAGCGCATCCGATCTCCTCCCGGGGCTCGGACCGGCAGCCGCCGGCCTTCCGCGCACGTGAGCACAATGCGCAGAAGACACGCTACGCGCACAACCTGCGGGAATGCGACGTACCGCGCGACGAGCGCGGTCCCGCGCCTAACCTCGCGGGAACGCACCGCCACCGGGCGATGCCCTCACCCGCACCGCACGCACCCGCACGACACGACGAAGGAGTCGAGATGAACGCGGCAGTTCCGTTCCTGTTCCACGCCGCCGAGGCCGACGAAGGCTACGCCACCGCCTTCGTCCCGTCCGAAGGTGTGCTCGTCGCCCTCGGCTTCACCATGGTCCTGGTGTTCATGGCGCTCATCATGACGCGCCGCCTGACGCCGATGGTCGCGCTCATCCTCGTGCCGACCGTGTTCGGCCTGTTCGCCGGTGCGGGGCTCGGGCTGGGCGACATGATCCTCGACGCGATCGGCAGCATGGCCCCGACCGCAGCGCTGCTGATGTTCGCCATCATGTACTTCGGCATCATGATCGACGTCGGCCTGTTCGACCCGCTGATCCGGGCGATCACGCGGCTGCTGGGCGATGACCCGGCCAAGGTCGTGCTGGGCACCGCGGTGCTGGCCGGTGCGGTCTCGCTCGACGGCGACGGGTCGACGACCTTCATCATCACGACTTCCGCGATGCTGCCGATCTACCTGCGCCTCGGCATGAGCCCCGTCGTGCTCACCTGCGTCGCGGGCCTCATGAACGGCACGCTGAACATCGTGCCGTGGGGCGGCCCCACCGTGCGGGCGGCGACCGCTCTCGGCCTGCAGCCCACCGACATCTTCGTGCCGATGCTGCCCTCGCTCGCTGCCGGCATCGTCATCTCGCTCTCCTTCGCCTGGTTCCTGGGGCTGTCGGAGCGCAAGCGCATCGGAAGCATCGACGAGTCGCGCCTGGACGGCGGGGGAGTCCTCGCCGGATCCCGCATCTTCCGCAGCGCCGATCGGAAGCCGGGCGCCCGTGCGACCCTGCGCACCGGCAACATCGTGACGGTGGCGGGCGGCAGGGGCAGTCTGCCCGTCGCCACGGCTGTCGTCGACCGCGAAGACACGGCGATGGCCGACACGATGCTCGACCCGAATCGCGCGACGCTGCGGCCGAAGCTCATCTGGGTCAACCTGGCGCTCACCGTCGTGGTGATGGTGCTGCTGGTACTGGACGTCTTCCCCCTCGCCTACGTGTTCATGGTCGGCGCCGCGATCGCGCTGTTCGTGAACTTCCCGAAGCTCAAGAGCCAGGCCGACGAGATCGTCGCCCACGCGCCGAGCATCGTCGGCGTGGTGTCGATGGTCCTCGCGGCCGGAGTCCTCGTCGGCGTGCTGAACGGCACCGGCATGGTCGACGCGATGGCGACGTGGATCACCACCGTCATCCCCGCCTCGCTCGGACCCTTCCTGGCCGTGATCACCGGCATCCTGTCGATCCCGTTCACGTTCTTCATGTCGAACGACGCCTTCTACTACGGCATCCTCCCGGTGCTGGCGCAGAGCGCCGAGCATTTCGGCATCGCCCCGGTCGAGATGGCTCGCGCTTCGATCACCGGGCAGCCGGTGCACCTGCAGAGCCCGCTGGTGCCGGCGATCCTGCTGCTGGTCTCGCTGGCGAGCGTCAACCTCGGCGACCACCACAAGAAGGTGCTGTGGCGGGCGTGCGTCGTGTCGCTCGCGATGCTCGCCGTAGGTGTGCTGGTGGGCGCGGTCCCGCTGATGGCCTGAGCGGCGGGGCGCCCCGAGCTTCGGTTCGTCCCGGCGACGTCCCAGGCTCGTAGGCTGTGGCCATGACCAGAGCAGCCGCGCCCGACGCCGCCTACGAGCACCGCAGCTTCGGGGCGCCCGGCGCCGAGCGCACCGTGTTCCTGCTGCGCATGGGGGCCTCGGCGCTGTCGGACCCGCTGCCCGACGCCACGACCCGTCGCGACGCACGCATCGTGGCGATCGGACTCACCCTGGACGACATCGACGACCCGGTCGCCTACCGGGGCACGACCCCTGCAGAGGCGAGCGCGCGCGGGATCGCCCGGTTCGTCGACGAGGAGCGCGGGGACCGTCCGGTCGGAATCGTGGGCGTGGGCGCGGCCGGCGAGCTGGCCGTCAGGATCGCGGCGCTCGTCGGCTCGGGTGTGGACCGGCTGGCCCTCGTCGCCGTGCCACGACCGGAGTCGGAGCTCGGCGGTCACGAGGTCGCGGAGCTGCTCGCCGGGATCGCGGCCAAGACCCTGCTGATGAACGGGCGAGACGATCCGGATGCCGCGAGCGCCGCCGCACGCTGGTTCGCCGAGGGGCTGCCGTCCGCCCGCGTCGAGATGGTGCCGCAGACCGCCGACCCCGCGTCCCGCCTCGTGCTCGCCGAGGTGTGGGAGCGGGTGCTGTCGCACGTCGCCCCCGGAACCCTTCGATGAGGCGGATCGTCGTCCTCACCGGAGCCGGCATCTCGGCCGAGAGCGGGGTGCCCACCTTCCGCGGCGCCGACGGGCTGTGGGAGGACCACCGCATCGAAGACGTCGCCACCCCCGACGCGTACGAGCGCGACCCCGACACCGTGCTCGCCTTCTACGACGCACGGCGGCGGGCGCTCGCCTCCGTCGCGCCGAACGCCGCCCACCGGGCCCTGGCGCGACTCGAAGGCGCGATCGGCGACGACCTGCTCATCGTCACGCAGAACGTCGACGATCTGCACGAGCGCGCCGGCAGTCGCAACCTGGTCCACATGCACGGCGAGCTGCGCCGGGCGCTGTGCCTCGCGTGCGGTCGCCGGCCTGGGTGGGAGGCGGACCTCCTGGATCGCCCCGGCTGCCCCGCATGCGGAGAGCGGATGCTGCGCCCCGACGTGGTCTGGTTCGGCGAGATGCCGTACGAGCTGGAGCGGATCGAGAACGCGATCGTCGCGGCCGATGTCTTCGTGTCGATCGGCACGTCCGGCGCGGTGTACCCGGCCGCCGGCTACGTGGCGCTCGCGGCCGCCTTCGGCGCGCGCACGGTCGAGCTCAACCTCGAGCCGAGCGATGCCGAGGTGCCGTTCGACGAATCGCACGCGGGGCCCGCGAGCGTGCTGGTCCCGGCCTGGGCCGACGAGGCGATCGCCCTGCACAGCACCCGCTGAACGGCGAAGAGCGCCGGGCGGAGGCATCCGTCCGGCGCTCTTCGCGTCTGGGTGGCGCTACATCCGCCCGCCGCCCGACCGCACCCGCGACAGGGCGTCCACGGTCGCGGCGAGGATCAGCACGGCGCCGGTCACCAGCAGGTTGACGCCCGCGGGCAGGTTGAGCAGGCCCAGACCGTTCGTGATCGTCGCGATGACGAGCGCGCCGATCGCCGCGTGCATGAGGCGTCCCTTGCCGCCGAAGAGGCTGACACCGCCGACGACCGCCGCGGCGACGCCCGAGAGCACGATGTCGCGGCCGACCGTCGCGTCCACGGAGCCGACGCGCGCGACGCTCAGCAGCGCCGAGAACACCGCGAGGCTCGAGCAGATCACGAACGCCCACCACTTGATCCAGCGCACCTTGACGCCGGAACGGCGTGCTGCTTCGGCGTTGCCGCCGATGGCGTAGATGTAGCGGCCGAACTTCGTGCGGTCGAGCAGGAACGTGCCGAGCCACAGGATCGTCAGCACGACGGGCACGACGATCGGCACACCGGCGACCTCCACCACCGACTGTCCGCGGTTCTGGTTGAGCACGTAGACGACGGCCCCGCCGATCACCGCGATCGCGGCCAGCTTGATCCACACCATCGAGAGGGCGCGGTTCGGAACGCCGGCACGGGCGCGGCGCGCCCGGTCCCAGAACGATGTGCCCCCCGAGATCGCGAGCATGATCACGAGCATCGCCCAGCCGCCCCAGACCGGCAGATTGCCGTTCTGCAGCGCGATGAGCTCGGGCACTTCGAGACGGAACAGACCGCCGGGTCCGATGATCACCAGGGCGAGACCCTGGAATCCGAGGAACAACCCCAGCGTGACCACGAATGACGGGATGCCCACCCTCGCCACGAAGAAGCCGATGAAGGCGCCCGTGAGGAACCCGAACCCGAATCCGATCAGGAGTGCGAGCGGCCAGGGAATGCCGAACTGCGCGTTCAGCACGACGAACAGCGCCATGCCCACACCGCCGGTCACACCGGCGGACAGGTCGATCTCGCCGAGCAGGAGGACGAACACCAGCGCCATGCCGAGCACGACGAGCGTCGCCGCCTGGTTCAGCAGGTTGGCGAAGTTGCGCTCGGTGAGGAAGAACGGGCTCATGATCGAGAACAGCGCCCCGAGCACGACGAGGCCGCCGATGGCGGGCAGGGCGCCCATGTCGCCGCCGCGCACGCGCTGCCACCACGCCTGAAGCTGGTCGCCGACGCCGCCCTCCACGCCGCTGCCGATCAGGTCGCTCGCGATGGGGTCCGGTGCGGCCTCGGTCCGGGTGGCATTGCTGCTCATTCCGCGCCTCCTTCGGTGCGAACGGTCGACGTATCGAGGATCGTGACTCCGGCGGGCGCCTTGGTGCCGGTGATGTAGCCGACCACGTCGTCGCGGGTCGTCGAGGACGCCGGGATCTGGGCGACCATCTGACCGAGGTAGAGGACGGCGATGTCGTCGGCGACCTCGAAGACGTCCACCAGGTTGTGGCTGATGAGGACCACCGCGACGCCCTGCTCCGACAGGCGCTTCACGAGGTTCAGCACCTGCTCGGTCTGGGCGACGCCGAGGGCGGCCGTGGGCTCGTCGAGGATCACCACTCGGGCCTTCTTCAGTACCGCGCGAGCGATCGCGACGGTCTGCCGCTGGCCACCCGAGAGGCTCGACACCTTCTGGCGGACGGATTTCACCGTGCGCACCGAGAGGGAGCGCAGCGTGTCGGACGCCTCCTTCTCCATGCGCCCCTCGTCGAAGGTGCCGAATGTCAGCTCCTCGCGGCCGAGGAACATGTTCTGGACGATGTCGAGGTTGTCGCACAGAGCGAGGTCCTGGTACACGACCTCGATGCCGAGGTTCCCGGCGTCGCGGGGCGCGTGCAGGTCGCGGTGAACGCCGTCGATGAGGACTTCGCCCTCGTCGTACGGCTGCACGCCGGCCAGACCCTTGATGAGCGTGGACTTGCCGGCGCCGTTGTCGCCCACGAGGGCGGTGACCTTGCCGGGATGGACTTTGAGGTCGACGCCCTTGAGGACGCTGACCGGTCCGAACGATTTCTTCACGCCGACCAGTTGGATGATCGGCTCGACGCCGACCGTGGGGGTGATGGTGGATGTGTCTGACATGCTCGCTTCCTTGGGAGAGCCCGTGGTCCGGCGCGAAGGGGCGCCACGCCCGTGGCGCGACGCCCCCTCGCGGGATTCGGCCGAAGCCGATCCGGCTTAGTTGGCGGTGACTCCGTACTGCTCGCACGCGGCCATCACGTCGGGCGTGCAGACATCGTCGTAGTCGGCGTCGCCGGCAGCGACGACATCCTTCACCTTGTCGGGGCCGACGAGGATCGGCGTGACCTGGATGTAGGGCGTGCCGTCTTCGAGCTCGGCCTGCGACGTGACGTCGTCGCCCTTCAGCAGCGCGACGGCCGTGTCGACGGCAGCCGTGGCCTCGTCCTTGACGGGCTTGTAGACCGTGGCGGTCTGCCATCCGAGGAGGATGTTCTGCAGGCCCGCGACGTTCGCGTCCTGACCCGACACCGCGACGCCGGTCAGGTTGTTGTCCTGCAGGACCTTGATGACGCCCGCGGCGTTGGTGTCGTTCGCGACCCACACGCCGTCGACCTTGCCACCCAGACCCGTGAGGGCCTGCTCGAAGTTGGTCTGCGACTTGGCCTGGTCCCAGACCCCGGGAGGCTCGGCCGCCGCCTTGATGCCCGCGGCTTCCATCACCTCGACGGCGCCGTCGTGGAACATCGCCGCGTTGCCGTCCGTCGGGTCGCCGCCCATGTAGACGACGACGGCGCTGGCCGGGTCCTTGCCGGCGGCGGTGAGGCCGTCGAGGACGGTCTGGCCCTCCATACGGCCGACCTCGGTGTTGTCGAACGACACGTAGTAGTCCGCGCCCGTGAACGGGCGGTCGTAGGCGATCACGGGGATGCCTTCGGCCTTCGCCTTGGTGGCGACGGCCTCCGCCGCGCCCTGGTAGTCGACGAGCAGCATGACGCCGCAGCCCTGGGTGAGCTGCTGGTCGGCGATGGTCGAGTACTTGTTGACGTCGCCCTGCGCGTTCTGGATGTCGACGTCGAAACCGGCGCCCTCCAGCCCCTCCTGGAGGTACTTGCGGTCGAAGTTCTCCCAGCGCGGCGACGAGGCAGCGTCAGGCAGGATCACACATGCACGGTCCGCGCCGTCGCCGGCCGCCTCCGTGGAACCGCCGTTGCCGCCGCCGCCGTTCGAGCAGCCGGCCAGCATCACCGCGGCCGCGCCCGTGAGGGCGGCCACGGCGAGGATCGAAGACTTCTTCATCATTCGCCTTTCGTCGTTGAAGCGAACCAGCCCAGGATCGTCCCTGGTTTGTTCTCGCTGATGCGATCATCGACGACCAGCGTTCTTGGCGTCAAGTCTTGAACGTAACGCTTTGGCAACGCACAGGCTCGTGAGGCGGGGATGCTGCGAGGCCGCGGGCGGAGAGAGCGCTTACCGTGCAGAGTGCCCAGGTTGCGCGGCTCGAATGAGCATAATGCGCGGCCCGCAGTGGGGGCAGTTCGGAGTGACCACTCCGAGTGTTCGCCAAGTGAAGCCAGCGCGGCGCGTGGCGGCGTTCAGGCCCTGCCGGTGGCGGCGCGCGTGCGCCGCGAGAGGGAATCGACGATCACCGCGAGCACGAGCACGACGCCGGTGACCATGAACTGCACGGACGAATCGAGGTTCATGAGCGTGAGGCCCGACGAGATGGACTGGATCACCACGATGCCGACGAGCGCCGAGAATGCCGATCCGCGCCCGCCGAAGAGACTCGTTCCGCCGATGACGGCCGCAGCGATCGCGTTGAGGTTCACGTCGCCCGTGCCGGAGCTCTGGTTCGCCGACGCCAGGCGCGCCGCGGCCAGGATGCCGCCCACCGCGGCCAGCGTCGAGCACATCGCGAACACCGAGAGGTAGATACGGTCCACCCGGATGCCGGCGCGCCGCGCCGCTTCGACCGATCCGCCGACCGCGTACACGGCCCGCCCCCAGCGCGTGCGGGTGAGGACGAAGTTCATGGCGACGATCAGCGCGAGGAAGAACAGGAACATCACGCCCACGCCGCGATAGATGTTCAGGTACCAGGTGGCCACCAGCAGGAACGCGAGCAGCACGCCGGTGCGCACCGCGATCTCCGTCGTGCTCTGGCTCACGAGGTTCGCGGCCGCCCGCCGCCGCGCGCGGCGCAGGAGCGACCACGCGAACGCCGCCGCAGCGAGTGTCGCCACGACGTACGACGCCCAGGCGGGCAGGAACATCTGCTGCGCGAACTGCACCAGCCACGAGTCGAAGGGGATCGCGATCGATCCCGTCTCGCCGAGCACCCAGAGCTGCAGCCCGAGGAATCCCAGCAGGCCGGCAAGGGTGATGACGAAGCTCGGCAGCCCGAAGCGGGTGAAGAGATAGCCGTACAGCAGACCCACGAGGCATCCGACGGCGATCGCGGCCGCCAGCGACAGGATCAGGTTCCACTGCAGCTGCACGAACGTCACCGCCAGGACGGCGGCGGCGAGACCCGACACCGACCCGACCGACAGATCGATCTCGCCGACGAGCAGCACCAGGACGACGCCGAGCGCGATCGTGCCGATGGCGGCGCACTGCATCGTGAGGTTGACGAGGTTCTCGCTGGAGAGGAACACGGGGTTGAGCAGCTGGAACACGGTCCAGATGACCGCGATGCCCAGGACGACGGGCAGCGCGCCCAGATCGCCGCCCCGGATGCGCGTCACGAAGCCCTCCAGGGCCAGACGGATGCCGGTGCTGCTGAGGAGGCGGTCGTCCACCGCGGGCTCCGTCAGGCGCTCGTCGCCCTGCGCGCTCATCTGCTCCCGTCCCCGCGGGGTCTCGGGGTGCGACGCGAGCCGGCGTGCGGCATGCGGATCACCGTGCCGCCGTGACCCTCATCGGCAGCAGGCTCGGCGTCGCGCGGGTCGGCGGGCGCGGCATCCGTCCGCTCCGGCACGCGCCGCGGCGCCGGCGAATGGTCGACCGCACCGGTGATCGCCGCGATGAGCGTCTCGCTGGTGACGTCGGCGACGTTGTACACGCCGTTGTTGCGACCGAGGCGCAGCACGACCACGCGGTCGGCGACGGCCATGACGTCGGCCATGTTGTGGCTGATGAGGATGACGCCGTGACCGCGTTCGCGCAGACGCTCGATGAGGTTCAGCACCTCCGCGGTCTGCGCAACGCCGAGCGCCGCCGTCGGCTCGTCGAGGATGACGACACGCGGCTCGCCGATGAGCGAGCGGGCGATCGCGACAGTCTGACGCTGCCCGCCCGAGAGCGACGCGACCGGCACGCGCACGGACGGGATCTTCGCCGACAGCTCTCGCAGCAGGGTCCACGTGCGCTGCTCCATGTCGACCTCGTCGAGTGTGGCGCCGTCCCGGAGCTCGCGCCCGAGCCAGAGATTGGCCACGACGTCGAGGTTGTCGCACAGCGCGAGGTCCTGGAAGATCGTCTCGATCCCGAGCCGCTGGGCATCGGCGGGGGAGGCGATGCCGATGTCCTCGCCGTCGAACTCGATCGATCCGCTGTCGGGAGGGTGGACTCCGGCCAGCACTTTGACGAGCGTCGACTTGCCGGCGCCGTTGTCGCCGACGAGCGCGACGACCTCTCCCTCGTTGACCCAGAAGTCGACGTCGGTGAGCGCCTTGACCGCGCCGAACCGTTTGCCGATCCCGCGCATCGTGAGCACGCGCTCACGCGGCCGCCCCGTCCGCGGGTGCGTCATCGACATCCTCGCCCCGTTCTCATCGTCTCTCCCGGCCCCAGCCCGCCCCTGCCAGAGTCAGGACCCTACCCGATGCCGGCAGCTTCGCACGCATCGGCATACGCCGGCGTGCAGATGTCGTCGACGCTCCAGAAACCGTCGGCCACCACGGTGTCCATGATGTCGTCGATCGTGACCGCCACAGGATCGAGCAGCGTGGCGGGAGTCCCCTCGATCTCCAGGGGTGCGGTCACTTCCTCGCCGTGCAGCAGCTTGACGGCGACCTCGGCAGCGAGCTCCGCCTGCGGCTTGATCGCCTTGTACACCGTCATGTACTGGTCGCCCGTGAGGATGCGCTGGATCGCCGAGAGCTCGGCATCCTGTCCGGTCACGATCGGGAGCGGATCGACGTTCGCGACCCGCAGCGCCGCGATCGCACCGCCCGCCGTGGCGTCGTTGGCGGCGTAGACGCCGGCGATCGCGCGCCCGTGCTGGGCGATCTGTCCCGACACCCACTCCTGAGCCTTCTCGGGGCTCCAGCCCGGGGTGTCGTACTCCGCCAGCACGCGCAGGCCACTGTCGTCGATGATGCTGTGCGCGCCCCGCTTGAACAGCGCCGCGTTGCTGTCGGTCGGCGAGCCGTTGACCATGAGGATGCCGCTGCCGTCCTCGGTGGACCGCATCCCCTCGACGAACGCCGTCGCCTGCAGCACGCCGACCTTCTCATTGTCGAAGGAGATGTAGTACGCCAGGTCGCCGCCCGCGATCAGGCGGTCGTACGAGATCACCGGCACACCCTTGGCGTTCGCGGAGTTCACGATGCTGACGGCGGCGTTCGCGTCCACCGGATCCAGTACCAGCACTCCCGCGCCCGAGGTGAGTGCCGACTCCGCCTGCTGCTGCTGCTTCGCGGCGTCCTGGTCGGCGTTGGCGTACAGCACCTCGTAGTCGCCGAGCTCCGCCACCCGGGCCTCGAAGAGCGGCCGGTCGAACGTCTCGTAGCGCGCGGTCTTCGCGTCGGGCAGCAGCAGCGCGATGGTGTCGTCGGACGGGCTGACCTCCGCGGGCCCGGGATCGCCGGTGCAGGCGGCGAGCAGCCCCGCGGCGAGGAGGAGGACGCCGACCGCCGCGGCGCGGCGCCCGCTCGGGCGGCGCCGCGACCGATCGGGTCGGATGCGGGACATCGGACGAGCCTATGCGGTGATCGGCAGCGAGGACGCGGCGGGAAGCTGGGCGCTGACCGTCACGTGGTCCAGGGCGATGGCGATGGCGCCACGGGTCTCGGCCCATTCCCCGAAGGACGCGCCGACGATCTCAGGCAGCCCGTCGGCAGCGGGAAGCGCCGTGCGCTCGAGCGAGTGGCGCATCGGCGCCATCAGGATCTCGCCCGCCTGCCCCAGTTCACCGCCCACGACGATGACCTCGGGATCGAAGAGGTTGCACAGGCTCGCCGCGGCGATGCCGATGTGGCGGCCCGCGTCGGCGATCACGCGGCGCGCAGAACCGTCGCCGGCCTCGGCGGCGTGCAGCAGATCGCCGAGCCGGTGCATGCCCTCGCTCGGCGGGAACAGCGACAGCAGGGCAGGGCCGCCGGCATAGGTCTCGAGGCATCCGCGGTTGCTGCAGCGGCAGATGGGGCCGTTCTCGTCAAGGGTGACGTGACCGATCTGACCCGCCTTGCCGTTGACGCCGCGGAACAGGTCGCCGCCGACGACCAGTCCGGCGCTGATGGTGTGGCCGACGCGGATGAAGACCGACGACGCGGCGGCGCGGCCGTTGCCCTCCCGCGCCTCGGCGAGCCCGCCGAGGTTGGCCTCGCTGTCGACGTGCACGGGGCGGCCGATGCGCACGGAGAGGCTCTCGGCGACGTCGACGCCTTCCCATCCCCGCAGCAGCCCGGGCGTGGACACCATGCCGGTGCGCGGATCGATCGGCGCGGGCAGTGCGAGGCCGACGGCGAGGAGGTCGGTGAGCGATCCGCCGAGCGACTCCATCATGTCGCCGAGCAGCAGCGCGAGGCGGTCGAGCTCCGAGTCGTGACGGTGGTCGAGGGGGAGCGGGAGCGAGGACTGCGTGACGATCGTCCGAGCGGTGTCGGCGATCGCGATGTGGAGCTGCCGCGAGCTGTAGTGGACGCCGGCGACGAGACCCAGTCGACGGGCGAGCGACACGAGGGTGGCCCGGCGGCCGCTGCTCGTGGTGAACGACGTGTGGAGCAGGCCCGACGCCGTCAGCTCTTTGACGATGTTCGACACCGTGGCGGGGGAGAGCCCGGTGCTGCCGGCGAGCTCGATCTGCGTGAGGCGGCCATGTCGCTTGAGCGACTCGACGACACGCGCGCGATTCGCCTCGCGCAGCGAGGTCTGCGAGCCCGGCGGAGCTTGACGGCGTGCCACAGGTCACACTGTAGTCCACGCCGCTCTGCGTGGATCAGGCGGAGGCTTCTCGGATGCCCCGGGGCATTTCCCAGATCGGCCGCGGGTTCGCGACACCACTGCCGATCGCGCCGCGCCACGAGGGCTAGCATCGGTACGCCATGCACTCCGTCGTCGAGGCGCTTCGCGCCGCACTGCCGCCGCACACCGTCGCCACCGATGCCGAGACCCTCGACAGACTCAGTCACGACGACGCCGAGTGGGCCGATTACGGGCTCCCCGCCGCCGCGGTGTTCGCGTCCAGCCTCGACGACGTGGTGGCGGCCGTCCGCCTCGCGGCGGAGCACGGCGTGACGATCGTTCCGCGCGGGGCCGGCACCGGTCTCTCGGGCGGCGCGAACGCGACGAGCGGATGCCTCGTCCTCTCGCTCGAGCGGATGACGCGCATCATCGAGGTCGACGCCGCGGAGCGGTATGCGATCGTCGAGGCGGGCGTGCTGAACGACGATCTGCGCCGGCACGTCGCGGCGCACGGGCTCTGGTACCCGCCCGACCCCGCGAGTCAGGCGATCTCGACCATCGGCGGGAACGTGGCGACCAACGCCGGCGGCATCTGCTGCGTGAAGTACGGGGTGACGCGCGACTACGTCATCGGCATGACGGTGGTGCTCGCCGATGGCAGCATCGCGAAGCTCGGCCGCACGACGGCAAAGGGCGTCACGGGGTACGACCTGACCGGGTTGTTCGTGGGATCAGAGGGCACGCTGGGCGTCATCGTCGACGTCACGGTGAAGCTGCGACCACTCGGCGGACGCGAGGAGCGCGCAATCGTCGGCTACTTCCGGACGCTGACGGATGCCGGACGCGCGGTCGCCGCCGTGACCGAAGCGGGCATCGTGCCGTCGGCCCTCGAACTGATCGACCGCACGTGCCTGCACGCGGTGGCCCGGTGGCAGGGCTGGGACCTGCCCGAGGACGCGAACGCGCTGCTGCTGGCCAAGGTCGACGAGCCCGGCGCGCGCGGGGAGGAGCTCGCCGCCGCGATCGAGGCCCATTTCCGCACCGCGGGCGGCAGTCGCGTCGAGCGGGCGGAGGAGCCCGCCCACATCGACCAGCTGTTCGCGGCACGCCGACTCGCCTACCCCGCCCTGGAGCGGCTGGGGCCGGTGCTCACGGAGGACGTCTGCGTCCCGCGCGGCGCGGTTCCGGAGATGCTCGCGAGGATCGAGGCCGTGGCGGCCGACGCCGGCATCGTGATCGCCAACATCGCCCACGCGGGCGACGGCAATCTGCACCCGCTGATCATCGCCCCGGAGGGCGACGATGAGGCCAAGGCACGCGCGAAAGCGGCGTTCGATCGCATCGTCGACGACTGCCGCGCGCTCGGCGGCACGGTCACCGGCGAGCACGGCGTGGGACTCCTGAAGCTCCTTGGTGCAGCCGAGGAGCTCAGCCCAGTGGTGCTGGGGCTGCACCGCGCGATCAAGCACGCCCTCGACCCGGCCGGGATCCTGAACCCCGGCAAGGCCTTCCCGAACGGAGACTGAGATGCCCGCGATCCACGCAGATGACGGCGTGCGGCTGCACTACGAGGAGTCCGGCGATGCGGCCGGCCGCCCGGTCGTGCTGCTGGCCGGGTTCAAGGCGGCGGCCACCAGCTGGCGTCACCAGGTGCCGGCGCTCGAGCGCGCCGGCTATCGGGTGCTGTCGGTGGACCTGCGAGGGCACGGCGCCGCCGAGCGGCCGGCCGCCGGTGTCGACATGGCCCGCCGCGGCCTCGACATCCGCGACGCGCTCGCGGCCCTCGACGTGACGGGGGCCGTGCTGGTGGGCGGGTCGATGGGAGCGAGCAGCATCTGGTCGTACCTCGGTCAGGAAGGCTCTGAGCGTGTCGCCGCCGTCGTATCGGTCGACCAGACGCCGAAGATGCTGAACACGGCGGGCTGGCCCTACGGCTTCTACGGCTACACCGAGCAGAACGTCGACACCTACTTCGCGGCGGGCATCCCGCAGACGGGGCACGGCACGCCGATGCTCCGACGCGGCATGCGCCTCGTGCGGCTGCTGCAGGCCATGAAGGGCGGGGAGCGCGAACTCACCCCGGGCGAGCTGACGCTGCTGAACGACCACGCCAGGGCGGACTGGCGGCCGGTGATCGCCGCCACGAAGGTGCCGGTGCTCTTCGTGGCGGGCGCCGAGAGCGAGTTCTGGCCGAGCGCGCACGCCGCGGCCTCGGCCGCACTCGCGCCCCGCGGTTCGTCGGCGGTGATCGTGCGCGACGGTCATGCGGCGAACATCGAACAGCCGACGGCGTTCAACGCCGGACTGCTCGGCTTCCTCGCGCAGCTGCGCTGACCCCCGGTGACGCCGCCCGCCTCACGGGCGGAGGCAGCGCAGCGCGCCGCACCTACTCGCGCAGGCGCACCAGCCGCTCATGCCCGGTCTCTTCGAGTTCGGCGATCGACTCGCGCGCCTTCACGAAGTCATTGAACGAGCGATAGCCCAGCGCCTTTTCACTGAACGACGGGTCCATACGCCGCATGTGGGTCTTGACCGCCGAGCTGTGCAGCCACTCCGAGTCGTCGTTCTTGTCGTGACCGAGCCGGAGCGCCCGCTCCAGCAGACGCGTCGCCGTCTCCTGCGGATCCTCGGCAGGCTCTTCGACCGGCTGCGGCGGCTCGGGTGCCGCCGGCTCAACGCTCGCCGCGACCGTCTTCGACGACGCGCGGCGATTCGTGCGCTTGGGAGGGGCAGCGGTCTCCAGCGCCTCGTTGAGCGCCGCCTCGATCTCGGGCGCCGACGGCGGCGGGGTCGCCACTGTCGTGTCGTCCGCGGGGGCGGTGACGGTGGGGGCCTCGGACGTGACGACCTCGGGCGCCACGGCCTCTTGAGCCGCGGCATCCGTCGCCTTGCCCGCTCCGCGTCGTCCCCCCGAGCGCGGCGCGGAGGCGGCCGCAGCAGCGGTGCCCGTCTCCTTCGCCTTCGTCCCACGGGTCGAGGCGGCCTTCGCCTTCGCCGGCGCCTTCTCGAGAGCCTTCTCCGGCGCCTTGACCGCCTTGGCAGGCTCGCGCGAGAACCGCGGCACCCCCGGCAGCGAGTCGTATGCCTCGAACTCGTCGCACGCGGCGGCGAGCGACTTGGCGGTCGACCCGGCTACGCCGACGCCCACCACGTAGCGGCCGAGTCGCTTGCAACGCTGGGCGAGGGGGACGTAGTCCGAGTCGCCCGCGACGATGACGACGTGCGTCAGGTCGGGCAGCCGGAACATGTCTTCGACGGCGTCCACCGCGAGGCGGATGTCGGCGCCGTTCTTGGCGTAGGCGGCCGCGGGAAAGAGCTGCACCAGGTCGACCGCACGGGCGACGAGCTGCGACCGGTAGATCGCGTTGACGGGGGCCGACCAGTCGGCGTAGGCGCGCGTGAGCACCAGCGTGCCGAAGGATGCCGCGAAGTCGATGATCGCGCCGACATCGATCGTCGCTGCCGAGAGGCGCTCGGCGATCTCGGGATCGGCGGGATTGTCGGCGATGCGCTGGCGGTCGCGCGAGTATGAGTTGCGGCCGTGGACGCGGTCGTACCACGACATCACGATGTTGTCGAAATCGAGATACACCGCGACGCGGGCGTTCTGAAGATCGGGCATGTCAGTCCTCCCCGGGGTAGTGCACGCCGACGAGCGTGCGGATCTCATCGAGCGTCTCCATGATCGCGACGGTCTCGTCGATCGGCAGGACGTCGGAATCGGTGCGACCCTCTGCGAGATAGCGCCCGGCAGCGAGCGCCTGGTACTGCATCCCGCGGCCTTCGATCTTGGAGACGTAGTCCTCGAGGACGGTGCCGTCGGGGGAGACGACGCGGAAGGAGGTCGGCGTGTACCAAACCCGGGCGATCTCGAGGCGGGCCTCGGTTCCGATGATCGCGGCAGTGTTCGGACCGGCAGCGCGAGAGGCCGACAGCGTCGTCGAGAGCGCGCCGGATTCGTGGGCCATGATCGTGGCGATCTCGGTGTCGGCTCCGGTGTCGCCCAGGCGTGCGGACGCGACGATCGACAGCGGCTCGCCGAGGATGTCCCATGCGAACGACACCGGGTAGATTCCGAGGTCGAGCAGTGCGCCGCCGCCGAGTGCGAGGTCGTTGAGCCGGTGGGTGGGATCGCTCGTGATCCGCTGGGTGTGATCGGCGGTGACGGCGCGGATCTCGCCGAGCGCGCCGGATGCCACGATCTCCCGGATGCGGACCATGTGGGGCAGGTACCGCGTCCACATGGCCTCCATCGCGAGCAGGCCGCGGTCGGCCGCGGCGTCGCGGACCGCTGCGGCTTCGGCGGCGTTCAGCGTGAACGGCTTCTCGACGAGAACGTGCTTCCCCGCCTCCAGCGCCATCAGGGCGTTGGCGGCGTGCATCGGATGCGGCGTCGCGATGTAGACGATGTCGACGTCGGGATCGGCGACCAGGTCCTCGTAGGAGCCGTGGGCATGGGGGATGGCGAAGTCGGCGGCGAAGGCATCCGCGGTCTCGCGCCGGCGGGATCCGACGGCGGCGACATCGAGCCCGGCGGTGCGCAGATCGCTCGTGAACGCCCGTGCGATGCCACCGGGTCCGAGGATGCCCCAGCGGGGGGACGATGGTCCGGCGGACGGCCGGTCCGATGAGAGGCCCGGTGAGGGGGACGTCGAGGTCATGAGACGAGGCTACTGGCGCGAGAGCGCCTGCGCCTGTCGGCTACCCGGCGACGGTCGCGGGCACACGCGTCGCGTCGGCGCTCTCGCCGATCCCGTCGAGAGCGCGCGCGAGGTCGTCGACGATGTCGCGCGCATCCTCCAGCCCGATCGACAGGCGCACCGTCGTCGGTCCGATGTGCGCTTCGGCGAGCTGCGTCGGCGACATGTGGCTGTGCGTCATCGAGGCGGGGTGGGCGACGAGGCTGCGGGCGTCGCCGATGTTGGCGACGAGCCGTACGACCTGCAACCGCGAGATGAACGCCTCGACGAGGCGGAAGTCGGCCTCCGGGTCGCCGGTCGCCGGCAGGTCGAACGCGAAGACCGAGCTGACGCCGCGGGGCAGGTAGGTCTGCGCCTGCCCGCGCCACGGGCTCGAATCGAGGCCGGGGTGGTGCACCCGCGCGACGGCGGGGTGCGTCTCGAGGTACCGCGCGACAGCGAGGGCGCTCTCGGTGTGGCGCTGCATGCGCAGGTCGAGCGTCTCCAGGCCCTGCAGCAGCTGGAAGGCGTTGAAGGCCGACAGCGAAGGTCCCAGGTCGTGGACGTACTTCGTCTTGACCAGGGCGATGTAGGGCGAGCCGGTCTCTCCGAAGCGCTCGACGAGGCTTCCGTCCGGAACGCGCGGGTACGTCTGCGTCAGCTGGGGCCACCGCTCCGGCTCGGCGCTGAAGTCGAACGTGCCGAGGTCGACGACGACGCCGCCCAGCGACGTGCCGTGGCCGCCGAGGAACTTCGTCGCGGAGTGCACCACGATGTCGGCGCCGAAGTCCTTCGCGCGCTGCAGGTACGGCGTCGCGACGGTGTTGTCTATCACGAGCGGCACGCCAGCCTGCTGGGCCACCGTGGCGACGGCCCCGAGGTCGAGCACCTGAGCGATGGGGTTCGAGATGGACTCGGCGAACAGCGCCCGGGTGGTGGGGCGGACCGCGGCCGACCACGCATCGATGTCGTCCTGGTCGACGAAGGTGACCTCGATGCCCCAGTCGGCGAACGTGTCCTGCAGGAGGTCCACCGTGCCGCCGTACAGCTGGCGCGCGGCGACGATGTGCTCGCCCTGCTTGGCGAGGGCGAGCAGAGCCACCGCGACGGCCGCCTGACCGGATGCCACACCCGCGGCGCCGATGCCGCCTTCGAGCTCGGCCACGCGGCGCTCGAACACGAGCACGGTGGGGTTGGCGGCGCGACTGTAGATGTTGCCGTCCTTGCGCAGCGCGAAGAGGTCGCGCGCCTCCGCGAGCGAGCGGAACTCGAAGCCATTGGACTGGTGGATGGCCGGAACGGCGGTGTTCTCAGCCACGCTGGAGTCGAACCCCGCCTGCACCTGAGCCGTCGCGAACGAGCGAGGGGCGGCCTGGCGAGGCGAGGGATCGTTGTCGGTGGCACGAGGCATGCTGACCATTGTCGAGCCGCGCGGCCTGCGCCGCCGCGTCGTGTGTCGAACTGTTGCATCGGCGGCCCTGACCCGGCCGTGCGGCGGTAGCCCGCGCGCGGGCGAGAATAGACAGGTGGCGCAGCTGATCACCCCCCGAGAACTCGACCGCCTTCTGCGCACCGGCAGTGTGCGCGTGCTCGACGTCCGCTACCGGCTCGACCACCCGGACGGCAGCGCCGAGCACCTCGACGGCCACGTTCCCGGCGCCGTCTACGTCGACATGGAGACGGAGCTGTCGCGCCACGGCCGGCCCGAGGACGGCCGTCACCCGCTGCCGCCGACCGACGCTCTGCAGGCGGCGGCGCGGCGCTGGGGCATCCATGACGGCGACACCGTCGTCATCTACGACGACGACCGGTCACTGGGCGCCTCTCGGGCGTGGTGGCTGCTCACCCGCTCAGGCCTGGTCGATGTGCGACTCCTCGACGGCGGGCTGCGGGCGTGGATCGCCGCCGGCCTGCCGCTCGAGACCGGCCCCGTGGTGCCCGAGTCGGGGGATGTCTCGCTCGCTCCCATCGCCGAGCCGGTGCTGTCCATCGACGAGGCGGCGGCGCTCGCCGCCTCGGGAGTGCTCATCGACGTGCGCGCCGCGGAGCGGTACCGGGGCGAGGTCGAGCCGGTCGATCCGATCGCGGGCCACATCCCGGGCGCGGCGAACCTTCCGACCGGCGCCTACATGGACGGTGAGCGGTTCCGGGATGCCGCGAGCCTGCGTGAGCTGTTCCGCGGCGTCGGCATCGTCGACGGCGTCGCCGCGGCGGCGTACTGCGGCTCCGGCGTCACGGCCGCGCAGGCGGTGTTCGCGGCCGAGCTCGCGGGGCTGCGGCTCGGCATCTACCCCGGCTCGTGGAGCCAGTGGACGAACACCCCGGGACGCCCGATCGCGACCGGCGCCGCGCCCGCGGAGATCACCGCCACGGTGTGATCGCGGCGGTCAGGGCACCAGCGTGATCTTGCCGTCGACGCCCGCCTCGATCGCGCGATGCGCGTCGGCCGCGTCGGCGAGGGCGAACGACGGTCCGAGCTCCACCGAGAAGCGCCCGGCGGCCATCAGGGCGGTCGCCACCGGCACGGCCTCGGTGCGCCAGACCTGCTGCTGCGGGGTGAGCGGCTGGGGGGACCCTCCCGAGAAGGCACGGATGCCCAGGCCCGCGGCATCCCGTCCCCGCACCAGTGTCGCGATCCGCTGCCGATCGGGCACCAGTTCGATGGAGGCCTCCAGCGCCTCGTCGGTGCCGGCCGCGTCGATCGCCACCGTGACCCCGTGCGGGGCGACATCGCGCACGCGGTCGGCGAGCCCGTCGCCGTAGGTGACGGGGGTCGCCCCCAGCGCGCTCACGCGATCGAATCGGCGCTCGGACGATGTGGCGATGACGGTGGCGCCCCACAGCACGGCGAACTGGATGAGGGCCTGGCCGACAGCACCCGAACCGCCGTGGACGAGGAGCGTGTCGCCGCTTCCGACACCGAGTGACCGGAGCGTCTGATACGCGGTGCCGACGGGGATGCCGAGGGCGGCGCCTTCCGCCGCGCTCACGTGCGGCGGCCGGGCGAAGACGCGGTCGGCGGCGACGAACACCTCGGTCGCGTACGCACCGGAGGCGCCCGCGAAGACCACCGGGTCGCCGGCGCGGAATCCGTCCACCTCGTCGCCCACGGCGAGCACGACGCCCGCGCCGTCGCCGCCGACGCGACGTGGTTCGGTGATCTCGCCCGACGCCCGCGCGCCGGAGCGCAGCTTCGCATCGATCGGGTTCACGCCCGCCGCCGTGACGCGGATCGCCACCTCGCCGGCCTTCGGAGCGCGCTGTGGCACGGGGATCTCGTGCAGCACCTCGGGGCCGCCGAACTCGGTGTACACGATCGCTGTGGTCATGGCGGGGGCAGCTCCTGTCGTCGAGGCGGGTGTTCGCGCGAGCTCTGCTCTCGTCGAGTGCCTAGCCCTGCAGCGCCCGCTGTATCCGCTGCAGCGACACGGGCTCCGCCGTGCCGAGGGACTGAGCGAACAGGCTCACACGGTACTCCTCGAGCAGCCACCGTGCGTGCACGAGCGACACCGGGGCGTCATCGACGGGCGGAATGGCGCCGCCGGCCTCTGCGAAGACGGTCGCGGCGCGCTCGAACTCCGTCATGCGCTGCCGGTCGCGACCGGGGTTGTCGGGGAGCGTCCGCACGCGGTCCCGCGCGCCCCGCAGGTACCTCGGAAGGTGCGCGAGGCGTGCTGTGCCGGTGCGTGACACGAAACCGGGGAAGACCAGACCTGCCAGCTGCCCCTTCACGTCTTTCAGCGCGCCCAGGAGGGTCAGCGAGTTGCCGTCGCGCATCGCCTTCTCGACCTCGCGCGCCGCGGTGAGAATGCGCGCGACCAGCGACACGGCTTGGAAGAGCTCGTCCACGACAGCGCCCGAGAGCGCGTCGCGCACGGCTTCGAAGCCCCCGCGCGTGCGCACCAGAGCGTCGGGAGCCGTACGGCTGATGACAGCATCCGCCACCGCCGCGCGGCAGTCCTCGATCAGCGCCTTCGCCGACGGATACGGGGATGCCGCGAGCGCGAGCTTCTCGGCGGACGTGAGGTGCTCGAGCACGTACGCCGTGGGGGAGGCGACCGAGAGCAGGACGAGCCGTCGCACGCCCGCCCTCGTGGCGCGGGCTGCGGCCTCGGGGGTGGTCTCGATGCGCAGCGCGACGGAGGTCTTCTCGTCCACGATGGCCGGGTATCCGCGCACGACGCCACCAGCGACCTTCGTGTCGACGACCTCGGGGAGGTCGCCGAACGTCCAGTCGGTGAGGCCGGTCTGCTCGACGAAAGCGGACTCGGGGCGCGCTGCGCCGGCCGGCAGGCCCGCCGACCGCGGTGCGGGCGTCGCCGCCGCTCGGGCAGGACCGGACGCGGGTGCCGACGCGCTCAGCGAGCGCGACACCGAGGCCCGCGCACGGTCGGCGAGACGCGCCTGGAGGACCGTGAGATCACGGTCGGAGCCGACGGCGCGCCCCCGCTCGTCGACGGCGCGGAACGAGACCTGCAGGTGGCCGGGCACGCGTTCCATGTCGAAGTCCGCGGCGCTCACCGGCTGGCTCGCCACGCGCTGGATGCGCGCGGCGAGCGCCTCGCGCAGCTTCACCGGCGGCAGTCCCGCATGCGATTCCGGGCCCTGCCCGGCGAGGTCGGCCGAGAAGGTCGCCGCCCAGTCGGCCGCGGGCACCACGTGGCGGCGGATCGACTTCGGAAGCGACCGCAGCAGTGCCGTGATGAGCTCATCCCGCATGCCCGGCACCTGCCAGTCGAACCCGTCGGGTCGCAGCTGGGCGAGGAGCGCGAGCGGCACGACCGCCGTCACGCCGTCGTCCGCCGCGCCGGGCTCGAAGCGATATGCGAGAGAGAGCACCTGGTCGCCCTGCGTCCACCGTGCCGGGAAGTCCCGCTCGTCGCCGCGGGACGCCTCGTCGACGAGGTCGGCTTCGGTCATGTCGAGCAGGCGGGGCGTGCGCGCCGACGCGTCGCGCCACCAGGCCTCGAAGGAACGTGCGTCGAACACGTCGCGGGGGATCCGCGCATCGTAGAAGCGGTAGACGGCCTCGTCGCCGACGAGGATATCGCGGCGCCGCTCGCGCTCCTCGATCTTCTCGAGGCGGCGGCGCAGCTCGAGGTTCCGCCGCTCGAAGGCGGTCAGCCGCTTGTCGAGGTGCGTCGAGTCCCACTCGCCCTCGACCAGTGCGTGGCGCAGGAACAGCTCCCGCGCGAACGGCCGGTCGAACCGCGCGAGCTGCACGCGCCGCTTCGGCACGATCTCCAGCCCGAACAGCGTGATCTTCTCGTAGGCGGATGCCGCACCCGACGCCTTGGACCAGTGCGGCTCGCTCAGCGACCGCTTCGCGAGGTCGCCCGCCAGGGGCTCGGCCCACGCCGGATCGATCGCCGCGACGGTGCGCGCGAACAGCCGGCTGGTCTCGACGACCTCGGCGGCCATCACCGCACTCGGGCGCTTCTTCTTCAGGCCGGAGCCGGGGAAGATCGCGAACCGGGTGCCGCGTGAGCCCACGTACTCGGCGCTGCGACGCTGCTCGGCGCGTTCGGAGCGATCGGCCGCGCGGCCCCGCGTGGCGGTGCCCGCGGTGCGCTCGTCGAGGATCCCGAGCTGCGAGAGCAGACCCGAGAGGATCGCCTTGTGCACGTCGTCGGCGTCGGCGGCGGCAGCAGCCGTCCCTGAGCCTGTCGAAGGGCGGGGCGCCTTGACGAGCGTGCTGAGCTGCCGATGCACGTCGGCCCACTCCCGCACGCGCACGTAGTTGAGGTGCTCGGCGCGGCAGAGCCGCCGGAACGCGCTGGAGCCCAGCTCGGACTGCTTCTCCTGCAGGTGGTTCCAGAGGTTGAGGAGACTGAGGAAGTCGCTGGACGGATCGGTGAACCGTGCGTGCAGGCGATCGGCTTCCTCCCGACGGTCTTCGGGCCGCTCCCGCACGTCCTGGATCGACAGCCCTGCGACGATGGCGAGCACGTCCCGCAGGACGCCGGTGCGGCGGGCTTCGACGAGCATGCGCGCGAAGCGCGGGTCGATCGGCAGCCGCGCGATCTCGCGGCCGAGGTCGGTGAGGGTCGGGTGACCGCGGTCGTCGCCGTCGCCGCTTCCCGCCCGCGCCCCGGTCCCTGAGCCTGTCGAAGGGCGCACGGCGCCGAGTTCGACGAGAAGGTCGAACGCCGCCTTCACGCCGCGGGAGTCGGGAGGCGTGAGGAAGGGGAACGACGAGATGTCGCCGAACCCGAGGGACAGCATCTGCAGGATCACCGAGGCCAGGCTCGTGCGCAGGATCTCGGGCTCGGTGAACTCGGGGCGGCTGTCGAAGTCCTCCTCCGAGTAGAGGCGGATCGCGATGCCGTCGCTGGTGCGTCCCGCGCGGCCCGAGCGCTGCTGCGCGGAGGCCTGTGACACGGCTTCGATCGGCAGGCGCTGCACCTTGCTGCGGTTGCTGTACCGCGAGATGCGCGCCGTTCCGGTGTCGACGACGTAGCGGATGCCCGGCACCGTGAGGCTCGTCTCGGCAACGTTCGTCGCGAGGATCACACGTCGACGGATGCCGGCGACCCGCGACCGCTCGAACACGCGGTGCTGCTCGGCCGCCGACAGGCGGCCGTACAGCGGCAGGACTTCGGTGGGTGCGGCATCCTTCGCGTACATCCCGCGCACGGCATCCGCGGCGTCGCGGATCTCGGCCTCGCCCGGCAGGAACACCAGCACGTCGCCCGCCGACTCACGGTCGAGTTCGCGCAGCGCCGAGGTGATGCCGTCGACGTCGTCCGACTCGTCCGCGTCTCTGGCGGCGCGCGCCGGCGGGCGGTAGCGGATCTCGACCGGGTAGGTGCGTCCCGATACCTCGATGATGGGGGCGGGCGTGCCGTCGGGCTTCGCGAAATGCTCGGCGAAGCTCTGCGGATCGATCGTCGCGCTCGTGATCACGACCTTGAGGTCGGGACGCTTCGGCAGGATCCGCCGCAGGTAGCCGAGCAGGAAGTCCACGTTGAGGGAGCGCTCGTGCGCCTCGTCGACGATGATCATGTCGTACCGGCGCAGCAGCCGGTCCCGGTGGATCTCGTTGAGCAGGATGCCGTCGGTCAGCAGCGCGATGCGCGTGTCCTCCGACACCTTGTCGGTGAAGCGCACCTTGTAGCCCACGGTGGAGCCGAGCGGCACCTGGAGCTCTTCGGCGATTCGCTCGGCGATCGTGCGGGCCGCGATCCGGCGCGGCTGTGTGTGGGCGATGCGGGAGCGGCCCAGTTCCAGCGCGATCTTCGGCAGCTGCGTCGTCTTGCCGGATCCGGTGGCGCCGGCGACGATCACGACCTGGTGGTCGCGGATCGCCCGCGCGATCTCATCCCGCGCGGCGCTGACGGGGAGCTCCGGCGGGAACGAGATGACGGGTTCGGGCGCAGACATAGCCTTCGATCGTATCGCGTGTCGCCGCATGCTCCGGCTGCGGGTCGCCGGATTGCGCGAGGAGGGGCTTGATCGGCAAACAACTTTGCGGTACAAACTAGTCATGACCACCTCGGCGCGCTCTCTCGCATCGCCGCCCCTTCCCGGGCGACGCTCCGGTAGCCGCGCGCTCGCGTGGGGCGTCGGGCTGCCCGCCCTGCGCGTCGTCCTCGTGGCGGCGGCCTGCACGCTGGCATGGCTGCTGCTGACCGCGTGGGCCGGGCCTGCGGACTTCCCGCCGCCGCCTCTCGTGGCGGCGGTGGCGATGCTCCCGGTCAACGTCGTGTGCCTGCTGCTGGTGGTGCGCCGCCTCCGCGCCACCGGCACGAGCGCCGCGGCCCTGATCGGCTACCGGCGCGGACGCCTCGGGCGCGACGTCCTGTGGGGGCTGCTGTGGCTGGCCGTGCTGTACGTGCCGTTCGTGCTGACCATCATGCTCGTCATGTGGGCGCTGCACGGTGCCGGAATGTTCACGGCGTTCGAGACGGTCTTCTTCGACCCGGAAGCGATCCCGCCGCTGTCACCGGGTGTCGCGGCTGTGCTCGCGATCCTCGCCGTGCTGACGTTCGCGCCACTGAACGCGCCGACCGAGGAACTCGTCTACCGCGGGTCGGCGCAACGCGATCTGGCGAGCCGGATGCCGCTGCCCGCCGCGATCCTCGTCTCGTCGGCGTTCTTCGGCGTGCAGCACGTCTGGTACGCACCGACGCCCGACGCGGTCATCGTCTACGCCTGCGCGTTCTTCGTCTGGGGCGTCGGCTCCGGCATCATCGCGTGGCGCCAGGGGCGGCTCCTGCCGCTCATCATCGCCCACGGGCTGGTGAACCTGCTCTCGACGCTTCCCGCGCTCGCCGTGCCCTTCCTCCTCGCGAACGGAGTCCGATGAACACCGCCGGCACCCCCGACCTGCCCGACCCGGCCGACGACGATGCGCCGCGCGACGCCGCAGCGATGCTCGACCTCGTCCGCAGCCAGCAGGACCGCGTCACCCGCCAGCTCGCGGCGGAGGTGCCGCTCATCCTGCTCGCCTGGGGGATCGCCTGGTTCGTCGGGTTCGGGCTGCTGTGGCTCATCGACGGGGCGAAGCCCGCCGCCAGTGTGCCGCTGCCGGTGGCGGTAGCCGTCTTCATCGTGCTGATGGCCGGGGCCCTCGTCGCGACGGCGCTGCTCGGCATCCGCAGCGGTCGCGGCATCCGCGCATCGGCGGGAGCCGCGTTCACCGGGGCGGTGTACGGCTGGAGCTGGACGATCGCCTTCATCGCGATGTTCGTCTTCGGCACCGCGCTCGTGCGCAACGGCATGCCTGCTGAACTCGCGAACATCTACTACCCGACCGCGTCGACGCTGCTGGTGGGACTCCTCTACTTCGTCGGCGGCGGGATCTGGCACGCGAAGCCGCTGCTGTGGCTCGGCGGCTGGATCATCGTGGTCGCCCTCGTCGCGCCCTTCTTCGGGTACCCGACGCACTACCTCGTCTTCTCGATCGCGGGCGGCGGCGTCTTCCTCGTCGGTGCGCTCGTCGCCTGGCTGTGGATCCGACGATGACCGAGCTCGATCCCGTGATCCACGCCGCTGCGCGCCTGCGGATCACCGCAACCCTCGCGACGCTGGACCCCGGTGAGAGCATCGCGTTCCCGCGCCTGCAGGAGCTGCTCGACATGACCGCCGGGAACCTCTCGACGCACGTCCGCAAGCTGGAGGACGCCGGGTACGTCGCAGTCGAGAAGACGCATCGCGGGCGCACGCCCGTCACCTATCTCGCGCTGACGAAGCAGGGCCGTCGCGCGTTCGAGGACTATACCGACGCCCTGCGCTCCGTCCTGGGAGAACGTCCATGAACCTCGCCCGCTTCGACCACGCGACCCGCCGCTACGACGATGTGATCGCCGTCGACGACGTCACCCTCGACCTCGAGCCCGGCGTGCTCGTGGGGCTCCTCGGTCCCAACGGCGCGGGCAAGACGACGCTGCTGTCGCTCCTGCAGGGACTGCGTACGCCGACGTCGGGAACTGTCACGCTGTTCGGGGGCAACCCGCGCGATGCCCACCGGCGGCGGATGCTCGGCTGCACCCCGCAGGAGACGGCCCTGCCCGAGACCCTCCGCGTCCGCGAGGTCATCGACTACGTCGGCGGGCATTTCGGCGATCGTGTGCCGACCGCCGAGCTCGCGGCCGAGTTCGGTCTCGACGAACTGATGCGGCGGCAGTGCGGCTCGCTGTCGGGAGGGCAGAAGCGCCGGCTCGCGGTGGGGCTGGCATTCGTCGGCCGCCCGCGACTGGTGCTGCTGGACGAGCCCACGACGGGTCTCGACGTCGACGGACGACGCACGCTGTGGGAGGCGATCCGCCGACAGCATCAGGCCGGGGCGACCGTGGTCGTCACGAGCCACTACCTCGAAGAGATCGAGGCGCTGGCCGAAAGAGCGGTCGTGATCGCTGGCGGCACCGTGATCGCCGATGACACCGTGGCGCGCATCCTCGCGCGGGTCGGCGTCAGCCAGGTGCGGCTGCGCACCGCCGAGCCCGACAGGCTCGCGGCCCTTCCCGGGATCGCGCACCACGAGAGGATCGACGACCGCGAGGTGCTGACCGTCTCGGACGCCGACGCGTTCGTCCGCACGCTCGTCGGCAGCGGTATCGACTTCCACGAGCTGGCCGTGCGCGGCGCGTCCCTCGAGGAGGCCTTCCTCGCTCTCACGGCGCGCGCGCCGGAACGGGCCACCGACACCCTCACCATGGAGAAGGCATCATGACCGCGCACGCCGAGACCGTCCCCTCCGTCGCGCGGCTCACGCTGCTGCACGCCCGCTTCGGGCTGATCGAGACGTTCCGCGTGCCCATCGCCGTGATCGGAACGCTCGTCTTCCCCGCCCTCGCCCTGCTGTTCTTCGTCGTCCCTCAGCGCGCGGTCGCCGACAATCCCGAATTCGCGACGCAGGCGGTGATCTCGCTGTCGGTGTTCGCGGTCATGTCCAACGCGCTGTTCTCGTTCGGCCTCACGATCTCGGAGAACCGCGAGAAGCCGTGGGACCCGTACCTGCGCACGCTCCCGGCCCCGGGCATCGCCCGCGTGTTCGCGCAGATCCTCTCGACCGGGCTGCTCGGCCTCGTCGCGATCATCCCGCTGATCGTCGTCGGCGGCATCTTCACCGCCGCCGAAGCGCCGGTCCTGCGCGTGCTCGCGGGACTGGTGGCGCTCGCCGTCTCTGCGCTGCCCTTCATGCTCATCGGCACCACGATCGGCTACGCCCTTCCGTTCAAGGCGGCGATCGCCGTCATCCAGATCGTGATGTTCGGCCTCGCCTTCGTCGGCGGACTGTTCCTGCCGCCGATCCTGTTCGCGGACTGGCTCGACACGATCTCGAAGTTCACCCCGTCGCGCCAGGCGCGGGAGCTGGTGATCTGGGCGGTGCAGGGCGGTCCGCTCGAGTGGTGGGTGTGGGTCGGAGTCCTCGCGTGGACGACGCTGTCGCTCGCCGCTGCGCTCCTGCTGTTCCGTCGCGACGAAGGGCGCCGATACCGCTGACGGCTCCGCCGTGCGCGGTGCGTCCTAGGCTGGGAACATGACAGTTCCCTCCGTGACCCTCAACGACGGCAACACCATCCCGCAGCTCGGCTACGGCGTCTTCAAGGTGCCGCCGGCCGACACCGAGCGGGCCGTCACCGAGGCGCTCGAGGTCGGCTACCGCCACATCGACACCGCCGCGATCTACGGCAACGAAGAGGGCGTCGGGGCGGCGATCGCGGCGAGCGGCCTCCCGCGCGACGAGCTGTTCATCACGACGAAGCTCTGGAACGACCGCCATGACGGCGACGAGCCGAACGCCGCGATCGCCGAGAGCCTCGAGCGACTCGGCCTCGAGCAGGTCGACCTCTACCTCGTCCACTGGCCCACTCCGGCCCGCGACAACTACGTGCACGCCTGGGAGAAGCTCATCGAGCTGCGCAGCGCCGGTCTCGCCCGCAGCATCGGCGTCTCGAACCACCTCGTGCCGCACCTGGAGAAGATCGTCTCGGCCACCGGCGTCACGCCTGCCGTCAACCAGATCGAGCTGCATCCCGCACACCAGCAGCGCGAGATCACCGACTGGGCCGCGGCGCACGACGTGAAGATCGAGTCGTGGGGCCCGCTCGGACAGGGGAAGTACGACCTGCTCGACGCCGCACCCGTCGCAGCCGCCGCTGAGGCCCACGGCCGGACCCCGGCGCAGGCCGTGCTGCGTTGGCACTTGCAGAAGGGCTTCATCGTCTTCCCGAAGTCGGTGCGCCGGGAGCGCCTCGAGGAGAACCTCGACGTCTTCGGCTTCGAGCTCACCGCCGACGAGATCGCGGCGATCGATGCCATGGACGCGGGCGACGGCACCGGCCGCGTGAGCGCGCACCCCGACGAGGTCAACTGACCGCTCCGGTCACGCGGGCGACGTGAGGCGCTGGGTGCCGATCACCTGCAGGAGGGCGAGCGCCTCGGCCTCGCGCGTGCCGGGTGCGGCCGAGTAGACGATGAGCTGTTGGTCGTCGCCCGGGATCTCCAGGGTGTCGCAGTCGAGCACCAGCGGACCGAGTTCGGGATGCACGACGGTCTTGGCGTGGCCGGGCCATCCGCCGACGGCGTCGCCCGCCCACAGCAGCGCGAAGTCCGGCGAGCCGCTGCGGAGCTCGCTGATGAGCGCAGCCAGACCCGCGTCGTTGGGATAGCGGGCCGCCGTCGACTTGAGGCCTGCGACGATCTGGCCCGCGGTGGACTCACGCTCCGAGTCGGTCTCGCCCACCGTGCTGCGCGGCGCATCGCGCGCATCCGGCAGGAACCGCAGACGCAGGAGGTTCCGGCGTGCGGGTGGCAGCGCCGACCAGTCGCCGTGGAGCGCCGATGACAGTGCGTTCCACGCGAGAACGTCGCCCTTGGCGCTCAGCAGGATCACGGGCACGTCGTGGAAGCGGTCGATGAGCCTCAACACGCTCGGACGCACGTGCATCCGGATCGAATCGGGGCCGGGCGGGGGGCTGCCCGCCAGATGGAAGAGCGTCTCGCGCTCGGCGGCGTCGAGGCGCAGGGCGCGCGCGAGCGCCTCCAGCACCGAGGTGGACGGCACCGGGCCGCGGCCCTGCTCGAGTCGCACGACGTAGTCGACGCTGATCCCCGCGAGGATGGCGACCTCCTCACGACGCAGACCCGGCGTCCGTCGCCGCGGACCTGCCGGCAGTCCGACGTCCTCGGGGCTCACGCGCTCGCGCGCATGCCGGAGGCGGCTCGCCAGTGCGGCGCGGTTCATCGTCACCCGACCAGCATGCTCGCTCCGGGAGCGCCCAGGGTAGGACGGCGAGTCCCACGATCGACCGGCCCTGTCGCCGGGGGTTCGCCGGCGCGAGTGTGGTGGTCATGACAACTGCACTCATCACAGGAGCGACCCGCGGACTCGGCCGAGAAACCGCACGACGGCTGGCGGGGCTCGGCTGGACCGTCTGGATCGGCGCGCGCGACATCGAGGCCGGCCGCCGGGTGGCGGCTGAGCTCGCCGGGGCCGGCGACGGCGCGGACGTCCGCGCCGTCGGGCTCGACGTCACCGACGACGCGTCCGTGGGAGACGCCGCCGAGACGGTAGCCGCGGCCGGCACCGGCCTCGACGTCCTCGTCAACAACGCCGGCATCGGCGGACGGTTCATCGGGCCGCGCGAGACCACGCCGGCCGACTTCATCGCCGTCTACGGCGTCAACGTGCTCGGGCCGGTCAGGGTCACCTCCGCCTTTCTGCCCCTCCTCGAGCAGTCGGTGAGTCCGCGGCTCGTGATGGTCTCGAGCGGGATGGGCTCGCTCACCGTGACCAACGATCCGAGCCGCGCCGAGTCGACCATGGTCGGGCTGCCGTATCCGTCGTCGAAGGCCGCGCTGAACATGATCACGTCGATGTACGCCAAGGAACTGCCCGCCGTACGGGTGTGCGCGGTGGATCCCGGCTGGACCGCGACAGACTTCAACGGCAACGCGGGGCGCCAGACCGTCGAGGAGGGCGCAGAGGCGATCGTGGCGGGCGCGTCGGCCGACACGGTCCCCGGCTTGTTCTTCGACCGTCGTGGCCGACTGCCCTGGTGACCGCCGCCGCGCTGAGCGATGCCAGGTGACCGCCGACCTGCCGCGAGCGTAGCCTGGGGCCGTGGCATCCCGTCTGGCGAATTCGACCAGTCCGTACCTGAGAGCCCACGCGGGCAACCCGGTCGCGTGGTTCCCGTGGGGCGAGGACGCGTTCGCCGAGGCGCGGCGACGTGACGTGCCGGTGATGGTGTCGATCGGCTACTCGACGTGCCACTGGTGCCATGTGATGGCACGCGAGTCCTTCGAGGATGCCGCCACCGCCGCGGACCTCGACGCCGGGTTCGTGGCGATCAAGGTGGACCGCGAGGAACACCCCGAGGTCGATGCGACGTACATGGCTGCGGCGTCGGCGTTCAGCCCGAGCCTCGGCTGGCCGCTCACGGTGTTCGCCACCCCTGACGGGCGGCCGTTCTACGCCGGCACGTACTTCCCACCCGAGCCTCGCGCGGGCATCCCCTCCTTCCGGCAGGTCCTCGCCGCGGTGCAGGAGGCGTGGACCCAGCGGCGGGACCAGATCGACGAGACCGCGCATGCCGTCGCCGGCGCGCTCGCAGAGGTCCGCGATGCCGAGCCCGGGCCCGGTGCGGCCGTGCCGGCCGCAGACGACCTGGTCGCCGCGGCGCGCGCGCTCGCCGCCCGCGAGGACCCGCGTCACGGCGGATTCGGGGACCCCGCCTCGAACGCTCCCAAGTTCCCGGTGGCGACGGCACTGCGATTCCTGCAGACGCGAGTGGTGCGCGAGCGGGCGGCCGCGGCATCCGTCGTCGCCGACCGCGCGCTCGCCGTCATGGCCTCATCGCCGCTGCGCGACCCCGTCGAGGGCGGCTTCTTCCGCTACGCCACCCGGCCTGACTGGACCGTGCCGCACTACGAGCGCATGCTGACCGACAACGCCCAGCTGCTCGATGTGGCCATGGACACTGCGGCGATGGACACCGTGGTGATGGGCACCGTAGCTGCGCGGCACGACGTCGCCCGGGGCATCGCCGGGTTCCTCATCGACGTGCTGCAGCAGCCGGGCGGCGGCTTCGGAGCCGCCCAGGACTCCGAGTCCTGGATAGACGGCGTACGCAGCGAGGGAGGCTACTATCTCCGCGACGCGGCCGGGCGCGCTTCGCTCGAGCCGCCGGCGGTCGACGGCAAGGTGGTCAGCGGCTGGAACGGCCTCGCCATCGGCGCGCTCGCCCGTGCGGGCGCGCGACTCGGCGAGGCCCGCTGGATCGAAGCCGCGCGCTGGGCGGCCGACGCGGTCCTCGAGACCAACGTCGCCGCCGACGGCCGGCTGCTGCGCGCCTCGCTCGACGAGGTGCCGTCACGCGCGCACGCGACGCTCGCCGACCACGGTCAACTGGCGGCCGGGCTGCTCGCGCTGGCTGTCGCCACGGGCGAGGTCGCGTACGCCGTCCGGGCACGCGAGCTCGTCGACGCGTGCGTGGCACCGGATGGTCGCGCGGCGGTGCCCGGCGGGGGAGACCCGGTGCTGACCCGGCAGGGCATCGGAGCTCCGGATGCCGCCTCCGACGCCGATGAGCCCTCCGGCCCCGCGGCGCTCGGCGAAGCGGCCGCGGTGCTCTGGACTCTCGGCGCCGGCGACCAGTACCGCTCCTTCGCCGAGCGCCTGGTCGCGACGCACTCCTCGGCGGCTCTCTCGCAGCCGCTCGCGTACGGCGCGCTGCTCCGGGTCGCGATGATGCTCGCCGTCGCGCCCCGGCAGATCGTGGTCGTCGCGAGCGACGCCGACGCCCCGATCGCGACCGCGGCCCGCGGCATCCGTGCCGACGTCGTGAGCGTCGTGTCGCCCGAGCAGGTCACGGCCTGGGCGGACGCCGGGTTCGGGCTGTTCGCCGACAAGGCGCTGCGGGAGGGGCAGGCGACCGCCTACGACTGCCGCGATTTCGCGTGCCGGCTGCCTGTCACCGACCCGGGCCTGCTCGAGCCCTGACTCCGGATCGCCTCAGACCCAGCTGTTGAGCCACATGTGGATGTGCCAGAAGTCGTAGGGCACATTCACCGCCGAGATCACCGGGTACCAGAACACGGACAGCGCGAGCGCGACCCCGAGGAACACCAGCACCAGGCGCTGACCCGTCAGACGGCGGTAGGTGTCCGCGGCGGGTGGCCCCGCGATGTCCTTGAGCGCGAAGGTGAGCGCCAGCAGCATGAAGGGCAGGATCAGCACCGTATAGAACTGGAACACCGTGCGCGCGGGCAGGAACAGCCACGGCGTGTACGTGACCGCGACGCCGGTGAGCACGAGCGCGTAGCGCCAGTCGCGGACGACCACGAATCGGTACGCCAGATAGAGGACCGCAGCCACCCCGGCGTACCAGATCAGCGGGTTGGGCATGGTCGAGATGACCTCGCTGCACCCGTTGGGGACGGTGCACCCGTTCACGCCGTACGCGTCGTGGTGGTAGTACACCCCGGTCGGCCGGATCAGCAGCGGCCACTGCCACGCCGGACTGGCATACGCATGCCCCGAGGTGATGCCGGCCGTCGAGGTGTACATCGCCTGGTGGTAGAGCCACAGGCTCTCGAGCGGATTGCTGCCGGCGTGGCGGTCGTAACCGCCATCGGTGACGAGCCAGCCGGTCCACGACGCCAGATACACCAGCACCGCGACGGGCACGAACAGCACGAACGTCACGAGACCCTGCCGCACGGCATCCGTCGGCCAGAACAGCACACCCGCCCGTCGACGCGCGAGCGCATCGGTCACCACGAGATAGACGCCGAGCCCCGCGAGCACCCACGCGCCCGACCACTTCACCGCGCTGGCCGCGCCGAGCGCCGCGCCCGCCGCGATCAGCCACGGGCGGTTCCAGAGCACCGGACCCCAGGACGGCGGCTCCTCGCCGTCGTACCGCGCAGCGACGGTCTCGGCGATGCGCGTCATCGTGCGCTCGCGATCGCGCAGCACGAAGAGGAACGCGAGCAGCACGAAGAAGGTGAGCGATGTGTCGAGCAGCGCGACGCGGCTCATCGAGATCGCGAGACCGTCCACCGCCATGAGGAGCCCGGCGACCACCGCGAAGGTCGTCGACCTCGTCAGGCGCTTCGCGATCAGCATGAGCAACAGCACCGAGGCGATGCCGAGGAGTGCCGTGGTGATGCGCCAGCCCCACCCGGACTCGGGTCCGAGCACCATCATGCCCAGCGCGATGATCCACTTGCCGAGCGGCGGATGCACCACGAACGACGGGTTCGACGTGAAGACGTTCGGGTCGCCCGACAGGAAGCTCTCGTTGCCGTTCGACGGCCACGAGCCCTCGTACCCGAGATGCAGCATCGACCAGGCGTCCTTGACGTAGTAGGTCTCGTCGAACTGGTTCATCAGGTCGTGCGCCGCGGCGAGGTTCCACAGGCGCAGCAGGGCGGCGATGAGCAGGACGATCGCCGGCCCGAGCCAGGCGTAGAGCCGGCGGGCGCGGGCATCCCCGCTCAGGCGGCGTGCGAAGCGGTCGTACAGGCTCGGTCGTGCCGGGGGGAGGAGCGGCGCGGCGGGCTGGTCGGCACGGTGCTGGTCGTCAGTGTGCTGGTCGGCATTGTGCTGGTCGGCACCGGGCTGGTCGGCGCCGTGCTGGTCGGCGCCGGGCTGCTCGACAGTGGGCCGCGGGGCATGCGTCACGGGGCCAAGTCTAGGCTGAGGGCGTGATCATCCTCGCGGCGACCCCCATCGGAAACCTGGGGGACGCGTCCCGCCGCCTGGTCGAGGCCCTCTCGGCGGCGACCGTCGTCGCCGCCGAGGACACCCGCACGACGCAGCGCCTGCTGGCTGCGCTCGGCATCTCGAACCGTCCGCGGCTGATCGCCCTGCACGACCACAACGAGAAGGAGCGGGCGCCCGAGCTCGTCGAGCTCGCCCGCGAGCAGGACGTGCTCGTCCTGAGCGACGCCGGCATGCCCACCGTCAGTGACCCCGGCTACGGGCTGGTGGCGGCCGCGGCGGCCGCAGGCGTGGCGGTGACCGCGATCCCCGGACCGAGCGCCGTCCTCACCGCGCTCGCGGTGTCGGGGCTGCCGACCGACCGCTTCACGTTCGAAGGCTTCGCGCCGCGCAAGCCGGGGGAGCGGGCGGCGGCCTTCCGCGCCCTCGCATCCGAGCCGCGCACCATGGTCTTCTTCGAAGCCCCCTCGCGTGCGGCTGCGACCCTGGCCGCCATGGCGACCGCGTTCGGCGACGACCGCCGCGCGGCAGTCTGCCGTGAGCTCACGAAGCTCCACGAGGAGGTGGCGCGAGGCTCGCTCGCCGAACTCGTCGCCTGGGCGGAGGCGGGCGTGCGCGGCGAACTGGTGATCGTCGTCGAAGGCGCCGCCGCGCGCGCCGTCGCCTTCCCCGACGCGGTGACCCAGGTGCTCGAGCTCGTCCGCGGCGGGACCCGTCTGAAGGATGCCGCAACCGAGGTCTCCGCGCTCACCGGACACTCCAGCCGGGAGCTGTATCAGGCCGCACTGGCGGCTCGGGCATAGCCGACTGTTACGTTCCCGCCCATTTGGGGGCGTCCCGGGCGGCGTGCGGTCACAGCGGCGGCGGCGGCATCCCGTCGAACTAGACTCGTCGGGTGACTTCCGGCCCCTCGTCCTTCTACATCACGACGCCGATCTACTATCCGAGCGACGTGCCCCACATCGGCCACGGCTACACCACCGTGGCGGTCGACACCCTCGCGCGCTGGCATCGCCAGGCGGGCGACGACACCTGGATGCTGACGGGCACCGACGAGCACGGCCAGAAGATGATGCGCGCCGCGTCGGCGAACGGCGTGACGCCGCAGGAGTGGGTCGACAAGCTCGTCACCGAGGCGTGGTTCCCGCTGCTGAAGACGCTGGATGTCGCCAACGACGACTTCATCCGCACGACGCAGCAGCGCCACGAGGAGCGGGTGCAGCAGTTCGTGCAGGCGATCTACGACCGCGGCTACATCTACGCCGGCGAGTACGAGGCGCTGTACTGCGTGGGCTGCGAGGAGTTCAAGCCCGAGTCCGAGATCGTCGACGGCACCGGCGCGTTCGAGGGCCTCAAGGTCTGCGCCATCCATTCGAAGCCCCTGGAGCTGCTGCAGGAGAAGAACTACTTCTTCAAGCTCAGCGAGTTCCAGGACCGGCTCCTCGAGCTGTACTCGAGCGTGCCCGACTTCGTGCGCCCCGAGTCGGCGCGCAACGAGGTGGTCTCGTTCGTGAAGAACGGGCTGAAGGACCTGTCGATCTCGCGCTCCGCCTTCGACTGGGGCATCCCGCTGCCGTGGGACGAGTCGCACGTGATCTACGTCTGGGTCGACGCACTCCTCAACTACGCCACGGCGATCGGGTACGGAACGGACCCCGAGGAGTTCGCACGGCGCTGGCCGGCGTACCACATCGTCGGCAAGGACATCCTGCGCTTCCACGCCGTCATCTGGCCCGCGATGCTGATGGCCGCCGGACTCGAGGTGCCCCGCGGCGTCTTCGCGCACGGCTGGCTGCTCGTCGGCGGCGAGAAGATGTCGAAGTCGAAGCTCACCGGCATCGCCCCGACCGAGATCACCGACGTCTTCGGCTCGGACGCCTATCGGTTCTACTTCCTGTCGGCGATCGCGTTCGGCCAGGACGGCTCGTTCTCGTGGGAGGATCTGTCGGCGCGCTACCAGGCCGAGCTCGCCAACGGCTTCGGCAACCTCGCGTCGCGCACGACCGCCATGGTCGAGCGCTACTTCGAGGGCGTCGTGCCGCCGCCCGCCGAATACACTGCGGCGGATCTGCACATCCAGACCACAGTGGCGGATGCCGCGGCCGCCGCCGATGCCGCGATCGACCGCTTCCGGATCGACGAGGCCATCAGCTCGGTCTGGACGATCGTCGACGCGCTGAACCTGTACATCACCGAGAACGAACCGTGGGCGCTCGCCAAGGACGACTCGCAGCGGGAGCGCCTCGGCACCGTGCTCTATACGGCGGCCGAAGGCCTCCGCGCGCTGGCCGTGCTGCTGTCGCCGGTGATGCCGGAGTCGACCGAGAAGCTCTGGATCGCGCTGGGCGCGGCGGAGTCGCTCGGTCGCCTGCAGGACCAGCCGCTGCGTGAGGCGGGCGGGTGGGGTGTGCTCAAGCCCGGCACCTCCGTCAACGGCCTGGCGCCGCTGTTCCCGCGCGTCGAGCAGTCGGTCTGATGGCGACGCCCCCCGTCGCGTACCCCGCGGGAGGCTCCGACCCCTCGCAGTACGTCCGCACCCGCGAGAAGGGCTCGCGCGACGTCACGTATCCCGTGGCGCCCGAGCCCCTCGCGGTGCCGGTGTACGACAACCACTCCCACCTCGAGATCGAGGACGGCCCTTCGACAGGCTCAGGCGCCGGGGGCCTGTCGCTCGACGAGCAGCTCGAGCGGGCGGCGGCGGTCGGCGTCGTCGGCGTCGTGCAGGCGGGTGGCGACATCGACTCGAGCCGGTGGTCGGCGTGGGCCGCGGCATCCCATCCCCGCGTGCTGGCGGCCGTGGCCATCCATCCCAACGAGGCGCCCGCGTACAAGGACGCGGGCCGTCTCGACGAGGCGATCGCGGTCATCGACGAGCTGGCGGCGCAGCCGCGTGTGCGGGCGATCGGCGAGACCGGGCTCGACTTCTTCCGCACCGGCGAAGAGGGACGGCCCGCGCAATTCGAGAGCTTCGAGGCGCACATCGCGCTCGCGAAGAAGCACGGCATCGCGATGCAGATCCACGACCGCGACGCCCACGACGCCGTGCTCGAGACCCTGGAGCGGGTCGGTGCCCCTGAGCGCACGGTCTTCCACTGCTTCTCCGGCGACGACGCCATGGCGCGCATCGCTGCGGAGCGCGGCTACTACCTGTCGTTCGCCGGGAACGTCACGTTCAAGAACGCCCAGAACCTTCGCGACGCCCTCGCAGTGACGCCCCGCGAGCGGATCCTGGTCGAGACGGATGCCCCGTTCCTCACCCCCATCCCGCACCGCGGCCGTCCCAACGCGCCGTACCTGATCCCCGTGACGGTGCGGTTCATGGCCGCCGAGCTCGGCGTCGACCTCGACGGGTTCTGCGCGCAGCTGGCGGCCAACAGCCTCGCGGCGTACGGCTCGTTCGAGGACTGACGGGCGTTCGGGGGGAGCGGTGGACGGCGAGCTGTGGGACCTGACGGATGCCGACGGCATCCCTGCCGGGCGCACGCACCGTCGTGGCGACCCGGACTTCCCGGAGGGGATGTTCCACGTCGTGGCGTCGGTGTGCGTCGCGCGCGGCGACGGGCTCGTGCTCATGACGCGGCGCGCGGCCACCAAGGACTTCCCGCTGGACTGGGAGTTCCCCGCGGGCAGCGCCCTCTCCGGCGAGACGAGCGCCCAGGCCGCGGTGCGGGAGCTCGCCGAAGAGGCCGGGGTCCGGGTCGGTGCCGACGACATCGTGCTCGTCGGCCGGCTCGCCGAGAGGACTGCCCTGTTCGACCTCTACGTCGCGGCCGTGTCAGGGGACCCCGCGCTGACGCTGGACCCGGAAGAGGTGTGCGAGAGCGCCTGGGTCACCTTCCCGGAGGCGCTCCGCCGCGCCGCGGCGGGCGAGATGGCAGCGCCGTGGGTGCCGCGACTGGAGCGGTTCGGTCCACGCCTCGGCGAGCTCGTCGCGTCCCGAGGCGCGTAGTCGGCTGATCCGCCGCGCGTCGGCTCAGGTGACGACACGACGACGCGCAGGCGAGCCGATGAGCCGCGCCGGCATGCGCATCAGTCGGGCAGCGGCAGTCCGCCGGCACCCGGCTCGTCCTCGCCGGCGACGTCGTCCGCCGACTTCTCGTCGAGCACGGGCTTCGCGGCCGCGATGTGCGAGATCGGGCGCCACACCAGCAGCAGCGTGATCGCCGACCCCGCGAACGCGAACCACCACGGCGCGGTCAGGCCGAAGAGCTGGGCGAGGACGCCGCCGATGAACTGGCCGATGACGAGACCGCCGAAGACTCCGACCATGTTGACGGACGCGATGCGCCCCTGCAGCTCCATGGGCACGAGTCGCTGGCGCACCGTCGTCGAGATCGTGCCCCACACGAACGCGTACAGGCCGAACCCGAACATGATCACGAAGGCCACCGCCGGAGAGCTCGTCAGAGCGAACGACAGGTGCATCAGCACCTCGAGCGACAGGCACACCCGCATCAGGGTCGAGAACGACACGTGCTTCTCGAGCCAGCCGAAGCTGAAAATGGCGATCATGCCGCCGAGCGCCGACGCGGTGGTCAGCGCGCCGTAGCCGACGGGACCCATGCCGAGGTGCTCGGTCGCGTACAGCACGAGGACACCCCACGGCGCCGCCCACGTGACGTTGAAGACCAGGATGATGATGACGAGCGTGCGCACCGGTGCGTTGTGCCGCAGCCAGTGCAGGCCCTCGCGGATGGCGTGCGCCTTCGTCCCGCGCGCCGATCCGGCCTGCTCGGGGAGGGGAGTGTCTGCGATGCGGGAGATGAGCAGCACGGCGAGCGTCACGCAGACCACCTGCAGCACGAACGGCCAGAACGAGCCGAGCGCGAACAGGAAGGCGCCGAGCGGCGGGCCGGCGAGCTGGTTCGCCACCAGATAGCCGGCCTGCATGCGCGCATTGCCGATCCCGAGGTCGGCGGGCTTCACGAGCATCGGCAGCAGCGTGCTGCCGGCGGAGTCCGCGAACACCTCGGCGGTGCCGTAGAGGAAGCTCGTCACCAGCACCAGCCAGACGGTGGCCTGACCGGTGAGCAGGAAGACCACGAGCGCGAGCACGACCAGCGCCCGCAGTCCGTTGGCGAGCATCACCAGCCGCCGGCGGTCGTGGTGGTCGGCGACCGCGCCCGCGAGCAGGCCGAACAGCAGCCACGGCAGGAACTGCATCATGGCGCCCGCCGCGACGAGCACGGGGGACGACGTGAGCGACGCGATGAGCAGCGGCGCCGCGGCGAGGGCGATGCCGTCGCCGAGGTTGCTCGTCCACGACGACGCCAGCAGCCAGCGGAAATCGGGGCCCAGGCGGCGTGGTGCGATCAGTTCGCCGAGCGAGGGCATCCGTTCATCCTAGAGGGAGTGACGGATGCCGCAGCCGCCGTCCCGCACCGCCGTCAGCTCGTCGGCGCCGCCGCCCCTTTGTGCGTGAACAGCGTCTCGGTCTGCTCGATGTCCATGCCCTTCGTCTCGGGGATCCGAAAGAGCACGTAGAAGAACGACAGGGCGGCGAACACGGCGTACATGCCGTAGGTGAGCGGCAGCGACCACGACGACATCGCGGGGAACGAGATCGTGATGAGGAAGTTGGCGATCCACTGTGCCCCGGCGGCGACACCGAGCGCCTTGCCGCGGATCCGGCTCGGGAAGATCTCGCCGAGCAGGACCCATACGAGGGGTCCCCACGATGCGCCGAACCCGACGACGAACACGTTCGCCGCGATGAGTGCGATCGGACCCCACGGAGCCGGCAGCGTGACGGCGCCCTCGGCGTCGGTCTCGGAGAACACGAACGAGATCGCCATCAGGCCGAGCGACAGCGCCATCATCACCGATCCGGTGAGCAGGATGGGCTTCCGGCCCACGCGGTCGACGAGGAAGATCGCGATGAGGGTCACCAGGACGTTCGTGATGGAGGTCACGACGCTGATGGTGAACGAATCGCTCTCGTCGAAGCCGACGGACTGCCAGAGACTCGTCGAGTAGTAGAAGATCACGTTGATGCCCACGAACTGCTGGAACACCGACAGGATGATGCCCACCCAGACGATGCGCTGAAGACCGAGCACCGGTCCTCGCAGCGACACGCCCTCGTTCTTGCGGTCGGTCTCGATCGCGGTCTGCAGGTCGCGGATGGTGTGGTCCAGGTCGGCAGCGGGCACCAGCCGCGAGAAGATCTCCTTCGCCTCGGCGTACCGGCCCTTGGCGATGAGGTAGCGCGGCGACTCGGGCAGGGTGAACGAGAGGATGCCGTACACGGCCGACGGGATCACGCCGACGAGGAACATCCAGCGCCAGGCTTCGAGGCCGAACCACAGCACGTTGTCGGCACCGCCCGCCGTGTTCGCGAGGAGGGCGTCCGACAGCAGGGCCGCGAAGATACCGAGCGTGATCGCGAGCTGCTGCAGTGAGGCGAGCCCGCCGCGGATCTGCCGCGGGGCGATCTCCGCGATGTAGGCCGGGGCGACCACGGACGCGATCCCGATGCCCAGACCGCCGATGACACGCCAGAGCGCCAGGTCCCATGCGGAGAAGGCGAGGCCGGCGCCGACCGAGCTGACGAAGAACATGATCGCGCCGAGGAACATGACGCGCAGCCGTCCCCAGCGGTCTGACAGGTTGCCGGCGATGATCGCGCCGACCGCGCAGCCGAGCAGCGCGATCGCTACCACGAAGCCGGTGATGACGTCGTTGAGCGCGAAGTCCTGGGAGATGGAGTCGACAGCGCCGTTGATCACCGACGAGTCGAAGCCGAACAGGAAGCCGCCGACGGCGGCGGCGACCGAGAGGCCGATCGCGCGGCGCCCGAAGGGGCTGCGGAGAGAGAACGCGTCTGCAGGAATCGATCCGGTCGAACTCATGGTCGTACGCTAGCCGCCCGGCGGCGCAGGGGCGAGACCCCTCGCCGCCTCCGAAAGTATGCTAAACAATCGTCCCCCGGTGAGCGAGGCTCGGACGGTCCGGGATTACGCAACCGCACGCCGTACAGTGAACGCATGCCCGTGACACTCCTCGGCGCGGCCGAGATCCGTGCCCTCGCCGCCGAACTCGACGTGACGCCGACCAAGAAGCTCGGGCAGAACTTCGTCGTCGACGCCAACAGCGTCCGCAAGATCGTGAGCGTCGCCGAAGTGGCTCCGGGCGACCGCGTGGTCGAGGTGGGGCCGGGACTCGGATCGCTGACTCTCGCGATCCTCGAGGCCGGGGCATCCGTCACCGCCGTCGAGATCGACCACCGCCTCGCAGCCCGTCTGCCCGCGACCGCGGCCGCCCACGGCGTCGCCGCCGACGCCCTCACTGTGGTGGACGCCGATGCGCTGCGCGTGACCGAGCTGCCCGGCGACCCCACCGTTCTGGTGGCGAATCTGCCCTACAACGTGAGCGTGCCCGTGCTGCTGCACTTCCTCGAGACGTTCCCGGATCTCGAACGCGGGGTCGTGATGGTGCAGGCCGAGGTGGGGGAGCGCCTCGCCGCGCCGCCCGGATCGAAGGTGTACGGCGCGCCCAGTGTGAAGGCCGCGTGGTACGGCCCGTGGCGGCTCGCCGGCACCGTTTCGCGTCAGGTGTTCTGGCCGGTCCCCAATGTCGACAGCGTGCTGGTCGGATTCCGCCGCGACGCCGAGCCGCGCGGCGACGAGGCGCTGCGACGGCGGACGTTCGGCATCGTGGACGCGGCCTTCCAGCAGCGGCGGAAGATGCTCCGCCAAGCCACCTCGGGTGTTCTCGGCGGCACGGCGGCCGCGGCGTCTGCGGTGCTGGAAAGCGCCGGCGTGGCGCCCACCGCGCGCGGCGAAGATCTCTCGATCGACGATTTCGTGCGCATCGCGCAGGCAGCCGGAGACGCCCTCGCCGTGTGAATTCAGTGATTGTTCACCGTGTGGTGTCCGGGGACGCCGAAACATGCCGGTAACATTTCTGCGTCTGCCGTCCCGTTACACGGGCAGCTCGCCTCGCGGCGGACCGGAGTGAATCGACATGCGACCCGCCGAGTATCCGGCCCCTGAACGCATCTTGCTGCACATCAGCGACACCCACCTGCGGGCGGCGTCGACGCCGCGCCTGTTCGGCGCCCTCGACGGTGCCGCCCAGCTCGCGCGAGCGCTCGAGGTCATCGAGGAATCGGGCATCCGCCCCGACGCCGTCGTCTTCACGGGCGACCTCGTCGACCTCGGCGAGAGCGGTGCGTACGCCGACCTGCGCGCGCTCGTCGAGCCGTTCGCCGCGCGCATCGGCGCACGCGTGCTGTGGGTGATGGGCAACCACGACGATCGGCAGGCGTTCCGCACCGAGCTGCTGGACGAGGCATCCGATCTGCGTCCCGTCGACCGGGTCGACGAGCTCGACGGCCTCCGCGTCGTCACCCTCGACACGAGCGTCCCCGGGCACCACTACGGCGAGCTGCGCGACGAGCAGCTGGCGTGGCTGGACGATGTGCTGGCGACGCCGGCGCCGCTCGGTACGATCCTCGCCATGCACCACCCTCCGGTTCCGGCGGTGCTGCCGCTCGCCGCGAGCGTCGAACTGCGCGACCAGTCGCGGCTGGCGTCCGTGCTGCGCGGCACGGACGTCCGCGCGATCATCGCGGGTCACCTGCACTACTCGACGTTCGCGACGTTCGCCGGCATCCCCGTGTCAGTGGCGTCATCGACCTGCTACGCGCAGGATCTCACCGTGCCGGTCGGGGGAACGCGGCCGCAGGACGGCGCGCAGGCGTTCAACCTCGTGCACGTCTACGACGACACCGTGGTGCACTCGGTCGTGCCCGTGGACGCCCCGCGGACACTCGAGCACATCGACGCCGACGAGGCGCAGCGGCGACTGCGCCTGGCCGACGTGGCGCCGGTCACCGCCGTGCGGAGGGATGCGCCGACCGAGCCGATTCCTCTGCTGCGCTGAGTTCGGCACGCTCCCATGGCGCCCGCACCGGGAACATCCGCTCGAGAGAATCCCGCAGGCTCCGCACCCGAACGTCCTCGGGCACCTCGGCATTGCCGCCGTCGTTGAGGCAGAACATGTCGACGTCGGTGCGCTCGGCGAGACGCTGCATGCGCCGAAGACCCGATGCCATCGTGGTCTGCGCGTAGCGCACGCGCGGCTCCCGCGTCGCCACCGCCCGCCCCGTCATCAGCGCGTAGTAGTGGTAGAGGCTGTTGGTGACCGAGATGTCGCTGGCGGAGCGGAAACGGGATGCCGCGGTCCGGGCGAAGTCGTCCGGGAAGGCTTCCTCGAGCTCTGCCATGACGCTCTTGCGCAACGGGGTCGCGCAGTGGTCGAGGTCGCGCACGATGGTGCGCCCGAACCGCTCGCTGAGGAGGGCGCGGTTGACGCGGAGCCCGTTGTCGTGACCACTGCGGTGCAGGGCCGGAGCGCCGGACCCGATGCGCACCTCGCACTCGACGAACTTGGTCACGCCCGCGGGGGTGAAGAACAACTCGGGCTCCATGAGCCGGCCGAAGAACATGTCGTCGTTCGAGTAGAGGAAGTGCTCGGCGAGGCCGGGGATCCGGTGCAGCTGAGCCTCGACGGCGTGGGAGTTGTGGGTCGGCAGCACCGACGGGTCGGCGAAGAACTCCTCGCTGCGGACGATCGTCACCTTGGGGTGCTCGAGGAGCCATGACGGCGCGGGCGAGTCGGTCGCGATGAAGATCCGCCGCACCCAGGGTGCGTACATGTGGACGCTCCGCAGCGCGTAGCGCAGCTCGTCGACGTGCCGGAATCGTGCGGGGCTGTCGTCGCCGTCGCCGACCACGTACTCGGCCATCTGCGCCGCGCGCATGCGCTGGAAGGCGCTCGACGAACCATCCACCCACGAGAAGACGAGGTCGACGTCCTCGGTGAACTCATGGGGCTGCGGCTCGAACATGCCGTCCAGCGTCCGCCACGAACGGCCGTAACGCTCCACCGTCGTGTACGACAGGTCCTCGACGGGTGTGAGCCTGCGGGTGAGCGCGTTGTCGTGGGGCGCCTCGACCATGTCATCTTCGAAGCGCCAGAACTCGAGATGGGCGCCGAGCGCGGCGGTGTAGCGGAGCGTGCCGTTCCGGCTGATCCGCGGACGGTACACGCGGACGCCCAACGGTGACGCCGCGAGCGGCGGGGCGTCGGAGGCCAGCACCGGGGGCCGCCCCTTCGACTTGAGATACACGGGCTCTGTCTCGCAGAGAACGGCGACCGCCGCCAGGGCGGCGTCGCGATCGTCGACGTCGACGGCCAGCGCCGGGATCGCGCGATCGTGGCGGATCAGGGTCACGGTGATGCCGGCGTCCTCCAGGGCGCCGGCGACGAGCAGAAGATCCGACGTGCGGGCCTCGACCGGCGTGACATCGTCGTGCACGAGGTGCAGGATGCCGCGGTCGACGGCGATGTCCGCGCGCTCCAGCAGCCCCGTCCAGGTGCGGGCGGGCTGCGGCAGAGCCGAGAGTGCGGCCATATTTCCTCCTTCGCGGGCGACCAAGTGTCGCCGTCCGGTGTTGACACCCTAGGCATCATCCGTTACAAAGACGTTTCCGACCGCATCCCTTGACAGAGCGGCCATCGCTGTGTCCTCCTCGCGCCGAGCAGGCGCGCCACGCGAGAGGCGTCACCTGCGCGGCCGTCGCGGCGCCGATAGCCTGGACCGGTGACCGAAGACGCGCGCTACCTGTCCCGTGGAGGAGACCTCCACCGCCCCTACGCCGCCGCCGACGACCGCTACGCTTCGACGGGCTCAGCGACCGGGGGGTGGTACCGCCGCGTCGGCACGTCGGGGCTCACCCTCCCTCCCGTCTCGCTGGGCCTCTGGTGGAACTTCGGCGACAACATCCCCTTCGACAATCAGCGGGCGCTGCTGCGGCACGCGTTCGACCGCGGCATCACCCACTTCGATCTCGCGAACAACTACGGTCCGCCCTACGGCAGTGCCGAGACGAACTTCGGCCGCATGATGCGCGAGGACTTCGCTCCGTACCGCGACGAGCTCATCATCTCGTCCAAGGCCGGTTACGACATGTGGCACGGGCCCTACGGCAACGGCGGCGCGCGCAAGTACCTCCTCGCGAGCGCCGAGCAGTCGCTGAAGCGCATGAGCGTCGACTACGTCGACATCTTCTACTCGCACCGCGTCGACCCCGACGTCCCCGTCGAAGAGACTGTGGCCGCGCTCGACACGCTCGTGCGTCAGGGCAAGGCGCTCTACGTGGGCATCTCGTCGTACAGCGCCGAGCGCACGGCGGTCGCGGCATCCGTCGCCCGCTCGCTCGGCACGCCGCTGGTGATCCATCAGCCGTCGTACTCGATCCTGAACCGCTGGATCGAGGACGGCCTGACCGGCGTCCTGAAGCAGGAGGGCATGGGGGCCATTGCGTTCACTCCGCTCGCCCAGGGCCTGCTCACCGACAAGTACCTCGGCGACGGTTCGGCCGAGCGCGCGCAGCAGCGCGCGTCGCTCCCGGGCGGCTCTCTCAGCGAGAAGGGCCTCTCGACCCTCCGCTCGCTCGACGTCGTCGCCAAGGAGCGCGGTCAGACGCTCGCGCAGATGGCGATCCAGTGGGTGCTGCGTGATCCGGTGGTCGCGTCCGCGCTGATCGGCGCGTCGCGTCCGGCGCAGCTCGACGAGAACCTCAAGGCGCTCGACGGTCCGGCCTTCGACGCCGAGGAGCTCGAGCGCATCGATGCGCTCTCGGACGGCATCGACGTCGACCTCTGGGCGGAATCGGCGAACCGGTGACTCAGGCCCTCGCCGCCGACGGCGTCCGCGTGCGGGCGCCGGGCAAGCTCAACCTCTTCTTCGAGGTCGGCGGCGTGCAGGAGGACGGATACCACGACGTCGCCTCGGCGTACCAGGCGGTGTCACTGTACGAGGACGTCTGGGCCTCCCCGTCGGACGAGTTCACCGTGGCGATCTCGGGCACCGTCGACGTGGCGGGGGTCCCTGCCGACGACCGCAACCTCGCCGTGCGGGCCGCGCGGCTCGTGGCACAGCGCATCGGCTACGAGGGCGGCGTGCACCTCGACATCGTCAAGCACGTGCCCGTCGCCGGCGGCATGGGCGGTGGCTCCGCGGATGCCGCGGCCGCCCTCGTCGCGTGCGACGCGCTGTGGGGGGCCGAGCTGGGCGGCGCCGAACTGCACAAGCTCGCGTCCCGCTTGGGCGCCGATGTGCCGTTCGCGCTGATGGGCGGAACCGCGATCGGGACCGGCCGTGGCGACCAGCTGAGCCCGGCCCTCGCCAAGGGCCGGTTCGACTGGGTCGTCGTGCCCTCGAAGGCCGGGCTGTCGACGCCCGAGGTCTACGCGCACCTCGACGAGCTGCGTGCGCGCCCCGACATCGCCGCCGCACGTGTGCCCGCAGTGGACCCCACCGTGCTGCAGGCGCTGCGCGCGGGCGACCCGGTGGCCCTCGCCGAGCACACCCGCAACGACCTGCAGATCGCCGCGCTCTCGATGCGCCCGCAGCTGCGCGAGGTGCTCGAGCTCGGCGAGGAGTCCGGGGCGCTCGCCGGGCTGGTGTCGGGGTCCGGCCCTACGCTGGCATTCCTGACCGTCGACCCCGAGTCGGCGCTCGAGCTGCAGATCACGCTGTCTGCCGCGGGATACGAGGCACTCCACGTGCACGGTCCGGTGGCCGGTGCCCGCGTGATCACCTGACCCGCACGCCGACCTGAGCCCGCCCCCGGGGCGGGCATGGAGAGGAAGACCCATGAAGACGCTCGATCTCACCCGCGGCGCCGACGAGTCCCACCGCGCGGCGTTCCGCGCCGGACCCGTCGACGAGCAGTCCCGCGCGCGGCTCGCCGCGAACGGGCTCGACTACCGTCGGCTCGCGGTCGACCACGACGGGTTCGCCGGCTGGTTGCAGTCGGCGGCGCGAGGCTTCCAGGACAGCGAGCGCACCGACGAGCAAGTGTCGGCCGCGCGCGACCGCAGCGGCTACCGACGGCTCACCGGGGTCTACGACGCCGACGGTGCGATGGCCGACGCGCCGGTGGCGACCATCGCGTCGTGGCTCGGCGAGCTCACCGTGCCCGGTGGCTCGGCGATCCCGTCCTGCGCGATCTCCGCCGTCACCGTGGCGCCCACCCACCGCCGGCGCGGTGTCGCCCGGGCCATGCTCGAGGGGGAGCTGCGGGCGGCTCAGGCCGCCGGCATCCCGATGGCGATGCTGACCGTGAGCGAGTCGCCGCTCTACGGGCGCTACGGATTCGCCCCCGCCGTGGCGGGCGCATCGTGGCAGATCGAGACGAAGCGGGCCGCATGGATCGGCCCGGAGCCGGCCGGGCGCATCGACTTCGTGACCCGCGACCGCGTGCGCGAACTGCTGCCGGTTCTGCACGAGCGCGTGCGGCATCGCTTCCCCGGCGAGATCGACGTGCCGGGCTCGCACTGGGACGGCTTCGCCGGTACGAATCCGGCCGCGGAGAAGGTCGGCGAGAAGCGCGCCGTGCAGTACCGGGATGCCGAGGGCGAGGTGCGAGGCGCCGCGGTGTACGCCGTGCGTGAGAACCACGAGGACTTCACCAAGGCGACGGTCACCGTCCACTACCTCATCGCCGAGACCGACGACGCCTACGCGGCGCTGTGGCGATTCCTGCTCGAACTCGACCTGGTGGCCGAGGTGCACGCGAGCGAGCTGTCGGTCGACGAGCCTCTGCTGTGGATGATCGCCGACCAGCGCGCCGCGAAGGTCGCCATACGCGATCACCAATACGTGCGGATCATCGATGTCGTCTCCTGCCTCGAGGCCCGTCGCTACGGCGCCGCGGGCACGCTGGTGCTCGACGTGTCCGACCCGATCGGCCTCTCGACGGGCCGGTACCTGCTCGAGGTCGATGACGCCGGCGTGGGTCGCGTGACCCCCCTCGACGACGGTGACGGCCCGGCGGGGACCGTGGAGGTGGCGCTCGGCATCACCGAGCTGTCGGCCACGTACCTCGGGGCGGTGTCACCGGCGACGCTCGCCGCCGCGGGCCGCGTGAAGACGACGGATCCCACGGCGGCCGCTCGTGTGCTGGGCTGGCACACCGCGCCCCGGCTGAGCATCTGGTACTGATCGGGCGTCGCCGGGGCGCGGCCCTCGCCGGGGAACACATCCGCGGGCGCGCAGGTTCGATCCTCTGGGGTGAGACCAACCCCCCTGGAGGAATCGTGAAGGCTGTGCTGAACGGCGTGGTGATCGCCGAGGCGGACAAGGACGACCTTGTCCGCATCGAGGGCAACTGGTACTGGCCGCCGGTCGCGGTCGCGAAGGGCGCCCTGATCGAGAGCGCGACGCCTTACACCTGCCCGTGGAAGGGCGAGGCGCAGTACTTCAGCGTGCGCGTCGGCGAGCACGAGCACACCGATCGCGCCTGGTCGTATCCGAGGCCGCACTCGAGCGCCGTGACGCGTGTGGGGGCCGATTTCTCGGGCTACGTCGCGTTCGACCGCGCCGTCCAGATCGCCGACTGAGCGGTCGCCGCGCACCCGACGCGCGGCGGGCCCCTCCGGCTCGCCTAGCCTGGAGGGGACATGGCACATCTTCTGGGGGCCGAGGCCCTGCACCTGGAGTTCCCGACGAAGGTCGTCTTCGACCGGGTCTCGCTCGGCATCGACGAGGGCGATCGCATCGGCGTCGTCGGCCGCAACGGCGACGGCAAGTCGAGCCTGCTGGCGATGCTCGCCGGCCGGCTGGAGCCCGATGGCGGCCGGGTGACGGTGCGTGGCGGCATCCGTGTCGGAGTGCTCGACCAGGCCGACACGCTCGACGACACGCTCACGGTGCACCAGACCGTCGTCGGGGATCGTCCCGACCACGAGTGGGCCGGCGATCCCCGGGCGCGGGATGTGATCGCCGGGCTGCTGGGCGACCTCCCGTGGGACGGGCCGGTAGCCGGGCTGTCGGGCGGTCAGCGGCGGCGCGTGTCGCTCGCCACGCTGCTGGTGGGCGACCACGACGTGCTCTTCCTCGACGAGCCCACGAACCACCTGGACGTCGAGGCGATCTCGTGGCTCGCCGCGCACATCAAGGGGCGATGGCCGGCGAACCAGGGCGGGCTGCTGGTCGTGACGCATGACCGCTGGTTCCTGGACGAGGTGTGCAACACCACCTGGGAGGTGCACGACCGCATCGTCGAGCCGTTCGAGGGCGGCTACGCGGCCTACATCCTGCAGCGGGTCGAGCGTGACCGCCAGTCCGCCGTCATCGAACAGCGCCGGCAGAACCTCGCCCGCAAAGAGCTGGCGTGGCTGCGCCGCGGCGCACCGGCGCGCACGTCGAAGCCGAAGTTCCGCATCGACGCCGCGAACGACCTCATCGCCGACGTGCCCGAGATCCGCGACGCGACCGAACTGCGCTCGCTCGCGGTCTCGCGCCTCGGCAAGGACGTGGTCGACCTTCTCGACGCCGCAGTGGCATATGACGGGCGCGAGGTGCTGCATCCGGTCGAGTGGCGGATCGCCCCCGGCGAGCGCACCGGCATCCTCGGCGTCAACGGCGCGGGCAAGTCGACCCTGCTCGGGCTGGTGTCGGGCGATGTCGAGCCGACCGCCGGACGCGTCAAGCGCGGCAAGACCGTGAAGGTCGCCACGCTCACGCAGCGCCTCGACGAACTCGAGGAGCACCTCAACGATCCGGTCCGCATCGTCATCTCCCGTCTGCGCACGACGTACACGTTCGGCGCCGGATCGAAGGCCCAGGAGCTCACGCCGGGCCAGCTCCTGGAGAGCATGGGCTTCCAGAGCGCCCAGCTCTCGACGCCGGTGAAAGACCTGTCCGGCGGTCAGAAACGACGGCTGCAGCTGCTGCTCATCCTCCTCGAGCAGCCGAACGTGCTCATCCTCGACGAGCCGACCAACGACCTCGACACCGACATGCTCGCCGCCATCGAGGACCTGCTGGACTCCTGGCCGGGCACGCTCCTCGTCGTGTCGCACGATCGGTACTTCATCGAGCGGGTCACCGATCAGCAATACGCGATCCTCGACGGACACCTTCGCCACCTCCCGGGCGGGGTCGACGAGTACCTGCGGCTCAGGGCCCGCTCGCTGAGCGAGCGCGACGAGACGAAGCGCACGAGCGGGACGGATGCCGCGGCCTCGGCGTCGGCCTCGCCCGCGCTGTCGGGCGCCGAGCTGCGCGCCGCGCAGAAGGAGGTGTCTGCGCTCGAACGGCGTCTGGAGAAGCTCGAGTCGCAGATCGGCGCGGCGCGCGTCGCGCTCGCCGACCACGATCAGTCGGACTACGTCGGCCTGGGCGCTGAGATGGCACGGATCACCGGGCTCGAGAACGAGCGCGACGCGGTCGAGGAGCGCTGGTTCGAGCTCACCGAGCAGCTCGGCTGAGCCCGACGGGGCGTGAAAGATCCGGGCAGAATCGGCGAGATCCGCGGCTGGGTGCGCTGATCTGCTCGATTGAGCCCGACGCTTTCACGGCGTCGTGTCGAAGCCGAGGCTGAGCTTGCGCAGCAGGCCGGCGAGGCGCTCGCGATCGCCGCGCGAGAGCGTCTCGAGCAGCAGCGCCTCGGCGTCGACGAGACGCGTGATCGCAGCATCGACCCGGATCTTCCCCTCGTCGGTGAGGGTGACCAGGACGCTGCGGCCGTCGTCCGGATCGGCCTCGCGGCGCACGAGCCGGCGGCCCACCAGACGATCGATGCGGTTGGTCATCGTGCCGCTCGACACCAGGGTCTGCTGGAGGAGCTGCTTCGGGCTGAGCTGAAACGGCTCGCCGGCGCGTCGCAGGGCCGACAGCACGTCCCACTCCCACGGCTCGAGCTCGCTGCGGCGGAATGCGTCGCGCCGGGCACGGTCGAGATGACGCGACAGCCGATCGACGCGCGAGAGCACGCCGAGGGGCGAGAAGTCGAGGTCGGGGCGCTGCGTCGTCCACGCCTCGACGATGCGGTCCACCTCGTCGCTCTGCCCCGTCATCCCCCCATTATCGGGGCAGCCGTCCCGCCCGAAGCAGGTGGCACCGTCTGGCAGACTTGACGGGCGGCTCCCGGCACCTCGGAACGCCGTGGTCCGCCGTGGTGTAATGGCAGCACGACAGCCTTTGGAGCTGTGAGGCCCAGGTTCGAGTCCTGGCGGCGGAGCATGATCGACACCCCCCGCGACAGCGCTCTCGCCGTCATCGTCCTCGCCGCCGGCCAGGGCACCCGCATGAAGTCGTCACTGCCGAAGGTGCTGCACCGGATCGGCGGCCGCCCGCTGGTGGGGCACGTGCTCGACCACGCGCTCGCCCTCGCGCCGGAGCGCGTGGTGGTGGTCGTCCGGCACGAGCGGGACCTGGTCGCAGGAGCCGTCGTGGATGCCGCACCGGGCGTCATCGTGGTCGACCAGGACGAGATCCCGGGAACAGGCCGCGCCGTCGAGATGGCCCTCGACGCCCTCGACGACTTCGTGGGCGATGTCCTGGTGCTGAGCGGCGACGTGCCGCTCCTCGAGGCCGACACCCTCGCCGCCCTCCTGCGCGGCCACCGCGACGGCGCCGTCGCCGCGACGGTGCTCAGCGCGGCGCTCGATGATGCGACCGGGTACGGCCGTGTCATCCGCGACGCCGACGGCGCGGTGGCGCGGATCGTCGAGCAGAAGGATGCGACGGCGGACGAGGCATCCGTCTCCGAGATCAACGCGGGCGTCTACGTCTTCCAGGCGGCGGCGCTTCGCACGCAACTGGCGCTCGTCGGAACCGCGAACGCGCAGGGGGAGAAGTATCTGACCGACGTCGTGGCACTGCTGCGCGGCGACGGCCTCGCCGTGGCGGCGCTGACCGCTCCGGATGCGGTGGCCGCGCTCGGCGTCAACGACCGCGTGCAGCTGTCCGAGGCCGCGCGCCTGCTCAACGCGCGCACGGTGCGTCGCTGGCAGCTGGAAGGCGCGACCATCCTGGACCCCGCGACGACGTGGATCGACGTCACAGCGACGCTCGCCCCCGACGTCACGGTGCTCCCGAACACCCACATCCTGCGCGCGACGACGATCGCGTCGGGCGCCACGGTCGGCCCCGACACGAGCCTGGTCGACTGCGAGGTGGGCGAGGACGCCACGGTCACCCGCACCGACGCGACCCTCGCCGTCATCGGCGCGAAGGCGACTGTGGGCCCCTTCGCCTACCTCCGGCCGGGCACGTACCTCGGCGACCGCGGCAAGATCGGCACCTTCGTCGAGACGAAGAACTCCACGATCGGCGAATCGAGCAAGGTGCCCCATCTGTCGTACATCGGAGACACCACCATCGGCCGCGGCGTCAATCTGGGCGCCGGTGCGATCACCGCCAATTACGACGACCTGGCCAAGCACCCCACCGAGATCGGGGACGAAGTGCACACCGGCTCGCATAACGTCTTCGTGGCGCCCGTTAGGATCGGAGACGGCGCGAAGACGGGGGCGGGGGCGGTCATCCGCAAGGATGTGCCGGCCGGTGCTCTCGCTCTCAGCGTCGCCCCTCAGCGCAACGTCGAGGGTTGGGTCGAGAAGAACAGACCGGGTACCGGAGCGGCGGACGTCGCCGCCAAGGCCCGCAGCGCACAGAAGGCGGACGATGGCGCGCAAGAAGAAGACCGTTGAACTCGACCGGGCGAACGACATCGCCCCCGGACTCGTCGCCAAGACGAAGAAACGGCTCGTCATCGCGCGCGGCAGCTCGCACCCCGAGCTCGCGGCGCAGGTCGCCGAGCAGCTGAGCACGGAGCTGGTCCCGACCGAGTACCGCACCTTCGCGTCGGGCGAGATCCTGACGCGATTCGAGGTCTCGATCCGCGGCTGCGACCTCTTCCTCATCCAGAGCTTCGGCCCACCGGTCAACGAGTGGATGATGGAGACCCTCATCATGCTCGACGCCGCCAAGCGGGCGTCCGCCAAGCGCATCACCGTCGTCGCGCCCTACTTCCCCTACTCGCGACAGGACAAGAAGGGCCGCGGCCGCGAGCCGATCAGCGCCCGGCTCGTCGCCGACCTCTTCAAGACGGCCGGCGCCGACCGGATCATGAGCGTCGACCTGCACGCCGCGCAGATCCAGGGCTTCTTCGACGGCCCCGTCGACCACCTGTTCGCCAAGCCCGTGCTGCTGGAGTACTTCGAGAACACGCTCAGCGAAGCCGACCGCGCGCGCCTCACCGTGGTCTCACCCGACACCGGGCGCGTGCGCGTCGCCGATCAGTGGTCCGACAGCCTGGGCGCGCCACTGGCGATCATCCACAAGCGCCGGGACCCGAATGTCGCCAACCAGGTCACCGTCAACGAGATCGTCGGCGCGGTCGACGGTCGCGTCTGCCTGCTGGTCGACGACATGATCGACACCGGCGGCACGATCGTGAAGGCGGCCGAGGCGCTGAAGGCCAACGGTGCGACCAAGGTGATCGTGGCCGCGACGCACGCGATCTTCAGCGATCCGGCGGCGACGCGGCTGCAGAGCCCGGCGATCGACGAGGTCGTCGTGACCGACACGGTGCCGATCCCCGACGAGAAGCGGTTCCCGAGCCTTACGATTCTCCCTATCGCGCCACTGCTCGCACGCGCGATCCACGAAGTGTTCGAAGACGGCTCCGTCACCAGCATGTTCGACGGGGCGGCCTGACGCCGGCACCGGGTCGGAGCACCGGCACCGCGGCGGCGACGGAAGGACGAAGCATCCATGACGCAGCCGCCGAACCCCGCACCGCTCGATTCCGCATCGTTGACCCAGGCGCGCCTGACCGTCGCGCGTCCGTGGGCGCTGCCGGTCGACGAGGTGCTGGAGCATCTCGAGGCTGACGCCGGGGGACTGGACGCCGCGGACGCTGCGGCACGTCTCGAGATCGCAGGTCCCAACCGCCTGCCCGAGCCGGCGCGCAAGCCGGCTGTGCTGCGCTTTCTGGCCCACTTCAACGACACCCTGATCTACATCCTGCTGGGCGCCGCCGTCATCAAGGCGCTCATGGGGGACTGGCTCGACTTCTGGGTGATCATGGTCGTCGCGATCATCAACGCGGTGATCGGCTACATCCAGGAGGGGCGGGCCGAGAAGGCACTCGCCGGCATCCGCGGGATGCTGTCGGCCGATGCCAGCGCGCGGCGCGACGGCGGCTGGGTCACCGTGCCGGCCGCCGACCTGGTTCCCGGCGATGTCGTGCGGCTCATGCCCGGCGACAAGGTGCCGGCCGACCTGCGGCTGCTGCAGGCGTTCCAGCTGCGCATCGACGAAGCGGCGCTGACCGGGGAGTCCGTCCCGTCGTCGAAGACCACCGACCCGGCGGCGCCCGAGGCGGGCGTCGGCGACCGTGGTTCGATGGCGTTCTCGGGCACCATCGTGAGCGCCGGCCAGGGCCGGGGGCTCGTGACCGCGACCGGATCCGACACCGAGCTCGGCCGCATCCAGAGCCTCGCCGACGAAGCCGAGTCGCTGGCCACCCCACTGACCCGGCAGCTGGACAGCTTCGGCCGCGTGCTCACTGTCGTGATCCTGGCGATGGCCGCCATCATGATGTTGATCGGGCGTTTCGTGCACGGGATGCCGTATCCCGAGCTCATCTCGGCGGCCATCGGCTTCGCGGTGGCGGCGATCCCCGAGGGGCTGCCGGCACTCGTGACGATCACGCTCGCGATCGGCGTGCAGCAGATGGCCCGCCACAACGCCATCACCCGGAAGCTTCCCGCGGTGGAGGCGCTCGGCTCGGTGACCACCGTGTGCTCCGACAAGACGGGCACGCTCACCCGCAACGAGATGACCGTGCGGCACATCGTGACACCGCTCGCCGAGTACGACGTCACCGGGCTCGGCTACGTGCCCGAGGGCGAGATCGTCCGCGCGGGCGCGGGCGCGGGCGCCGGCGCGGGGTCCGCCGCCGTCGAGGCCGGCGCGCCGACCGACCGCGGCGACCTGGCGGCGCTGCTGGCGATCGCGACCCTCTGCAACGACGCACACATCGTCCGCGGCGACGACGGCGCGTGGAGCCTGGTGGGCGAGCCGACGGAGGGCGCCCTGAAAGTCGTCGCGATGAAGGGCGGCGTGGGCAGTGCCGGGGGCCGCCGGGTAGCCGTCATCCCGTTCGACTCCGCCAACAAGCTCATGGCGACCCTCAACGAGGGAGCCCGATCCGGTGGTGCCGCGGGCGAGGTCTCGCGGGCGATCCTCGTCAAGGGTGCACCCGACCGCCTCCTTGAGCGCTCGCTCACACAGCGCGGCGCCGACGGATCCGAGCCCCTCGACCTCGTCCGCTGGAACGCGGCGATCGAGAGGCTGAGCTCACAGGGACTGCGTGTGCTCGCGGCGGCGCGCAAGCCGGTGCGGCCGACGACGGAGGAGTTCGCGCTCGACGACCTCATCGACCTCGAGTTCATCGGCCTGTGGGGCATCGTCGACCCGCCTCGGCCGGAAGCGGTCGAGGCCATCGCGGACTGCCACACCGCCGGCATCCGGGTGAAGATGATCACCGGCGACCACGCCGGCACCGCCCTCGCCATCGCGCACGAGATGGGACTCGCGAGCGCTGACGCGGAGGTGCTGACCGGCGCGGAGCTCGAGGCCCTGACGCAGGAGCAGCTGCGCGAGGTCGTGCGCGACGTCGACGTGTACGCGCGCACGAGTCCCGAGCACAAGATCCGCATCGTGCGCGCGCTGCAGTCGCACGGCGAGGTGGTCGCGATGACCGGCGACGGCGTCAACGACGCTCCCGCGCTGACGCGGGCCGACGTCGGCATCGCGATGGGCATCAAGGGCACCGAGGCGACCAAGGAGGCCGCCGAGTTCGTGCTGGCCGACGACAACTTCGCGACGATCCGCGGCGCGATCGCCGAGGGCCGTCGCATCTACGACAACCTGCGCAAGTCGATCGTGTTCCTGCTTCCCACCAACGGGGCGCAGTCGCTCGTGATCCTCGTCGCCGTCCTGTTCGGACTCGCGCTGCCCATCACGAGCGTGCAGGTGCTGTGGGTCAACATGGTGACGGCGGTGACGCTCTCCCTCGCACTCGCGTACGAGCCGGCCGAGCGCGGCATCATGCGCCGGCCGCCGCGCGCCACCGGGGGACCGATCATCGATCGCCGCGAGCTCGGCTTCGTACTGGTGGTGTCGCTCGTCATCGGCGGCGCCGCGATGGGCGTCTTCTACGGCGTCGTCGCCACCGGCGCCGACATCGAGGTGGCGCGCACCGAGGCGGTGCTCATGCTGGCGCTCGGACAGCTCGCCTACCTGTTCAACTGCCGGTTCCTGAGCCGCTCGAGTCTCACTCTCGACGTGCTGCGCGGCAACCGAGCGGTGTGGTGGTCGGCCATCGCGCTCATCGTGCTGCAGGTGATCTACACGTACGTGCCGTTCATGAACCTGCTGTTCGACTCGCGGCCGCTGGCCGCGGCATCCTGGATCCTCCCCATCGTGGTGTCGATCGGCATCTTCCTCGCGGTCGAGGCGCTCAAGGCGGTGCTGCGGGCGCGGGCCGGCTCATCACCTGCGATCGACACGCTCGAAGCCGGCTCATAGGAGTCGTTGGCAGGATCTCTCCCAGACGCTCCGGCGTCGCCATCCGCACCGACCCGAGCCGACCCGAGCCAGGAGGACCGTCATGATCCGCACCGCACTCGCTTCCCGCCCCGTCCGAGCCGGAGCGGCGCTGACCGCCGCCGCCGGCATCGCCCTCCTCGCCGGCTGCGCGCCGCAGGCCTCCGAGGCCGAAGAGCCGGCCACGCCGGAGGCCTCCGAGACCACGGGCACCTCGGACGGCACCGGCACAGGCGCGTCCGGCTCCGGCTCGTACGCCGACGGCACGTACACGGCCGACGGCTCGTATGCGACGCCCGAGTCGGTCGAGACGATCGCGGTCACCGTGACCCTCGAGGACGACGTCATCACGACCGTCAAAGTCGCCGGCGACCCGCAGAAGCGCGAGTCGGAGCAGTTCCAGGGCCAGTTCATCGGCGGGATCGCCGACGTCGTCGTCGGGCACGACATCGACGACATCCAGGTCAGCCGCGTGGCGGGATCGTCGCTCACCAGCGGCGGCTTCAACGACGCCATCGAGACCATCAAGTCCGAGGCGGCGAAGTAGGCCGTGAGCGCGGCGCCGGACTCCTGGCGCTTCGACGCCATCGGCACGACATGGGAGATCGTCACCGAGCATCGTCTGCCGGCGACGGTGCGTGACGAGGTCGCCGCCCGCATCGACGACTTCGATCGCGAATGGTCGCGATTCCGCACCGACTCGGTGGTGAGCGCGCTGGCGCGGACGGGAGGGGCCGTGCCCGCGCCGCCGGATGCCGTTCCGATGCTGGAGGCCTTGGCGGCGCTGTCAGCCGCGACGGCAGGGGCCGTCAACCCGCTCGTCGGGGGATCGCTCGACGCCCTCGGCTACGACGCCGCGTACACACTCCGTGATCGCGAGCCGGCCCCCGCGCCCGCCGGATGGCAGCAGCTGCTGACCTGGCGGGACGGGCTCCTCGCGCTCAGCGAGCCGACGACGATCGACGTGGGCGCCCTCGGCAAGGGCCGCCTCGTCGACCTCGTCCTCGGCACCCTCACGTCCACCGTGACGGGCGACATCACGGTGGACGCCGGCGGCGATCTCGCGGTGCGTGGGCGGCCGCAGCGCATCGGGCTCGAGCATCCCTTCGATCCGCGTCGCGCCATCGGCGTGTGGGAGGTGACGGATGCCGCGCTCTGCGCGTCCGCGGTCAACCGGCGCTCGTGGCCGTCGGCGACGGGATCCACCACCCTGCACCACGTACTCGATGCCCGCACCGGGCAGCCGGTGCGGGCGATCGCCGCGACGTGGGCCGTGGCGGCAGACGCGATGACGGCCGACGCCGTCGCGACGGCGCTGTTCTTCGACGGCGGCCCCCGCCTCGCCCACGAGTGGGGCGTCGAGTGGGTGCGTATGACGACGGATGGCCGCGTCGAGTGGTCTCCGGGCTGCCGCGCCGACCTGTTCGTTCGACCGAATAGCCTGGAGCAGTGACCGACCCTCGCCCCGAACCCCTCGCCGGACACGTCGTCGCGGTGGCACGCGACGACGCGCATCGCTTCAGCAAGCCGACGCGCGAGAGCATCACCCTCATCGCCGGCATCGGCGTCGAAGGCGATGCCCACGCCGGCACCACCGTGCAGCACCTGTCCCGCATCCGACGCGACCCGACGACGCCCAATCTCCGCCAGGTGCACCTGATCCACGCCGAGCTGTTCGACGACATGGCCGAACGCGGTCACGAGGTGCACGCCGGGGCGCTGGGTGAGAATGTCACCACCGCCGGCATCGATCTGCTCGGACTCTCGCGCGGCACACGACTCGCTCTCGGCGCGGAGGCCGTGGTCGAGATCACCGGTCTGCGCAACCCGTGCGTCCAGATCGACGGCATCTCCGAAGGGCTGATGAAGGAGCTCGTCCACCTCGATGACACCGGCGCGACCGTGCGCCTCGCCGGCGTCATGTCGGTCATCTTCGAGGGCGGCGTCGTGCGCCCGGGCGACGACATCCGCGTCATTCCCCCTGCCGGCCGCCCCGAGCCCCTGCAGCCGGTCTGAGCGCATGGGAACCCTCACCGCCGTCTGGAACCGCATCTTCGCGGTGCTCGGCCGCCTGTCGATGTACCGCCTGGTGTACTTCGCGCTCGCTGCGCTCGCCGTCGTGGCATTGCTGCTGTCGTTCTTCGGCCTCGTCGGCCCTGACCCCCTGCAGCTCGTCGTGACCCTCGCGGTGCTCTCGGCCGTGTGCGTGGGGGTGGATGCCGCGGCCCAGCGGGTGCTCAACCTGCCCTGGCGCCTGGAATCGTCGCTCATCACGGCGCACATCCTGCTGTTCGTGCTGCGGCCGACGCTCGAGCTCGTGGGACTCCTCGGGATCGTGATCGCGGCTGCGGTCGCCTCGCTGTCGAAGTACGTGCTCGCGTGGCGTGGACGCCACATCTTCAACCCGGCGGCGGTGGGTGCCACCGTGCTGACCCTGCTGAGCCTGGTGTGGCCGGATCTCGGCGCGTCTTCCTGGTGGGTCGGCACCCCGGCACTCGCCGCACCGGTCATCCTCCTGGGCCTCGCCGTGCTGGTGCGCACCGAGAAGCTGCGCATCGTCGCGGTGTTCCTGGTCTTCGCGGTGGCGGTCGCGGTCTTCCGCACCGCGGCGCAGTACCAATCCGCCGGCCTGGAGATCGATGCGCTCGACCTGCTCTGGCCGATCCTCTGGTCGTCGCCGTTCCTCTTCCTCGGCGCGTTCATGCTCTCCGAACCGCTCACGCTCCCGCCCCGCCGCTGGCAGCAGCTGACCGTTGCCACGGTGGTCGGCGTGCTGGCCGGGTGGCCCATCCCGCTCGGCGACATCACGCTCGGCCAGGAGCGTGCCCTCCTCGTCGGCAACCTCGTCGCGTTCGCCTTCGCGGTGCGCACGGCGGTGCGCCTCACCCTCGTGTCGCGCGCGGAGCCCACGCCGAACGTTCAGGAGCTCACGTTCCGGGTGCACGACCGGCTCGCGTTCCTTCCCGGCCAGTACCTCGAGCTCGAGGTGCCTCATCGCCACCCGGACGCCCGCGGCACGCGACGCGAGTTCAGCATCGCGTCGGCACCGGAAGACCTGCCCCTCTTGAAGGTCGCGTTCAAGGAGGGCAAGACCACCAAGGCGCAGAGCTCGTACAAGAAGGCGCTCGCCGAGGTGGAGCCGGGCGACGCGCTCGCCATCACCGGCGTCTGGGGCGATTTCCTGCTGCCCAAGCGCGATGCGGCGCCGATCCTGATGGTGGCCGCAGGCATCGGCGTCACGCCGTTCGTGTCGCAGCTGCGCCACGCACAGGCGTCGGGCCTCGACCGGGACATCGTGCTCGTCTACGTCGCGTCGGACTCCTCAGAGCTGGCGTACCGCGACGAGATCGCGGCATCCGGAGCCCGCGTCATCGTGTTCACCCGCGATCGCCCCGCCGACCTCCCCGACCACTGGACGTGGGCGAAGGGCGTGCGCCTCGATGCCGACGGCCTCCTGCGCGTCGTGCCGGACATCTCATCGCGTCACGCGTACATCTCGGGCCCGGCGGCGCTGATCGCCGATCTGGCGCCGGCGCTCGAGCGCGCGCGCTCGATCACGACGGACGCCTTCAGCGGCTATTGACCCCGGCGCTCACGCCGGGTCGGCCGGGCGAGCCGGCAGACGCACCTCGAACGTCGTGTCTCCGGGTGCGCTGTCGACACGGATGCTGCCGCCATGGGCATCGACGATGGCACGGGCGATCGAGAGGCCCAGGCCGGTGCCGCCGGTCTGTCGCGCCCGCGAGCGGTCGGCGCGCGAGAAGCGCTCGAACAGCTCGTCCCTGATCGACGGATCGATGCCAGGACCGTCGTCGTGGACCCGAAGGACCGCCGTGCCGTCGTCACGGGCGACGCTCACGGTGACCGTGGTGCCCGCGGGCGTGTGCGTGCGGGCGTTGGCCAGGAGGTTGGCGGCCACCTGGTGCAGCCGTCCGGTGTCGCCGGCGACGAGCACGGGCTCATCGCCCACCTCGAGCACCCACTCGTGGTCGGGCCCGGTGGGCCGCGCATCGCCCACGGCGTCGATCACGAGCCGCGTCAGGTCCACGGTGCCGTAGACGAGCTCCTGCCCCTCGTCGAGGCGCGCCAGCAGCAGCAGGTCCTCGACGAGCGACGTCATGCGCAGCGACTGCGCCTGGATGCGCTCGAGCGACGCCTCGGTGGTCTCGATGGTCGCCGCTTCCGGTCCCCGAGCTAGTCGAGGGGCACGGCTGAGGGCCTTCAGCGACAGCTCGCTGTAGCCGCGGATCGACGAGAGCGGCGTGCGCAACTCGTGGCTCGCATCGGCAACGAATGCGCGCATGCGCTCCTCGTTGCGCTGGCGGGCGGTGAGCGACTCGTCGACGTGATCGAGGAGCGTGTTCAGCGCTTCGCCCACGCGGCCGACCTCGGTGCGCGGGTCGGCCTGGCGGGCGGGTACCCGCTCGGCGATGGTGACCTCGCCCTGGTCGAGCCGCTGCGTCGACACGCGGGCCGCCGTGTCGGCGACAGCACGCAGGGGTGCGAGGCCGCGGCGAATGGTCCAGGCCGTGGCCACGGCGAGCAGGAGCAGACCGCCGGCGGTGAGGAGGCCGATCGTGATGAGCATCCGCGTGAGAGTCACGGCGACGTCATCTCTGGACAGCCCGACGAGGGCGTACGTCGCACCTGCCCGTACGGGTTCCACGCGGTAGGTTCCGCGGTCCTCGACAGTCACGACGAGCTGATCGCTCTGGCCATTCAGGCTCTCGCTGATCTTGTCGATCTCGTCGGCATCCAACTCGACGACGCCTTGGGTGGTCATCACCGCGGCGGTCGGGACGTGGGGAAGGGTCTGGATCGCCAGGAAATAACCCGGTGGCTGCGGCTGCTGGGTCAGGATCTCCTCGGCAGTCAGACCGCTCGCCCCTGCTTGCGCCAGCACGATCGATGACCGTCGCGCCGCCGACTGCACGTTGTCGTTGAGCTGCTGCTCCAGCACCTGGCTGAGGATCGCGCTGGTCGCCACCGCCACGAGCACCATGATGAAGGAGGTGATGGCCACCACCGTCACGATGAGCTTCCGCTGCAGCGTCCACGGTGCGCGCCGGGCGACCTTCGCGTCGGCGCCGGTCGAGCCGGACCCTGCATCGCCGCCGTCCCCGAGTGGAGACGCGTCGGTGGGCGCGGTTGCGTCCGGCGCGGCATCCGTCCCGTTCTTCCCGGGAGCCTGCGCGCGGGGCTCGTCGGTCACTGGGGCGCCTTGATCATGTAGCCGACGCCGCGCACGGTGTGGATGAGGGGTTCGCGGCCGGCGTCGATCTTCTTGCGCAGGTACGAGATGTAGAGCTCGACGACGCTGGAGCGCCCACCGAAGTCGTAGTTCCAGACACGGTCGAGGATCTGCGCCTTCGAGACCACGCGACGCTGATTGCGCATGAGGTAGCGCAGCAGTTCGAACTCGGTCGCCGTGAGCTCGATCTCCTCGCCCGAGCGCTCGACCTCGTGGCTGTCCTCGTTGAGGGTGAGATCGCCCACGCGCAGGATCGGCTCGGCTCCCGCGGCGTGGGCGGTGCCTGCCCGGCGCATGAGGCCGCGGAGCCGTGCCACGACCTCCTCGAGGCTGAACGGCTTCGTGACATAGTCGTCACCGCCGGCGGTGAGGCCGGCGACGCGATCGCTCACGGCGTCCTTGGCGGTCAGGAACAGCACCGGCACGTCGTCGCCCGACTGACGCAGCCGCTGCAGCACGGCCATCCCGTCCAGGTCGGGCATCATGACGTCGAGCACCATCGCGTCGGGCTCGAACTCGCGTGCGGACTGCAGAGCCTCGAAGCCCGAGCCGGCGGTCCGCACCTCCCACCCTTCCATCCGCAGCGCCATCGACAGCAGGTCGGTGAGCATCTGCTCGTCGTCCACCACGAGCACGCGGAGGTTCGAGCCGTCGGGACGCAGCAGGGCGGGTGAGGGGTTGGTCATGCGTCCATTGTGGACGCCTTCCTATGCGGTTCCTATGGCGCCCGCTATGCGCGCGCTGTGAAAACCCGGCCGCCTCCGAGGCGCGAGGAAGCGGCAACGCATAACCGCTTCATAAGTGCTGCTTGCAGAGCGCATCACCGCTATTCGTAGCGTTCCCCTCGACGGCCGGCATTCCGCCCGCCCAGAGGAGACCCATGTACATGACCTATCTGCGGCGGGAGCTGGCCGGCCGCAAGAAGCAGACGATCATCGTGGCCGCCGGCCTCGCGATCGCCATCGCGCTCGTGATGATCGTGAACTCGCTCGCCGCCGGCGTGAGCGCCGCGCAGGCGCAGGCGCTGGAATCGGTGTACGGCGTCGGCACCGACCTGACGGTCACGGGAGCGCAGGCCGAGCCCGGCCAAGGCGGCGCGCGGTTCGACTTCGGTGAGGACGGCGGCGAGACCACCGACGACGGCACGACCGAGCTCAGCCAGTCGCGGCTGGTGACCGAGCCGATGCGCTCGACCCTCGACGCCGCGACGCTCGACACGGTGACCGGTATCGACGGCGTGGCCGCGGCATCCGCTGCACTCAGCCTCACGAACATGACCTTCTCGGGAGAGCTGCCGCAAAGGCCGGACGACGCCACCGGCGACGCCACCAGCCAGGCGCAGCCGCCCCAGCAGACCGAGGGAGAGAGCGGTGGGGGCGGCTTCGGCGGCGGCTCGTTCGGCGTCGACTCGTTCACGGTGCTCGGCATCGACCCGTCGGCGGATGCCGTGGGCCCGCTGTCGGCGGTGGCGCTCAGCGACGGACGCGGCCTCGAGGCGTCCGACGAGGGCGCGTACGTCGCCGTCCTCGATGCGACATACGCCACGACCGCCGGCCTGGCAGTCGGGGACACCATCGACGTCGGCGGCCAGGACTTCGAGATCGTCGGCCTCGTGGCGTCGACGTCCGATGAGGCCGACACCGCTTCGAACATGTACATCCCGCTCGACGTCGCCCAAGAGCTCTCGGGCGCCGGCGACGTGATCTCGACCGTGTACGTGCAGGCGGAGTCGTCCGATGCCATCTCGTCGGTGCAGACGGCGCTCCAGGAGGAGCTGCCCGACGCCACCGTGAGCTCGCAGTCCGATCTCGCCTCGACCGTGTCGGGATCGCTGTCGAGCGCGTCCTCGCTCATCACGAGCCTCGGCACGTGGCTGTCGCTCATCGTGCTCGCCGTCGCACTGGTCCTTGCCGTGCTGTTCACGATGTCGGGCGTCTCGCGCCGCACGCGGGAGTTCGGCACGCTGAAGGCGATCGGCTGGTCCAACGGCCGCGTCGTCGGCCAGGTGGCGGGCGAATCGGTCGTGCAGGGCCTCCTCGGCGGTGTCGCCGGCCTCGTCGTCGGCTTCGCCGGCATCATCGCCATCAACGTCATCGCCCCGACGATCTCGACGGCGCCCGCCACGCAGAGCTTCGGTCCTGGCGGCGGGGGAGAGGGGCCGGCGGGGAGCGGGCCGTTCGGGAACGCGATGATGCCGCAGACCGGCGCCGACATCGTGCTGCAGGCACCGGTCACGCTGTGGGTCGTCGTCGCGGCGGTCGGCATCGCGGTGCTGGGCGGTCTCGTCGCCGGCGCATTCGGCGGCTGGCGTGCCGCGCGGCTGAGCCCCGCCGAAGCCCTCCGATCGGTGGGCTGAGGCATCCCATGTCGAGCACCGATTTCACTGCACCCGAACTCATCTCCACGACACCGTCTCCAAGAAGGGAAGACCACGTCATGACCATGATCGACACCGAGGCGGCCTCGGCTCCGGATGCCGCAGCCCCGGCGCAGTACCGGCTCGAGGGCGTCACCCGCACCTATACCCAGAAGGGCCGCGTCGTGAAGGCGCTCGCCGGCGTCGACCTCACGATCGACGCGGGGGACTTCGTCACGATCCAAGGACCCACCGGCGGCGGCAAGTCCACGCTGCTGCAGCTGCTGGGCGCGCTGGACCGCCCCAGCACCGGCTCGGTGCACGTCGGCGAGATCGACATCGCGACCGCGAGCAACCGTGAGCTCGGCCGTATCCGCGCGCACGAGATCGGGTTCGTGTTCCAGGGGTTCAACCTCATCCCGACGCTCACGGCGCACGAGAACGTCGACATGGCGCTGGAACCGCTCGGCCTCTCGAAGGACGAACGGGGCAGCCGCGTTGCCGAGGCGCTGGCGCATGTCGGTCTCGCAGAGCGCGCGGACCATCGGCCCGGCGAGCTGTCGGGCGGTCAGCAGCAGCGCGTGGCGATCGCGCGGGCGATCGTCAAGCGCCCGCGCGTGCTTCTCGCCGATGAGCCCACCGGCAACCTGGACGAGAGCATGCGCGACGAGATCCTGTCGGTGCTGCAGGCGCTCAACGACGAAGGGCTCACGCTGATCATCGTCACGCACGACTCGGCCGTCGCACGCCGCGCGCGGCGCCGGCTCCGGCTCGACAGGGGCACCGTGCGCGACATCACCCGCTGATCGACCGGCGGGCGTCAGCCGGCCGAGCGGGCATGGGCCGCGATGCGATCGAAGAGCGCATCGCGGCCCTCGTCGACCCGCTGCTCGTCGGGGTGCGCGTCGTAGTACGCGAGGATGCGGCGGGCGCCCTCGTCGAACGTGATCGTGGTGCGGAACTCGGGGACGAGCTGCGTCACCTTCGATGAGTCGAACAACATGGAGTGGGCCTTGTCGCCGATGAGAGTCGGTCCGAGGTCCGGTGCGAACACCGCGATCGTGTCGGAGGCGACGTGCACGAGGTCAGGCGAGTCGACGCCGGCGGCATCGGCCAGCCAGCCGTAGATCTGGTTCCAGGTGGGCGCGTGCGTCCCCGTGATGGTGAACGCCTCGCCGATCGCCGCCGGATTGCCGAGCAGGCCGGTGAAGGCGACCGCGAAGTCGTCGGAATGCGTGATGGTCCACTGGGTCGTGCCGTCGCCGTGGACGATGACGGGACGCCCCGCACGCATGCGCGCGATGTCGGTCCAGCCGCCGAGCGTGGGCAGCAGCCGCTCGTCGTAGGTGTGCGACGGCCGCACAACGGTCACCGGCAGGCCGCGCTCGCGGTGTGCGGCGACGAGCACGTCCTCGCACGCGATCTTGTCGCGCGAGTACTGCCAGAACGGGTTGCGCAGCGGCGTCGACTCCGTCACCGGCATCCGGCGCGGCGGCTTCTCGTAGGCGGATGCCGAGCTGATGAACACGTACTGCCCGGTGCGTCCCTCGAACACCTCGAGATCGGTCGCGATGTGCTCGGGGGTGAAGGCCAGGAACTCGGCCACGACATCGAACCGGCGGTCGCCGAGCGCGGTGCGCACCGCGCCGGCGTCGCGCACGTCGGCCTCGATCAGCTCGACCTGCGGCGGCAGCGGACGCCGTGCGCTGCCGCGGTTGAGCACCGCGACCTCGTGCCCGAGAGCCACGGAGCGGCGCACGCACGCCGCGCTGATCGTTCCGGTACCGCCGATGTAGAGGATGCTCGTCACGCCGCGAGCCTACGCCCGGACGCGGACGTCGCGGCGGACGACGCCCTCTCGCTGACGGCGAACATCTTCCCCGATGTCGGCGGCGGGTCCTAGCGTTGCGGTCATGAGCAACGACGACCTCAGTGCCGGCTCCGTCGGCACCGTCATCCGTCCGGGCGACTCCGAATGGGAGTCAGCCCGTCGTTTCCACTCCGGCATCGGCGAGCCCGCTGCCGTGATCCGCGCTGCCAGCGTCGACGATGTGCGCGGCGCCGTCCGCTACGCCTCCGCCGAACGCCTCGAGATCATGATCCGGGGCGGCGGCCACAGCGCCTGGGGCGGGGTGCCTGGCGGCCTCACCCTCGACATCTCGGCGCTCGACACCGTCGACGTCGAAGGAACACGCGTGCGCGTCGGCGGCGGTGCCCTCTGGGGCGGCGTCGCCCACGCCCTCGCCGAACGCGGCTTGGGGCTCAGCTCCGGCGACACGGCATCCGTCGGCGTCGGCGGTCTCACCCTCGGCGGCGGCATCGGCTGGATGGTGCGGGCGTGGGGACTGGCCGCCGACCAGCTGGTGGGCGCGCAGCTGGTCACCGCGCGGGGCGATGTCGTGGAGGTGACCGAGACGTCGCACCCAGAGCTGCTGTGGGCTCTGCGCGGGGGTGGCGGCAACTTCGGCGTCGTGACGCGGTTCGACTTCCAGGCGCACCGGCTCGACGGCGTCGTCCACGCCGTCTACGGGCTCGAGGGCGATGCACGCCCCGTGCTGCGCGTGCTGCGCGACGTCATGGCCGACGCGCCCCGCGACCTCACGGTCACGTACATGGACGTGCCTGCGATGGATCCGAATGCGCCGGCGGGCGCCTCGATCACCGCCGTCTGGGCCGGCACCGACGAGGACGCCGCACGCCGAGCACTGGCGCCGCTCGCCGATGCCCCCGGCGTCACGGAGCGGGACTTCGGCGTGCTGGACTACCCCGACGTCTTGATGGAGGCCCCCGAGTTCGACCCCGAGCGGCCGATGCCCGGCTTCGTCGGCGGCAACACGCTGCTGGGTGTGCTCGACGACGAGGCGATCGATCGCCTCGTCGCGTTCCGGGAGCAGCATCCGGCCTCGGTCGTGATGCTGCGGTCTCTCGGCGGCGCCTACGCCGATGTGGCCCAGGACGACACCGCCTTCCCCGCGCGCGACGCGACGTGGTTCGCGATGGCGGGGGCCTTCGACATCCCGGGGATGCTCGACGACGCGGGGCGCGCGGCGGCCAACGCCGCGTGGGACGCCATCGAGGCCAAGGGGTCGGGCGTCTACGGCAACTTCACCGTGTCGACCGACGAGGCGATCGCCCAGCGCATGTACCCGCCGGCGACGATGGCCCGTCTCGCCGCCATCAAGCACACGTGGGATCCGGGCAACGTGTTCTGCCGCAACCACAACGTGAAGCCCGTGGCGGACGGCGACGCCGGCTGACGCGCGGAGCCGGCGCAGGCACGAGGAGGGCGGATCCCCTGATGGAGATCCGCCCTCGTCGTATGCGGGAGCGCGTCGGTTCGACGCGCTCGTGTCAGTGGGTGTCTTCGGCCTCGATCTCGGTGCGGTCGCCCGACCACAGCGTGTGGAAGGTTCCTTCCTTGTCGATGCGCTTGTAGGTGTGCGCACCGAAGAAGTCGCGCTGTCCCTGGATGAGCGCGGCCGGCAGTCGCTCCGCCCGCAGGCCGTCATAGTACGACAGCGACGACGAGAAGGCGGGTGCGGGGATGCCGGCGCCCGCCGCCGTGGACACGATCCGGCGCCATGCGCCCTGTGCGCGGCCGAGCGCCTCGACGAAGTACGGCGCGGTGAGCAGCACGGCCAGGTCGGGCGTCTCGTCGTAGGCATCGGCGATGCGGTTCAGGAACTGGGCGCGGATGATGCAGCCGGCGCGCCAGATCTTCGAGACCGCGCCGAGGTCGATCGTCCAGTCGTACTCGGCGGCGCCGGCGCGGATCTCGTCGAAGCCCTGCGAATAGGCGACGATCTTCGACGCGTACAGCGCGAGGCGCACGTCCTCGATGAACGCCTCGGCGTCCTCGACCTCGAGGTCCTCCTCGGCACCGGGCAGCTCGCGCGAGACCTCGCGCTGCTCGGGGTGCGACGACAGCGACCGGGCGAACGTGGCCTCGGCGATGCCCGACACCGGCACGCCGAGTGACAGCGCGGTCTGCACGGTCCAGGCGCCGGTGCCCTTCGCGCCGGCCTGGTCGAGGATGACGTCGACGAGCGGCTTGCCGGTCTCGGCATCCACCTGGCGCAGCACCTCGGCGGTGATCTCGATGAGGTACGACTCCAGCTCGCCGCGGTTCCACTCGGCGAAGACGTCGGCGATCTCGGCCGGCGTCTTGCCGGTGCCGCGGCGGATGAGGTCGTACGCCTCGGCGATGAGCTGCATGTCGGCGTACTCGATGCCGTTGTGCACCATCTTCACGAAGTGGCCGGCGCCGTCGTGGCCGATGTGCGTCACGCAGGGCTCGCCCTCGGCGACCGCTGCGATGGACTTCAGGATCGGGCCGAGGGTCACCCACGACTCGTCCGAGCCGCCGGGCATGATCGACGGACCGTTCAGGGCGCCCTCCTCGCCGCCGGAGATCCCGGCGCCGACGAAGTTGATGCCCGTCTCGCGCACCGCCTTCTCGCGGCGGATCGTGTCGGTGAACAGCGCGTTGCCGCCGTCGACGATGATGTCGCCGGGCTCGAACACCTCGACCAGCGCGTCGATGACGGCGTCGGTGGGGCGTCCGGCCTTGACCATGATGATCGCGGCGCGCGGCTTCTGCAGCGACGCGGCGAACTCCTCGTACGAGAACGCGGGCACGAAGCCGGCCTCGGGGTGGGCGGCGAGCAGCTCGTCGGTCTTGGACCGGCTGCGGTTGTGCACTGCGACGGTGTTGCCCTCGCGGCTGGCGAGGTTGCGGGCCAGGTTCGAGCCCATCACGGCGAGACCCACGACGCCGATGTTCGCCGTCGCCACGCGATCGGCGTCGGGTCCCTCCGGCTCGGGCGTGGGGCGGGCCACATCCTCGGGCGCCGGCGCCGCCTCGTGCGCGGTCGTCGCCTCGTCAGGAGCCTGGTCCTGATCCGTCGAGATGCTGGTCCCGGCCTGGTTGCCGCTCGCTGAAGGGTCGTTCGAAGACACACGCGCTCCTGAGGTTAAGTCGTCTCTTTCAGCCTAGAGTCTGGCGCGTCCGTGTTACACCGCAGCGGCGGGACGCTCACAGCCGCCCCCGGCCGGGTGTGACCCCGCCGGGGACGTTGGGCTACCGTGGCCGACGTGACCGAGCCCTCTCTCCCGGCGCACTCCGTGCCCACACCCGCGGTCCGGACGACCGGCGAGTCGCGTCCGAATCCGATGGCGCGCGTCGTCGTGATGGGGCCGAGCGGTTCCGGCAAATCCGTCGTGGGCCTGGCGCTGGCTGAGCGTCTCGGCCTGCCGTTCGTCGATGCCGACGACCTGCATCCCGCCGCCAACGTCGCCAAGATGGTCGCGGGCATCCCGCTGGACGACGAAGATCGGATGCCGTGGCTCGATGTCGTCGCGACGACGCTGCACGATGCGCCCGGGGGAGCGGTGATGGCCTGCTCGGCCCTGGCGCGGCGCTATCGCGAGCGGATCCGCGCGGGGGCTCCGGGCGTCGTCTTCGTCGAGCTGCGTGTGCCACGGGAGGAACTGGCGCGTCGCATGGGCACGCGCGAGCACTTCATGCCGTCGTCGCTGCTGGCTTCGCAGCTGCGCACGCTGGAGCATCTCGAACCCGACGAGCCGGGCGTGGTCGTCGCGGGCGATCCGCCGCTGGCTGACGTCGTCGATGCGGCGCTCGCCGCGCTCGAGCGGTATCAGTCCTTGCGGTAGCCCTGGCGCCCGAGGCTCCAGAACGCCAGCGCGGTCCCGAGGGCACCGACAGCGGCCATGGCGCCGATGAGCCAGAGAAGAGCGTGGCTCCAGAAGCCGTAGTCCATGGGGTCCTCCGTAGGGAGCGGGAAGCAGGTGCGTTCCTCATCGTAGCGGGGGCGCTGGTAGACTCGACTCGAACTTCGGCGAGGGATGCCTCGCGCCCGTCGATTCCGGCGGGCTGCGGCATCCGTGATCGACGCGGTGAAGGCGGCCCAACGGCTTTCCTCACGCGTGCGCGTTCGAGTCGAAGACACCCCGAATACCCGGGCCCGCCACCGCGCAGGCCGAGTCAGAACGGCCACGCGCCGCAGCTTACCGGGCCATTGCGCCCACAAGGAGAACCCCAATGTCGTCCGAGCCCGATACCAAGGTCCAGGCCGAGTTCCGCGAGAGCTTCGGCAAGGGCTTCGCCCGCCGTCTCCGCGCCGCCGGCAAGATCCCCGCCGTCATCTACGGTCACGGCACCGACCCCGTGCATGTCGCGCTGCCCGGCCACCAGGTCTCGCTGCTGATCCGCCGCGCCAACGCGGTGCTCGAGCTCGACCTCGACGGCAAGTCGCAGCTCACCCTCGTCAAGGATGTGCAGAAGGACCCGGTGCACCAGGTCATCGAGCACATCGACCTGCTCGTCGTGAAGAAGGGCGAGAAGGTCGAGATCGAGGTGCCGATCCAGGTCGTCGGCGAGTCCGCCCCCGGCACCATCGCGAACCTCGAGAACACGACGGTCACCATCCAGGCCGAGGCCACGCACATCCCCGAGCACGTCGAGCTCGACGTCGAGGGCCTCGAGGACGGCACGCACATCACGGCCGCCGATCTGAAGCTGCCGAAGGGCTCGGTGCTGATGGCCGACCCCGAGCTGCTCATCGTCGCCATCTCGGTGCCGTCGGCGACGCTGGCCGCCGAGGACGAGATCGCCGAGGCCGACGCCGAGACCGCTGCCGAGCAGGCCGAGGCGTCCGAAGAGTCCGCCGGCGAGTAATCGCCTTCAGGAAGGCGAGGGGGTGCGGATGCCGCGCCCCCTCGCTTCTTTTCGTCGGGCGCCTCCCCGCTCGGCCTCTTCGGTCGACTTGCCGTATATGTACGCGACACCCCTGGTGTGTCGTACACATAGGGCAAGTCAACGGGATTTCGTCGGGCGCCTCGCCGCTCGGGCAGGATGGATGACATGGCAGAGACGTGGCTGGTCGTCGGGCTGGGAAACCCCGGTCCGCGCTATGAGCTCACGCGGCACAACGTCGGGCAGCTCGTCGTCGACGAGCTCGCCGGACGGCGGGGCGAGTCCTTCAAGGCGCACAAGGCGAACGCGCGCGTCGTCGAGACGTGGCTGCGCCCGGGCGGTCCGAAGCTCATCCTCGCCAAGCCGAACACGTTCATGAACGTGTCAGGCGGCCCCGTCGCCGGGCTCGTGAAGTTCTACGGCATCGAGCCTGACCATGTCGTCGTCGTGCACGACGAGCTCGACATCCCGTTCGACACGATCAAGCTCAAGACCGGCGGTGGCCACGGCGGCCACAACGGCGTGCGCGACGTCGCCAAGGCGCTCGACCCCGGGAAGTTCGCGCGCGTCCGGGTCGGCATCGGCCGTCCCGCGGGACGCCAGGACCCGGCCGACTGGGTGCTCGACCCGTTCGGCGCCACCGAGCGCAAGAACCTCCCGATCCTCGTCGGCGATGCCGCCGACGCGGTCGAGCAGCTGGTGGCCGAGGGCCTGCTCGCCGCACAGCAGAAGCACCACGCCCCGCGCGTCTGAGGCGTGGGCCGGGGGTCGGCACTTCCTCAACTGAGGAAGCGTGCCGAGATGCGGAACGATGAGCCGCGTGGATCCCTCGTTTCGGCTCTCGTCCTCAAATGAGGCGCAGACGCAGGGATGATAGGCGAGCGGGGTGAGCGCCGTCGGCGCCTCGTCCTCAATTGAGGAAGCATGCGGAGATGCGGGACGGTGCGCGGCGTCGCTCCTCATTTCGGCTCTCGTCCTCAGCTGAGGACCACGCATGGGACAGACGGATGCCGCGCGCCGACGTGCCTGCGGATCAGCCGCCGATGCCGGTGCCGGCGGAGAGCCCGGCGGTGAGGAAGCCCTGCACGACGGCGCCGAAGGCGATCGGCCCCAGGGCGGCGACGATCACGGCGGCGATGCCGGCGCCACGGCCGCGGGCGGTGACGATCGCGACGATGCCCTGTACGAGAGCCCAGAGGCCGAGCACCGTGCCGACCCAGAAGGCGACCTCGCCGAGCAGCACCCAGTCACGCACGGGCGACAGGACCGACCAGTCGAAGTCGGCATCGAACGCGCGAGCGGAGATCTCTCGACCGGCACCGAGGCCGATGCGGAAGCTCGCGATCGCGCCGACGATACCGGCGCCGACGGTTGCGACGAGCGCCAGCGCCAGGGCGACGACACCGAGAACGCCGCTGCGCCGGGCGGGTATGCCCGTGCCGTACTGGCCGGATGCCGCGACCGGCGAGACCGCATACCCCGCGGGCGGTGCGTAGCCCGGCGCCGGGGCGTAGGCGCCGGCAGGCGGCGCGGCCCATCCGGCCGGGACCCCGCGCGGCACGCCGTGGCCGGCGGCGCCGGGCGGCTGACCGGCACCCGAGCCTGCGGGCGGCCCGAACGGCGGGGACGCGGGGGGAGCCCACGCGCCGGGCGGAACGGGCGGGTTCTGGGGCGCGTCGGGAGCGGAGGGCTGACTCACAGGCTCATCCTAGGAGGGCCGCACGACGCCTCGTCGGCGATGGTGCGTCGTTTCGGCGTCGCCGCGACCGAGCAGCGGCGGAGCTCCGGGTCGGTGCCGCGGCGGAGCTCGCTGTCGGTCCCGCGGCGGAGCTCGCTGTCGGTCCCGCGGCGAAGCTCGCTGTCCGTGCAGCGGCGGAGCTCGGTGTCGGACCTGCGCCGTAGACTCGTGCGGTGACAGTTCCCGGGATCGTTCGCGCCCTCGAGCATGCTGAGCCGTTTCGGGATGCGGTGGCCGCGGCATCCGTCGACGCCGACTTCTCGCTGGTCGAAGGGCTCGACGCTCCGCTTCTCGCCGCTCTCATTGAACGCCGCCGCGCCGCCGGCAAGCCGCCGCTCGTGCTGCTGGTCGCGCCCACGGGCCGCCGGGCGGAGTCCCTCGGCCCCGCGCTGGGCGCGATGCTGCCCGGTGCCGAGGTGCTGCACTTCCCGGCGTGGGAGACGCTGCCGCACGAGCGGCTGAGTCCCAGCGCCGAGACCGTCGGGGCACGTCTCGAGGTGCTCACGCGCATCGCACGCTGGGATGCCGCGACGCCGCTGGTGATCACCGCGTCCGTGCGGGGCGCCATCCAGCCCCTCGCTGCGGGACTGACGGACGTGCCGCCCGTCGAGCTCGTCGTGGGCGCCCGCGGACACGACCTCGGCGACGTCTCTGCCCGCCTCGTCGAGCTCGCCTACCACCGTGTCGACATGGTCTCGCGTCGCGGCGAGTTCGCGGTGCGCGGCGGCATCCTGGACGTCTTCCCGCCGACCGCCCCGCACCCGTACCGTGTCGAGTTCTTCGGCGACGAGGTGGACGAGATGCGCGCCTTCTCGGTCGCCGATCAGCGGTCGCTGCCCGGCGAGGTGCGAGAGGTCACGTTGCTGCCGAGTCGCGAACTGCTGCTCACGGAGGCGGTGCGCGGCCGCGCACGGGAGATGAAGGGCGAGTTCCCGGGCCTCGCGGGCATGCTCGAGAAGATGGCCGAGGGCATCCCCGTCGAGGGGATGGAGTCGCTCCTGCCTGCCGTGGTGGACCGGCTGGTGACCGTCGTGGACTACCTGCCCGAGGGATCCGCCGTCGCCCTCGTCGACCCGGAGCGCGCCGTGGCCCGGGCCATCACGCTGGGGGACACGAACCGAGAGTTCCTCGAGGCGGCGTGGAGCGCCGCGACCGCGGGTGCGAGCACCCCTGTGGATCTCGGCGCCGGCGACTTCCTGACACTGCCGGCGCTGCGGGCCGCCGCACGCGCGCGCGGCGGTGTCTGGTGGAGTCTCAGCGCATTCGATTCGGGACAGGCGGATGCCGCGGCCGAAGGCCTCATCGACGACGACATCGACGTCGCGCTCGAGGCGGCCGCCGCGATCCGCGTGCCGGGCTCTGCGGTGCCGTCATTCCAGGGCAACGTGGAGGGCGCCACCGCCCACGTGGGCGACCTCCTGGCGGACGGCTGGCGTGTCGTGGTCGCCGCGTCGGGTGCGGGGCTCGTCGAGCGTGCGCGCGATGTGCTCGCTGAGCGCGGCATCGCCGCCCGCCGGGTCGACGAGGTGCTCCAGGCGCCGGAGCCCGGCGTCGTCCACGTCGTGCTGAGCGTGCTGGAACGCGGGTTCGAGGTCGCGGACGCGAAGCTCGCCGTGCTCACGGAATCCGAGTTCTACGGCCGCACGATCGGCGGCGACTCGCGCGTCGTCAAGAAGCTCGCGTCGCGGCGCAAGGCCGTCGTCGATCCGCTGCAGCTGAAGGCCGGCGACTACGTCGTGCACGCGACGCACGGCATCGGCAAGTTCGTCGAGCTGACGCAGCGCGAGGTCTCCAGCGGCGGGCGCAACGCGGTCAAGAGCGTGCGGGAGTACCTCGTGCTGGAGTACGCGCCGTCCAAGCGCGGCTACCCCGGCGACAAGCTCTTCGTGCCCACGGATCAGCTGGACCTGCTCTCGCGCTATGTCGGCGGCGAGGCGCCGGCCCTGTCGAAGATGGGGGGCAGCGACTGGGCGCAGGCCAAGAGCAAGGCGCGCCGTGCTGTCCGAGACATCGCCGTCGAGCTCGTCAAGCTGTACTCGGCGCGGATGGCGTCCAAGGGTCACGCTTTCGGTCCGGACACGCCCTGGCAGCGCGAGCTCGAGGAGGCGTTCCCGTTCGCCGAGACGCCCGACCAGCTGCAGACCATCGACGAGATCAAGGCCGACATGGAGAAGCCGATCCCGATGGACCGGCTGCTGTCGGGCGACGTGGGCTTCGGCAAGACCGAGGTGGCCGTGCGCGCCGCGTTCAAGGCCATCCAGGACGGCAAGCAGGTCGCGATGCTCGTGCCCACGACCCTGCTCGTCAAGCAGCACCTCGAGACGTTCACCGAGCGCTTCGCCGGCTTCCCGGTGAAGGTGAAGGCGCTCTCGCGCTTCCAGACCGACAAGCAGGCCCGCGAGGTGCTCGCAGGGCTCACCGACGGCACCGTCGACATGGTCATCGGCACCCATCGGATCCTCACCGAGAAGGTGATCTTCAAGGACCTCGGGCTCATGATCATCGACGAGGAGCAGCGCTTCGGGGTCGAGCACAAGGATCAGCTGAAGAAGCTGAAGACCAACGTCGACATCCTTGCGATGAGCGCGACGCCCATCCCGCGCACGCTCGAGATGGCGGTGACGGGCATCCGCGAGATGTCGACGCTGCAGACGCCGCCCGAGGATCGGCATCCCATCCTGTCGTATGTCGGCCCGCGCAACGACAAGCAGATCACCGCCGCGATCCGCCGTGAGCTGCTGCGCGAGGGACAGGTGTTCTATGTGCACAACCGGGTGCAGTCGATCCAGCGCGTCGCGGCAGAGCTCGCCGAGCTGGTGCCCGAGGCACGCATCGCCGTGGCGCACGGGCAGATGGGCGAGCACGCCCTCGAAGAGGTCGTCGACGCGTTCTGGGAGCGCCGCTCGGACGTCCTGGTCTGCACGACGATCGTCGAGACGGGTCTCGACATCTCCAACGCCAACACGATCATCATCGACCGCGCCGACAAGTACGGTCTCAGCCAGCTGCACCAGCTGCGCGGACGGGTCGGTCGTGCGCGCGAGCGCGCCTACGCGTACTTCCTGTACGACGACATGAAGCCGCTCAGCGAGACCGCGGCGGACCGGCTCGAGACCATCGCGGTCAACAACGACCTCGGCTCCGGCATGCAGGTCGCGCTGAAGGACCTCGAGCTCCGCGGCGCCGGCAATCTCCTGGGCGCCGAGCAGGCCGGGCACATCGCCGGCGTGGGCTTCGACCTGTACCTGCGCATGATCGGCGAGGCCGTCGCGACGTTCCGCGGCGAAGAGACCGAGGGGCCGGCCGAACTGCGCCTCGAGCTGCCGGTGCAGGCCCGCATCCCCGAGTCGTACATCGACAGCGAGCGGCTGCGTCTCGAGGCGTATCAGAAGCTCTCGGCCGCAGCATCCGTCACCGCGCAGCCGGACGCGATCGACCTCGTGGTCGAAGAGCTGACCGACCGTTACGGCGAACCCCCGGCCGATGTCGAGGGATTGCTCGCGGTCGCGCGGCTGCGCCGGCGCGCGGGTCAGGCGGGGCTGGCCGACGTCGTCGCGATGGGCCCCAACCTGCGCATCGCGCCGGCGAATCTGCCCGACTCGATGCGGGTGCGCCTGCAGCGGCTGCACCCCAAGGCCAAGCTGGTCGCGGGTGGCGAGGCGATGGTCGTGCCGCTTCCGTCAGCCGGTGGTGATCCGCTGCGTGACGACGAGCTCATCGCCTGGGTCGCACAGCTGATCGAGCAGCTGTGGCCGCCGAAGAGGACCGACACGGATGCCGCGGCCGATGCGGCCGTCAACGCCTGACGGCCGGCGGGAGCCCGGTCGGTCGGCTGACGGGCGGCGCGGACTCAGCTCAGGACGACGCGCCTCCGCCGTCGAGGGTCGGGAACGTCCACGTGCCGTCGGTCACCTGCGTGCGCGGCCGGTACAGCCGGACGAGGTAGTTCCACCCCTCGGTCACCGGGATGGCATTCGGAGTGCCGGGTGGGAAGTCCCCGAACCGGACGGTGGTGGAGCCGTCCGCGTTGCGTGAGCCCGTGATGTTGTTGACGGTGTACATGTTCCGGTCGTTCGGCTCGAAGAAGCCCTCCGCGTTGTAGACCGAGATCGACCAGAATCCGTCGACCGGTACGTCGCCGACCGTCAGCTCGTAGCGCCCGACGGGAAGGCGTGGGTCCACGCCGATATACGCCGCCTCGGTCGATGGCAGGCCGCCCCAGCCGGCCGCGGTGCCGATCAGGTGACGGACCGGGTCGACCTCTTCCTTCGCGCCGAAGGTGCGATCGAACGCGGTGAGGTTCCGGGCGAGGGCGAGCAGAGCCTCGCGGGTCTCGTCCATCGACACGGCATCGTAATCCGGGTACGCGAATTCGACCGACGAGGCGGCCGTGAGGGTGATCGCGTCCTGGATGGTGGCGACCGCGGCCAGATCGTTCGGATCGGACGGGTCGACGAGCGTCCGCACCGCTACGGCTACGTATCGCGTACCGAAGAGGTCGCTCGACAGTTCGTAGGTCCCGGCGTCGTGGAAGATCGCGTTGACGTAGTGGTCCTGATTGACGACCATCGCAGACAGGTAGCGGTCGCCGTGCTCGGGAAGAGTCAGTGTCGCGCCGGCGACCAGGTCGACGACCGCGAAGCTGTAGAGCGTGTCACGGTTCAACCGGATCACCGTCTGGTTGTCGATCGCCGCGGGCTCGCGATTGTGGACGAAGCGGTTGACACCGCCGGCTTGGGCCTGAAGATCGCGGAACATCCGATCCGTCTCGGCGCGGGCGAAGTCATCGACGTTCACGGGAAGGGCCACGAGCTCGATCCTGGCACAGCGCGCGATGCGCGATGCGCGCGACGCGAGGGGCTCGCGTGCGAGAGGGTGGAGGCATGGTGGCCGACCTTCGCATCGAGATCTTCCCCGACGACCTGGACCGGGCGGTCGACTTCTACGTCCGCGTGCTCGGGTTCTCGCTCGTGCGCGATGAGCGGCACGTCGAGTGGGCCTACGTCGCGCTCGAGCTCGGTCGTGTGCGCGTCGGGGCCGCGTGGCGCGCCGCGGTCGATCCCGCGCCGCGCCGGCCGCCGGTGGGAGTGGAGCTCGTGCTCGAGACGGATGATCTGGATGCCGCCCGCCGGCGGGTCGCCGACGAGGGCTGGCCCGTCGACGACGACGTGCAGGCGCAGCCATGGGGCCTGCGCGATTTCCGGGTGCTCGATCCGAGCGGCTACTACTGGCGTCTGACGGAGCACCCGTACTGACACGCTCGCCGGCGACCGGGTGCGATGCGGAGGCGCCGCACTACGCTGGCATCGATCCACCACCGACGGAGGAAGAACGATGCGTTTCGAGCACCTCGGGGCGCAGCCCCGTATCCATCCCGACGCGGTCGTCGCCGCGACAGCGGTGATCAGCGGCGACGTCGAGATCGGCGCCGACTGCCAGATCCTGCACGGCGCGGTGATCACAGCGGAAGGCGGGGCGATCACCCTGGGCGAGAACGTCATCGTCATGGAGAACGCGCTCATCCGCGCCACCGCGACCAACCCCGTGCACATCGCCGACCACGTGCTGGTCGGCCCGATGGCGAGCATCTCGGGAGCCGTCGTCGAGGAGGAGGTGTTCCTCGCGACCGGCACGCGCGTGTTCAACGGTGCCCGCATCGGGGCGCGCAGCGAAGTGCGGATCAACGCGGTCGTGCATCTGCGCACGACGCTGCCCGCCGATTCGACTGTGCCGATCGGCTGGGTGGCGGTAGGCGATCCCGTGCAGGTCCTGCCGCCTGACCGCCACGAGGAGATCTGGGCCGCGCAGCGCGAACTCGACTTTCCCGGCTACGTCTTCGGGCTCGACCGCGAGACCCCCGACCTCATGGTCCAGCTCACGGAGCGCTACGGCCGCAGCCTCGCGCGTCACGCCGACGACCGTCGGGTGGACTGACCCCTCCCCGATCTGCCGCACACACCTGCCGCGCGCCGGATCGACGTGGCGCTGGCCTTCCCCCGGCTCAAGCCATAGGGTCGCGACATGGGCCGTCTGGGGACCCGTTCGAGGCTCGATCAGGCCGTTGGGGCCTTCTCGAGCAACTGGCGCAACCCCAATCTGCGGCGCGCGCAGCTCAGCTTCCTCGGGGCCTGGACTGCCGAGTGGGCGTTCACGGTGGCGCTCGGCATCGTCGCGTACAACGCGGGCGGCGCGCTCGCCCTGGGAGCGGTGGGCCTGCTGCGCACGCTGCCCTCGGCGCTGCTGGCGCCGATTCTGTCGCCGTTCGCGGATCGCGGACGGCGCGAGCGCGTGCTCGTCGTGGTGTCGGTCGTGCGAGGCGCCGCCACCGTCGTCGCAGCGATCGTCGTGGCCGTGTCGGGCCCGATTGCGGTCGTCTACGCGCTTGCGGTCGTCTCGACGCTCGCGGCGACCATGTTCCGGCCGGCGCATTCCGCCCTGCTGCCGACCCTGTGCCGCACCGGGCATGAACTGGCCAGCGCGAACGTCGTCAGGGGGCTGTTGGACTCCGTCGCAACGCTCGTCGGGCCGCTCGTCGCCGCGATCCTGCTGGGATTCACGAATGTCTCCGTTGTGTTCGCGGTGGCGGCGCTCGCCTCGTTCTGGGCAGCGCTGCTGCTCTTGCGCGTACGGTACGACGCGCCGCCGCGGCCGGCGGGGCCGCGACGCGACCTGCTGAGGGAGGCGGGTGAGGGGCTCGCCGCGGTGGGGCGGAGTCGCGATCTGCAGCTGATCCTCGGCCTGGCCGCCGCTCAATCGCTCACGCGGGGCGCACTCACCGTCTTCTCGGTGGTGGTCGCCATCGAACTGCTGGGCATGGGCGAGTCAGGAGCGGGGACGCTGATGGCCTCGGTCGGAGTGGGAGCGGTTCTGGGCTCGCTCGCGGCGTCGTTGCTGGTGGGAACCCGGCGGCTGGGCGCGTGGTTCGCCGTCGGTGTGGCGTTGTGGGGACTTCCCCTCGCCCTCGTCGGTGTCTTTCCCGCGCAGGCCGTGGCGCTCGTCCTGCTCGCCTTCGTCGGGGTCGGCAACGCGCTCATCGACCTCGCCGGTTTCACGCTGATCGGCAGGCTGACGCCGGACGCGCTGATGGCGCGCGTCTTCGGCGTGCTCGAGAGCCTGGTAGCGGTATCCATCGGCGTCGGCGCGATCATGGCATCGGTCATGATCGCGTGGCTCGGCGTCGACGGCGCGCTCATCGCGATCGGCGCGCTGTGTCCGGTGCTCGCGCTCGCCTCGTGGTGGCGGCTGCGCGGCCTCGACGGGTCCGTCGGCGCACTGGACGCCGAGGTCCGCCTTCTCCAGCGCGTGCCGATGTTCCAGCCGCTCCCGCTGCCCGCGATCGAACAGCTTGCTCGCGGGCTGGAACCGGTCGAGGTGGCGCCGGGCAGCACCGTGTTCACCCAGGGGGACCCCGGCGATCGCTACTTCGTGATCGAGAGCGGCCGAGCCGACGTGCTCGGCGAAGGTCGCGTGATCGCGACGCTCGGCGAGGGGGAGGGATTCGGTGAGATCGCGCTGCTTCGCCGCACGCCGCGGACCGCGACGGTGCTCGCGCGCACCCCTCTCGCGCTCAAGGCGCTCACCGCTGGCCGGTTCACCGACGTCGTGCTCGGCTTTGCGCCCAGCGCCCGGAAGGCCGCGACGACGGTTGAGGACGAGCTCGAGCGCTATGCGCCCGACGACCTGCCCGACGGGCGGCGGGCATCGCGAGACCCGCTCGAATGAACGACCGACGAAGGGGACCGGAGACATGGGGACAGAGCGAACGGCGCTGCTGATCGCCGATATCGGCGGCTACACCGAGTACATGGGCTCACACCGCATGACGCTGGCGCATGCCGAGGTCAACACGGCGCGGATGCTCGAGAGCATCGTCCGCGCCGCGCACGGATTCCAGCTCGTCGAGATCGAGGGCGACGCCGCCTTCCTCTCTCGGCGTGCCGATGCGCGTGATCCCGACACGACGCTCACCGACATCCTGCGTCTGGCGGTGATGATGCACCGCGCCTTCCATCTCGAGCGCGACTACGTGGTGCAGAATCTCTGCCCGTGCGGCGGATGCCGCCAGGCACGCAATCTCACCCTCAAGTTCGTGGCGCACGTGGGCGATGTCGCGATCCAGCGGATCGGCGGCCGCTCCAAGCTGGTCGGCATCGACGTGATCCTGGTGCACCGGCTGCTGAAGAACTCCGTCGGCATCCCCGAGTACGTCCTGTTGACCGAGGAACTGTGCCGCACCGACGCGGCATCTCTTCCCGCGTCGGCCGGCGAGCTCGCACCGGATCTCGAGGGCATAGGCACCATCCGCGCCTACTTCGTCGACGTCGCGGATCTGGACCACGTCGACGAAGCATCGCCGGCTCCGACCCTGCGGTCGCGATTGGGCAGCACGTTCTCGGCAGTGGGTCGCGGGCTGCCCTACATGCTGGGCACGAGGAAGCCGCGCCGCACGCGCTAGCGCGCAGGGGTCCCGATCGCGCCACTCGGCATCGGCGGGCGGGGCCGCGTGCGGCAGCGGCCCGCGGCATCCGTGATCCGCCTTCGTCACTCCCAGAGCAGGTCGCAGTCGCGGCAGGCGAACTCGAGGCGGTCGACCCAGCCGTCGTCGAGGGCGTCTCGACGATCCCACTCGATCCGGAACCACCTCGGCTCGGTCGCTCGCACATCGAGCGACCCGCAGTGGGGGCAGACTTCGGCGACGACGTTCCGTGCCATGGGCGCTACGGTACGCCGGGGCGTCGGAGATCCCGCGCGCGACGCGCGTGTCGCCGCACTCGGCGCGGGTCAGCCCGTGTTCTGCAGGCCGGCCGCCACGCCAGACACCGACAGCAGCAGCAGTCGCTGCAGCTCGGGGTCGACCGGCGCGCCTTCGGGAGCGTCCCGGAGTGCGCGCAGGGCGCGCAGCTGGAGCAGCGACAGCGCATCGACGTAGGGGCTGCGCATCTTGACCGCCCGCTGCAGGACCGGCTTGTTGCCGAGCAGCTCCGTGCCACCCGTGATGCGGACGACCCAGTCCCGCGTCACCCGCATCTCGTCGCGCACGAGCGCGGCCAGATCGTCACGGTCTCCGAGCTCGAGGTAGTGCAGCGCGATGCGATCGTCCGTCTTGGCGAGGCTCATAGCGACGTTGTCGATGAGCGTGCGGAACAGCGGCCACTCCTGGTAGGCCTGCTGCAGCAGCGGTTCGTCGCCGACGGCGTCGAGTGCGGTGCCGAGCCCGAACCATCCGGCGAGGTTGATGCGCGCCTGCGTCCACGCGAACACCCACGGGATGGCCCGCAGGTCCTCGAGGGACTCGACCGACAGTCCCCGGCGGGCAGGGCGCGAGCCCAGCGCCAGCAGGCCGATCTCCTCCATCGGCGTGACGCGGGCGAACCACGGCGCGAAGCCGGGAGCCTTCACCAGTGAGAAGAAGCGCTCGCGGGATGCCGCGTCCAGCGTCGCCGCCACGCCCGCGTACTTCTCAGCCGCCGCGCGATTGCGCTGCTCATTCGACGGGGAAGAGGCGAGCAGGATCGCCGCTGCGACCTGGTCGATGTGCCGCATCGCGATCGCGGGGTCGCCGTAGCGGGCGAAGATCACCTCGCCCTGCTCGGTGAGCTTGAACCGGCCGTCGACCGAGTGCGGCGGCTGCGCCATGATCGCGGAGTTCGCAGGACCGCCGCCGCGGCCGAGGGCCCCGCCGCGACCATGGAACAGCGTGAGCTCGATCCCGTTCTCGTCCGCCCAGGCTGCGATCTTCGCCTGTGCTTCGTAGAGGGCGAGGTTCGCGGCGACGGGTCCGACGTCCTTCGAGGAGTCGGAGTACCCGAGCATGACCTCGAGACGCCGGCCGGTGGCCTCCAGCCGCGCCGCGAACTCCGGGTGCTCGACGATCTCGGCGAGGATGCGGGGAGCGGCCTGCAGGTCGGCGAAGGTCTCGAAGAGCGGGATGACGTCGAGGACGGGAGGCGTGCCGTCCGGGCCGACCGCGAACGCAGCGAGCTTGTGGACAGCCGCGAGGTCTTCGGCCGACTGCGTGAACGACACGATGTAGCGGCCGGCTGCGCGCGGGCCGTAGCGCTCCTGCAAGAACCCGACCGTGCGGATGACGTCGAGCACCTCCTCGGCCAGCTCGCTGCGCGGCGCGCCGGACTCGAGCTCGGCGAGCACCTTGGCGTGCACGGCCGAGTGCTGGCGCACCTCGAGCTCGGTGAGATGGAACCCGTAGGTCTCGACCTGCCACAGCAGCTGCTGCAGATGCCCGTACGCCTGGCGCGGTGCGCCGGCCTGCACGAGGGAGTCCTGGACGACGCGGAGATCGGCGAGCAGGTGCTCGGGGTCCGCGTACGCGAGGTCGGCGTTGCGCGCGCGCGTCGCTTCGATCTTCCGGGCGATCAGCAGCACGATGCGGCGATGCGGCTCGTCCGGCGATCGCTTGGCGATGTCCTTCGCGGCGTCCTCGTCGGCGGCCTTCAGGCGCTGCCAGAGCGCCAGCAGCGCGTCGCTCGGCGGCGTGGTCGTCGCATCGAGCGTCAGTGTGCGGCCGATGCGGCTCGCGGTGCGGGCGAGGCCGAGGAGCACGTGCTCGCTCGCGATCGCGGAAGCCTTCCGGGTGACGGATGCCGTGACGAACGGGTTGCCGTCGCGGTCGCCGCCGACCCACGAGCCGACACGCACGAAGGGGCGCACCACCGGTGCGCGCCCACCGGCCGCCGGTCCCTGCAGGGCGTCGTCGACGCGGCGGTAGACGTGGGGGACGGCCGTGTAGAGCGTGTCGTCGAAGACGGCCATCACTGCGCGCACCTCGTCGGTGGGAGCGGGCTTCTCGGGGCGGAGCGGCGCCGTGCGCCACAGGGTGTCGATCTCCTCGAGCATGCGCCGCTGTGCCCGTCGCTCGTCGGCGCCGCCCCGCAGCGACGCGTCGTGCTGCTCGAGGAGCGTGGCGAGGCGACGGATGCTGGTCGAGACCGCGCGGCGACGCGCCTCGGTCGGATGCGCCGTGAAGACGGGGTGGAACCGCATGTTCTGCAGACGCCGCAGCGCCGTGTCGTCGCCGACCTCGGCGGCCAGCCGTACGAACGCCGCGGCGACCGAGTCGGTCGCCTGCTCGCGGTCGGGGCGTCCGTCTCGCTCGCGGAGGATGCGCACGCGCTGGTGCTCCTCGGCGAGGTTCACGAGGTGGAAGTATGCGGTGAACGCTCGGGCCACCTCGTCGGCGCGGGCGATCGTGAACGAGTCGGCGATCGCGGCGGCACGGGCGAAGGCCTCGGGCGTCTCATCGGTGTAGGCCTGGATGGTCGCGGTGCGCAGGCGCTCGACGTCCTCGTACAAGCCCGGCGATCCGCTCTCGCGCAGCACCTGACCGAGAAGGGTTCCGAGCATGCGAACGTCGCTGCGCATCTGCTCGGGGATCGCCTGCTCCGCCTCGTACCGCCCGACGAGGTCGATCGCTTCGGTCTGGGTGAGTTCGCGCATCTCTCCAGGCTAACGGCGCGCTGTCGCCGCGCCGTCACCGCCGACGTTGTGTGACGCCGCCGCACTGTCGCCGGGGGAGTCGCATCGATCCGGCTCGTGCGCGGTGTCGCGTCGATGCGAATGCGCCGGAACGCCCGCGCTCGGGGCACGGCGGGAAGCGGATCGCTACACTGACCCGTGGAGAGCCGGGAAGTCTGGTCGGCGCACCATCGTCGACCCGGAAACGCGGTCGACCTGCGATCCTTCACGGAGGTCCCATGTCGCTTCTGCGCTCCGCCCGCTTTCCCGCGATCATCCTGCTCGTCGCAGCCGGCCTCGGCCTTTTCGTCGCCAACTCGGCCCTGTGGCCCGCCGTAGATGCGGCGATGCACGCGAAGCTCGGCATCCCGGGCCTCTTCGAGCTCAGCCTGTCGCACTGGATCAAGGACGGCCTGCTGGCGGTCTTCTTCTTCGTCGTCGCGGTCGAGCTGCAGTACGAGCTCACCAGCGGACAGCTCAACTCGGCCCGCAAGGCGATGCAGCCCGCGATCGCAGCCGCCGGCGGTGTTCTCGTGCCGATCGCGATCTACGCGGCGTTTGCGTGGGGATCGGATGCCACCGCCGGATGGCCGATTCCGACGGCGACCGACATCGCCTTCGCCCTGGGCGTGCTCGCGGTGTTCGGCAAGGGGCTGCCGGCGGCGCTGCGCGTGTTCCTGCTCGCACTGGCGATCCTCGACGACATCGTCGGCATCGTCTTCATCGCGGTGCTCTTCACCGACGGCGTCAACATCGCCGCGCTCGCCGGAGCGGCGGTCGCGGTCGTCGCGTTCGGCATCCTGAGCAGGCAGCTCGACACGCGCGGCCGGGTGCCGATCGCGATCCTCCTCGCGCTGCTCGCGATTACGACCTGGGTGCTGGTGTACCTGTCGGGCGTGCACGCCACGATCGCCGGGGTCGTGCTGGGACTCGCGATGGCGCAGCAGCCGGCGCTCCGGGTGCGGCACGCGCTCGAGCCGTGGGTGAATGTCATCGTGCTGCCCGTGTTCGCCTTCTCCGCCGCGCTCGTCGTCATCCCTGCGGTGCCGCTGTCGCAGTTGTCGCCGGCGTTCTGGGGCGTGCTGGTGGCGCTGCCCGTCGGCAAGATCGTCGGCATCGCGGCGTTCGGCTGGCTGTCGCTGCGCGTGACGCACCGGGGGAGTGCGCCGCCGCTCGCGTTCGCCGACCTCGTCGCCGCCGGTGCGCTCGGCGGCATCGGGTTCACCGTGTCGCTGCTGCTGTCGGAGCTCGCCTTCACGAACGCCCCGGCCCTGCGCGACCAGGCCACGCTCGGCGTGCTCGCCGGGTCCGTGATCTCGTTGATTCTGGCAGGATGCCTCGTATCGTGGCGGGCATGGCATTACCGGCAGCGGGCGACGACCGAATCCCCGACGACGTGACCGACGCGCGGCCGCACGACGCATCCGATCCGCTCCGCGAGGCGGCGAACGTCATGCGCGCCGTCCGTGACCGCTGTGTGTGGACGCAGCAGATCGACCATCGCGCACTCGTGCCCTACCTCGTGGAGGAGAGCGCGGAACTCATCGACGCCGTCGAGGACGGCTCGCGGGACGAGCTGCGTGAGGAGCTCGGCGATCTGCTCTGGCAGGTGCTGTTCCACGCCGAGATCGCTTCGCGCGACGCCGACGAGCCGTTCGACATCGACGACGTCGCGCGGGGCCTCACCGACAAGATGGTGCGGCGGCATCCCCACGTCTTCGGCGATGCGGTCGCCAACACGCCGGAAGAGGTGCTCGTGCACTGGAACGCCGCGAAGGCGGCCGAGAAGAGCGCGCGGACGAGTGTCCTCGACGGCGTGAGCGAGCGGATGCCGAGCCTGGCGCTCGCGCAGAAGCTCCTGTCGAAGGCGGGCCAGGTCGGAGTCTCCGCGTCGGCGCCGTCGAACCAGGGGATCTCGTCCGAGACCGAGGGCGGTGCCACCGGTCTCGGCGGCGACGCCCGGTCTGGGCGCGACGACGCGACGACCGAGGCCGAGCTGGGCGACGCGCTGCTGGCGCTCGTGGCGACGGCCCGCGCGAACGGCTGGGACGCCGAGCGCGCTCTCCGCGAGCGCCTGCGGGCTCTCGAGCGGGACATCCGCGCCGCTGAGTCGATCGGTCGATGAGCGAGCGAGACACAACGCGCTGAGGCGGTGTTCGTCGTGGGCGCGAGGCGTTTTGTCCTTGCCTCGACGACCCGGAAACGGGCTCGTGACCATCTGGGAGGATGGTTCCGTGGCATCCGTCAATCCCCCGCGCGGCATGCGCGACTTCCTCCCCGCTGAAAAGGCCCGTCGAGAGCGCGTGCTCGCCGTCATCCGCGAGCGCTACCGTGCGCACGGGTTCGACGAGATCGAGACGCCCGTCGTGGAGGAGTATTCGCGGCTCCACGCCGGCATCGGCGGCGACAACGAGAAGCTCGCCTACAACGTGCTCAAGCGGGGCCTCGACGCCGACGCCGTCCGCGCCGCGGCCGACGACCCCGCGAGCCTCACGGACCTCGGGCTGCGCTACGACCTGACCGTGCCGCTCGCGCGCTTCTATGCGACCAACCGCGGGCAGCTGCCGTCGGTGTTCCGCTCTATCCAGATCGCGCCGGTGTGGCGCGCTGAGCGGCCGCAGAAGGGCCGCTACCGCCAGTTCGTGCAGTGCGACATCGACATCATCGGAGACGGCTCGGCGCGCGCCGAGGCCGAGCTCGTCGTCGCGACACTGGACACCCTCGACGCCCTGGGGCTCGAGGGCGGCAGCGTGCGGATCAACGACCGCCGCGTGCTCGATTGGATGCTGGACACGTTCGGCTTCGGTGCCGAGGAGCGCCCGGGCGTGCTCATCACGATCGACAAGCTCGACAAGATCGGTCCGGAGGGGATCGTCGCGGAGCTCCGCGAGCGGGGCGCGACGGCGTCCGCCGTCGACGCGTTCGAGGCGTTCCTGCGCCGTCCGATGACCCTCGAGTACCACCCGTACGGCGAGCGGCAGATCCGCAAGGCGCTGCCCGCTGACGCACCCGACGAGATCGTGGCGCACCTCGTCGGCATCGGCGCGGCGGCGGCCGCGGCGCGTGCGTCCGCCGGCTTGGCAACCGATGCCGGGTCCCTGAGCCTGTCGAAGGGCGACGACGTTCCGCTGGTGTTCGATCCGTTCCTGGTGCGTGGCATGGGCTACTACACCGGAACGATCTTCGAGCTGGCCCACCCCTCCGTCGACTACTCGCTCGGCGGCGGCGGCCGGTACGACGGCATGATCGGCCGGTTCCTCGGGCAGGACGTGCCCGCCGTCGGCTTCTCGATCGGCTTCGAGCGGATCGTCGACCTCGTGGCGGAGCAGACGGATGCCGCAGCCCCGGCCGTCGTGCTGGTCCACGACCGGGATGTGTCGGAGGCGGACCTCCTCGCGCTGAAGGGCGCGCTTGTGCGCCAGGGTTCGCGCGTGCGGCTCGAACAGCGGACGAAGAACCTCAAGGCGCTGCTCGAGCGCGCGGCCTCCGACGGCTACACCGCGTTCGCGACCGTCGCGCCGGGCACGACTGCCGCGACGCTCGAGGTGAAGCCGCTCAGCTGAGCTGCGGATGCCGCATCACCGCCGCCGCGCGAAGCGGAGCCGGAGCCCCCGGTAGGCCACGCCGATGGCGACGACCACCACGCCGCCCACGACGGACTGCCACGGGAGCGTCACCGCCAGGACGAGGCATCCGATCGCCCCCGTGATCTGCAGCGCGACGGGGTAGCGCCGCGCCTCCCGGTGTTGGCGCATGGCCGCCACGTTGGCGACGAAGTAGTACAGCAGCACGCCGAACGACGAGAACCCGATCGCCCCGCGCAGATCGATGAACGCCACCAGCACCACGACGACCGCGCCGATGAACATCTCGGCGCGAAGCGGGACGTGCGTGCGGGGGTGCACGCGATCGAGGAAGCCGGGAAGATCTCGTTCGCGCGACATGGCGAACGTGGTGCGGCTGACCCCGGCGATGAGCGCCAAAAGGGCTCCGAGCGAGGCGGCCGCGGCGCCGACCCGCACGACCGGGCCGATCCACGCCCATCCCGACCCGGCTGCGGCATCGGCCACCGGCTCAGTCGACACGGCGACCGCGGCCGGGCCCAGCGCGCTGAGCACGCCGACAGCGACGACCGCGTAGACCACCAGCGCGATGAGGAACGCGATGACGATGGCCCGCGGGATCACCCGACGGGGCTCGCGCACCTCCTCGCCCATCGTCGCGATGCGCGCGTAGCCGGCGAAGGCGAAGAACAGCAGACCGGCCGACTGCAGGATGCCGTAGCCGCCTCCCGTCCACATCGTCTCGGCGGTCAGCCACCCTGTGGTCGCACCCGCCGAGAACGCCGCCGCGATCGCCGCCGCGAGCGCGCCGAGCGAGACCACGACGATCACGCGGGCGGCACCTGCCGTGCGCGTCACGCCGAACCCGTTCACGGTGGTGAGCACCACCACTGCCGCGACGGCCACCGGACGCTCCCACCCGCTCGGCGCGGCGTAGGCGGCGAACGTGAGCGCCATGGCGGCGCAGCTGGCGGTCTTGCCGACCACGAAGCCCCATCCCGCGATGAACCCCCACCACGGGCCGAGCTCCGCACGCCCGTACGCATAGGTGCCGCCCGAGGTCGGATGCGCGGCGGCGAGCTGCGCCGACGAGGTCGCGTTGCCGAAGGCGACGATGGCGGCGATCGCCAGCCCGATCAGCAGACCGGTGCCCGCGGCGGCCGCCGCCGGGCCCCACACCGCGAACACGCCGGCGCCGATCATCGAGCCGAGGCCGATGAACACGGCGTCGCCGAGGCCGAGCCGGCGCTGCAGGGAGGGGGAGGCCACGGGCGAACATTAGCGCGCGCGGGCGAACGGCGGATTCGGGCTTCCCGGAGCGGATGGGGGCCGCGAGGATGGTGGCATGACGCTGCAGATCCACACCGTGCTGGCGCCGTTCGGGCCGGCGACGGCGATCGAGCTGACCGATGCGCAGGTCGTCGAGCTGGGCGGGGGCAAGCGGGCCGCGGTCGTCGTCGGCATCGGCGAGCGAACTGCTCGCGTGAGGCTCGCCGTGATGGATGGGCGGAACGTGATCGGACTGTCGAAAGCCGTCCGCGCCGGGCTCGGCGTCGACATCGGCGACGAGATCGACGCGACGGTTGCTCTCGACACGGCCGAGCGCGACGTCGAGGTACCCGCAGACCTGGCCGCCGCGCTGGATGCCGGTGGTGCACGGTCCGCCTTCGATGCGCTGTCCTTCAGCCGCCGCAAGGAGCTCGCGCGCGGAGTCGCGGAGGCTAAGCGCCCCGACACCCGCGAGCGCCGCATCACCGCCGTGCTGCAGGAGATCACCGGGGCGTGACCCCAGCCAGGTTCATGAGCTGAACGACGCGGCCCACTCGGCCACGCGCGCGACGCTCTCCTCCTCGGACAGATCCTCGACCCGCGTCATGATCGACCAGCGCACGCCGAACGGGTCGCGCACGCTCGCGAACCGGTCGCCCGAAACGAACGTCGAGGGCTCTTCGCGAACCGTCGCCCCGGCGGCCACCGCGCGGGCGGTCGCCGCGTCGACGTCGGGCACATAGATGCCCATGGAGTAGCAGTCGTCGTCGCCGTCGGGTGCGGGGACGAGCCCGTAGGCGGGGCTCGGCTCGCCGATCTGCAGATAGCCGAGACCGAAGTCGAGCCCCGCATGCGCGACGGCTCCATCGAACTCGGTGACGTCGGTGATGCGTGCGCCGAAGACGTCGCGATAGAACTCGAGCGCCTGCTTCGCCCCGCGGATCGCGAGGAACGGGGTGAGCGTGCTCGCCCCGTGCGGGCGGCCGTCGGTGGTGTGGGCGCCGGTCACGCCGGTGGTGTTTTCTGTGGTCATGTCCCCATGCTCACGCGTGCGGTATGCCGCGGGCTTGGAGATTCGCGACACCCTCGGCGGACGCATGTCGGCCCGGCGCATTACCGTGGCGGTGTGACGGATCCGACGCGCGGTGTGCTGTATCCCGAGCGCCTGCCGAGCTTCACGCGGCTCGCGCCGCCGGCGGCAGCATCCGATCTCGTGGAGTGGTTCTGGTTTCCCCGGTGGGACCTGCCTGAAGGCGTCGTGTTGCGCCAGCCGGTCCTGGGCTATCCCGCGGCGAACCTCGTCGTCGAGCCGCCCGTCGTGACGCTGTGGGGCGCGACGACGCGGACGTCCGAGCGCGTCCTGGAGGGAAGCGGCTGGGCCGTCGGCGCCCTGCTGAAGCCCGCCGCCCTCGCGCGGCTGCACGATGCGCCGAGCCGACTCGTCGACGCGTCCACAGTGCTGGACGAGCCGGAGCTGGAGCGAACCGTGTCGGTCGCCATGCCCGATCTCGACGTGGCGACGGCGGTCGTGTCGCTATGGCTGATGCAGCGCGTCGGACCGCTGACGCCTGAGGCGCGACTCGCGAACGCGATGGCCGGCCTTCTCACGTCGGATGCGGCGATCCTCCGCGTCGACGACGCAGCGGAGCGCCTGCGGGTCTCGGTGCGAACGTTGCAGCGGCTCGCCCACCGGATGGTCGGGCTGTCGCCGGCAGCGATGATCCGGCGCCGGCGACTGCAGGAGGCGGCCCAGCGCGTGCGCGACCATCCGGATGCCTCTCTCGCCGACATCGCCGCCGACCTGGGCTATGCCGACCACGCGCACCTCGCGAACGATTTCCGTGCGGTGCTGGGGTTCACCGCGTCGGATTACCGCGCCCGCTGAGGCGCGTCGTCGCTCGTGGCGCGCTGCGGGACGTTCGCCTGCGTCACCCGCTTCTTCTCGCGCACGTAGACCTCACGTCGGACCCTCGCGACGACGTCACCCCCGGCATCCGTGATGTCGGTCTCGAACCATTCGAGCACCTTGGCCCCGCCGTGTGCCCGTGCGCGCAGCTCCGCCGCCTTCTCGCGCGGGACTTCGAAGTGGGCAGTGAGCACGCCGCGACCCGGTTTCAGGAACTCGATCTCGCCGCGCGTGTCCCACACGACGTAGTCGCGTCCGAGCTGATGCATCACCAGCATGAAGAAGTACGGGTCTGTCATCGCCGACATCGACCCGCCGAACGCCGTCTTCACGTAGTTGCGCGTGATGAGGTTCACGTGCAGTTCGACGGTCGCGCTGGTCCAGTCGTCGGCGAACCTCTTGACGCGGATGCCGCTGCACAGATTCGGGATCCACAGGCTCATGCCGAGGGCGAGGCGTCGGGGAGTCACACGCATGGCCACCAGCTTGGCGGAACAGCCGCTCCCGCTCGACATCGGTTGGCGGGTTCCGACAGTTGTTCTAGTTGTTATAGAGTTATCGTGTGCTGCTGAGAATCGATCCTGAGAGCGATGCGCCCCTGTTCGCGCAGATCGCCGACTCGGTGCGAGCGGATGCCGCAGCCGGGCGCGTGCGCGCCGGCGACCGCCTGCCCGCGGCGCGTGAGATCGCCGCGGCCCTCGGCGTCAACGTGCACACGGTGCTGCATGCGTATCAGGATCTCCGCGGCGAAGGGCTGGTCGAGCTGCGGCGGGGCCGCGGCGCCGTGATCACCGCCCAGGCGACCGTCCTCGCGTCGCTGCACCATGACATCCAGAGCCTCGTTGCGCGCGCGCGTGCCGCGGGACTGCCGCCCGACACCCTCGCCGCACTCGTGAAGGAGATCGCCACCCATGACGACCGCACCGCCCGCTGACCCGTCGAACCGCTCACGGCTCGCCCTGCGCCGCTTCATCCTGGTGGCCGTGTGGCTGCCGGTTGCGCTTGTCGCCGTGGCGCTCGTCAAGCAGCTGATCGCCCTGCCGCAGCTGCCTGCCACGGTCGCCGTGCATTGGAACGCCGCCGGCGAGGCGGATGGCTTCGCTCCCGCGTGGACGCAGCCGGTCATGACGGTGCTGTTCGGGCTCGGCCTTCCCCTGCTCATGGTGGCGACGTCGCTGCCGGGACTTCGTCGCGGCGACACCGGACCGACGTACCGGCTGATGGGCGCGGCCGCGGCAGCCGTGTCGGCCGTCGTCACCGTCGCGCTCACGTGGACGCTCTCGATGCAGGTGGGCCTCGACGTCGTATCGCAGGCGCCGACGGTGTGGGCGGCGCTCATCGCGTCCCTGATCGCGGGCGCCGTGGTCGGCGTCGCCGCCTGGTTCCTCCAGCCCGCGGCACGCCCGGTCGCCGGCTCCGCTCCGCCCGCCGAGCCGCTTGCGCTCGCGCCGCACGAACGCGTCCTGTGGATGCGGTCGGTGGCGATGACGCCCGGCGCCGCCATCGCGATCATCGCGGCGGTCGTGCTGGTGGCCGTGTCGGCAGTCATGGCCTGGGTCACCGGCGCCGACACGACGCTCGTGTGGATCCTGACAGGCGTCACGATCCTGCTGCTCCTGCTCGCCGCGACCACCCTCGCCTTCCACGTGCGCGTGGACGACACCGGGCTGCACGTCGACTCGGTGCTCGGCATCCCGCGCTTCACGGTTCCGCTCGCCGACATCGAGTCGGCCGCGCGGGTCGAGGTGAACCCGATGGGGGAGTTCGGCGGCTGGGGAGTGCGCATCGCACCGCAGGGGCGTCGCTTCGGGATCGTGCTTCGCGCGGGCGAGGCGCTGGAGGTCACCCGACGCAACGGCCGACGCGTCACGGTCACCGTCGACGACGCAGCCACGGCCGCCGCATTGCTCGAGGCCCTCGTCCTCCGGGCGGCGACCAGGCCTTGACGCCCGGTCGACAGCCGGATTGGCTGAGGACATGGCCCCACCGACTCCCGACGCCTGGCCCACTCCCGAGACGTGGTCCCGTGTCGACGCGTACCTGACCGACCTCCTGGTGGGGCACGACCCGGACCTCGAGAAGGCGGTCGAGACGCAGAACGGCGCGGGGCTGCCCGCGATCGAAGTCGCGCCGGTCAACGGGAAGCTGCTGCACCTCATGGCGCGCATCTCGGGAGCCCGTCGGGTGCTCGAGGTGGGCACGCTCGCCGCGTACTCGACGATCTGGCTCGCCCGAGGCATCCCGGGCGACGGGCGAGTCGTGACGATCGAGGCGGAGCCGCGCAACGCGGAGCTCGCGCGCGCCAACCTCGACCGCGCGGGCGTGGGGGAGAAGGTCGAGATCCGGCTCGGCCGCGGCGCCGACGTGCTGCCCACGCTCGAAGGCGAGGAGCCGTTCGACCTGGTCTTCATCGACGCCGACAAGGAGTCCAACACGATCTACCTCGACTGGGCGGCTCGCCTCGGCCGACCGGGCACCGTGGTCATGGTCGACAACACCGTCCGCGGCGGCGAGGTCGCCAATCCGGCCACCGAGAATCCGCAGATCATCGGCGTGCAGCGGGGCCTCGAGATGCTGGGCCGCGATCCGCGGTTCGACGCGACAGCCCTCCAGACCCTCGACGCCAAGGGCTACGACGGCATCGCCATCGCGCTGATCGTCTGACGTCCTCGCAAGCCGGCACCGGGTCAGTAGGCTGAGGGGCGGACCGACGACGCTCCAGCGAATCACCCTAAGCAAGGAGAACCCCTGTGGCACAGATCGAGGCTGTAGGCGCCCGCGAGATCCTCGACTCGCGTGGAAACCCGACCGTCGAGGTGGAGGTCCTGCTGGACGATGGCATCGTCCAGCGTGCGGCCGTGCCGTCCGGCGCATCCACCGGCGCCTTCGAGGCGTACGAACTGCGTGACGGCGACAAGAGCCGATACAGCGGCAAGGGCGTGCTGAAGGCCGTCGCCGCTGTCATCGACGAGCTCGGGCCCGCCATCGAGGGGATCGAGGCGAGTGAGCAGCGCGTCGTCGACGAGATCCTCATCGCCACGGACGGCACCGAGAACAAGTCGCGCACCGGCGCGAACGCGATCCTGGGCATCTCGCTCGCCGTCGCCAAGGCCGCCGCCGACTCGGCCGACCTGCCGCTGTTCCGCTACCTGGGCGGACCCAACGCCCACGTCCTCCCCGTGCCGCTGTTCAACGTCATCAACGGCGGCGAGCACGCCGACAACGGCATCGACTTCCAGGAGTTCTTCCTCGCTCCGATCGGCGCTGAGACCTACTCCGAGTCCCTGCGGTGGGGCACCGAGGTCTACCACGTCCTCAAGGGGGAGCTGAAGGCTGCGGGCTTCGCGACGGGCCTCGGCGACGAGGGCGGATTCGCCCCCGACCTCCCCAGCAACCGCGAGGGCCTCGACTTCCTCATCCGGGCGATCGAGAAGGCCGGCTTCACGCCCGGGCGCGACATCGGTGTCGGTCTCGACGTCGCTGCGACCGAGTTCTTCGACAACGGCGTGTACACGGTCGAGGGCAAGCCGTGGTCGGCCGAGAAGCTCACCGACTACTTCGCCGACCTCGTCGCGAACTACCCTGTCGTGACCATCGAGGACGCCCTCGCCGAGGACGACTGGGACGCGTGGAAGGCGCTCACCGAGAAGATCGGCTCGCAGGTGCAGCTGGTCGGCGACGACCTGTTCGTCACCAACCCCACGCGCCTCCAGAAGGGCATCGACCTCGGCGTCGGCAACGCGCTGCTGGTGAAGGTCAACCAGATCGGCACGCTGTCGGAGACCCTCGACGCCATCGCGCTGGCCACCCAGAACGGCTACCGGTCGATGCTCTCGCACCGCTCGGGCGAGACCGAGGACACCACGATCGCCGACCTGGCCGTCGCGGTGAACGCGGGTCAGATCAAGACCGGCGCGCCCGCCCGCAGCGAGCGCGTCGCGAAATACAATCAGCTTCTGCGCATCGAAGAGGAGCTCGGCGAGGCCGCGGTGTTCGCGGGCCGCGGAGCGTTCCCCCGGTTCAAGGGCTGATGCGCTGACCGCGTGAGAAGTGGCGCCGCACGACGGCGTATGCAGGAAGGGGGAGCCGTGGCCAAGACGACGGCTCCCCCTTCCCGTACCTCAGGCCGCTCGACCCGTTCCGCTGATCCTGTCCCACCACGTCGACGCCCGGTGAGCGGACGCCGCCCTGTCGACGTGCGGGGCTGGCTCGGCGGCATCCGTCTCTCGGGCTTCATGGTGATCATGATGGGCCTCGTCGTGCTCGCCGCCTTCGTGCTCGTGCCCACCATCGGCACCTACGTCGACCAGCGTCAGCAGGTGGCAGCCCTGGAAGCGGCCGTGCAGCTCAGTCGCGAGGAGGTCGCCGAACTCGACTCCCAGCGCGAGCGATGGAAGGACCCGGCGTACATCACGACGCAGGCCCGCGAGCGGCTGTACTACGTCAAGCCCGGTGAGGTCGTCTACCTCGTCGACGACGATCTACCTCCCGAGCTGACACCGCAGGAACAGGATCCGGTGAGTGACGAGCTCGAGGCCGCCGAAGGGGACTGGATGTCGAAGCTCGTGCGCTCGATGACCGAGGCCGGCCTCGCGCGGACGGCGGCGCCGCTGAACATCGGCGTGCCCGACCCCGACCCCTCGACCACCCCGACGCCGTGAGGCCCGGCGGCCGGCGCGGACACCTCGCCGGCCCCACGGCCCAGCGGCGTCCCAGGTGCCGCCGGTACCCTGGGCCCGACCAAGGAGCAGCTCTGTGACGACCCCGCCGTACCCCCCTGTCAGCGACGCCGACCTCGCCGTGCTTCGCGAACAGCTCGGTCGTCCGGCCCGCGGAGTCGTCGGAATCGCCGCGCGCTGCGTGTGCGGCAATCCGACCGTGGTGGCGACATCGCCTCGCCTCCCGGACGGCACGCCGTTCCCCACCTTCTACTACCTGACGCACCCGGCCGCGACGGCCGCCATGTCGGTGCTCGAAGCCGACCATGTGATGCGCGAGCTCTCCGAACTGCTCGCCGCCGACGAAGACGTCGCCGCCGCCTACCGGATCGCCCACGAGGCGTACCTGCACGACCGTTCCGCATTCGGCGAGGTGGACGAGATCGCCGGCATCTCGGCCGGCGGCATGCCGACGCGCGTCAAATGCCTGCACGCGCTCGCCGGACACGCGCTCGCCGCCGGTCCGGGCGTGAATCCGATCGGCGACCGCGCCCTCGCGCTGTCGTCGTGGTCGCCCGCGCGCTGCGTCTGCGCCGAGCCGGGATCGGGCGGATGATCCGCCGCCTTCTCGCGGCGCTGACGTCAGCGGCGATCGCCGCGACGCTGGTCGTCGCCGCACCGGCGGCGGCCGAAGCGGCGACCACACCGGCTAGGGCCGAAGCGGTGACCGCCGCGGAAGACCCGGTGCGCGCGGCGGAGTACTGGCTCACCGACTACGGCGTCCAGAAGGCCTGGGAGACCACGCGCGGTGCGGGGGCGAAGATCGCCGTCATCGACACCGGCATCGGCCGCGGACCCGTCGAGTTCGCCGGCGCGGTCGCCGCCGGCACCGACGTGTCGGGCGCCGGTTCGCCCGACGGCCGCACGCCCGTCGGTGCGGTCGACGCCGACCACGGCAGCTGGGTGGCGTCACTGGCCGCCGGTCGCGGGACGGGTCCGGCCACCGGCATGATCGGCGTCGCCCCCGAGGCGCAGCTGCTCGCGGTGTCGGTCGCGTTCGGATCGTCGGCCAAGCGGCCCTTCGCCGACCAGATCGCCGAGGCGATCCGGTGGTCGGTCGACAACGGGGCCGACGTCATCAACATGTCGCTCACCACGAACGTGCCGGACTGGCCCGAGAGCTGGGACGACGCCTTCCTCTACGCCTTCGACCACGACGTCGTGATCGTCGTCGCGGCCGGCAACCGGGGCAGCGGGACGACCCGCGTCGGCGCCCCGGCCACCATCCCGGGCGTGCTCACCGTCGGCGGGGTCAACCGCGCCGGCGAGGCGAGCGTCGATGCGTCCACACAGGGCATCACCATCGGCGTGTCGGCGCCCAGCGAGGAGCTCGTGGGCGTGTCAGCCGACTCGACGCTGGTCTCGTGGAACGGCACGAGCGGCGCCGCACCCATCGTCGCCGGCATCGTGGCGCTCGTGCGCGCTGCGCACCCCGAGCTCGACGCCGCCAACGTCATCAACCGGATCATCAAGACCGCCCGGCCTGCGGCGGGCGCGAAGGATGTGCCCGACGTGCTCTACGGCTATGGACTGGTGGATGCCGCGGCCGCCGTCTCGGCGAGTGTGCCGAGTGTGACCGCCAACCCCATGGGCAGTCTCGAGGACTGGGTGCGGCTGTACCGCCGGGCTCCTGTGGCGGCGCTGCCCGAGGAGCCGGCCCCGGTCGTCGAGGTTCCGCCGCTGCCCGATGCCGACCAGGCCACCCGCGTCACGTCGCCGCTGCTGCCCGACCGGAACACCGTGCTGTACGGGACCCTGCCGCTCCTGCTGGCCACAGCGACGGCTATACTGGTGGCGCTCGGCGTCACCGCTGCTGTCCGACGCATCCGATTGGCGTCCCGCGCGCCGAGCCGCTGACACAGGAGGAGTACTCCAAACCGTGACCAACACCGTGCCCAAGATCCTCATCGTCGGTGGCGGATACGCAGGCTTCTACACGGCCTGGAAGCTCGAGAAGCATCTGCGCAAGGGTGAAGCGGACGTGACGATCGTCGACCCGCTTCCCTACATGACCTATCAGCCGTTCCTCCCCGAGGTCGCCGCCGGTTCGATCGAGGCGCGCCACTCCGTCGTGGCACTGCGTCGTCACCTCAAGCGGACCCATGTGGTCGCCGCCAAGGTGACCGGCATCAACCACGCGGGCAAGGTCGCCACCATCACCCCGATCGCGGGGGAGCCGTACGAGTTCGCCTACGACCAGATCGTGGTCACCGCCGGCGCCGTCTCGCGCACCTTCCCGATCCCGGGCATCGCCGACAACGCGATCGGCCTGAAGACGATCGAAGAGGCCGTCGCGATCCGCGACAAGCTGATGTCGAACTTCGACAAGGCGTCCACTCTTCCCCCGGGGCCCGACCGCGACCGGCTGCTGACCGTCGTGGTGGTCGGCGGTGGCTTCGCCGGCATCGAGGTGTTCGCCGAGCTGCGCTCGCTGGCCTCGTCGCTGGTCAAGAGCTACCCGCAGATCACGTTCGACGACACGCACTTCCACCTCATCGAGGCCATGAGCCGTATCATGCCCGAGGTGTCGCTGAAGACGAGCGAGTGGGTGCTGAAGAACCTGGCCAAGCGGGGCGCCTCGGTGCACCTCGACACGCAGGTCACCGGCGCTGTCGGCGGCAACATCGAGCTCTCCACGGGCGAGACCATCCCCAGCGACCTCATCATCTGGACCGCCGGCGTGATGGCGAACCCCACCGTCGTGCGCGGTGGCGACCTCCCCATCGAGGAGCGCGGTCGCATCCGCACCCGCGCCGACCTGCGGGTGGGCAGCGAGGACGAGATCGTCGAGGGTGCGTGGGCGGCGGGCGACGTGTCGGCCGTGCCCGATCTCACCGGCGGCGGAGTGGGCGGGTACTGCGTCCCGAACGCCCAGCACGCCGTGCGCCAGGCGAAGCTCCTCGCCAAGAACCTCGTCGGCGTGCTGCGCGGCGAGCTGCCGCGGGAGTACTACCACAAGAACCTCGGCGCCGTCGCGGGCCTCGGGCTCTGGGTCGGCGTGTTCCAGTCCGGCAAGCTCGCCCTCACGGGACCGATCGCCTGGCTCGCCCACCGCGGCTACCACGGCCTGGCCATGCCCTCGTGGGAGCGCAAGTGGCGCGTGCTGTGGGGCTGGTGGAACAACTTCTGGCTGGGCCGCGACATGGTGAACCTGTCGACCGTCCAGAACCCCCGCTACGTCTTCGAAGAGTTCGCGGCGCGTCCGCGACCGCCGCAGCCCGTCGAGGCGCCGGCCGAGCCGGCCGCCGCGGCTGCACCGGCGAAGAAGGCTCCCGCGCGCAAGCCCGCCGCGAAGGCCGCCGACGCCGAGAAGGTCGCAGCGAAGTAAGTCCGCAGGATGCCGCAGGCTCGTCTGAGAAGATGAGCCTGCGGCATTCGCGTTCCCCGCGGACGCGATGAGGCCCCCGTAGCCCAACGGCAGAGGCAGGCGACTTAAAATCGCTCGAGTGTGGGTTCGAATCCCACCGGGGGCACCGGCTCCACACCCTCGCGGTGCCCGAGAAGACGCGTTAGCCTGGGCGAAAGCGGTGAAGGGGCCGGACATGGGCGAGAACGACACGGCGCGTCGGCGCACGGACGGTCGGAGCGCGGACGTTCCCCACGCGCAGGAGCAGAAGCAGCCGAAGAGCGGCTGGTGGTGGAAGGTCACCGCGCTGCTGCTCGGTGCCCCTCCGATCGCGGTATACGGCGCCGAGGACGAGGTCGAGCAGGAGCGCGCCGCGAGGGCGAAGGACTGACCCTGTCGGTCGGCCTTCGCACGCCGGCGCACGCTGACGCGACGCGGTCACCGCAGGTGCCCGCGGCGCCTTAGGCTGGTGCGATGCGCACGCACCCGAAGCGAGCCGTATGAGTCTCGATCTGCTGTCCACACCCACGGCGACGAAGCCCTGGGCCCACCCCGCGTCCTACTGGGGTGCCATGACCCATGCGCTCGCAGATATCAGCGGCCCCGTCGCCGCGATCAACGCCGAGGCGCTGCGCTACAACGCCCTCGATCTGGTCGTGCGGGCGGGAGGCGTCCCCATCCGCGTGGCGAGCAAGTCGGTGCGCGTGCGGGAGGTGCTCGATGCCGTGCTGGCACTGCCGGGCTACGCGGGCGTCCTCGCCTTCACCCTCCCCGAGGCGCTGTGGCTCGCCGAGACCATGGACGACATCGTCCTCGGCTACCCGACGGTCGACCGTGCCGCCCTCGCAGCGCTGACGGCCGACGAGAACGCCGCGGCGCGCATCACCCTGATGGTCGATGACCTCGCTCAGCTCGACCTCGTCGACGCGATCGCCGCGCCCGGCGCCCGCGCCGAGATCCGGGTCGCGATCGACGCAGACGCCTCCTGGCGCGCCCCCGCGCTGGGCCACATCGGCGTGCTGCGGTCGCCGGTCTACGAGGTGGCCGAGGTCGCCGCGCTGGCGCGCTCCATCGCCGCGCGCCCGGGTTTCCGGCTCGTCGGCCTGATGATGTACGAAGCCCAGATCGCGGGTCAGGGCGACGCGACGGGATCGGGCGACACGGTGATCCGCTGGATGCAGCGTCGCTCGGCCGCCGAGCTCCTGGACCGCCGCGCCGCGATCGTGTCCGCGCTGCGTGACATCGCCCCCCTCGAGTTCGTCAACGGCGGCGGCACCGGTTCGCTCGAGCTGACGGCATCCGATCAGTCCGTCACCGAGGTCACCGCGGGCAGCGGGCTCCTCGCCGGCCACCTGTTCGACGGCTATCGCGCTTTCGACCCGGCGCCGGCAGCGGCGTTCGCCCTCGAGGTCGTGCGCAAGCCGGCTCCCGACGTCGCCACGGTGCTGGGCGGCGGATGGATCGCATCCGGTCCCGCTCTCGAGTCGCGTCAGCCGCGCGCTGTCGCGCCGGCGGGGCTGCGCATGGCGCCCCGCGAGGGAGCCGGCGAGGTGCAGACGCCCCTGCGGGGCGATGCGGCACGCGACCTGAGGATCGGCGACCGCGTCTGGTTCCGCCACTCCAAGAGCGGCGAGCTCGCCGAGCGCGTCGCCGCGTACCACCTGGTCGACGGCGACGCACGCCTCGGAGAACTCCCGACCTACCGCGGCGAGGGGAAGGCGTTCCTGTGACCCGCCCCGGCGGCGTCTGGCGCAACTGGGGACGGACGGAGTCGGTGCGGCCGCAGCGCGTGGAGTACCCGCCCACGGTCGCGGCCGTCCAGCGGGCGGTGGTCGCCGCGGCAGCCCAGCACATCCCTGTCAAAGCGGTGGGCGCCGGGCACAGCTTCACCGGCATCGCCGTCGCGCCCGGCGCACTCCTGGAGCTCCGCGAGCTCAGCGGCCTCGTCTCGGTCGACGTGGATCGCGGCCGCGCGACGCTGCTCGCCGGCACGCGTCTGCATCGTGTCCCGTCGTTGCTGGCGCCCTTCGGCCTCGCGATGGAGAACCTGGGCGACATCGACCGGCAGTCCATCGCCGGTGCGATCTCCACCGGCACGCACGGCACCGGCGCCCGCTTCGGCGGCATCGCCGCGCAGGTGGTCGGAGCGACTCTCGTCACGGCATCCGGCGATCTCCTCACGGTGAACGAGGAAGAGAACCCTGAGCTGGTCCCCGCGGTCGCTCTGGGGCTCGGTGCGCTCGGCATCCTCGTCGATGTCACTCTCCAGTGCGTCCCCGCCTACGTGCTGCACGCCGTGGAGCAGCCGGAGCCGCTCGAAGACGTCCTGGCGGCGCTCGACGACCGGGTGGCCGGTGCCGATCACTTCGAGTTCTACTGGTTCCCGCACACCGACCGCGCGATGACGAAGACCAACACGCGTCTGCCCGACGGTGCGCCGCGGCATCCGCTCGCCCCCGTGGGCAAGTGGATCGACGACACCCTCGTCGGGAGCGGTCTGCACCAGATCGCGTGCTCGACCGGACGGGCGATCCCCGCACTCGTACCCGCCATCAACCGGGTGTCGGCGAAGGTGTGGGGCGACCGGGAGTTCACGGATGCCTCGGCCCGCGTGTTCGCGACCAGCAGGTCCGTGCGATTCCGCGAGATGGAGTACGCGCTGCCGGCGGCGAACGTGCGTCCCGCGTTCGAGGCGCTCCGCGCGCTCATCGACGATCGCGGCTGGCGGATCGGGTTCCCGGTCGAGGTGCGCTTCGCCGCCGCCGACGACCGCTGGATGTCGACGGCTCACGGTCGCGACGCGGGCTACATCGCCGTGCACCGGTACTGGCGCGAGGACCCGACGGAGTACTTCGAGGCGGTCGAGGAGATCATGCTCGGCTTCGGCGGACGACCCCACTGGGGCAAGATGCACACATTGGGTGCCGCGACGTTCCGTGAGCGGTATCCGCGCTTCGACGACTTCCTGGCGCTGCGCGACCGCCTCGACCCGGAGCGTCTGTTCCGCAATCCCTACCTCGATCGCGTCCTCGGTGGGTAACGGCTGAGAGTCCCGGATCGCCCTCATGCCGGGCGTGCGCGCGTCGGTAGGATGAGGTCACTACCGAACGGAGCCTCCGCACATGGAATGGCTGATCCCAGTCCTTATCGTGGTGGCGCTCGTCGTCATCGTCGGCATCTATCTCTGGGCGACCTACAACTCGCTGGTCCAGCTGAACGTGCGCGTCGACGAGGCGTGGAGCGACATCACCGTCCAGCTCAAGCGTCGAGCCGACCTGCTGCCGAACCTCATCGAGGCCGTCAAGGGATACGCCACGCATGAGAAGGCGGTCTTCGAGCGCGTGACGCAGGCACGCGCCGACACGCTGTCGGCGACGGGCCCCGCGGAGGCGGGCGCCGCCGAAGGACGCATGCAGCAGGCGCTGAAGTCGCTGTTCGCGGTCGCCGAGGCATACCCGCAGCTGCAGGCCAGTCAGAACTTCCTCCAGCTGCAGCAGTCGATCGTCGACACCGAGGACAAGGTCCAGGCCTCCCGCCGCTTCTACAACGGCGGGGTGCGTGAGCTGAACACCAAGATCAAGGTGTTCCCGAACAACATGTTCGCGCGCAACCTGGGCTTCCACGAGCGCGAGTTCTTCGAAGTGATCGACGGCGCCGCGATCTCGGAGCCGCCGCGCGTGCAGTTCTGACGCGCCCCGCTCGGGTGTCGGCGTCGGGCGGTAGCGTCGAAGCGTGGCAGTCCGGCTGACTCGTGACGACGCGCGTCGCCTCGCGGTGCGCGCGCAGCTCCTGACGGGGGAGCGGCCTGCAGGCATCGTCGAGACGATCGACGCGCTGACCATCGTGAACATCGAGCCCACGGCCGCGGTCGCGCCGAGCGCCGACCTGATTCTGTGGAGCCGGCTCGGCTGGCCCTATCAGCCGGCCGACCTCATGCGCCTCGTCGAGGAGGACCGCGCGGTGTTCGAGTGGGGCGGGTTCTACCGGGCCATGACCGACCTGCCGCTGCTGCTTCCCGAGATGCGGCAGCGCCCCCAGTCGGCGCAGGCCCGGGAGTGGCTGGCGGCGAACGAGGTGTTCCGGCGCGAGGTGATGGCGCGGCTCCGCGCGGAGGGTCCCCTGCGGGCCTCCGACATCCCCGACGCGGCCCAGGTGTCGTGGCGCTCGTCGGGGTGGACGAACAACCGCAACTCGATGCAGCTGCTGGAGATGCTCGTCCTGTGCGGCGACGTTGCCATCTCGTCGAGGGATGCCGCCGGACGGCTGTTCGACGTCGCGGACCGCGTGTATCCGGCCGATGTGCCGATCCTCAGCGATGAGGAGGCTGCACGAGAGCGGGCGGAGCGACGGCTGACGTCGCTTGGCATCGCGCGGACGAAAGGCATCGCCCAGCCGCTGGAGCCGGTGGACGTCGGCGAGATCGGCGAGGAGGCCGTGGTCGACGGCGCGGAAGGCCGCTGGCGCGTCGACGCCGATGCGCTCGCGCGCCTCGACGACGTCGCGCCGCGCACTGCGCTGCTGTCGCCCTTCGATCGGCTGGTGTTCGACCGCCGGCGGCTGGAGGAGATCTTCGGGTACGAGTACCTGCTCGAGATGTACAAGCCGGCCGCACAGCGGCGGTGGGGCTACTTCGCCCTGCCGATCCTGCACGGTGATCGGTTCGTCGGAAAGCTCGACGCGAAGAGCGACCGCAAGGCGGGTGTCCTCCGGGTGCACGCCGTCCACGAGGACGAGCCGTTCAGCGACGAGGTCCGCCGGGCGGTGGATGCCGAGATCCAGGAGCTCGGTCGCTGGCTCGGCCTCGAGGTCGTCGGCGCGCCCGCACCCTGATGCCCAGGGAGTTCCTGCCTGGGCGTTCGCGTGCCCGCGCCTTCGTCAGCTCGCGAGTTCCTCGACGGAGCCGGGCTCCTCGGCCGCGAGGGCGATGGGCTCGGCAGGTCCGGCCTCGTGGCGGGATGCCTCCGGCATCGCGAATGCGAGATCGTCGACGGCGTCGCCCCAGGACGAGATCGACACGGACTCGAGTCCCTGCCAGCTCGCGGCGAGCCGCAGCTCGTCGGCGAGCCGGGGCGCGGCATCCGCCGGAGCGCCCGGCTCCCACCAGGCGGACTGCACCCGCAGGGTCGAGGTGGCGCGGTCGGCCTTGAGATCGACGCGGCCGACCACGTCGTCGTCGATGAGGACGGGCAGGGAGTAGTAGCCGAACCGTCGCCGTGGGGCGGGGGTATAGATCTCGATGCGGTACTCGAAGTCGAAGAGACGCTCGGCACGATCACGGAACCACACGACCGGGTCGAAGGGCGTGAGGATCGCCGCGGCGCGGATGCGGCGCGGTACGGCAGCCTCGCTGTGCAGCCACGCCTTGGCCGGCCGGCCGGCGCTGGTCCAGCCCTCCACGGTGACGGGGTGCAGCTCGCCTGCGTCTGCGAGGTCGTCGAGCGCGGCCGTGACCGCCTTGCGGTCGGCGATCCGCCAGTAGTCCGCGATGTCGGCAGCTGTGGCGACCCCGTATGCGCGCGTCGCGCGCCGCACCAGCTCCCGGACGGCCTCCTCCCGCGGCACCGGTGCATCGAGCACCTCGCGCGGGATGACGTGCTCGGCGAGTCCGTAGCGACGCTCGAAGCCGCGACGCCCGGCGATCGCGACCTCGCCGAACAGCCACAGGCGCTCCAGCGCCTGCTTCACGACGTCCCAGTCCCACCACGGCCCGCGTGCCCTCTTCTCGGCGTCGCGCTCTATCTGCGCAGGGCGCAGCGGCCCTCGTTCGGCCAGTTCCGCCCGCACCCAGTCGACGGTGTCGCGATGGGCGGCGTACCAGCCGTCGGGCGCGGTTCCTCCGTACTTCGCCCGCATCGCTCGCATGCGGAAGTCGAACAGCGCCCAGTCGGCGGCGGGGATGAAGGCGGCGACGTGTGCCCAGTACTCCACGTAGGGCGGGCGCCCCGAGAACAGCAGACGATCGAGGGCGGCGGTGTCGTAGGCGCCGACCCTCGAAAACAGCGGCATGTAATGCGATCTGGCGAAGACGTTGACCGAGTCGATCTGCAGCGTCGCCATCCGTCCCAGCGCGCCGTTGAGCTGCCGCGTCCCGGCGTTCTCCGGCCGGGGGCGGGCGAATCCCTGGGCGGCGAGCGCGATTCGGCGCGCTTCGGCGGCACTGAGCGAGGACTTCACGCGCGTCAGCCTAGCCAGCGGCTCCGACATCTCGTCCGGCACCGGATGCCGCATCCCGCCCCATACGCGGCACGGCTGGTCTTCATGACCGGTGCGGAATGCGGCGCGCCTAGACTGGGCGAATGAGCACTGGGCGTACGAGCGGCTCCGATGACAAGCCCCGCGGCTCGCTCTTCGATGCGGTCCGCGACCGCAGCCGGGTGGTCTCGACCGAGACGTCGGCCGCCGTGCCCCGCGGCCTCCGCATCGCCACCGCCTACTCGTGGCGAGTGATCGTGGTCGCCGCGGCGATCGGCATCCTGGTGTGGCTGGTCATCCAGCTCAAGCTCCTCGTGATCCCTCTCCTGATCGCGATCCTGATCACGGCACTGCTGTGGCCCGCGTTCGCGTGGATGCTGCGCCGCCGGGTTCCCCGCTGGCTCGCCATCGTGATCTCCGTCGTCGGCACGCTGGCGATCGTGACCGGGCTGCTCTGGCTCGTGGTGTGGCAGATCATGCAGCAGTGGGACTCCGTGCAGGCCAGCACGGTCGCCGCCATCGACCAGTTCCGGCAGTACCTCATCGACGGCCCGCTCCACCTGAGCTCCGAGCAGATCGACGACCTGCTGGATCAAGGCTGGGCCTTCATCCAGGAGCAGGCCGAGCTGCTGTGGTCGGGGGCGCTCGCAATCGGCTCCACCATCGGGCACGTCGTGACCGGTGCGGTGCTCGCGTTCTTCATCCTGCTGTGCCTGCTCGCCGACGGGGCGGGCATCTGGCGATGGACGCTGCGGCTCTTCCCGAAGAAGGCACGTCCCGCGGCCGACGGCGCCGGCCGCGCGGGCTGGATCACCGTCGTCAACTACGCACGCACCCAGCTGCTCGTCGCGACGATCGACGCCATCGGCATCGGCGCCGGCGCCGCCCTCCTCGGTGTGCCGCTGGCCATCCCCGTCGCCGTCCTCGTCTTCCTCGGCGCGTTCGTCCCGATCGTCGGTGCCGTGGTGACCGGCGCCGTGGCGGTGTTCCTGGCACTCGTCTACAACGGCCCCTGGATCGCACTGTGGATGCTCGTCGTCGTCCTGGGAGTCCAGCAGCTCGAGGGCCACGTCCTCCAGCCGCTGCTCATGGGATCCGCCGTCAAGGTGCACCCGCTCGCAGTGGTGCTCGTCGTGGCGGGCGGCGCCATGATCGCCGGCATCCCCGGCGCGCTCTTCGCCGTCCCGCTCGCGGCATTCGTCAACGTCGTCGCCGTCTATCTCGCCGAACGGGCCTGGGAGACCGGAAGGAAACCCTCCGGCGATCTCATCTGGAGCACCGTTCCGCGGCAGAGGAGAGTCCGCCCGTGACCACTGCCATGTCCTCCGCAGGCCCGTCTCGGCCAGCACCCGCCGACGAGGCGGTGCCGCCCGCCTCTGCGGTGCCGACGCTCGCTGATTTCGCGGATGCCGCGGCCACCCTCGAGGGCGTCATCACCCGCACGCCGCTCGACGAGTCCCAGCATCTGTCGGACGTCCTCGGCGTGCCGGTGCATCTCAAGCTCGAGAACCTGCAGCGCACCGGCTCGTTCAAGATCCGAGGCGCGACGTACCGCCTGTCGAGGCTGACCGCCGAGGAGCGCGCGCGCGGTGTCGTCGCGGCGTCGGCCGGCAACCACGCGCAGGGCGTGGCCCTCGCTGCCAAGGCCCTCGGCATCCGCGCCACCATCTTCATGCCGCTCGGCGTGCCCGTGCCCAAGCTGCTCGCCACCCGCGGCTACGGCGCCGACGTCGTGCTCGAGGGGGCGACGGTCGAGACCCCGCTGCGGCTGGCCGCCGAGTTCGCCGAGCGGACCGGCGCCGTCTTCATCCACCCGTTCGACCACCACGACGTCATCGCGGGGCAGGGCACGCTGGGGCTGGAGCTCATGGACGAGCTGCCCGACCTCGACACGATCGTGCTGGGGATCGGCGGCGGAGGACTCATCGCCGGCGTCGCCGCGGCCGTGAAGGCCCGTGCCGCCGCCGAGGGCCGCACGGTGCGGGTGATCGGGGTGCAGGCGGCGAACTCGGCCGCCTATCCGGCATCGCTCGAGGCGGGGCATCCGCTCGAGATCGCGACCCTGCCCACCATCGCCGACGGCATCGCCGTGGCTCGGCCAGGCGATCTGCCGTTCGAGATCATCCGGGATCTGGTGGACGAGGTGGTCACCGTCAGCGAGGACGACATCGCTCGCGCCCTGCTCGTGCTGCTGGAGCGCGCGAAGCAGGTCGTCGAGCCGGCGGGCGCGGTGGGGGTCGCAGCGATCCTCGCCGGCAAGATCGTCGCGGCGGGGCCGACCGTGACCGTCCTGTCGGGCGGCAACATCGACCCCCTGCTGCTGCAGCGCGTCGTCGCACACGGGCTGTCGGCGTCCGGCCGGTACATGACTCTGCGCATCCCGCTGCCCGACCGTCCTGGTCAGCTCGCGCAGGTGTCGGAGCTGCTGGCCATCGCCGGGGCGAACGTCATCGAGGTGCTGCACACCCGCCACGGTCAGGGACTGCAGATCAGCGAAGTGATCCTGCAGCTCAGCGTCGAGACGCGCGGCGAGGAGCACCGCGCACACGTCATCTCGGTGCTGGAGGGCGCGGGCTACGCGCCGACCGTCGTCGCCGACTGAGGCGTCCGCGAGGGCGCCGCAGCGACGGCGTCACTGACCGTTGTAGGTCTCGACCTTGACGATCTCGACGGAGATCTCGCGCCCGTTCGGGGCGGTGTACGACGTCTTCTCGCCCTCCTTGCGGCCGAGGATCGATGTGCCCAGCGGAGATGCCTCGCTGTACACGTCGAGTTCGGAGCCGACGGCGATCTCGCGGTTGCCGAGGAGGAACACTTCTTCGCCGCCGGCGATGATCGCCGTGATGACGGTGCCGGGCTCGACCACGCCGGTGCTCTGCGGAGCCTCGCTCACCGTGGCGGTCTTCAGCAGATGCTGGAGGGTGCGGATGCGGGCCTCCTGCTTGCCCTGCTCGTCCTTGGCGGCGTGATAGCCGCCGTTCTCCTTGAGGTCGCCTTCTTCGCGCGCGGCCTCGATGCGCTTCGCGATCTCCTCGCGGCCGGTCGTCGAGAGGTGCTCGAGCTCGGCGGCCAGGCGGTCGTAGGCGTCCTGGGTGAGGAAGGTCACGGGGGCGTCGGTGGACACGGCTGACTCCTTCGTTGGGCCCGGCGCTGCGCGGCACGGGCATAAACCGAACGCCCTGGCTCACGGCCAGGGCGCGATTCGACTGATGTGCAGCCAGACTACGTCACTGCGCCGACGGGGACAAAACCCAGCAGGAGTTCACGAAACCGGTCGTCGCAAGCGCGGTGGTGGGGATGACCTCGCGGAACGCGCGGGCGTGCAGCTCGGATGCCGGAAGCTCGACCACGCGCCAGCCCACCACGCCGTGCTGCTCGTCCTGCGCCTCGATCGCGCAGGCCACGGCCGAGCCCGGGGGAGAGGTGATCTGGAATCCGAGCGTCACCGAGTGCTCGTCCGCCACGTCGAACGAGGTGGTGTCGGAGTCCACCGCGTCGAGCGCATTCTGCACGGTGAACCAGCCGAAGAGGGCGATGACGCCCACCGCCACGAGCACGCCCGCCCCGATCGCCCAGCGACGTGCCGGCGAACGACCTCGACCGTAGCGCTCGTCGAGCATGTCCTGCGTGGTCACGCCGCTCCCTGACGTCTCATCGGCCCGGATGGGAAAGATTAGGCTGGAAGTCCAGGCTATGCGCTCGCGCGCACCCCCGACGACACCGCCCGCCTCGCGGGCAGAGCGAGGACCCCATGCAGCACGCGATCGCCGTGATCCTCAGCGCCGCGACGACGCCGAGTCCGACGCCGACGCCGTCCACGGTCGACCCCGACATCGTGACCCCCGGCGTGGTGGGCTTCGTGGTCACCGCCCTGATCGCGATCGCCGTGATCCTGCTGGTGTGGGACATGATGCGGCGCATCCGGCGCGGGCGCGTGCGGGCCGACATCCAGGAGGAGCTGGATGCCGAGGAGCAGGCGGCGCGGGCGATGGAGGCCACGGAAGTCGACGACGAGAGCATCGACCCCGCCGACGACGACACGCGCGGCGACGTGCCTGGACGCTGACGCGGATGCGAGCGGATGCCGCGGTCCGCGGCATCCGCCATCAGCCGGGCAGGCCGAGCGACGGCGACAGCGGGTCGAGCGCGATCAGCAGGCACGCCGTCCAATGGCACAGGAAGGCGAGCACCGTGCAGACGTGGAAGATCTCGTGGAAGCCGAAATGGCCGGGCCACGGGTTGGGCCGCTTGAGCGCGTAGACGATCGCGCCGCCGGTGTAGAGCAGGCCGCCGACCGCGACGAGGATCATCATGGCCGGGTTGGCCTCGAAGAGGTCGACGAGGTACATGACCGCTGCCCAGCCGAGCGCGAGATACAGCGCGACGTAGAGCCAGCGCGGCGCGTTGATCCAGAAGACGCGGAACAGGATGCCGACCAGGGCCCCGCTCCACACCAGCACGAGCAGCAGAGCGCCCTGCTGGGGCGGGAGGGCGAGCGTCGCGATCGGCGTGTAGGTGCCGGCGATCAGCAGCAGGATGTTGGCGTGGTCGATCCGCTTGAGGATCGCCTTGGTCTTCGGCTTCCAGTTGAAGCGGTGGTACAGCGCCGAGTTGCCGAACAGCAGCAGCGACGTCGCCATGAAGACGGCGCAGGCCCACTTGGCGGGCGCGCCCTGGGCCACCGCGATCAGCACGATGCCCGCGACGATGGCGACAGGGAAGGTGGCCGCGTGGATCCAACCGCGCCAGGTGGGCTTGATCTCGGGGTTCGCGGCATCGACGGCCGCGGCGTCCATCAGGGGCAGCACGGGGACCTCGGGGGCCCGGGGGGCACTGCGACGACGGCTCATCCCCTCAGCGTAGAGGGCGCGACATGCCGGCCGCGGAACATAGCCGATCGTGCGGATGCCGCACCCGGCGCACGCTAGGGAGGGTGGCGCACGCGGGGTAGCGTAGGCGTGTGGCGCGCGGCGAGACGAACGAGGGCAGAGGACCCCTCTACCGGCTCTACATCAACCGCCTGCGCCGACGGCTCGATCCTGCCGCGGTGCCCCGGCACCTCGCGATGATGATCGACGGCAATCGCCGCTGGGCCAAGCAGCTCGGCTACGACTCGGCCGCGCACGGCCACCGCGCGGGCGCCGCGAAGATGAAGGAGTTCCTCCGCTGGTGCGACGACGTCGGCATCCGCGTCGTGTCGCTGTATCTCCTCTCCAATGACAACCTGCGCAAGCGCGACTCCCGGGAACTGTCGGACCTGATCGAGATCATCGCGGAGCTCGCCGACGAGCTCTCGCACGAGCGCGACTGGCGGGTGAAGCACGTCGGCCGTGCCGACGCGCTGCCCGGCGACCTCGCGAGGGTGCTCGCCGACGTCGAGGCGCGCACCAAGGGCAACACCGGCATGCACGTGAACCTCGCGGTGGGCTATGGCGGGCGCGGCGAGATCGTGGACGCCGTGCGCAGCATCATCGCACAGCACGACGAGCAGGGCGGGTCGCTGGAGGAGCTCGCCGCGAGCCTCACCCCCGAGCAGATCGGCGAGCACCTCTACACCGGCGGACAGCCGGACCCCGACCTCGTGATCCGCACGTCCGGAGAGCAGCGGCTGAGCGACTTCCTGCTCTGGCAGTCGGCGCACTCCGAGTTCTATTTCGTCGAGGCGCTCGGGCCGGATCTACGTGAGGTGGACTTCCTGCGGGCCATCCGCGACTTCACGTCGCGGGAGCGCCGTTTCGGCGGCTGAGCCGTCCGTCGCCTCCACGCCCGCCGCTCTGCCAGAATGATCGGCGTGACCGATCTGGATTCTTATCTGGCGTCGTTCGATGGGGAACCGGGGTATCTGGATTGGGCCGCGTTCGGCCCGCTCTCTCCGGCGGTCCGCAGCGAGGCGCAGGGCGACACCGAGCTGCTGGGCTCCGGCCGGCCCACGAGCATCGACCTGGTCGCGGATCACCTGCGTGAGGCTCGGGAACTCGTCGCCGAGCTGATCGGAACGGATGCCGAGCACGTCGTGCTGCAGCCGTCCACCACCTACGGGCTCATGCACGCCATCTACGGCCTCGCAGGCGGACTCATGCTGGGTCGAGGCGAGTTCCCGAGCCTCACCGTCGCGGCGACCCGGGCGTCAGAGGCGTTCGGATCAATGCAGCTGCAGTGGGTGGAGCCGGCCGACGGCTTCATGACCCCCGACGCCGTGCGGTCCGCGCTCTCCGATGAGACGAGAGCTGTCGCGGTCAGCCTCGTCGACTTCCGGACCGGCTACCGCACCGACCTGTCGGCACTGCGCGAAGTCATCGGCGACCGCCTCCTCATCGTCGACGCCATCCAGGGCTTCGGCATGGTGGAGGCCGACTATCTGGCGGCCGATGTCGTGTGCGGCCACGGGTACAAGTGGCTGCGCGCGGGCCGGGGCACCGGGTTCGCCTGGTTCGGCGACCGCGCGCTCGAGCGCATCGCGCCGGTGCTCTCGGGATTCCGCGGGGTCGACGGCGATCTGCCGGTCGACGCCGTGCCGGCGCCCTCCGCATCCGCGCAGGCGTTCTCGGTCTCCGGCGTCGACACGCTCGCCGCCGCGCGGCTCGCGACGGCCCTGCGCGAGGTCGTCGACGTCGGCGTCGCGCAGATCGAGTCGGTGCTCTCGGCACGCGCGACCGACGTGATGTTCTACGCCGACCGCTACGACGTACCGGTGGTCACGCCGCGCGAGACCGAGCGTCGCGCCGGCATCGTCACGCTCGAGCCCGCGCCGCAGGACGCCGCGCCGCTGGCGGCGTCGCTCGCCAACCACGGTCTCACGGTCACCACGCGGGCCGGCCGCATCCGCGTCGCACCGCACGTCGGCACCGGCGCCGACACGCTGCGGCTGTTCGGCGACGCACTCGCCGCGTTCTCGTCGACGCGCGTCTGGTGACCGACCGGCCGCGAGGACGCGGGCTCGCCGGTGAAGGCCGGCGGCGACTCGGCGGCGGTTCGCAGCATCCGTTCATCCAAACGTCACACGATTGCCGCGTGTCGGGCGCGCGCGATGTCGGCGGGCGGACGTAGCGTGAGCGCATCGGGCAAGGAGCCCGGTCGAGTCGGCCTCACGGATCGCGACTTCACGATCTACGACTCGGTACCCTGGTCGACTCGTGACTGCCGGGTGAACCACCCGGGGCGGGAGTGGGTTGTGACCACACGAGCACCACACGAGCAGCGCAGTCAGGATCTCGAGCAGATCGCAGCATCCGACCAGGACCTGCGCACCTACGTTCTGGACACATCGGTGCTGCTCAGCGATCCACGGGCGTTCTTCCGTTTCGCCGAGCACAGCGTCGTGATCCCCGTCGTGGTGATCACGGAGCTCGAAGGCAAGCGGCACGACCCTGAGATCGGCTATTTCGCCCGGCAGGCGCTGCGCCACCTCGACGAACTCCGCGTCGAGCACGGCCGGCTCGACTTCCCAGTCCCGGTGGGTGAGGGAGGCACGCTGCGGGTCGAGCTCAACAACACCGACTCGACGGTGCTGCCTTCAGGCATGCGGCTGGGCGACAACGACAGCCGCATCCTTGCCATCGCGATGAACCTCGCCCAGGACGGGCAGGAGGTCACGGTGGTCTCGAAAGACCTCCCCATGCGCGTCAAGGCCGCATCGCTCGGCATCACCGCCGAGGAGTACCTTGCGGAGCAGGCGGTCGACTCAGGTTGGACCGGCATCTCCGACATCGACGTGTCGGGCGACGACATCAGCGATCTCTACGAGAGCGAGGTCGCGGTCAGCGAGGACGTCCGCGGGTTGCCCGTGAACACCGGACTGATCGTCCACTCCGAACGCGGATCGGCACTCGGGCGGGTCATCGGAGACGGGGAGTTCCGCCTGGTGCGCGGTGACCGGGAGGTCTTCGGACTGCACGGGCGCTCTGCGGAACAGCGCATCGCCATCGATCTCCTCCTCGACCCCGAGGTGGGCATCGTCTCACTCGGCGGACGCGCCGGAACGGGCAAGTCGGCGCTCGCTCTGTGCGCCGCGCTGGAAGCGGTGCTGGAACGGCAGCAGCAGCGGAAGATCATCGTGTTCCGCCCGCTCTTCGCTGTGGGCGGGCAGGAGCTCGGGTACCTCCCCGGTGACCAGCAGGAGAAGATGAATCCGTGGGGTCAGGCGGTGTTCGACACGCTCGGCTCCGTCGTGTCGGGCAACGTGCTCGACGAAGTCATCGAGCGGGGCCTCCTCGAGGTGCTGCCGCTGACGCACATCCGCGGCCGCTCGCTGCACGACGCCTTCGTGATCGTGGACGAGGCGCAGTCGCTCGAGCGCAACGTCCTGCTGACGGTGCTGAGCCGGATCGGCCAGGGATCCCGCGTCGTGCTCACGCACGACGTCGGCCAGCGCGACAATCTGCGCGTCGGGCGGCACGACGGTGTCGCGTCCGTGATCGAGACCTTGAAGGGGCACTCGCTGTTCGGGCACGTCACGCTCGTGCGCTCCGAGCGGTCCGCGATCGCAGCCCTCGTCACCGACCTGCTGGAGGCGGGGGAGCTCGCCTGAGCCCGAAGGTCGCCTGAAGCGCAGTCGCACGTAGCCTGCGCGGCGGGCCGGGATGCGGCATCCC
>NZ_JAMXMB010000006.1 GCF_024055635.1 Microbacterium yannicii
TGGTGCGTCCGATCTTTGAGAACTCAACAGCGTGCACTTGTCAAATGCCAATTTTTGTATCCTCGCTGACCATTTGTTTGGTTGGTGGGGGTCCTTTTTGGATCAATTCATGGATGTCAGTTTGATATTCGTTTTTGGTCATGGTTGAACTCGCTGCTTTCGGCCCGTTTTCCCGGGTTGTTGGTGGTTTTCATTTTTTATGGAGAGTTTGATCCTGGCTCAGGATGAACGCTGGCGGCGTGCTTAACACATGCAAGTCGAACGGTGAAGCTCAGCTTGCTGGGTGGATCAGTGGCGAACGGGTGAGTAACACGTGAGCAACCTGCCCCTGACTCTGGGATAAGCGCTGGAAACGGCGTCTAATACTGGATACGAGACGTGATCGCATGGTCAACGTTTGGAAAGATTTTTTGGTTGGGGATGGGCTCGCGGCCTATCAGCTTGTTGGTGAGGTAATGGCTCACCAAGGCGTCGACGGGTAGCCGGCCTGAGAGGGTGACCGGCCACACTGGGACTGAGACACGGCCCAGACTCCTACGGGAGGCAGCAGTGGGGAATATTGCACAATGGGCGGAAGCCTGATGCAGCAACGCCGCGTGAGGGATGACGGCCTTCGGGTTGTAAACCTCTTTTAGCAAGGAAGAAGCGAAAGTGACGGTACTTGCAGAAAAAGCGCCGGCTAACTACGTGCCAGCAGCCGCGGTAATACGTAGGGCGCAAGCGTTATCCGGAATTATTGGGCGTAAAGAGCTCGTAGGCGGTTTGTCGCGTCTGCTGTGAAATCCCGAGGCTCAACCTCGGGTCTGCAGTGGGTACGGGCAGACTAGAGTGCGGTAGGGGAGATTGGAATTCCTGGTGTAGCGGTGGAATGCGCAGATATCAGGAGGAACACCGATGGCGAAGGCAGATCTCTGGGCCGTAACTGACGCTGAGGAGCGAAAGGGTGGGGAGCAAACAGGCTTAGATACCCTGGTAGTCCACCCCGTAAACGTTGGGAACTAGTTGTGGGGTCCTTTCCACGGATTCCGTGACGCAGCTAACGCATTAAGTTCCCCGCCTGGGGAGTACGGCCGCAAGGCTAAAACTCAAAGGAATTGACGGGGACCCGCACAAGCGGCGGAGCATGCGGATTAATTCGATGCAACGCGAAGAACCTTACCAAGGCTTGACATACACGAGAACACCCTAGAAATAGGGGACTCTTTGGACACTCGTGAACAGGTGGTGCATGGTTGTCGTCAGCTCGTGTCGTGAGATGTTGGGTTAAGTCCCGCAACGAGCGCAACCCTCGTTCTATGTTGCCAGCACGTAATGGTGGGAACTCATGGGATACTGCCGGGGTCAACTCGGAGGAAGGTGGGGATGACGTCAAATCATCATGCCCCTTATGTCTTGGGCTTCACGCATGCTACAATGGCCGGTACAAAGGGCTGCAATACCGTGAGGTGGAGCGAATCCCAAAAAGCCGGTCCCAGTTCGGATTGAGGTCTGCAACTCGACCTCATGAAGTCGGAGTCGCTAGTAATCGCAGATCAGCAACGCTGCGGTGAATACGTTCCCGGGTCTTGTACACACCGCCCGTCAAGTCATGAAAGTCGGTAACACCTGAAGCCGGTGGCCCAACCCTTTGTGGAGGGAGCCGTCGAAGGTGGGATCGGTAATTAGGACTAAGTCGTAACAAGGTAGCCGTACCGGAAGGTGCGGCTGGATCACCTCCTTTCTAAGGAGCACTTGGACCTCTTCGGGGGTTCCAGGACTCAGTACCACACCGTTCGTGTGTGGCTGGGGCTCAAGGGTGGAACATTTGACATGGCGTCAGCGCAGCTGGGGTCTACTAGTACGCCGCACTCTTCGGGGTGTGGTTGGAGGGTGGGTTCTGGTGAGCGGGGCGTCGGCACGCTGTTGGGTCCTGAGGGACCGGACGCTGCGCTTGCCGCCCTTTTGGGGTGGTGGGTGTGGGGGTCACTCCTCATGGGCCTTCTGATTCTGCACCTTTGTGGTGGTGGGGTTGGGGGGTACCGCCCGTACTTTGAGAACTACACAGTGGACGCGAGCATCTTCAAGATGATCCTTCGGGATTGTTCTTGTTATAGATGATCTTAAAGATCATTAGTCAATTTCAGCCCGGACCTTTTGGTTCGGGTTCGATTCTTGATGAAACTCATGTGATTTCAAGTCTTTAAGAGCAAACGGTGGATGCCTTGGCATCTGGAGCCGAAGAAGGACGTAGCAATCTGCGATAAGCCTCGGGGAACTGATAAGCAAGTTTTGATCCGAGGGTGTCCGAATGGGGAAACCCCGCCAGGGCGCGTGCGTGCCTGGTGACTCCCGCCTGAATATATAGGGCGGGTAGAGGGAACGTGGGGAAGTGAAACATCTCAGTACCCACAGGAAGAGAAAACAACAGTGATTCCGTGAGTAGTGGCGAGCGAAATCGGATCAGGCTAAACCTCATGTGTGTGAGAGCCGGCAGGCGTTGCATGTGGGGGGTTGCGGGACTTTCCGGACCATTCTGCCGAGTGGTCGACGTGACAGAAGCGTATAGACGAACCGTCTTGAAAGGCGGGCCAGAGTGGGTGCCAGCCCCGTAGTCGAAATGCGTGTTCTGACGTGGAGAGTATCCCAAGTATCACGGGGCCCGAGAAATCCCGTGTGAATCTGTCAGGACCACCTGATAAGCCTAAATACTCCCAGATGACCGATAGCGGACAAGTACCGTGAGGGAAAGGTGAAAAGTACCCCGGGAGGGGAGTGAAATAGTACCTGAAACCGTTTGCTTACAAACCGTTGGAGCCTCCTTAGTAGGGGTGACAGCGTGCCTTTTGAAGAATGAGCCTGCGAGTTAGCGATATGTGGCGAGGTTAACCCGGGTGGGGTAGCCGTAGCGAAAGCGAGTCTGAATAGGGCGATTCAGTCGCATGTCCTAGACCCGAAGCGAAGTGATCTATCCATGGCCAGGCTGAAGCGACGGTAAGACGTCGTGGAGGGCCGAACCCACTTAGGTTGAAAACTGAGGGGATGAGCTGTGGATAGGGGTGAAAGGCCAATCAAACTTCGTGATAGCTGGTTCTCTCCGAAATGCATTTAGGTGCAGCGTTGCGTGTTTCTTGCCGGAGGTAGAGCTACTGGATGGCCGATGGGCCCTACAAGGTTACTGACGTCAGCCAAACTCCGAATGCCGGTAAGTGAGAGCGCAGCAGTGAGACTGTGGGGGATAAGCTTCATAGTCGAGAGGGAAACAACCCAGACCACCATCTAAGGTCCCTAAGCGCGTGCTAAGTGGGAAAGGATGTGGAGTTGCTTAGACAACCAGGAGGTTGGCTTAGAAGCAGCCACCCTTGAAAGAGTGCGTAATAGCTCACTGGTCAAGTGATTCCGCGCCGACAATGTAACGGGGCTCAAGCACGCCACCGAAGTTGTGGCATTGACATTATTGGTAGGCCTTCGTGGTCCAGCCGTGTTGATGGGTAGGAGAGCGTCGTGTGGCGAGTGAAGCGGCGGGGTGACCCAGCCGTGGACGCCACACGAGTGAGAATGCAGGCATGAGTAGCGAAAGACGTGTGAGAAACACGTCCTCCGAAAGACCAAGGGTTCCAGGGTCAAGCTAATCTTCCCTGGGTAAGTCGGGACCTAAGGCGAGGCCGACAGGCGTAGTCGATGGACAACGGGTTGATATTCCCGTACCGGCGAAGAACCGCCCAAACTAATCCAGTAGTGCTAAGTGTCTGAATCCCATTGACGGATCCCTTCGGGGTGATGCTGTGGGCCTAGCGCACGACCCCATTCTGGTGCGGTTAGCGTATTAACAGGTGTGACGCAGGAAGGTAGCCCATCCCGGGCGATGGTTGTCCCGGGGCAAGTGCGTAGGCCGAGTCATAGGCAAATCCGTGACTCATACAGGCTGAGACACGATGCGGATGAAAAGTGGGTGATCCTATGCTGCCAAGAAAAGCATCGACGCGAGGTTCTAGCCGCCCGTACCCCAAACCGACTCAGGTGGTCAGGTAGAGAATACCAAGGAGATCGAGAGAATCGTGGTTAAGGAACTCGGCAAAATGCCCCCGTAACTTCGGGAGAAGGGGGGCCATCCACTTATATGAGCTTGCCTCAAAAAGGGTGTGGTGGCCGCAGAGACTAGTGGGTAGCGACTGTTTACTAAAAACACAGGTCCGTGCCAAGTCGCAAGACGATGTATACGGACTGACGCCTGCCCGGTGCTGGAAGGTTAAGAGGACCGGTTAGCCGCAAGGCGAAGCTGAGAATTTAAGCCCCAGTAAACGGCGGTGGTAACTATAACCATCCTAAGGTAGCGAAATTCCTTGTCGGGTAAGTTCCGACCTGCACGAATGGCGTAACGACTTCCCAACTGTCTCAACCGCGAACTCGGCGAAATTGCATTACGAGTAAAGATGCTCGTTACGCGCAGCAGGACGGAAAGACCCCGTGACCTTTACTACAGCTTGGTATTGGTGTTCGGTGTGGCTTGTGTAGGATAGGTGGGAGACTGTGAAGCGGATACGCCAGTATTCGTGGAGTCATTGTTGAAATACCACTCTGGTCACTCTGGATATCTAACTTCGAACCGTAATCCGGTTCAGGGACAGTGCCTGGTGGGTAGTTTAACTGGGGCGGTTGCCTCCCAAAAAGTAACGGAGGCGCCCAAAGGTTCCCTCAACCTGGTTGGTAATCAGGTGGCGAGTGTAAGTGCACAAGGGAGCTTGACTGTGAGACTGACAGGTCGAGCAGGGACGAAAGTCGGGACTAGTGATCCGGCAGTGGCTTGTGGAAGCGCTGTCGCTCAACGGATAAAAGGTACCTCGGGGATAACAGGCTGATCTTGCCCAAGAGTCCATATCGACGGCATGGTTTGGCACCTCGATGTCGGCTCGTCGCATCCTGGGGCTGGAGTAGGTCCCAAGGGTTGGGCTGTTCGCCCATTAAAGCGGTACGCGAGCTGGGTTTAGAACGTCGTGAGACAGTTCGGTCCCTATCCGCTGCGCGCGTAGGAAGTTTGAGAGGATCTGACCCTAGTACGAGAGGACCGGGTTGGACGAACCTCTGGTGTGCCAGTTGTACTGCCAAGTGCACCGCTGGTTAGCTACGTTCGGGATGGATAACCGCTGAAAGCATCTAAGCGGGAAGCCGGCCTCAAGATGAGACTTCCATACCTTCGGGTGAGAGGCTCCCAGCCAGACTACTGGGTTGATAGGCCAGATGTGGAAGCGCAGCAATGCGTGCAGCTGACTGGTACTAATAAGCCGATGACTTGATAACACACCGTTTCTGGTGCTTGCGTCCACTGAGTGGTTCCCGATGTACGGTCGGGAACACAACAGAACATTGTTTTTCACGTTGTGAAGACTGAAACATCGAAAGAGTTTCGGCGGCCATAGCGAGAGGGAAACGCCCGGTCACATTCCGAACCCGGAAGCTAAGCCTCTCAGCGCCGATGGTACTGCAGGGGGGACCCTGTGGGAGAGTAGGACACCGCCGGACACCCATTCACGTAATGGCCACCCCCCAAGGGTGGCCATTACGCGTTAACACGGTGGATTGCCGAGGCAGACCACATCCAGGAGGATCGAAGAATGGCCGAGCAGGAGCCGCGCGACGACAGACGCGCGCCGAGCGAACGATCCGACGGGAAGCAGTCGCCGGCACGAGCCGACCGCAAGCCGTACCAGAAGCGCGACGGGGATCGGAAGCCGTACCAGAAACGCGACGGCGATCGTCCTTCCGCTGCGCGTGACGGTGCCCGCTCGTATGCACCGCGCGATGGCGGCGATCGGAAGCCGTACCAGAAGCGTGACGGTGACCGTGCGTACGCTCCCCGTGACGGGGACCGCAAGCCGTATACCCCGCGCGATGGCGGCGATCGGAAGCCGTACCAGAAGCGTGATGGCGACCGTCCGTACGCTCCGCGCGACGGGGACCGCAAGCCTTACACGCCGCGCGACGGCGGCGATCGGAAGCCGTACCAGAAGCGTGACGGTGACCGTCCGTACGCTCCCCGTGACGGGGACCGCAAGCCTTACGCCCCACGCGACGGCGGTGACCGGAAGCCGTACCAGAAGCGTGACGGCGACCGCCCCTACGCGCCTCGCGATGGCGGTGACCGCAAGCCGTACCAGAAGCGCGACGGTGACCGTGCGTACGCTCCCCGTGACGGGGACCGCAAGCCCTACACCCCGCGTGAAGGCGGGGACCGGAAGCCGTACCAGAAGCGTGACGGCGACCGCCCGTACGCTGCCCGCGACGGCGACCGCAAGCCCTACACCCCACGCGACGGCGGGGACCGCAAGCCGTACCAGAAGCGCGAGGGCGACCGTCCGTACGCACCTCGCGACGGTGACCGCAAGCCGTACCAGAAGCGCGAGGGCGACCGTCCTTACACGCCTCGCGATGGCGGGGACCGCAAGCCGTACCAGAAGCGTGACGGCGACCGCAGCTACGCCCCCCGCGACGGTGAGCGTTCGTACACGCCGCGCGATGGCGGGGACCGCAAGCCGTATGAGCGCAGCGCCCGCCCGACGCGTGGCGGGGCGAACCGTCCCGATCGTGAGGTGCGGGAGGGTGAGATCCGCGCGATCCGTCCGCGGCACGATGATCCGTACATCCCGGATGACGTCACCGCCCGCGACCTGCCGCCGGCCGCGCGGAACGAGCTGAAGACGCTGAGCAAGGAGAACGCCGACGAGGTCGCGCGCCACCTGGCAATGGCGTCGGAGCTCATCGACGAGGATCCCGCCCTGGCTCACCAGCACGCGCTGTCGGCGTCACGTCGGGCCGGGCGCATCGCCGTGGTGCGGGAGACGCTCGCGATCACTGCCTATGCGATCGGCGACTTCGCGCTCGCGCTGCGCGAGCTGCGCACCTATCGGCGCATCTCGGGTCGAGACGACCAGATCGCCCTCATGGTCGACAGCGAGCGGGGAGTCGGCCGTGCCGACCGTGCCCTGGAGGTCGGTCGTTCCGTCGACCGCGCCACGTTGGACACGCCCGTCCGCGTCGAGCTGGCCATTGCGATGTCGGGCGCTCGCCTCGATCTCGGCGAGCCGGAGCGTGCTCTCCAGGAGCTCGACATCCCCGAGCTCGATCCCGATCGCGCCTTCGAATGGAGCCCGGGACTGTTCGCCGCACGAGCCGCGGTGCTCGAGGAGCTCGGACGCACCGAAGAGGCCGCCCAGTGGCAGCGTCGCGCCATCGTCGCCGGAGACGCGATCGACGCGGCAACCGGACTCGGGGACCTCGAGACGGTGCTCGTCGAGGAAATCCTCGAGGAGAACGACGAGGACGAGTTCTCCGACGAGGTCGAGGAACACGATGATTCCGAGGACGGCGACGACTCAGCCGACGCCGAGGACGAGGTCGGCACCGAGGACGAGGACGGCTCGGTCGACGACACCGAGGACGCCGAGACCGATGCCGACGACGAAGCCGCACCTGAGCCCGAGCCCGAGCTGAGCCCCCAGGAGGAGTTCTCGGTCGCAGACGAGGTGGCCGAGATCCTCGAGGAGGCCGGCGTCGATGAGCCGCAGCCCGAAGCTGACGCAAGCGCGGATGCGGAGGCCGACGCAGACATCGACGAGGCCGGGCGCTGATGGCGCTCTTCGGCAGGCGGACGGCGACGCCCGCCCCGCTCGATGGCGTCGATGTGGTGCTCGCCGATCTCGACGGGGTCGTGTACGCCGGCGCAGGAGCGCTGCCGTACGCGGTCGAGAGCCTGAATCGCGCACGGGGCGGCAGATCCCTCGCCTACATCACGAACAACGCGGCGCGCACCGACGCGTCGGTGGCGGCGCACCTGACCGAGCTCGGGCTGCAGACCGCCCCGCGGGATGTCGTGACCAGCCCGCAGGCCGCGATGCGGCTGCTCGCTGAGAGGATCGCACCGGGTTCGACGGTGCTCGTCGTCGGAGGCGACGGGCTCGTCGTCGAGGTCGAGAAGGCGGGCTTCGTCGTCACGCGAAGTGCCGACGACGCCCCGGCGGCGGTCGTGCAGGGGTTCGCGCCCGAGGTCGGATGGACGCAGCTCGCCGAAGCGGCGTTCGCCCTCCACACGCCCGAGGAGGACGGTGGCATCCCCTGGGTCGCCACCAACACCGACTGGACGATTCCGCAGTCACGCGGCATCGCCCCGGGCAACGGCACGCTGGTCTCCGCGGTGCACACCGCGGTGGGCCGGCTCGCGACCGTGGCCGGCAAGCCGGAGACGCCCATCTTCCACGAGGCTGTCGCACGGTTCGGGGCGCGGCATCCGCTCTTCCTCGGTGATCGCCTGGACACCGACATCCTCGGCGCGAACCGTGCCGGCATCGCCTCCGCGCTCGTGCTCACCGGCGTCGACCGGCCCAAGCACGTACTGGCCGCCCCCGAGGACTCGCGGCCCACCTACATCCTCGGCGATCTTCGCGAGCTTCACGAGCCGTATCCCGACGTGCAGGTGAAGGACGGCATCGCCAGCGTGCGCGACGCGCGAGTGGCGATCGACGGCGCCGACATCCGCATTCTCAGCGAGGGGGATCGCCCCATCGACCTGGTGCGAGCGGGCGCCGCCGCGATCTGGGCGAGCGGCCGTGCGATCTTCGGGTTCCGCGTACCGGAGCGGCTGTACGCCGACCCGTTCCACCGGCCCTGACACCGTGCCGGGTCAGCCCGGCCGCGTCGAATCCGGTCGGCTGTCGTGGTGCCCCGTATTCTGGGGGAATGGATCAGGCCAGCCCGCGTGACGACCAGACCGGCGACCTCCTGTCGAGCCTCGAGGTGATCGAGGCGCAGCCGCTGGCCACGCGCGCCGAGGCCTACGACGCCCTGCACGACACGCTCGCCCGCCGCCTCGAGGCGACCCCCGGCTCTTCGTCATGACGAGCCGGCTGGACGCCGCTCTCGCCGCCCGCGGTCTCGCGCGCTCGCGCACGCAGGCCGCGACACTGATCGCAGACGGACTCGTGAGCGTCGACGGCCGGCCGGTGGTGAAGGCCTCGACGCCGGTGGGGGACGACAGCCTCATCGAGGTGGCCGGTGCCGATCACTACGTCAGCCGCGCGGCGCACAAGCTCATCGCCGGACTTGACGCCTTCGACGTCGACGTCCGTGGCCGTGTGGCGCTCGACATGGGCGCGTCCACCGGTGGGTTCACCCAGGTGCTCCGCGAGCGCGGTGCTGAGCCGGTGATCGCGGTGGATGTCGGTCACGGCCAGCTCGCGGCATCCGTCGCCGACGACCCCGGTGTCGTCGCGATCGAGGGCTTCAACGTCCGCTACATGACGTCCGACTCGCTCGCCGAGGCGAGCGGTGTGGCTGCCGCGCCGTCCGTGATCACGGGGGACCTCTCGTTCATCTCGCTGGGCCACGTGCTGCCGGCCGCGACGGCGGTGGCGGCATCCGATGCGGATCTCGTCCTTCTCATCAAGCCGCAGTTCGAAGTCGGTCGCACCGCGGTGAAGGGCGGCCTCGTGACCAACCCCGTGCTGCGCGCCGATGCGGTGGCGCGGGTGCTGTGGTCGGCGTGGGACGCGGGGCTCGGCACGTGCGGCATCGTCTCCTCCCCGATCGCGGGCACGCACGGCAATTCCGAGTTCATCGCCCACCTCGCGCCGGGGCGGGGAAGCAATCCGACAGAATGGTCAGGCACTGTGAACCGACTGGCGGGGAGCCGATGAACAACGCCGACGCACCGCACGACACGCCGGCGCACGCGCAGGCCCGGACTCCGGGGCACACCGAGCGCAGCATCCTGGTCGTCGCACATGCGCATCGTGCCGAGACGGTGACCGCCGCTGAGAGAGTCGTCGACGCATTGCGCGAGGCCGGTGCACGGCCGGTGTTCGCGCCCGACGACGCAGAGGAACTGCTGGCGGCGGGCTCCACGCTCGGCGATGTGGCGCTGCTGGGACGCGATGTGCCGGTCGGCGAGGTCGAGCTGGCGATCGTGCTGGGCGGCGACGGCACCATCCTGCGCGCGGCGGAGCTGGTGCGCGACGGGCGCGCGCCTGTGCTCGGCATCAACATGGGCCACGTCGGCTTCCTCGCCGAGACCGAGCGCGACGACATGGACGAGGCGGTCCGTCGCGTCATCGCCCGGGAGTACGAGGTCGAGGAGCGCATGGCGCTGCAGGTGCGCGTGAAGGACACCGCCGACTCGGTGATCTACGAGACGTGGGCACTCAACGAGGCCACGGTCGAGAAGGCCAGTCGCGAGCGGATGCTCGAGGTCGTGGTCGAGATCGACGGCCGACCGCTCTCGACGTTCGGCTGCGACGGCATGGTCGTGTCGACGCCCACGGGGTCGACCGCCTACAACTTCTCCGCGGGCGGCCCGGTCATCTGGCCGACCGTCGAGGCGATCGCCGTGGTGCCGCTCTCTGCGCACGCGCTGTTCGCCAAGCCGCTCGTCGTCGGTCCGGAGCACTCGGTGGCGATCGAGGTGCTCGAACGCACCAATGGCACCGGCATCCTCTGGTGCGACGGCCGCCGCTCGCACGATCTGCCGCCCGGCGCGCGCGTGGTGGTGCGTCGCTCCGACCGTCCGGTGCGCCTGGCGCGCCTGCATCCGGCGCAGTTCACCGATCGGCTCGTGCGCAAGTTCCGCCTGCCCGTCGAGGGCTGGCGGGGGCCGGCGGCGATCACCGGCGTGCTGCCCGTCTCATCCGAGGTGGCGCCGTGATCGAGGAGATGCGCCTGCGCGACCTCGGCGTGATCGCTGAGGCGACGCTGCCCATCGGCGCGGGCTTCACCGCGATCACGGGGGAGACCGGCGCGGGCAAGACGATGGTCGTGACGGGCCTGGGTCTGCTGCTGGGTCAGCGCGCCGACTCCGGCGCCGTCCGCGCCGGCGCTTCGCAGGCCACCGTCGACGGCGTGTGGATCGTGCCCGAGGACGGGCCCGTCGCCGCGCGCGTGCGCGAGGCGGGCGGCGACGTCGAGCCGATCGGCGACGGCCGCGCCGAGCTCTACATCGGCCGCTCCATCTCGAGCGAGGGGCGCGGCCGGGCTTCCGTCGGCGGGCGCGCCGCCCCGGCCGGCGTGCTCGCCGACCTCGCCGACGAGCTCGTGGTGGTGCACGGCCAGTCCGACCAGCTGCGTCTGCGCTCGGCGGCCGCCCAGCGCGACGCGCTCGACAGGTTCGGTGGCGAGGCCGTCCACACCGCGCGCGATGCCTACCGGCGCGCGTTCGAGCACTGGCGCGCGATCGACCGCGAACTGTCGCAGCTCACCGACGCGCGCGATATCCGCGCCCGCGAGGCCGAAGAGCTGCGGGCACAGCTGGCAGAGATCGAGCAGGCCGCCCCCCAACCGGGTGAGGACGCCGAGCTCGCCGCCCGCGCGGAGCGGCTGGCGAACGCGGAAGAGCTGCGGGTCGCCGCCGCGACCGCTCACGACGGCCTGTCGGGCGAGGGCGACGAGCCCGACGCGGCCACGCTCCTGGCCGAATCCCGCCGTGTGCTCGAACGTGTCCACGATCCGGTGCTCGAAGAGCTCGCCGGACAGCTCGCCGACCTCGGCTATCGCGTCGCCGACGTGGCCGCAGCCCTCGCCGGCTATCTCGCCGACCTCGACGAGTCGGGCCCACATGAGCTCGCGGCCGTCGAGGAGCGGCGCGCGGTGCTGGCCGGGCTCGTGCGCGCCCACGGCACCCTCGATGCCGCGATCGACCTGCTCGACACCGGCTCGTCGCGCCTCGCAGAGCTCGACGACGACTCCGACCGCATCGAGCGGCTGACCGAGGACCAGGATGCCGCGGCCGCCGCTCTCGACGAGACCGCCGCCGTGCTCACCGCGGCGAGGACCGAGGCGGCCGCGCGGCTGGGGTCCGCCGTGACGACGGAGCTGCATGCTCTGGCGATGCCGGATGCCCGCCTCGAGGTCGCCGTCACGCCCGGAGCGGAGACGGCCTCGGGGCGCGACGATGTCGCGATCCTGCTCGCGCCGCACCCGGGCGCGGAGCCGCGCGCCGTCTCGCGCGGCGCCAGCGGGGGAGAGCTGAGCCGCGTCATGCTCGCCATCGAGGTCGTGATCGCGGCCGTCGACCCGGTGCCGACGTTCGTCTTCGACGAGGTGGACGCCGGGATCGGCGGCGCCGCGGCGATCGAGGTCGGCCGGCGCCTCGCCCGTCTGTCGGAGTCCTCGCAGGTGATCGCGGTCACCCACCTCGCCCAGGTGGCCGCATTCGCCGCCAACCATCTCACCGTCGTGAAAGCGAACGACGGGTCGGTGACAGCATCCGATGTCCGTCGCCTGGACGGTGCCGATCGCGAGGCCGAGATGGCCCGGCTGCTGTCGGGCATGCCGGATTCGGACGCCGCCCTCACCCACGCCCGCGAGCTGCTGGGCCTCCGCACTGAAGCCGACTGAGATTCGGCGCCCCGCCTCCGCGTGTCCTCAGCTTCTGCGGAGCTCATCGAAAAAACCGCCTGATAGGATAAAAGCCCGTGATGCAGACTTCTGGTTCTTCCCGCGGCGACAGTTCGAACGACACCACCAAGCACATCTTCGTGACGGGTGGTGTCGTTTCCTCGTTGGGCAAGGGCCTCACCGCCGCGAGCCTCGGGAACCTCCTCACGGCGCGCGGTCTGCACGTCGTGATGCAGAAGCTCGATCCCTATCTGAACGTGGATCCGGGCACGATGAACCCGTTCCAGCACGGCGAGGTGTTCGTGACCGACGACGGCGCCGAGACCGATCTCGACATCGGCCACTACGAGCGCTTCCTCGACATCGAGCTGAGCCAGGCTGCCAACGTCACGACGGGCCAGATCTACTCGCAGGTGATCGCCAAGGAGCGCCGTGGCGAGTATCTCGGCGACACCGTGCAGGTGATCCCGCACATCACCGACGAGATCAAGCGGCGCATGCGCCTTCAGGCCGACGCGACACCGAAGCCGGACGTCATCATCACCGAGATCGGCGGCACGGTCGGCGACATCGAGTCGCAGCCGTTCATCGAGTCGGCCCGCCAGATCCGTCATGAGCTCGGCCGCAACAACGTCTTCTTCGTGCACGTGTCGCTCGTGCCGTTCATGGGCGCGTCCGGCGAGCAGAAGACCAAGCCCACGCAGCACTCCGTCGCGACGCTGCGCTCCATCGGCATTCAGCCCGATGCGCTGGTGCTGCGCAGCGACCGCCCGGTGACCGAGTCCAACAAGCGCAAGATCGCGCTGATGTGCGACGTCGACGAGGGCGCGGTCGTGAACGCGGTCGACGTTCCGAGCATCTACGACATCCCGTCCATGCTGAACGAGCAGGGTCTCGACGAGTACATCGTCCGCACGCTCGGGCTGTCCAAGGCGGCCGACGTCGACTGGTCGCGCTGGCAGCGCGTGCTCAGCGCCGTGCACAACCCCAAGCACGAGGTCACGATCGGTCTGGTCGGCAAGTACATCGACCTGCCGGACGCCTACCTCTCGGTCACCGAGGCGCTGAAGGCGGGCGGGTTCGCGCAGGAGACGCACGTCAACATCCGGTGGATCCCGTCCGACGAGTGCGAGACGCCGGAGGGTGCGGCCAAGGCGCTCGCGCCGCTCGACGGCATCGTGATCCCCGGCGGCTTCGGCATCCGCGGCATCGAAGGCAAGATCGGTGCGCTGAAGTTCGCGCGCGAGCAGGGCATCCCGACGCTCGGCATCTGCCTGGGCCTGCAGTGCATCGTCATCGAATACGCGCGTCACGTCGCCGGCATCGCCGACGCGTCGTCGAGCGAATTCGACCCCGACACCGAGCACCCCGTCATCGCGACGATGGAGGAGCAGGTCGACATCCTCGATCACGGCGACCTCGGCGGCACCATGCGCCTCGGTCTCTACCCGGCGGAGCTGACGCAGGGTTCGATCGCCGCAGAGGTGTACGGCTCGACCCGTGCCTCGGAGCGCCACCGCCACCGCTACGAGGTGAACAACCGCTACCGCGACCGGATCGCCGACGCCGGACTCGTGTTCTCGGGCATCAACCCCGACCTCGACCTCGTCGAGTACGTCGAGCTTCCGCGTGACGTCCACCCCTACTACATCGCGACCCAGGCGCACCCGGAGCTGCGTTCGCGCCCGACGGACGCCAACCCGCTGTTCCGCGGGCTGGTCGGTGCGGCGCTCGAGCGTCACCGCGCGAGCGAGCTGTTCGAGGTGGAGCCGTTCGATGAGCTCGCGGGGCGGTGACGTGACGGACGAGCGGATGCCGCAGCCCGGCGCTCCGGCCGCGCCGACGCCGTCGCTGCTCGCGGACGAGCCCGTCGATGCCGCCATCGTCGACAGCCAGCTGGTCTACGAAGGACGGGTGTGGGACGTCCGCAGCGACACCGTCGCGTACGGTGACGGACAGATCGTGCGCCAGTACGTCGATCATCCCGGTGCCGCGGCCGTCGTCGCGGTGGACGAGGACGGCAAGGTGCTGCTGATCCAGCAGTACCGTCATCCGATCCGGCTCCGCGACTGGGAGATTCCCGCGGGTCTCCTCGACATCGAGGGGGAGTCGCCGCTCGAGACGGCCCAGCGCGAGCTGGCCGAGGAGGTCGACCTCGTCGCCTCCTCGTGGGAGCCGCTGGTGAGCATCTTCACCACACCGGGCGGGAACGACGAGATCGTGCACCTCTTCCTCGCCCGAGGCCTGACCCCGGCGGACGACGTGCATGCGCGGGAGGACGAAGAGGCCGACATCCGTCTGGAATGGGTGCCGATCGCCGACGCCGTGGCCGGCATCTTCGCCGGCCGGCTGCGCAACGGCATCCTCGCGGTCGGTGTGCTGGCCGCGGCGGAGCGTCTTCGGGACTCGAAGACGGGCGGCGCGGGGGACGCACCGGTCGCGTGAGATGAAGCTCGCCTGCGAGGAAGGTCGCCTGAGGTGAAGGTCGACCGTGCGGTGGACGCGTACCTGCGGCATGTCGCGATCGAGCGCGGTCTGTCTGAGAACACGATCGCCGCGTACCGTCGCGATCTCTCGGGCTACGCGGGGTGGCTGCGCGAGCAGCGCATCGAAGACACGGCCGAAGTCACCGCGGTGACCCTCGCCAGCTTCATCGCCGACCGGGCGGCCGGGCGGCCTCCGATCGCCGCGTCGTCGCTCGCCCGCCTCCAGTCATCGGTTCGCGGACTGCACCGCTTCCTCGCGCGCGAGGGCAGCGAGCCGGCCGATCCGTCGTCCAACCTGCGTCCGCCGAAGCAGCCCCGGCGGCTGCCGAAGGCGCTCACGATCGAGCAGGTCGAGCAGCTGCTGGATGCCGCCGGCCCGGCGCCGTCGACCGACGCCGACGCCGCGGGTACGGCGGCCGCGGCGCAGGGCGACCTGGTCGGCACGCGGGATCGTGCGCTCCTCGAGCTGCTGTACGCGACCGGCGCACGGGTATCGGAGATCGTCCAGCTCGACGTCGACGACGTGTCGCACGGCGACGTGCTGAGGGTGCGCGGCAAGGGATCGAAGGAGCGGATCGTGCCGGTCGGCTCATACGCCCGCGCCGCCGTCGACGCCTACCTCACGCGTGCCCGTCCGGAGCTGTCGTTGCGAGGCCGTTCGACGCCCAAGCTGTTCCTCGGCGCGCGGGGAGCACCGCTGTCGCGCCAGAGCGCCTGGCTGATCATCCAGTCCGCAGCCGAGCGCGCCCACCTCACGGCGCACGTGTCGCCGCACACCCTGCGTCACTCGTTCGCCACTCACCTGCTGCAGGGCGGCGCCGACGTGCGCGTCGTGCAGGAGCTGCTGGGACATGCGTCGGTGGCGACCACCCAGATCTACACCTACGTGTCGGTGGACGCGCTGCGCGACGTGTACGCGACCTCCCACCCCCGCGCGCGGTAGCCCCCGCGCGCGGTAGCCGTCGCCGGGGGGAGCGGAGAGCGCTCATCTCCCGCTGCCGCGGCGCTTTGCTGAAGGATTTCGCGGACGGCCCACTAGGATCGAGCGAGCACGAGGAAGCGGGAGCACGGTGGCTGACAGCACGGCGAAGACCAGATCGGGGAAGGCCTCGGAGTCCGAGGTTCCCATCGGGCCGACCGGTCGTCCGTACCACGGCTTCCCCACTCCACCGAAGCTCGACGGTCACGGCCCCGCTCGCATCATCGCCCTCTGCAACCAGAAGGGCGGCGTCGGCAAGACGACCACCACCATCAACCTCGCCGCCGCGCTCGCCGGCTATGGCCGCAAGGTGCTCGCGGTCGACTTCGACCCGCAGGGCGCGCTGTCGGCGGGCCTCGGCATTCAGACGCACGAGATCCCGACGATCTACGACCTGCTGCTGGACAGCAAGCGCGACCCGCACGAGGTCGTCGTCCACTCGCGCGTCCCGAATCTCGATGTCATCCCGGCGAACATCGACCTGTCGGCCGCCGAGGTCCACCTCGTCAACGAGGTTGCCCGCGAGCAGACCCTCTCACGTGCGCTGCGCAAGGTGTCCGCCGACTACGACGTCGTGCTCATCGACTGCCAGCCCTCGCTGGGACTGCTGACCGTCAACGCCCTCACCGCCAGCCATGGCGTGGTCATCCCGCTCGAGTGCGAGTTCTTCGCCCTGCGCGGCGTCGCGATGCTGATCGAGACGATCGACAAGGTGCGCGACCGTCTGAACCCCACGATCACGCTCGACGGCGTGCTCGCGACGATGTACGACGCCCGCACCCTGCACTCGCGCGAGGTGCTCGAGCGCGTGGTGGACGCGTTCGGCGACGACGTCCTCGAGACGGTCATCGGCCGCACCGTCAAGTTCCCGGATGCCTCGGTCTCGGGCATGCCGATCACCGAGTTCGCGCCGGAGCACGCTGCCGCGCAGGCCTACCTGCGGCTGGCACGGGAGCTGGTCGCCCGTGGTGCTGTCGCCTGACCCTTCGACGAGCTCAGGGACCGTTGCGGGCCCCGTGAGGGGTGAGGAGTCCGCGACCGAGGCGGGGTTCCGCGTCGCCCTGGCGAACTTCGACGGACCGTTCGACCTGCTGCTGACCCTCATCTCCAAGCACGAGCTCGACATCACCGAGGTCTCACTGTCGCTCGTGACCAACGAGTTCATCGCTTATCTGCGCCAGTTGGGTCCCGACGAGGATCTGGATGAGGCATCCGAGTTCCTCGTCGTCGCCGCGACCCTGCTCGACATGAAGGTCGCCGGACTCCTGCCCCAGGGCGAGCTCGTCGACGCCGAGTCCGTCGCACTGCTGGAGGCGCGCGACCTGCTCTTCGCGCGGCTGCTGCAGTACCGGGCGTTCAAAGAGGTGTCCACGTGGTTCGAGCGGTGCCTTCGCCGCGAGGGCGTGCGGCACACGCGGTCGGTGCGCCTCGACGAGAAGTACCGCCAGGCGGTGCCCGAGCTCGTGTGGTCGCTGAGCCCCGACGATTTCGCCGCGCTCGCGCTGCTCGCGATGACGCCCAAGGAGATTCCCCGGATCGGCTTCGATCATCTGCATGCGCCGCTCATCAGCATCCGCGAGCAGGCCGCGATCGTGGTGACGCTGCTGCGGGATGCCGGATCGCTGACGTTCCGCGAGCTGATCGCGGGCGTCGGGCAACCGGGTGTCGTGGTCGCGCGATTCCTCTCGGTGCTCGAGCTGTACCGCCACGCCGCCCTGTCGTTCGAACAGCTCGAGCCACTCGGCGAATTGACCCTCCGCTGGAGCGCGCAGCGCTGGAGCGACGAGAACCTCGCCACGTTGGGGGCCGACTATGACCGATGATGCTTCGACAAGCTCAGCAACCGGCGGTGGGAGCTCGGCAACCACGGGTGTGCACGCTGCTGTGACGGCGACCGATGTCGCGCGGCGGCTCGAGGCGATCCTGCTGATCGTCGAGGAGCCGCAGAGCCTGGTGAGCCTGGCGGCCGCGGTCGGTGCGCCCGTGCCGGCGGTGCGGCAGGCGATCGAGACGCTCGTCGACGACTACGACGGCAAGTCGGGCGGGCCGGTGCGCGGCTTCGAGCTGCGCGAGGTCGGCGGCGGCTGGCGGTTGTACGTCCGTGAGGAGCTCGATGACCTCGTCAGCGAGTTCGTCGGTGGTCAGGCGCCGTCGCGACTGTCGCAGGCGGCGCTCGAGACGCTCGCGGTCATCGCGTACAAGCAGCCGGTCACGCGCAGCCAGGTCGCGTCGATCCGCGCGGTCAACGTCGACTCGGTCGTGCGCACGCTGCTCGCGCGCGGACTCATCACCGAACTCTTCGCGGATGCCGAGACTGGCGCCATCAACTACGGGACGACCGACGCGCTGCTGGTGCACCTCGGCATCAACTCACTGGACGAGCTGCCCCACATCTCGCCGCTGCTGGACGGCGTTGACGAGGTGTCGAGGGCGGACGAGGTGTCGAGGGCGGACGAAGCCGGCGGCACCATGGACGAAGGGATACGGCGATGAACGACGGAGCACCACAGGGATGGGGCGCGCAATCCACCGACGGCGTACGCCTGCAGAAGGTGCTCGCGAACGCCGGGGTCGCGTCGCGCCGGGTGGCGGAGGATCTCATCGTGGCCGGCCGCGTCCGCGTCAACGGCGAGGTCGTGACGGAGCTCGGCTCGCGCATCGATCCGGAGAACGACCTCGTCGACGTCGACGGCACCGCCGTGCAGCTCGACCAGTCCAAGCGCTACGTCATGCTCAACAAGCCGACCGGCGTCGTGAGCTCGATGAAGGACGACCGCGGTCGCCCCGACCTCCGCCGTTTCACCCAGGACTGGGACGAGCGGCTCTACAACGTGGGGCGATTGGATGCCGAGACCAGCGGCCTGCTCGTACTCACCAATGACGGCGAGCTCGCGCATGTGCTCGCTCATCCGTCGTTCGGCGTGACCAAGGTCTACATCGCCAAAGTGGACGGCCGCGTCACGCCGCAGACCGTCCAGAAGCTGGTGCGCGGCGTCGACCTGGAGGACGGCCCGATCGCGGCCGACAAGGCCCGGCTGCTGTCCGCTTCGACAGGCTCAGCGACCGGACGCGAGGAGTCGCTCGTCGAGCTCACCCTCCACTCGGGGCGCAACCGCATCGTGCGCCGCATGATGGCGGCGGTCGGGCATCCGGTCGTCGAACTCGTGCGCCGGCAGTTCGGACCGCTCCACCTGGGAACCCTGCCAGCCGGGCGCGCCCGCGAGTTGACTAAAGTGGAGCGGGGCGCTCTGCTGACTCTCGCGCGCAGTGCGACTTCTTCCACGCCGGCGGAGGACGCGCCCGATACCCGCGATGGCGATCCGTCCGCGGAGTGAAGATGCCTCTCTGCGGGGCGAACAGGAGACGCAAGTGACCGACACGAGGCCGACCTCGGCGCGCGAGCGCGCCGGTGAGTCCGCGCTCGCCCCGCGCGTGCAGGGCACGGTGCGGATCGTCGGCGCAGGCCTCCTCGGGGCCAGCATCGGTCATGCGCTCACCGCTCGCGGGGTCGACGTCGCACTCGACGACACCTCGCCCTCGCAGCTGCGCCTCGCGGTGGACTACGGCGCCGGTCGCCATGCCGCCGACACCGACGAGCCGTCGCTGGTCGTCGTCGCCGTGCCGCCGGACGTGACCGCCGACGTCATCCAGCGCGAGCTCGCCCGCTTTCCGCGCGCGGTCGTGACGGATGTCGCGAGCGTCAAGCTCGAGCCGCTCCACGTCCTGCGCGAGCGTGGCGTCGACCTCACCCACTACATCGGCTCTCACCCCCTGGCGGGACGCGAGCGCGGGGGAGCGATCTCGGCGCGCGCCGACATCTTCGTCGGGCGGCCGTGGGTCGTCTGCCGCGACGAAGAGACCCCGTCGGCCGACCTCGCGCTCGTCGAGGGCCTGGCGCTCGACCTCGGCGCGACGCCGCTGGAGATGACTCCCGAAGACCACGACCGTGCCGTCGCACTCGTCTCGCATGTGCCCCAGCTGGTGGCGAGCCTCCTGGCCGGCCGCTTCGTCGACGCGCCCGACGGGTCGCTGCGCCTCGCCGGCCAGGGCGTGCGCGACACGACGCGCATCGCGGCATCCGCTCCCGAACTGTGGGTGCAGATCCTCGGCGCGAACGCCGCACCGGTCGTGGACGTGCTCGACCTGCTGGCCTCCGACCTGACCGCCGTCGCGGATGCGCTGCGCGCGCCCGATGCTCCAGGCTCGCGCCGCGCGGTCGCCGACACGATCCGCCGCGGCAACGACGGCGTCGAGCGCCTGCCGGGCAAGCACGGTCAGAACCGTCGCTTCGAGCAGGTGGTCGTCATGGTCGACGACACCCCCGGGCAACTGGGCCGTCTCTTCGGCGAGCTCGGCGAGCTCGGCGTCAACGTGGAAGACCTCCGGCTCGAGCATTCGCCGGGCGCCCAGTTCGGCCTCGCCGATATCAGCGTCGTCCCGAGCGCGGTGCGCCGGGCCGTCGACGGTCTCGAGTCGCGCGGCTGGAAGATTGCGAGCAGCACCAATGACTGACCCCACCACCCCCTCCACGGCCGCCGACGTGGTGTTCGTCGTCGCCATCGACGGACCTGCGGGCAGCGGCAAGTCGAGCGTCTCGAAGCAGGTCGCCCGCCGACTCGGCTACGGCTACCTCGACACCGGCGCAGCGTACCGGGCGCTCGCGTGGCACGCCCTCGAACACGGCATCGACACGTCGGACGCGGCATCCGTTCTGGACGTCACCGGGGACTTCGAGTACGCGATCTCGCTCGATCCCGATGCGTACTGGGTGCGGGTCGGCGCGGCCGACGTGACCGACGCGATCCGCGAGCCGCGCGTCTCGGACGCCGTCAGCGGCGTGGCGCGCGTTCCGGCTGTGCGGGAATCGGTGAACCGGCTGTTCCGCGGTCTCATCGCCGGCTCCGGCCGCCCCGGTGTGATCGTCGAAGGCCGTGACATCACGACAGTCGTCGCCCCCGATGCCCCGGTGCGCATCCTCCTCACCGCCGCACCTGAGGTGCGTGCCGCCCGTCGGAGCGCCGAGGTGACGACGCAGGATGCCGCAGCAGTCGCCGCCGCACTTCACCAGCGCGACGCCTCCGACTCGGCCGTCGTCGACTTCCTCACCGCCGCTCCCGGCGTCGAGGTCGTCGACTCGACCCGCCTCGATTTCGACCAGACCGTGGACGCCGTGCTCCGTGTGATCCGGGCGGCGCAGTCCGCCCCGATGATCCACGGCGCACCCGCGGTCGAACCACAGCAGACAGGAGCCTGAGATGGCCGCTGACAACTCCACCGACAGCCCCGGCGACTTCGACGAGTTCGAAGACACCGCCGGCGACCAGATCGCCGAGAATCTCGCCGCACTCGACGACAACCTCGCCGAGCAGCGTGCGGCGGCCCTTCGTGCCGGCCTCGAGGACTACGACCTCGATGAGGAGGATGCCGAGCTCCTCGAGGGCCTCGTGCGCGGCGAGGACGGCATCGAGTTCCTTCCTGCCCTCCCCGTGGTGGCGATCGTCGGCCGGCCGAACGTCGGCAAGTCCGCCCTGGTGAACCGCATCCTCGGCCGCCGCGAGGCCGTCGTGGAGGACACGCCGGGCGTCACGCGCGACCGCGTCACCTACAAGGCCGAGTGGATGGACCGCCGGTTCACCATCGTCGACACCGGCGGCTGGGAGCCGGACGCCAAGGGCATCGACCGCTCCGTCGCCCTGCAGGCCGAGGTCGCGATCGACCTGTCGGACGTCGTGATGTTCGTCGTCGACGCCATGGTCGGTGCCACCTCCACCGACGAGCACGTCGTGCGCCTGCTGCGCAAGGCCGGCAAGCCCGTCTTCCTCGTCGCCAACAAGATCGACGATGCCCGCCAGGAGCCCGAGGCCGCGGCCTTGTGGAACCTCGGTCTCGGCGAGCCGTACCCCGTCTCGGCGATCCACGGCCGTGGCGTCGCCGACCTGCTCGACGAGATCGTCAAGGTGCTCCCCGACGTGTCGGCGGTCGCCAAGCACGAGATCGGTGGGCCTCGCCGCGTCGCGATCCTCGGGCGTCCGAACGTCGGCAAGTCGTCGCTGCTCAACAAGGCCGCCGGCGAGGAGCGCGTCGTCGTGAACGAGCTGGCCGGCACCACGCGCGACCCCGTCGACGAGATCGTCGAGCTCGGCGGCAAGCTGTGGCGCTTCGTGGACACCGCCGGCATCCGGCGCCGCGTGCACCTGCAGCAGGGCGCCGACTTCTACGCGTCGCTGCGCACATCGGCCGCGCTGGAGAAGGCGGAGGTCGCCGTCGTGGTGCTCGATGTCACCCAGTCGCTCAGCGAGCAGGATGTGCGCATCATCGACCTCGTGCTCGAGTCGGGTCGCGCGCTCATCCTGGCGTTCAACAAGTGGGACCGCCTCAACGACGACGACCTCGACGGGCAGGACCGCCGCCGCTACCTGGAGCGCGAGATCGAGCAGGACCTCGCGCACGTCGCGTGGGCGCCCCGCGTCAACATCTCGGCGCGTACCGGGCGCCACCTCGACAAGCTGGTGCCGGCGCTCGAGACGGCGCTCGAGTCATGGGACCAGCGCATCCCGACGGGTAAGTTCAACGCGTTCCTCTCGGAGCTGATCGCCGAGCACCCGCACCCGCTGCGCGGCGGCAAGCAGCCGCGCATCCTGTTCGGCACCCAGGCGTCCACGCGCCCGCCGACCTTCGTGCTGTTCACCACCGGCTTCCTCGACCCGGGCTACCGTCGCTTCATCCAGCGCCGCCTGCGCGAGCTCTACGGCTTCGAGGGCACGCCGATCGTCATCAACATGCGGGTGCGCGAGCGTCGCCAGCGCTGACGTCGACCGCATCGACGGTGGGGGAGCGATGCCTCGGCCGAGGCATCCCCTACTCTCCGGTTCGGTGCGCGAACGCCGGCCGCACCATCGCGGTGCGGTCGGGCTCGGCGAAGCCGAACTGCCGGTACAGGCCGTGCGCGTCGCCGGTGAAGAGCGTCCACCGCAGGTCGCGCCCGGGGCCGTCCTCGATCATGAGCTGCAGCAGCCGCTTGCTGAGCCCGTGACCGCGGTGCGCGTCGAGGACGAACACGTCGGCGAGGTACGCGAAGCCGACGCCGTCCGACACTGCGCGGGCGAATGCGACCTGCTCGCCGGTGGTGCGGTCGTACGCACCCACGACGCGCCAGGCGTTGCCGATCTGCGTCTCGACGTCGGAGCGTGTGCGCCAGCGTCCCCAGTACGCCTCCGTCGACAGCCACGCCCATACCACCTCGTGCTGGATGCGGGCGGGGTCGTCGTCGAGGTCGTAGTCCATCCATCCATTGTGGTGAGTCCCTGCACGAGCCCGGTGAGTCTTCGCGTGACAGGGGCCGGGCCGGTCCCCGGCCGGTGGCCCGGCGGTGTGACAGGCTGGCAGAGACGGAAGGGCTGGCACAGTGACGATCGAGCCTCTCGCACCCGGCGAGCCGCGGCGTCCGCACGGACCGCGTGATCCGGGCGACGCCTGGGTGGTCGCGCCGACGGGAGAACGCTACTGGGGACGCTTCGGCGCCGCCGGACTGCTCGCCATCGACGCCGAACGTGGGGTGTTGCTGCAGCACCGCGTCTCGTGGAGCCACTTCGGGGACACCTGGGCGCTGCCGGGCGGCGCGCGTCACGAAGGGGAGTCCGCCTGCGACGGCGCCCTGCGGGAAGCCTCGGAGGAGGCGGGTGTGCCCGACGCCGCGGTGCAGCCGCGGGTGCTGAGCGTCTTCGACCTGGGCTACTGGAGCTACACCACCGTCGTCGGCGATGTGGTCCGGCCGTTCGAGCCCGTCATCAGCGACCCCGAGAGTCGAGAGCTGGCGTGGGTGCCGGTCGCGGATGTGACGGAATACCCGCTGCATCCCGGTTTCGCGGCATCGTGGCAGGGACTGCGGAGCCTTCTCGATGTGCGGCCCGCCGTGATCGTGGACGTCGCCAACGTCATGGGCTCGGTGCCCGACGGCTGGTGGAACGACCGCGCCGGGGCGGCATCGCGGCTCATCTCGCGGATCGCCGAGCTCGCTGCCCGCGGGGTGCCGGCCTCGGCGCTCGAACTGCCCGAGCACACCTGGTACCCGGAATGGACGGCGGTCGTCGAGGGGCAGGCGCGCTCCGTCGCCGCGGCGGGTGCCGTGGGCGTCGATGTGGTGCCGGCCGAGGCCTCCGGTGACGACGCGATCGCCGCCACCGCTCAGCGCGCTGTCGCCGCCGGGCGGAGCGCGACCGTCGTCACGAGCGATCGCGGTCTGGCCGAGCGGGCGAGGGATGCCGGTGCCGCCGTCCGCGGTGCGCGCTGGCTGCTCGACCTCCTGGGCTGAGGCGACGTCGCGCCGCCCGTTGCCCGCGCGAGCGGGCCGGCGGTCCTTGGACCGCCGGCCACACCCGTCTAGTGTGCGGGTTCGGGCTCGGCAGGCGTGCGGACGAAGCAGGCGAGCACCACGGCGACCGAAGCGACGATGGCGCCGATCAGGAAGGCGCTGTGGACGCCCGCGGCCGTCGCGGCCGCGGCATCCGTTCCCTGCTGCAGCTGTCGGGCTGCCGTCACCGACATCAGGGTCACGAAGAGTGCGGTGCCGGCGGCGCCCGCGACCTGCTGGATGGTCGAGACGATCGCGCTGCCGTGAGGGTACAGCGGCTTCGGCAGCGACCCGAGCGCCGAGGTCAGCAGCGGCGTGAAGACGAAGCCGAGGCCCAGATTGAGACCCATCTGCACGACGACGATCCACCAGATCGGCGTCGCAGCGTCGAAGGTCGTCATGCCCCACAGTGCTGCCGCGGCGACGGCCATGCCCGGGATGACGAGCGGGGTGGGCCCGTAGCGGTCGAACAGCGAGCCCACGATCGGCGCGATGACGCCCATCAGGATGCCGCCGGGCAGCAGCATGAGTCCGACCGTGAGGGTGTCGAGGCCGAGCACCTGCTGCAGGTACATCGGCAGCAGCACGAGCGATCCGAACAGTGCGGCCATCACGATCGCCACCAGCACGATCGCCAGGCTGAACGAGCGGGACCGGAACGTGCGGAGGTCGAGCAGTGCCGAATCGGTGCGCTGCAGTCGCAGCTGGCGCAGCACGAAGGCCACGAGGGCGAGCACGCCGATGGCGAGCGGGATCCACACCGGTACGGGGGCGTGTCCGGTCGCCGCCTCGCCGATCGAGCTGAGACCGAAGATCAGACCGCCGAAGCCGAACGCGGAGAGCACGACGGAGAGCGCGTCGAAACGCACCCGGTGCGTCTCGGTGATGTTGCGAACCCAGATCGCGCCCAGGATGAGCGCCACGACCGCGATCGGCAGGACGAGCCAGAACATCCACCGCCAGTCCAGCACCGCCAGGATGATGCCCGACACCGTGGGGCCGATCGCCGGCGCGACGGCGATGACGATCGAGATGACACCCATCATGCGGCCGCGATGAGCGGGAGCGACGACCGTGAGCACGGTGGTGAACAGCAGCGGCATCATGATCGCGGTGCCGGAGGCCTGCACGATGCGTCCGGCCAGGAGCATCTCGAAGCCCGGCGCGAGGGCGGCGATGAGGGTACCCGCGGCGAAGAGCCCCATCGCGCCGAAGTAGACGCGCCGCAGCGGAAAGCGCTGCAGCAGGTAGCCCGTGAGAGGAATGACGATGGCCATGGTCAGCAGGTAGCCGGTCGTCAGCCACTGCGCGGTGGCGGCGGTGATCTGCAGGCTCACCATGAGGCTCGGCAGGGCGACGCTCATGATCGTCTCGTTGAGGATCACGACGAACGCCGAGGCGACGAGGAGCGCGATCACGGGGCCGGTGCGGGGCGTGGCGGCAGGCGCGCCGACGGGGGTGGAAGTCAGGGTGGGCGGGTGCTTCTCGAGGGTCACGTCGGTCTTTCTTTCGGGTCGCGACGGCAGGCTGCGCGGCGACGGGGGTGACGGCGCAGCGGCGGGCCGTGAAGAAGGCGAAGGTTCCATTATATGGCAGGGACTGCCAACTTGTCACCTCCTGTACGATGTGGGGATGGATGCCTCGACCCGCGCCGGCTCGCCGAAGGAGCCTGCTGGACCACCGGATGTGCCGCTGGGCCTGCGCGAACGGCGGCGGCGCGAAACGCTCCGCGAGGTGTCCGACGCCGCCATCGCTCTCTTCGAGCGCAAGGGTGTCGCCGCGACCACGGTCGACGACATCGCCCACGCTGCCGGGATCTCGCAGCGGACCTTCTTCCGTTACTACGCGACGAAGGAGCACGCCCTGTTCGTCGACGACGAGGGCTTCGGCACGGTCATGAGTGAGACGATCGCGGCGATCCGCGCGGGCACACCCGTCGTCGCCGCTCTCGAAGGCGGCTGGCTGCGATTGTTCGCCGACTTCGACGCACGACCCGAAGACCATGCGCGTACGCTGCGCGTGCGGCGGCTGATCCACACGGAGCCGAGCCTGCTGGCCCTCGCCCTCTCGAACGAGGCCGAGCACTCGGATGAGCTCACCGCGGCGACAATCGATGCAGCCGGTGCTGACGCAGACCTGCTCACCGCCCGTGCGCTCGTCGCAGCGATCGCCACCACCACCCGGCTCGCGTTCGACGAATGGGCGCGCCGCACCGAGCTCGCCGGTGAAGCCGGGGTGAGCCTCCGTGCTGAGCCAGGCGCGCCCGCACGCGTGCGCGACATCTACCTCGAGCTGCGCCGCGGGCTCGCCGCCTACGCGGTGCAGCTCGGAGAAGATCCGGCCTGAGCGAAGAGGAGTCGGCCCCGGAGGGGCGGTCCCGTGGGCGCCGGGCACCCGCCTGTCACGCGACGTCAGCCCACGGCGGCGCTCGCTCCCGTTTCGTCGATGCGGGCGAGGTCGCCGAGCACGTCGAGGCGCGCGATGCGCCCCTCGGCGACGGTGAAAGCCATGAGCGAGACCACACGGCCGCGCTCCACGACGGCGACGCCGGGCAGCCCGTCGATCAGCACAGGCTGTGAGTGCGCGGCCAGGCGGGCGGCGAGAGTGGCCCGGGCGGCGATCTCGGCCGCACCGCGGAGCGTCTCGGACGACGAGCCGTAGTCGGCGTGCAGCACCGCGCCGTCGCTGAGCAGCGCGAGCAGCGCGCGCAGGTCGCCGTCCTGCACGGCCGCCAGCCACGCCGCCACGATCGCCCGGCAGGCGCTGCCGGCGCTGGGCGCGTCGTCCTCGGGCGCGCCCTGCAGTCGTCGGCGGGCACGCGAGGCGAGCTGACGGACGGCGTCGGGGGAGCGATCGAGGGTGCGCGCGACGTCGTCGAAGGGCACGGCGAAGACGTCGTGGAGCACGAAGGCGATGCGCTCCGCAGGGCTGAGCTGCTCGAGCACCATCAGCAGGGCCACGCTGACGCGGTCGGCGCTGACCGCCGCCTCCTCGGGATCGCCCCAGCCCTCGAGATCTGCGGGCTCGTCCGGCCAGCGCTCCACCTGCCAGGCGCGCTCCCGGCGGACGCGGGCCGAACCGAGGATGTCGAGGCAGATCCGCGACACCACGGTGGTCAGCCACGCGTCGAGGTTGTCGATGGATGCGGCATCCGTCCGGGCGAGTCGCAGCCACGCTTCCTGCACCGCGTCATCGGCGTCGCGGTTCGATCCGAGCAGCTGCACCGCGATGGCCCGCAATCTCGGGCGCTGAGCCTCGAAACGTTCGGCCAGAGAAATCTCACCGGTCATGTCACATCCTCCTCGGGAGCGTCGTCGTGATCATGACGGGGCAGCACGCCCCGATGTGACAGAAGGAGACATGATGGCTTCCATTCTCGTGACCGGCGGTACCGGAAACCTCGGGCGCCACGTCGTCCCGCTGCTGCGCGGACGCGGCCACGACCTGCGACTGCTCAGCCGTACGCCCCGCGAGGGCGCGGGGTTCGTGGCCGGCGACACCGTGGCCGGCGCCGGTCTCGCGGAGGCCGTTGCAGGAGTCGACGCGGTCCTGCATCTGGCCGGCAGCAGCAAGGGCGACGATGTGGGAACGGCGAACCTGGCTCAGGCCGCTCGTCGCGGGGGCGTGCGGCATCTCGTGATGATCTCGGTGATCGGGGCCGACACGATGCCGATCGGCTACTTCCGCGCCAAGGAGCGCGCGGAAGCCGCGCTGGCCGCATCCGGCGTGCCGTTCACCGTGCTGCGGGCCGCCCAGTTCCACGACTTCGCCTGGAACATGTTCTCGCCCATGCTCAAGCTGCCGGTGGTGCCCGCGCCGGGCGCGATCCGACTCGAGCCGATCGATGTCGGCGAGGTCGCGGCGCGACTGGCGGACCTCGTCGACGACGCCCCCAGCGGACGGGTCGCGGACCTCGCCGGGCCTGAGGTGATCGACGCGCCGACGATGCTGCGCGCGATCGCGGCGGCGCAGGGCCTTCGTCGCTCGTTCTTGCCCGTGCGTGTCCCCGGTGCGATCGGACGCGCCTACCGCGACGGCGTGAATCTCGCGGCTCCCACGGCGGAGCACGGATCGCGCACGTGGGCCGCATACCTGCAGGAGCGGGTCGCGGTGCCTGCCGTCGCGTGACCGGCCGCGGAGCACAGAGACAGCGCTCAACGGTCCTGGCCGCGCAGCCGGTCGATCTCGCGGCGCTCCCGCTTGGTCGGCCGGCCGGCGCCGCGGTCTCGCTGCGCCATGATCGGCGTCGGGTCACGCGGAGGCGTGCGGTCTTCCATCGCGGTCGCGACGAGGGGCGCGCCGACGCGCTTCGAGATCGGCTGACGCACCACGAGCATCCGGTCGAATCCGTCGATGCGCACGCGCACCTCGTCGCCGATCCGCAGCTGCTGCGCCGCCTTCGCACGCTCGCCGCCGACGCGGACGTGGCCCGCGCGGCACGCCGTCGTCGCCGCCGACCGGGTCTTGTAGATCCGCACAGCCCAGAGCCAGGCATCCACACGCACCGTCTTGCCGGGGGCGAAGGGGTCTGTCATGCCGTCACCGCCGGGGTGGGGAGCGGGCGGCGCGCCCGGACGCCGGCGAGCACGCCGGCTGCGATGAGGCCCTGGCCGAGGCAGTAGGTCAGCATGACGAGGGGACTCGTCCAGTCCGGCATCGCGTCGGGCAGGAACAGCCGGAACGCGAGCACCGAATCAGAGGCGAGGAAGAACACGCCGCCCCACACGACCAGAGGATGGCAGCGGGATGCCGCGACCGCCGTGCCCCCCAGCACCAGGCCGTAGAGCGCGACGGCGACGGTGAGGCCGCCGAGATGGGGCCACAGCACCGCGAGGAGCACGATCCACCACGCGGCGAAGACGGCCGCCCACGGCGGCACGCGCCGGACAGCGAGCAGGCGCCAGAACAGCCAGATGTAGCAGAGGTGAGCGAGTCCGAAGAACAGCAGCATGGCGGGAACGGTGGGCAGCCACGGGAAGAACGCGCCCGCGCCGTCACCGAGCCACGACAGCCCGAGCGTCACCACGAGCAGCGTCTGGGCCGGTGTCCAGGCCGAGCCGCGTGAACCCCAGAGCACGGCGACGGCGAGCAGCGGCATCAGCGCCAGCTTGGTGGGCGTGGCGACGGCGGTCGCGTCCGCCGCGAGAGCCGTGACGTGCACGAGCGACACTGCGATGTACGGCACGAAGGCGATCCACAGCCGGCGCATGGTCCTCCTCGAGATGCAGGGCGACCCTCATCGTCGCATGCCGGAGCCGGCGGCCGATCCCCACACCGGCGGCGGTCAGCCCGCCAGGTCGAGCGAGACGATCGCGAGGTGGGGCTGCGGGCGGGCCACCTCGCGGAAGCCGGCCGCTTCGAAAGTCGACACCACGCCGTGGTAGAGGTCGTTGACGGGGATCTTCTTTCCCGCATCGGGATCGAACGGATAGGCCTCGATGACGCGTGCCCCGCTCGCGCGGGCGTGGTCGATCGCGGCGTCGAGCAGCCGCGCGTTGAGTCCCTGACCGCGATGCTCCTTGCGCACCACGAAGCAGCTGACCGTCCAGACCGACTCGTCGTCCCAGGGTTCTGGCGAGTTCGGCGCCAGCTTGCGCGTTCGCCCGAGGCGCACCTGCCGGTTGCGGGGTCCGACCCGCACCCAGCCGGCCGCTTCGCCGTCGACGTACGCGATGAGGGCCGGAGGTGGGCCGGCGTCGATCTCGGCGCGCAGCATGCCCTCGCGCTGCTCTCTCGTCGTCCGATCCCACTCGCTGTTCGGCATCATCCACCACTGGCACTGGCAGCCGTATCCGTCGCCGCCGCCGCTCAGCGCGTGCTCGGCGTCGTCGAAGCGATCCGCGGTGGCCGGTTCGATGGAGATGTGCGCCATGCGGTGAACCTAGTGCGCCCCACCGACACCGGCAAGGCGCAGACGGATGCCGCGCCCGGGCGCACGCCGGTTCGCGAGCCCTCCGCGGAGCGGGTAGGATGGGGGAGTTGTCCGCGCGGAAGCGGGGCCGACGGGATGTGGCGCAGCTTGGTAGCGCACTTGACTGGGGGTCAAGGGGTCGCAGGTTCAAATCCTGTCATCCCGACAGAGAGCAAGACGGTCGGAAAGAGAAGGGCACGGGCTTCGAGCCCGTGCCCTTCGCTTTTCCTGGCGTCCGTGACGGCGACATCGAGCGTGAGACACCTCACCGATTCCTCACCCCGCGCGGCGCTTCGCGCGTCCGGCCTGCGCGATGTCATCGGCGAGCAGATCGAGGTTGATCGAGCCTCCGACGAGCGTTCCGAGGCCCAGCGAGACGGAGACGTTCGATCGCGGATTGACGACGTTGCCGACGGCATACACGCCTCGCACGCTGGTTTGTCCGTCGTCGTCGATCGTGATCCAGCTCCCGGTCTCGTCCTCGGTGGCGGTCGCACCGACGGCGCGCAGCAGAGAGTCATGGGGCCTCAGCCGTGTGCCGATGAAGATCACACCGACCGAGACCGTGCGGTCGCCGAGATCCACGCCGGTCAGTCGATCGCCATCGATGCGGAGTCCTGCGACGTCTCCGAGTTCGATTCGGATGCCCCGATCGGCGAGCGCAGCGGCGTCCTCGGGGTCTGGTTCGCCGAAGGCGCCCGGGAAGTAGACGACCCGTTCGGCCCACTGGCGCAGCAGCTGTGCCTGATCGACGCTGCGCGGAGAGGTCGCGATCACTCCGACCACGTCGAGGCGGTGCTCCCAGCCGTCGCAGTACGGACAGACGACGACTCCGCGTCCCCATTGGTCGCGCAGGCCGGGGATGTCGGGGAGGTCATCGCTCAGCCCGGTCGCCACCAGCGCGCGCCGTGCACGAAAGCGCGTCCCCGTCAGGGTCATGGACACCTCGACCGCATCGTCGCGCACGGTCAGCGCGGACACGGTGCCGCGTTCGAATCGGCCGCCGTACCCGGCGATCTCCGCCCTCCCGAGCTCGAGCAGCCGCCGTGGCGGGAGGCCGTCGTGTCCGAGGACGCCGTGCATGTGTGCGGCAGACGCGTTGCGCGGCCGCCCGTCGTCGACGACGATGACCCGGCGCCGGGCCCGACTCAGCAGAAGGGCTGCACTGAGGCCCGCCGACCCACCGCCCACCACGATGACGTCGACCGTCTCCGTCGAATTCTCCATGCCTGCGACGGTCCCAGTTGGGTGTGTAAAGTCGCAACCGGATTTGCCAAGTCGACAACAACCCACGCAGACGACGACCACGACGAACTCCGATGCACGAGCAAGGACGAGGAGGGGACTGGTGGAGCGAGACACAGAATTCACGCGACTCGGTTCGCGCCTCCGGTCCATCCGAGAGTCGCGGCACCTGACCCTCGCAACCGTGAGCGAGGCGAGCGGCATCTCGATCAGCACTCTGTCGCGACTCGAGTCCGGCTCGAGGCGACCGCATCTCGATCTTCTGCTTCCCCTTGCGCGCGTCTACCGATTGACGCTCGACGATCTGGTCGATGCTCCCGCTTTGGGCGACCCGCGCATCCGTCCACGGCCACGAGTGCGCGAGGGCGTCGTCACCGTGCCGCTGTCCGGTGGAGATGGCCCCTGGGAAGCCTTCAAGCAGGTCCATCCGCCCGCTCCGGACGCCGACATCCGCCAGTGGGTGCATCAAGGCTGGGACTGGATCTATGTGATCTCCGGGCGCATGCGCCTGCTGCTGGCAGACGACGACCTGATGGTGGAGGCGGGTGCCGCGGTGGAGTTCGACACCCGCGTTCCGCATGGGTTCAGCAACCCCGGTCCCGGGGTGCTCGAGGTGCTGTGCCTGTTCAACGCGGCCGGCGCGCGTCTTCATACGCGGGCTGTCGGGGAGGACGACCGGCTCGTCAGCGGGTGACGCGCGCATGCGACGCAGCGACGTGGCTGTGTGCCCCGCCTCACGGTGTGTCAGAGCACGCTGACAAGCTGGTCGAGGTCGTCGTTGGGCAGCTCGTCGGCGAGAGCGCTGACAGAGACGTTCACGAGTTCGGCCCTGCCGGAGAGGACGTTGAGGAACGCCGTGTCTGCCGCATCCCTTCCGGTGGCGATCCTCACCAGGGTCGAACGCGGGGCGAGCGTGGTGGCGTCGACTGCCCGCCACGCACCGTCCACCCACGCCTCCGCGACCGCGTGGAAGTCCATCGGGTCGAGCCCGGGCGCATACACGGCGACGGAGCGGGCCGGGACTCCCCGGGCGCGCAGCAGCGCGACGCAGAGGTGCGAGTAGTCACGGCAGACGCCGCTGCGAGCCAGCAGGGTCCGCACCGCGCCGTCGGTCGGGAGGGAGGAGCCCGGGATGTAGCTCAGCCGCGTACCGACCCACGACGACACCGCCGTGAGGAGCTCGGCCGCGCCCTGGATGCCGCGGAACTCGGCCGCGGAGGTCTCGGCGAGCGCGTCCGACTCGGCATACCTGCTGGGGCGCAGGTACGTCAGGAGCTCCACGTCGTCTCGTGCCGTCGGCGTCGCCGCGCCCTCGATGGTGGCGGTGTAGCTCATCACGAGCTCGCCGATGCCGCTCTGAACCCGATGGAGCCGCGTGGAGTGGACGTCGGTCAGCTCGGTGATCGAGACGGGCGCGCCGTCCAGATTCGCGGTGACATGCTCGCTGCTCATGTCGTAGACGCCGGCTGCCGCGATCGAGAAGACCAGGTCGGCGGGCTCGGTGACGTTGAGGACGATGGTGCTGCTGACCGTGCGCTGCATTGCCCAAGCCTGCCTGAACGCGGCGAGAAAGCGAAAAGAGATCAGGTCCAGGCGGTCTCGATGAGAATCTCGTGCCCCATCACCCGCGACGCCGCCCGGTGGCCGGACCGCATCGCCGCGGTCACGGTGGCAGGGTCATCGGTCCAGGTCGCCTCGCCGGCGAGATGCAGGACCCCGCCGATCGGCGTCGCGAGATCGTCGTGGTCGGACGTCGCCGATCCCACGGTCATGTAGGCGTAGGACCCGTGCGACCACGGGTCGTCCTGCCAGTCGGTGACGTGCACCGAGGTCGGCTGCTCCACGCGATCGCCGTACAGGCGCCGCAGCTGCACGAGGATCGATTCCACGATCTCCTCCTCGGTCCAGTCGCGCGTCTCGACGGCGGCGGGTCCGGCGGCGAAGGTCAGCAGGGTGGGCGTGTCGTGCAGCGCGGTCAGGTCGTACCACGAGTGCCACCAGCGGCTCTCCGGCCCCTGCTGCCGGATCGCATAGACCCCGTCGTCCCAGAACCGGCTGCGGAACCGCAGGAACACCTTCTCGAACGCGTTCATGGTGAGCCGGCTCAACGCGCCGGCGACCGGATCGGGGAGCGCCGGCTCGATGACGAAGTCCTCGGACTGGAGCACCCCGACCGGCACGGTGACGACGGCCGTGTCGGCCGAGAAGGTGCCGTGGTCGGTCGTGACGACGACGCCCTCGGCCGACCACTGCACGCGCGAGACGACATGGATCAGTCGGATGTCGAGGCCCTCCGCCAGCCGTCGCGGAAGGCGGTCGTACCCGTCGGGGAACACCACCTCGTCACCCTCGACGACATCATCGTCGAGGCCGTGGGCGGCGAGGTCCTCGATCCAGGCCCCGTACTGCTCCTCAGAGCGGTGCTCCAGATACTCGCGCACGCGCGCCGTGCGCTCGGCGTCCCACCCCTGGGCGGCGAGCGCCGTCTCGGTGACATCCCGGTACGAGGCATCGGCAGCGGAGGCCGCGACCACATCGAGCAGGGCGGCGTCGACGGCGTGGATGTCGCCGACGAACGCCTGCGTCGCGGCATCCGTCAGCCGACGACCATCGGGGCCGTAATACGCGATCGGACGGCTGGCGGGCTGGTAGCCGCCGACGGTGAACTCGACCATGGGCATGCCGAACGCTTCGGCCGCGGCGGCGACGGGGGAGTCCGTGATGCCGTGGATCCACGACGCGCCCATATCGGTGACCAGGCCGAAGCGGCGGTCGGTCGAGACGCGGCCACCGACGCGGTCGCGGGCCTCCAGCACGACGACGTCGCGTCCGGCCTCGACGAGAAGTCGCGCGGCGGTGAGGCCCGCGACCCCCGCGCCCACCACGATGGTGTCGAAATGATCCATGTGCCCCGTCCTCCTGCGCGCAGCACCGCGCGCTCCGACGCTATCGCAGGCGGTTCGGACCTCACGGAGATCGGGCGGAGCGACGCTCTTTCCTCGGGCGGAGGCGAGTGGGACGATGAGCCATGGCGACTGGGGCCGACGACAGGTCCGGCGCGTCCGAGCGCGCCGGCGACGCCGGCGATGACGCCCGCGCGGCCGCCGTCGCCACCGATGCGGCGCTCGCCCGCCGGCTGCAGATCCTCGCGACGGAGCACTGGGGACTGCTCGCGGCGCGCAGCACCGCGCAGAACGAGGTGCTCACCCGCATCAGCATCTATCTCACGCTCGTGTCGGCGGGGCTCGTCACCATCGGCCTGCTCGGTCAGGCCACCCGGTTCGGGTCGTGGTTCCCGGTCGCCGCGCTCGCGATCCTCGGGTTCCTGACGGTGGTCGGCCTGCTGACATTGATCCGCATGCTGACGATCTCCGAAGAGGACATGATGTTCGTCGTCGCGATGAACCGCATCCGGGGCGGCTACGCGGATGTCGATCCGACGGCGGCCGAGTACTTCCTCGCCTCCACCCATGACGACTTCGTCGGAATGACCGTCACATACTCGTTCCTCCGTCGTCGCGGAGGTTTCGAGCAGGTGCTCGGCTCTTCCTTGATCATGAGCGCACTCGTCACCGGATCGGTGGGAGGGATGTTCGCCGGTGGTCTGTGTGCAGCGCTGGGCGTGCCCACCGGCGGGGCAGTGACCATCGGCGTCGTCGTGGGGCTGGGGGTCGTCGCCACCACCGCCTGGTACGGCGGCTACCGCTTCACGGGGTCATGGCGGACGTACACGCCGCGGCGCCCGAGCGCGGGGCCGCCGGCGCAATGGGGGCCGCGCTGAGGCCACGCCCGGCGAGAGCGTGAGAGTGTGGTGCCCGTGGCACCGCCTGCTCCGCTCCCGTCTCGCATTCCGGCCCTCGTCATTCGCGAGGAGAAGCGAGCGGATGCCGAGGCCGACCTCGAGCACTCGGTCGAGCTCCTGCGGGGCGTCGCCGCCCGCGAGATCGCCGAGGATCGCGTGGTACGGGTGTACGCGCCGGCGCCGACGGTCGCCATGAGCCGCCGGGAGAGCCGCCTGCCCGGCTTCACCACGGCCCGCCGGGCGTCGGTGGAGCACGGCTTCGCGCCGGTGATCCGTCCCACCGGCGGCCGCGCCGTCGCGTACGACGAGACGTGCATCGTGTTCGACGTGATCCAGCGCGAGGAGGACGGCGCCATCGACCAGGTGCGGTTCTTCCGGGCGGTCGGCGAAGCGCTCGCCGCCGCGCTGCGCGGGCTGGGCGTCGACGCACGGGTCGGCGACGTGCCGGGGGAGTACTGCCCGGGTGAGTTCAGCATCAACGCGCGCGGCGCCGTCAAGCTGGTCGGCACCTCGCAGCGGGCGGTCCGCGGCGCGCGGCTGCTCAGCGGGATGCTGCCCCTCGCCGGTGTCGAGCGGTTCGCCGACGTGCTCACCGCCGTGAACGCGGCTCTCGAGCTGGACTGGGACCCGGCGACCTTTGGCAGTCTGGGCGCCGAGGCGGCGGGGATCCCCCGTGCCACCGTCGAGGACGCCCTGATCGCCGCGCTCGCCGCCGGCTGAGGGGCTCGGCGCCGGCTGAGGCGCTCGACGAATCGGACGTGGATGTATCACCGCGCCGTCGGCGTGCTCTGAAGTGACATCGCTCCGACGACTCTGGGGGAATCATGCGTCTCGCATACCGCATCATCTCGTTCATCATCTGCGCGCTCGTCGCGCTGCAGGCGGCGTCCCACGCGTGGGCGTCCGCCGGGCTCGGTCTCTTCATCGCGGAGGGCGGCGTGGTCGACGCCTCGGCCCAGGAGGGACCGCCGCCGTTCCCCGAGGCCCTGGGCTTCATGATCCACGGCATCAACGGCATGATGGTCATCCCGGTCCTCGCGCTGGCCCTCCTGATCGTGTCGTTCTTCGCCAAGGTCCCACGCGGCATCGTTTTCGCGGTCGGCGTCCTCGTGCTGGTCGTCCTCCAGGTGACGCTGGGCCTGCTGGGCCACGGCATCCCGATGCTCGGATTCCTGCACGGCGTCAATGCGCTGCTGCTGTTCGCGACCGCGCTGATCGCGGGACTGCGCGCGTCGAAGAACCGCGCGCCGTCGACCACGGCAACGACAGCCACCGCAGCCGGTGCCCCGGTCTGAGGCGGCTCCGGCTGAGAGCACGCCGTCGAGAACGGCTCCTGCGGCGAGCCGGTGGGCCTGGTTCGCCCGCCGGCTCGCGCTGGTGGTCGTCGCGATCGCGTTGGTCGCGTTCGGCTGGGCCTGGTGGGCCAGCGTCCTTCCGGGGACGTACCCCGCGATGGACATGGGCGTGCCCGACTACGGCGGCGGACCCGGCGACGGCTCCGGTCCGAGCGCCGCGCATGCAGCGATGCACGACGACACGTCGGCCGAGGTCACGGCAGCACGCGGCTCGGGCACGACGAGCACGACGAGGGTGACCGATCTCGTGGCCGATCCTGACCGGCCCGTGGACGTCCGCCTGGAGCTCGTCGCACGCGCCGAGCGCATCACGCCGGATGGCGGCGAGCCCTTCGACGGATTCACGCTCAACGGCCAGTCGCCGGGTCCGGTCATCCGGGCCAGGCAGGGCGAGCTCGTCGAGGTGGTGCTGCGCAACGACGATGTGGCTGACGGTGTCACGCTGCACTGGCACGGCGTCGATGTGCCGGCGGCGATGGACGGCGTCGCGGGTGTCACGCAGGATGCGGTGCGCCCCGGCGAGAGCTTCACCTATCGGTTCGTCGCCGAGCAGGCGGGCACGTTCTGGTATCACTCGCACCAGGCGTCCCACCCGCAGGTGGTCGGCGGTCTGTTCGGCGCGCTCGTCCTCGAGCCGGCGGAGCAGACAACGGATGCCGCGGCCGACGCGCTCGCGGCGATCCACACGTATCCCGGTGGTCAGCGCACCATCAACGGCGCCGTCGGCGACGCGCACCGTGATGCGGCGCCGGGGGAGACGGTACGGGTGCGGCTGATCAACACCGACAGCACGCCCACATCCGCATGGGTCACCGGCTCGGTCTTCCGCGTGCTGGCGGTCGACGGCAAGGACCTGCACGGTCCCGGCGAGGTGGACGGGCAGGCGATCGAACTCACGGCCGGGGCTCGAGCCGACCTCGAGGTGCGGGTTCCGGCACACGGCGCGGTGCGGGTGCAGGTTCCGGGGGCGTCGCTCGTCGTCGGACCCGACGGCGCTGGGGCTGACACATCCTCGGCGCCGCGCGCGTCGGTCGACCTGCTCACATACGGCGAGCCGGCGGACCCGGGGGTCGACCCGGCCGACGCCGATCGCACCTTCGCGTACGACATCGGCCGCTGGCCGGGTTTCCTCGATGGGCGTCCCGGCTACTGGTGGACGATCAACGGCGGCATCCTGCCTGCCGTTCCGATGTACATGGTCGATGAGGGCGACATCGTCGTGATGCGCATCGCGAACAACAGCGGCGAGGTGCATCCGATGCATCTCCACGGTCACCATCTGCTCGTCCTGTCCCGGGACGGGCAGCCGTCGTCGGGCAGCCCGTGGTGGGTGGATTCCCTGGACGTCGAGCACGGCGAGTCGTACGAGGTCGCGTTCGTCGCCGACAATCCCGGCATCTGGATGGACCACTGCCACAACCTTCCTCACGCGTCCGAGGGCCTCATGACCCATCTCGCGTACTCCGGCGTCACGACCCCGTTCCGGCTCGGCCGCGACTCGGGCAACGACCCCGAGTGAGGGCACCCCCGCGCGTGGCGCGGGCATCAGGACCCGCCGGTCAGCCTCCCGTGGATCCGAGTGGCTGAGGGATGCCGCCTCCCGCGGGCCGGAGAGTGCGCGCGTAGTCCTCCTTGAGCACGGCGAGGTGGAACCAGGCTTCGACGTGCGCCACACCGGGGATCGCGCGGATGCGCTCGAGGCTCGCATACAGCGCCCCGGCGGACGGCTCCACCAGCGTGGTGACGACGTCGAAGCGCCCCAGCGTGCGCGCCGCGAAGTCCACGCCGCGCCAGGTGCGCAGAGCCTCGGTCACGCGCACGTCCGCGCCGGCGAGGTTGAGCCCGACGCCCATCGAGAGCTGCCGGTGTGCGAGGCCCCGCGCCTCGACCGCGCTGATCTTGATCACACCGCCGTCGACGAGCCGCTGCACCCGGGTCGTCACGGCGGAGGGTGACAGGCGCACGGCTTCGCCGAGGGCCCGGTAGCTCCTCCGCCCGTCGCGCTGAAGCTCCTCGATGAGTGCGGTGTCGATGGCGTCGATGGTGATGTCGCCGTGATACTCCGAGACGAAGAACCCCTTGACCACGTCGGTGTAGATGAGCGTGTTGATGTCGGCCACTCCGGGAAGCGCACGGATCTCGGCGAGCAGGTCGTGCAGGGCCGGCATCGACCCGAGCCGGACCTCGGTGACGAGGTCGTGGGCACCGCCGACCGCCGACACCAGCACCGTCTCGCTCAGCCCGCGCAGGTGCTGCGCGACGGGTTCGACGCCGCCGCGTGTGCGGATCGAGACGTGCGCGAGCACATGCTGGCCGAGGAAGACCGGGTCGACGGCGGCCACGACCCGTACGGTGCCGTCGGACAGCATCGCGTTCAGGCGCGACGAGACCGCGGCGCGCGACTGACCCAGGCGGCCCGCCAGGGAGTGGATGCTGGCGCGGCCGTCGAGCTGCAGCTCGCGGATGAGTTCGGCGTCGAAATCCATCCCGATCCTCGATTCGTCGATTTTCCCGAGATCGCACGCCGTCACGTGCAGAAATCCAGGCTCGACCGAGTCTAGCCGGACGCGTCACGACGGAGTGCGCGTGAAGCCGCACAGAACGCCAGTCGATCGGCGCTGCTGCTGGAGTTCTGCGCTTGCCCGCGGCATCCGTCGTCCCTAGCATCGCTCCCATCCCGACACATCCGCAAAGGAGCGGTCATGACTACCACCACCACCAGCAGGGCGCGGCGCGCCGGCATCGCCGCGTTCGTGGGGACCACCATCGAGTGGTACGACTTCTACGTCTACGCGACCGCCGCCGCGCTCGTGTTCGGACCGCTGTTCTTCCCGAGCGGGGACCCGCTCGCCGAGACGGCGGCGGCGTTCGCCACCTTCGCTGTGGCGTTCCTCGTCCGCCCGCTCGGCGGCATCATCTTCGGGCACATCGGCGACAAGCTGGGGCGGCGCGTCTCGCTCGTGATCACGCTGCTGCTGATGGGCATCTCGACGGTGCTGGTGGGCTGCCTGCCGACGTACGAGACGATCGGCATCGTCGCTCCGATCCTGCTGATCCTGCTGCGCGCGATGCAGGGCCTCGCCGTCGGCGGCGAGTGGGGTGGCGCGGTGCTGATGAGCGTCGAGCACGCGCCCGAGGGCAAGAAGACCTTCTACGGCGGCTTCACGCAGCTGGGGAACCCCGCGGGCGCGCTGCTGGCGTCGGGCATGTTCGCCATCATGTCGCGCTGGGGCGAGGACTTCATCATGAACGGCGGCTGGCGCATCCCGTTCCTCCTGTCGATCGTGCTCGTCGCCGTCGGCTTCTGGGTGCGCTACCGCGTCGAGGAATCGCCGGTGTTCGAGCAGAAGGTCGAGGGTCGCAAGCAGAGCATGCCGCTCGCCTTCGCACTGCGCGTCAACTGGAAGCCGATCCTGCTCGGCATCGGCCTGCTGCCGATCTCGACCGGCGGCTACTACCTCGCGACGACGTTCGCGACCGCCTATGCGACGGGCGAGCCGATCAGCATGAGCCCGCAGCTGATCCTCGACGCCATGACGATCGCGTCGTTCATCGAGTTCGTGGTGACACTGCCGGTGGCGTGGCTGGGCGACAAGTGGGGCCGCAAGAACGTCATGTACATCGGTCTCGTCACCTCGGTGCTCACGTTCGTGCCGTTCATGCTCGTCCTGCCCGGCAAGATCGAGCCCATCATCTTCCTGCTCGCCTCGCTCGTGCGCATCGCGATGAGCTTCACGTACGCGCCGATCGCCGCCATCCTGGCGCAGATGTTCCGCCCGCAGGCCCGGTACACGTCGATCGCGCTCTCGTACGGCGTGGGTGCGGCGATCTGGGCCGGCTTCTCGCCCTGGTTCGCGACGCAGCTGATCGCGTGGACGGGCAGCGTCTGGTCGGTGCTCGCGATGTTCACCGGCATGGCGCTGATCGCCGGGCTGTGCACCTGGCTCGCTCCGCAGCACTCCGACGAGGCGCCGGTGACGGACTCGTTCACCCCGCGCACCGACACGACGACGGCGCGCACGGCCTGACCGGCCGCGTCGCCCGGCACGTCCCCGACCACCGAGGAAGACATGCGAAAGCTCGCCCCGTTCGACCGCCCCGCGCAGCAGACCCCGCTTCTGCTGACGTCCGCCGCGATCCACACCGTCGACGCGCTCGACCGGACCGCCACCGCGATGCTGATCGATCGCGGGCGGATCGTCGCGGTCGGCACGGCGGACGAGGTCCGGGATGCCGCGGCCGCCGCGGGTCTCGTCCCCGAGCTCGTCGACCTCGGCGATGCGGTGGTCGTGCCGGGATTCGTCGACGCGCACGCCCACCCGCTCATGTACGGGCAGCTGATGACCTGGGTCGACTGCGGACCGGAGAAGGCGGCCGGCATCCCCGAGATCGTGGCGCTGCTGCAGGCCGCCGCCGCGGACCTGCCGGAAGGGCGCCCGGTGCGCGGGTACGGCTATGAGCACCGCAACCTGGCCGAGCAGCGGCATCCCACCCGGTTCGAGCTCGACGAGGTCGCGAGCGATCGCGAGGTCTACCTCATGAACGCGTCGGGCCACGGCGGCGTGGTGAACTCATACACGTTCGCGCAGAACGGCGTCGACCGCGACACCCCGAACCCCGAGGGCGGCGAGTATTTCCGAGACGCGGATGGCGAGCTCACGGGCGAGATCTCGGATGCCGCGTGCAACATGCTCACGGGAGTGCACGGGGTGAAGATCGGGCACCACGGACCGAACTTCCACCTCGCCGACGAGCCGGAGGAGCACCTGCGGCAGCTGGACGCCGCGACGCAGCGCTTCCTCGCCGGGGGCGTGACCACGCTCGGCGACGCGCAGGTCTCGCGACGCGAGTTCGACATGTACCTGCGGCTCGCGGAGGCGGGGCGGCTCGAGCTTCGGGTGTCGATGTACCTTTTGTCGCACCTGCTCGACGAGGCGCTCGAGATGGGTCTCGTCGGCCAGTTCGGCAATGCGCACCTGAGCTTCGCCGGCATCAAGCTGTACGCGGACGGCACGCTCGGCGGGTGGACGGCGTACTTCCCCGACGGCTACGTCGGAGATCCCTGCCGCACCGGCCAGCTGTACCACGAGCCGGCCGAGTACGCCGAGCTCATCCGCAAGGCGCACGCGGCAGGGCTGCAGACAGCGACGCACGCGCAGTCGCCGACCGCGATCGAGATGGTGGTCTCGGCGATCGAGGCGGCGCTCGCGGAGCGGCCCGACGCCGATGCGCGCCATCGCATTGAGCACTGCGGGCTCCCGACACCGGAGCAGATCCGGCGCATGGCGGCAGCCGGCATCCGTCCCGTCAACCAGACGCAGCACTACTTCAACTGGGGCGAGGGCGTAGAACAGGCGATCGGAACGCCGGGGGAGCGGTTCAACCCGCTCGGTGAGTTCGCGGCCGCGGGCGTGCCGTTCACGATCTCGTCGGACGCGCCGGTCGCCGAACCGATCCCACTGGAGGCGATCCAGACCGCCGTCACGCGGGTCACTCGCCGGGGGCACAAGCTCGGGCCGGACGACCTGCGCGTGTCGGCACGCGCTGCGCTGCGCGCGCACACGTACGAGGGTGCGGTGTCGCTCGGCCGAGAGGACGACCTGGGCTCGCTCGAGCCCGGCAAGTACGCGGACTTCGCGGTGCTCGGGGGCGACCCGTTGGTCGCGGATGCGGCCGAGATCTCGCAGATCCCTGTGCTCGAGACGTGGGTCGGCGGCGTGCGCCGGTTCCCGGCATCCTGAGGCGAGGGGGAGACATGGACCCGAACGACACGAGCGCGGCGCCGTATGCCGACACGACGGGCCGGGCGGTGCTCGAGACGGTGCGCAACTACGGTGTGACCGCCGTCTTCGGCATTCCGGGCACGCACAACCTCGAGCTGTACCGGCCGCTCACCGACCTCGGCATCCGTGCGGTGACGAATCGACACGAGCAGGGGTCGGGGTACGGCGCGGACGGGTGGGCGCAGCAGACGGGACTGCCGGGCGTCGTGATCACCACCTCCGGGCCGGGCCTGCAGAACGCGATGAGCGCGATCGGCACGGCGTTCTGCGAGTCGCGGCCGCTGCTGGTGATCTCGCCGGGGGTGGCGCTCGGCGCGGAGTTCCGCGACGTCGGCACCCTCCACGAGACGAAGGACGCCACGGCGATGGTCGGGGCGATCGCGGAGTGGTCGCGCCGCGTGACGAGCGGGACGGATGCCGTCGACGCCGTGCACGACGCGTTCGCGCTGTTCCGCACCGGGCGCCCGCGGCCGGTGCACATCGAGATCCCGCTGGACGTGCTCGAATCGCCTGCCGAGGTGCCCGCGGCCGCGCGCGCCGCCCGGCCTGCGCCGGCACCCGCGCGCGGGGACGCGGCGGCGGTGCGCGAGGCGGCCGCCCTGCTCTCGGGCGCCGAGCGCCCCGTGATCGTCGCGGGGGGTGGCGCGACGCGCGCCGGTCGCAGTCTCACGGCGCTCGCCGAGCGCCTCGGCGCGCCCGTGCTCACGACGCTCAACGGCAAGGCGACCGTCGACGAGCATCACCCGCTGTCGCTGGGGTCGAACCTGAGCCTCGCGGCAGCCCGTGCGGTCGCCGAGGACGCCGACGTGCTGCTCGTCCTCGGCTCGAAGCTGGGCGAGGCCGAGCTGTGGGCACCCGTGCTGGAGGCGCGCGGCGCGGTCGTGCGCGTCGACATCTCTGCGGCACAGCTGCATAAGAACCTCGATGCGACGGTGGGGATCGCGGGAGACTGTGCCGCCGTGGTCGAGGATCTCCTGGCCGCCCTGCCCGCCGCGGCGCGGCCCGTGCGCGACCTCGAGGCGGACCTCGACGCAGTGCGCGCCGCGATCGCCGACGAGACCCGAACGATCCTCCCCGAGACCGTGGCGCTCGCCGAGACGATCGCGGCGGCGCTGCCGCGCGACGCGATCGTGGCCGGCGACTCCTCGCAGATCGTGTACATGGCGCTGGCCAGCGTGCTGCGCCAGTCCCGTCCGCACTCGCTGCTGTACACGCCGACGTACGCGACGCTCGGTTACGGCCTTCCCGCCGCGATCGGCGCCCGCGTCGCCCAGCCCGCCGACGATGGCCGCCACGTCGTCGCGGTGGTCGGCGACGGTGCGCTCATGTTCTGCGTCAACGAGCTGGCGACCGCGGTCGAGCAGCGTCTCGATCTCACGGTCGTCTGCGTGGACAACGGCGGATACGCCGAGATCAAGCAGAACGAGCTGGATCGCGGCATCCGTCCCATCGGTGTCGATCTCGTGCAGCCAGACTGGGTCGCGCTCGCGAACGCGTTCGGGGCGACAGGCCGTCGCGCCGAGACACCGGACGAGGTCGAACCTGCGCTCGTCGCGGCGATCGCGGCCGGCGGCGTGCAGCTGGTGCACCTCGCTCAGACCATCGGCGCCCAGAGCGCCGGCCCCGCCACCCCGAGAGGTGAGTCATGACCGAGCACGACGAGAATCCGCAGCCCCACACGCCGGTCGGTCCGGTCGATGCCTCGGTGAACCCCCGCTACGCGGGCATCGCCACGTTCGTGCGACTCCCGCGTATCGAAGACGTGCCGCGCGCCGACATCGCGATCGTCGGCATCCCGTTCGACACCGGCGTCAGCTACCGTCCCGGCGCGCGCTTCGGCCCGTCGCACGTTCGCGAGTCGTCGCGGCTGCTGCGTCCGTACAATCCGGCGCAGGACGTGTCGCCGTTCGCCGAGGCGCAGGTCGTCGACGCGGGCGACATCCCGGCGAATCCGTTCGACATCAGCGCCGCCGTCGCCGAGATCGAGCAGGCTGCGGTCGATCTGGGCTCGCGGGTCGAGCGCATCGTCACGGTCGGCGGCGATCACACGATCGCGCTGCCGCTGCTGCGGGCGGTGAACCAGAAGCACGGCCCCGTCGCGGTGCTGCACTTCGACGCGCACCTCGACACGTGGGACACGTACTTCGGCGCACCCATCACCCACGGCACGCCGTTCCGGCGCGCGAGCGAGGAGGGTCTGATCGACCTCACCGCGAGCTGCCACGTCGGCACGCGCGGGCCGCTGTACTCGAAGCAGGATCTCGACGACGACGAGCGCCTGGGGTTCTCTATCGTCTCGAGCGTCGACATCGAGGAGCGGGGCATCGAGGCGGCGATCGAGCGGGTGCGGCGCCGCGTCGGCGACCGGCCGCTGTACATCTCCATCGACATCGACGTGCTCGACCCCGCGCACGCACCCGGCACCGGAACACCCGAGGCCGGCGGCATGACGAGCAGGGAACTGCTCCGGATGCTGCGTGCCCTGAGCGATCTCGACATCGTGGGCGCTGACGTGGTCGAGGTGTCGCCGGCGTACGACCACGCGCAGCTGACGGGCATCGCCGCGAGTCATGTCGTCTACGAGCTCGTCACGCTCATGGCCGCCCGGATCGGAGCGGCCCGCAACGGCGGAGAGCCGGGCTAGCGCGGTCCACCGTCGTCTGCAACCCCCTCCACGCGAGGCCGCGTGCGGCCCAGGGTGGAAGGACATGCAGAGGAGGACGCTATGAGCGGCTATGCAGAGGATCCGCGGACCCCGGACGAGACGATCGCCGGCGACACGATGACCGGCGCGAGCACGGGTGCGACGCGTGATGCGACGAGCGGAGTCACGCCGGGTGAGACGCCGACCGCGATGACGGGAGCGACGGCAGGGGCCACGGCGGGAGCGACCGCAGATGCCCACGAGTACAGCGCCACGACGGATCACGACGTGATCCGTCAATGGGCCGAGGACCGCCACGCGACCCCGGCGACCGTCGGCGGCGAGGACGGCGACGGCATCGTCGGCGAGCTGCGCCTGGACTTCGACTTCGGCAACGACCTCGAAGACCTGCGGGCCGTCACCTGGGAAGAGTGGTTCGCGGCGTTCGACCAGCGCGGAGACCAGTTCGTCTACCAGGAGACGACGCGCCCCGACGGGTCGCGCTCGAACGACTTCCACCTGGAGGAGCGGCAAGCCCGCTGATCAGAATCGGCCGGCAGCGCGGTGCGCGAGACTGGACGCATGGGTTTCACGCGCGCCGAGCTGCAGTCGTTCCGCGGGCGCAGCATCCCCGATCTGATGCCCCCGCATCCGCGGCTCGTGTTCGTCGGGATCAACCCGGGACTGTGGACCGCGGCGACGGGTGTGCCCTTCGCGCATCCGGGTAATCGCTTCTATCCGGCGCTCGTCGCGGCGGGCATCATTCCGCGGATGCCGCAGATCGACGCCGACGGCATCGCAGAGGCCGACCGGCGGATGATCCTGGACGCCGGCATCGGCATCTCGAGCGTCGTGCGCCGCGCCACCGCCCGCGCGGACGAACTCAGTCGCGACGAACTTCGCGAGGGTGCCGAACGGCTCGCTCGCGATGTCGAGGACTGGCAGGCCCGGGTCGTCGCCGTCGCCGGGCTCACGGTCTATCGGCAGGGTTTCGAGCGGCCCCGTGCGGTGGCCGGGCGTCAGCCGGAGCGCCTCGGCGGTGCGGAGCTGTGGGTGGTCCCGAACCCGAGCGGTCTCAACGCTCACGCCACGGTCGCCAGCCTTGCGGCCGCGTACGCCGAGCCCGCCCGGGCGGCGGGGATCCTCGCGTGAGCGCGGAGGAGCAGATCGGCACGCGCGCGCCGTCGAGCGTTCCCCGCAGGGTGACCGCGGGCGTGCTGCTGATCCTCACGATCGCGGCCGGTCTGCTCGTGCATGGCGCGCTGCCCGATGCGGCTGCCACCGACATCGCTGGCGACGCTCTCTACGCCGTCGCCGCCTATCTGGCTGTCGTGCTGATCGCGCCGCGGCTGCCGCCCGTCGCTGCGGGAGCGATCGCCGCGGCGTGGTGCACGGCCGTCGAGCTGTTTCAGCTGACCGGCCTGCCGCTCGCGTGGGGCGCGCAACTCCCGCCCGTCATGCTGGTGCTCGGCACCGTGTTCGACGCGCGGGATCTGGTCGTGTACCTCGCCACCATCGCGCTCGCCGCGGCGCTGGACGTCGGAATCCGCGCGATCCTGCACCGCCGCTGAGGTCAGGAGGCGGCATCCGTCCCCGTCAGCGCTCGGCGGGCGCGGGCGACGACGATGCCGCGCTGCGACGTGGGGAAGCGGTCGAGCATCGCGCGCAGCTCCTCCGCATCCACGTCGGCGCCGAAGGCTTCGGCGCCCGGCTCGAGCATGATGCCCGCGGCCAGGGGACCTGCGTGCACCGCATCGAAGCCGAGATCATCGACGAGCCCCATGACGGCAGCCACACCGGCCGCGTCGTCGCCGGCTACCGCGATGGCCTTGCGTCCGGGCGAGCCGGCGGGGCCCGCCTCTTCGTCGAGATCGCGGTAGCCCATGTGGTTGAAGGCTTTCACCACCCGCGCCTGCGGCAGGAATCGCTGCACCGTCTCGCTGGTCGAGGTGCGCAGGTCGCCGAGGTCGGCGCGCAGTCCGTCCACCTCCCACCAGTAGTTCATCGCGTCGATCACGAGCTTTCCGTTGAGTGCCTCGACGGGCAGCGTCCGGTGCTGCGGCAGGGGAAGAGCGAGCACGACCGCGTCGGCGTCGCGTGCGACGGCGGATGCCTCGGCCGCGACGGCTCCCGGAGCCACGGCCCCGATCGTGGCGGCGACGCGAGCGGGGTCTCCCGATCCGGCGACGAGCACGCGGTATCCGGCGGCGATCGCCAGGCGCGCCAGTACCTGGCCGACGCGACCGGCGCCGATGATGCCGAGCACCCGGATCGGGGGGCGGGTCTCCTCGTCGGTGCTCACCGCCTCAGGCTAGCCACCGGCGTGCGGTTGCGGCATCCGCCATCGACACCGACGATGGGGGAATGGGGGATGCCGAGACAGACGGCCCGGCGGCGGTCGAGCCTGATGCGCCGCAGGCGCAGAGGCCGCAGGCGCCCTCGCGTCGACCGCGGAGCGCGTGGCTCGTCAGCGTGCTCGCCGCTGTCCTGATCGCGGGCGGCCTCGCGGCGGTATGGCTGCTGCGGCCGCCCATGACCGAGGCATCCGCTCCTCCGCCGTCACCGACCCGCTCGGCGACGGCGGCACCCCGCCCCACGCCCACCCCGACGCCGACGCCGACCGGTTTCGCCGCGAATACCGCCGCCTACGACGTGGCGGCGCTGCCGCAGGTGAACGTGTTCGCGGTGGTTCCGGGCCTGCCGGTCGACGACGCCGCGTTCACGACGCCGCTGCCCGAGCAGGCGGTCGCGCTCGGCAGCGGGGCGCCGATCTGGGCCGACCCGACCGCGCAGCCGGTGGCGTACCTCCCGCACGAGTTCGCCTACGACGGCACCGCAGTGCCCGTCGTCGAGGAGCAGGAGCACTGGGTGAGGGTGCTCCTCACCGGACGCCAGGCCGTGCCGTCGCAGGGCAACCCCGCCCAGGTCACCGGCTGGCTGCGCAAGGGCGACGTCCAGCTCGCACCGAGCGACGCGAGCGTCGTGGTGAGCATCTCGGCCCGCACGATCGACATCGTCCGCGCGGGGGTGGCGGAGCGGATCGCGACCGACTTCGGGTGGGGTCAGGACGGCACACCGACGCCGCTCGGGCGCTCGTTCATCATGACGACGCGGGTGGTGCCCGAATACGGGTACACGCGCGGATACCCGATCGTCTACCTGTCGGTGCAGTCGCCCACCCTCGACGGCTTCGGAGGAGCGGATGCCGCCGTCGTGGCCTTCCACTACCACGACGCCCGTTCGGGGCCGATCTCGAACGGGTGCCTCCGGGTCGACCCGACCGCCATCACGAAGCTCTCGGAGCTGCCTCTCGGAACGCCCGTGATCGTCAACCCCTGAGCAGCGCGACCCCGGAGATCCCGGGGAGCGTGGGAATCCCGACGCCGATCCCGATCAGACGAACGGTCGAGTGACGTCGATGATGCGGCGCAGACACAGCTCGACCGCCGCGCCCGCCGCCGGCTCCGTGCGCCTGCCGGCAGCGGGTGTGCCCAGCGCGCTCTGGTACTCGGCAAGGGCCTCGCTCGCGCCGCGGAAGCGGTCGGATGCCCCGGGGTCGCCGAGCGGAGTGGCGATGAGGTCGGCGGACTCCCGGATCGCGTGCGCGAGGCGCTCGCGCACGGTATCGGTGGACGCGACGTCGTCGGAGGCCTGCAGCCCGACCAGCAGGTCGATGAGCTCACGGGTGAGGAAAGCCGTGCGCTCGAGAGCGGCCATGCGGCGCGCGTTCTCCTCCCGCTCCTCCTGGTGGCGCCGGCGGCGAGGATTCGCACGGGCGCTCTCGTCGGCTTCGTCGACCACCTCGGTCACCGCCGATCGCGTGTGGCCGAGATCGTCCAGCGCGGCGCGGAAGCGGTCGGGGTCCAGCCGGTCGTCAGCCACGGCCTCGGCGGCGTCCCGCAGCAGCGTCGTGACGGCGTCGCGCAGCGCCGAGAGCCGCTCGCTCGCGCGGCGGAGGTACAGGGGAGGCACGACGATGAGGTTCACCGCGATGCCCACGACGACGCCGAACGCCGTCGTGCCGAGGTAGGAGATCGAGAACCCCTCGGGATCGCCGCCCGCGGCGAGCAGCACGAACAAAGCCGCCAGCGCCACCCAGTCGGCGCCGGCGCCGAGCACTCGCCATCCGCCGAGCAGAACGCCGACGCCGATCACGACACCCAGCACTACGCCGCCCGGAACCCCCAGCCGGAGCGCCGCGATGCCACACAGGCTGAGCGCGATGCCCAGGGCGAGTCCCGCCAGGACCTGCACGCCCACCTGCGCGGAGCGGGCGATCGTCGGGTGCATCGTGACGAGAGCGCCGAGCGGAGCGTAGTAGGAGTACTGGTCCTCGGTGAACGGGATGAGCGGCGCCAGATACCACGCCAGCACCGCTGCCAGAGAGGTCTTGATGGCCAGCAGCAGGCGCGGCTGATCGGCGAGTCGCGCGGTGTACGAGACGGCGCGGCGCAGCCGCGGAGTGTGCTCGGCGATGGCGGCCTCCAGAGGTGGGTCGCAGGCAAAAGTACCCGCTGGCGTGACCGTGCGTACCGGACTTGCGCCCACCGGCGCCTGCGGGTAGCCGGGAGGCCTCGTCGACAGGGTCGAGCTCTCCGCGCCGTGGGATGCTGGAGTCACCCTCGCTCCGCACCTCGAAGGATCCTCATGCAGCAGCGCGCACTCGGCCGTACCGGACGCTCGGTCTCGGCCATCGGCCTCGGCACCTGGCAGCTCGGCGCCGATTGGGGCGCGGTGTCGGAGGAGGACGCGACCGCGGTGCTCGCGGCATCCGTCGACAATGGCGTCACCCTGTTCGACACCGCCGATGTCTACGGCGACGGGCGGAGCGAGTCGATCATCGGCCGGTTCCTCGCCGCACGTCCGGATCACGGCATCACCGTCGCGACCAAGATGGGCCGGCGCCTGGCGCAGGAGCCCGAGAACTACACGCCCGAGAATTTCCGCGCGTGGACCGACCGCTCGCGCACTAACCTGGGCGTCGACACGCTCGATCTCGTGCAGCTGCACTGCCCGCCGACCGCGGTGATCGAGGCCGACGCGACGTACGACGCCCTCGACGACCTCGTCGCCGCCGGGGCCATCGCCGCGTACGGCGTGTCGGTGGAGACCTGCGCACAGGCGCTCGCTGCGATCGCCCGGCCGAACGTCACGAACGTGCAGATCATCTTCAACCCGTTCCGCCTCAAGCCGTTCGATGAGGTGCTGCCCGCGGCCGAAGCGGCGGGCGTCGCCATCTTCGCTCGTGTGCCGCTCGCGTCGGGGCTCCTGTCGGGCAAGTACACGACTCACACGACGTTCGCCGCCGACGACCACCGCACCTACAACCGTCACGGCGAGGCGTTCGACCGCGGCGAGACGTTCTCGGGCGTCGACTTCGAGACCGGTGTCGCCGCGGCGGCGGAGCTCGCGGCTGCGCTGCCGGACGGGGTTCCGCTGCCCGCCGCGACGCTCGCCTGGATCGCGGCCCAACCGGGCGTGACGAGCGTCATCCCCGGCGCGCGCAACGTGCGCCAGGCCGAGGCGAACGCGGATGCGGCCGCCCTGCTCGACGCCTCCGGTGCGGAGACGGGCTTCGACCTCGCCGCGTTCGATCGCCTCGTGCGCGCTGTCTATGACCGTGACCTGCGTGAGGCCATCCACCCGCTCTGGTGACTCCGTTCGAATGACGGATGCCCCAGCCCGGCGTGAATCGCCGGGGCCGGGGCATCCGTCTTCCTCGCCTTACGGCAGCGGGTAGTCCACGACGAACTGCGGCGTGCCGGTGTTGCCGCTGTCGGCCTGCCCGCCGACCCCGTTCACGACGTGCTGGACGGTGCCGGCCGAGAGGTTCACCGTCATGATGTGGTGCAGTCGCACGCCCGGCGTCTCCGGCACCTCGAACCCGTCGGCCGTGAGGATCGACGGGTTGTTCTGGTTGAAGACGTACACGCCGGCACCGTCGAGGCGGTGCGTCGAGACGTCGTCGTCCACCTTGTAGCCGGGGTAGCCGAGCGTGCCGTCCGGCTGCGTCCAGTCAGCCTGCGTCGGCGGGTCGTACGGCAGCTCGTTCTGGTAGAGCACGACGCGGCCGTTCTCGCCGTCCCAGAGGGTGTTGTACGTCTGGAAGTGCTCGACGAACAGACCGGTCGCCGTGACGTCGTCGCCATTGACGATGACGCCGTTCGTGCCGGTGTTGGCCTGCCACCGGTCCGTGTCGCCGTTCACGCCGTCGGTGAACCCCTCGACGCCATGGTCGCCGCGCCACACCCAGGTGTGGTCGATCAGCACGTCGTCGGCGTTCACCTCGAGCGCCGTCGTCGCCTTGCCGATGTGCGGACCGCCGACGCGGAAGTAAACGTCGCTGAGCGTGATCGGATTGGCGGCGTCGAGCTTCTTGTTGCCGCGTGGCTCGCCCACGCGCAGCAGCGCCGGCGACAGCTTGGTGCCGGCGTCGATGGTGACGCCCGCGACCACGATGCCGTCGGCATCCTTCACCTCCAGCGGCACCGCACCGCCCACGGCGGTGAGGGTCGCGTGCCCGAGTCCGAGCACCACGGTGTTCGCGCGCTTCACCTTGATCGTCTGGGCGATGTCGTACACCCCGGGCGTCAGGATCAGGTGCTGGCCGCGCGCGAGCGCGTTGTTGATGTCCTTCACCGAGTCTGCCGGGGTGGCGATGAAGAAGTCGGTGATCGGGATGGTGCGTCCCGCCGTCTCACCGTCGCCCCAGCTGACGCCGCGTGAGTCGTGCTGCGCGGCAGGCACGCGCACGTTGTATCGGCCCTCGTCGTCGACGTACAGGTACGGCTTCTCGCGGCTGACCGGCGTCGTGCCGAGCGTCGTGTACGGCGGGTCGGGGAACGCCGCGTCGTCGGGGGCGCCGACGACGCCGGCGAACACCTGGTTCCAGACGGCGTTCGACCAGTTCGCGACTTCGCTGTTGCGGATGAGCCACTGCTGCTGCGAGCCGTTGATCACGTTCGGCAGCCGCGAGTCGGCGATGAATCCGCCGCTCGCATACTGCGGGCCGGCGGTGCAGTAGTCCATCAGCGACAGGTTGCCCCCCGAGACGTCGAGACGTCGCATCGAGACGGCCTGCGACACGGCCCAGAAGTCGGTGCCCGTGCGGCAGCCGCGGTCGGCCGCCTGGATGTCGATCGACAGGTTGGCGATCGTGCGCCAGAAATTGACGAGCGCGAGACAGTTGCCCGTGCCGCCGTCGGCCAGGCACCGGTTGTAGACCTCGACAGCGCCGTGGACGGTGACGTCCTCGGGCGAGGCCCCGAGGCCGGCGATCTCGGTGTAGTAGCCGACCTTCACCTGCAGGGGATCGGCCGCCGAGCCGTAGTCGCCGGGCAGGAAGTAGACCGCCTGGCGCGCGGTGCTCATCTCGGCGTCGACCTGCTGCGCGTGGAGGGCATCGAGACCTGCCCGGATGTCGGCGATCGGCGTCTCGGGCGAGTAGATGGTGACGTTCGGACCGAAGTCGGGGTGGAACGGGTCGACCGTCCGTGGTGGTGCGGCCTCGGCCGGGGCGGCGAGCAGTGCCGTCGCGATGAGCGCGGTGCCGGTGGCGAGCGCGGCGATGCGTGCGGTGAGGCGGCGGGCGGAGGGGGCGGAGCGCGCGGAGGGAGCGCGAGGCGACAGCAGGCGGGGAACGGGGGCGGGCATGGGGAGAGTCCTCTCCGTTGAGGGATGACCGCGGCGGCCTGCCGCTTACTTACCGGACTGTAACCAAACGTGGGAGCGGTCTCAAGCACGAATGTCGTGAGCGCGGTTACCCGTCAGAAGTCGAGCCGCATGACGAGTCGCCGCTTCGTCGGATGCGACACCTCGCGGAACCCGGCAGCCAGGAAGGGCCCGAGGGGTCCGACGTTGAGTTCGTCCCAGGTGACGTTGCCGCCGCCGGTCAGCAGCGGGTAGCCCTCGACGGCCGTCGCGCCACGCGAGCGCGCGTGCTCCGCCGCCGCTGCCACGAGCGGATACGTCAGGCCCTGGCGGCGGTAGCCCTTGCGCACGATCATGCAGGGGATGGCCCAGACCGTGTCATCGTCCGGGTCCTCCTCACGTCCCTGCCACGGAACGGGCGACCCCCGAACGCGTCCGTAGACGCCGCGTCGGTCCACGGCACACCATGCGACGGGCTCGTCGCCGTGGTAGGCGACGATGCCGATCGTCTCCGCCGAACGCGGATCGTCGCAGTGGGTCTCGGCACGCAGGATGGCGCCGCGCTCCGATTCGGGCATGTACCACCAGTCGCGATCGCCCAGGCGCTGACGCTGGCACTGACAGCGCCCGGCGACGCCCGTGAGGATCACCTGCAGGTCATCCCACGACGCCTCATTGGCGGGCACGACGCGCAGTCCGTCCATGTCGGCAGGGTAGCGCCGCCTGCCGACAGCGCGGGAGTAGGGTGACGATGTGCCCCTCGCCCCTCGCGTCGCCGTGGTCATTCCGTGCCGGAATGATGCGGATTACCTCGCAGCGTGCCTGGCTGCGCTCGCCGCGCAGACGCACCCGGCCGACGTCGTGATCGTCGTGGACAATGCGAGCACGGATGCCTCCGCCGCGGTCGCCCGCTCTCATGACGCGGTCGTCGTGCACGAGTCGTCGATCGGCATCTGGCCGGCAGCCGCGCGCGGTTACGACGAGGCGCTCGAGCGAGCCGACATCATCGCGCGGCTCGATGCGGACTCGCGCCCGCACTCGGACTGGATCGCGACCCTGGTGCGCGCGTTCGTCTCCGACCCGACGCTGGGCGTCCTCACCGGCGGGGCCGAGTTCTACGGCGGCACGCCGCTGCAGAACTACCTCGGCGAGCGCTGGTACATCGGCGGCGGGCACTACTGGATCAAGAAGTGGCTCGGCATCCCGCTGGTGTTCGGGTCGAACTTCGCCATGCGGGCCCGCGTGTGGGAGCGGGTGCGGGAGCACGTCGACCGGCAGAACGCCCGCATCCACGACGACCTCGATCTGACCATCCGCCTGCGTCCGTCCGACGGCGTGCGCTACGACCCGCAGCTGCGGATGCCGGTGTCTGCTCGCCCGGTGCAGACCCTGTCTGGCCTGTCTCGCCGCGTGTTCAAGGTCGCGTCGACGTTCGCGGTGAGCTGGCCGGAGGGCGCCAAGTGGCGGCGTGCCGACCTGTCGCCGACGAATGCCGAGCCCGCCGCCGAGTGGATCCGCGACGGGGACGACTGGGCGCCTGGCTACGGTCGCTGACCCCGCCGCGCTGCCTCGTACGCTCGACGCGTTTCGTCTTCGGGCGCTGGAGCGTCCTTCGCTCAACGACCAGGGGCAAAGGTTCCGGTCGTTGAGCGAGCGAGGAACGAGCGAGACGAAACGCCCCGGAGCGACGAGCAACCCCGGTCCCCGGTCGCTGAGCCTGTCGAAGCGCGCCGCACCCCGCGCACCGCGTCAGAAGCCGAACACGCCACCCGCGACGAGGTACACGTAAACCCCCAGCAAGAGGACGTTGACTGCGACCGTTCCCCAGAACACTCGGCGGAAGGACCGCTTGCGTGTCTTGTGGCGGAAGAGCTGCTGCGCCACGATCGCTCCGGGCCACCCGCCGATGAGCCCGAGCAGGAGCAGCGTCTGTTCCGAGATGCGAGCCGCGCCGCGTCGGGCTGCCGATTTGTCGATGCCGTAGGCCGCGAACGCGACGAGGCTCGCGGCGCCATAGAGGACGGGCACCCACCACGCCAGGCCCCACACGAGGTACGCGATGGCGATTCCGACGGCGAAGACCAGCAGCGCGATCCAGCTCAGCGCCGGTGGCAGCGGTTGGGAGAGGTCGCGGCCCGGGCGGTCCGGCGTGGCGAGGGGTGGCCGGGGGCGCGCGTTCGACATGCGCTTGATCCTATGGGGGAGGCTCGGCGTACGGTGTCAGCATGCACGAGCTCACCGAAGAGGCGCTGGTCGCGGCATCCGTCGATGTCGTGTGGCGCGAGTTCACGCTCGCCGACCTGCTCGCCGAATGGTTCTGGCCACCCCGCTTCGAGTCCACTGCCGTGGTGGAGCTCCGGGAGCTGGGTCGCTGGGAGGTGCGGTCGGTGCCCGCCGACCTCGCCGTCGAGGCGACGGTGCTCACGTTCGAGGCGCCGCGCACGCTGCGGCTGGCGTGGCGATGGGCCGGGGAGGAGCACGCGACCGACGTCGAGATCGACCTGCGGCCGGCAGCGGATGCCGCGACCCGCGTGATCGTGCGGCACTCCGGGTTCACGAGCGGCGAGGAGCGCGACCAGCACGTCGACGGCTGGTCGAGCTGTCTGCAGCGCCTCGTGGATCGGCACGGCGGGCCGCCGGGTGAGCATCTGTGACGGGTGTCGCCTGCGGGCGGTAGCGTCGCAGGGTGATCATCGAGTTCGACAGCGATGTGTTCCGCTGGGCTGCGCGGGAGGACTCCGCGTGGTTCTTCACGGCCGTGCCGTCGGAGCTCGGCCATGAGATCCGCGAGATCCCGCGGCCGTATCGCGGGTTCGGCTCGGTGCGCGTGCGCGCCCGCATCGGCGGCACCGAGTGGGCCACGTCGATCTTTCCGCTGGCCGAGACCGATTCGTACGTGCTGCCGCTCAAGAAGGCCGTGCGGGATGCCGAGCAGCTCGTCGACGGCGGTCCGGTGACCGTGCGCCTGGAGGTGCTCGACGGGTGATCAGGTCGACTGCCTCGCGGCGCTCCAGTCCTGAGTGTTTGCTTGCACAACAATGAGCAAATCCGCATTGACACGGTTGAGGCGTCCGCTCATGCTCGTGGGGGAAGGATTCGCCGGTACCACGGGTCCTTTCCCGTTCGAATGAGACCCGTGCCTTCGAGCGGCTGGGATACCCCCGAGGCGGTCGTCTCGTCGGTTCGATCGGGCATCGAAAGACTGCGAGGGGGCATCGCACGATGCGCAGCTTCACCGAGATATATCGCGACGCGGAGATAGCACGTCGTCGGACTGACGAGGGTGAGTCGGGCTTCTCGCTCATCGAGCTCATCGTCGTCGTCGTGATCCTGGGGATTCTGGTCGCCATCGCGATCCCTGTCTTCATCGGGTTGCAGCAGCAGGCCGGCAGAAACGCCGCGCTCGCCGCGGCGGCGAACGGTGCCACCCAGGTCGCTTCTCAGATCGCCGCGGGCACGGATCCGGTCGCGCCGGAGGACAACGACGAGTTCACCTATGCGATCGTCGGCGCTGTCGCCACCGTCGATCAGGTCTGCGTGTCGGCCACGAGCGCATCGTTCACTGCGCTCGCGGGCCCCGGTTGCACGAATCCCGGCATCGTGGGTGAGTGAGGGCGGCCCGACCGACTGATCCGGAACGATGGTCGTTCCCATCGCCCCTCGCCACCCGGCTCCGGCGGGCCGGGGGGTCGACGACGGGCAGCAGGCGGGCTTCAGCCTGGTGGAGATGATCGTCGCGATGTTCCTCCTCGCGGTGCTGGCACTGGCCGTGCTGCCCCTCCTCATCGGGGTGACGCGGTCCGGGGCTGTCAATGAGCAGGTCGTTGCGGCCAATGCGCTGGCGGCGGGCCGGCTCGCCACGATGCGGAACGCCTTTCCCGACGACGGTGACAATGCGTGCGAGGGCGGCGCCGGCAGCGTGCGCGACTCGGTGCAGGTGGATGTGCCTGAACCCGAGTCGGGCCTGCTCTCCGCGGTCCATGTCGGTTCCTGCCCGCCGGTGTTTCCCGGCACGGTCGTCGTCACCTCGTGCGTGTACGAACAAGACGCTTCGCCCGCCGCGGATCCGGCATCGCCATGCCCGCGGTCGAACTCACTGGCGACGCTCGTGACGAGAGTCGTCGTCACGTCATGACGCCCGTCCTCCGCCGCCGAGGGGTCGCCGACGACGGTGGCGTCACCCTCATCGAACTGATCATGTACGTCGGCCTTGCGGCAGTCGTCCTCGGACTGATGACCGCACTCTTCACCACGGGCTGGCAATCGCAGGCCGCGACGACGGAGAGCGACAGCCTGACGGGCCGCGCCGCGGTCACGAACGAGACGCTGCAGAGCGGCATCCGCAGCGCCAGCTGGTTCGCGGTGACCGACGATGGCGGCACGCTGCGCGCCCGTGTGCTCATCGACAGCGGCAGTTCGGAGTGCCGCGCATGGGTCGTGACGGGGGAGGGCGATCTGCTCTACCGAACGAGCCCGGCGCCGATCGACGTTGCGCCCGCACGCGAGGCATCGGCAGGCGAAGCGCCGGCCGGGTGGGTCTCGCTCGTGCACCGCGAATCCACCGATGGACTGCCCGTCCGAGTCACCGGCGCGTTCGAGGCGGACGCCCGCGAGCTGCGCTATCACGTCACGCTCTCGTCCCAGGGATCGAGCGTCCCACTGGTCGGGGGCGCGACGAGCGCAGGCGGCGTCGGAGGTGCGCCGTGCTGAGGGCTGCGCGTCGGGATCGTCAGCCCGACGATGCGGGTTCCATGCTGATCGTCGTGCTCGTCGTGATGCTGGTGCTCTCAATGGCCGGGCTGGCGCTCGCGGTCATCGTGACCGAGACCACCGGCGCGCTCGTCGGCAACCGCGACGTCGCCGAAGCTCGTGCCGCAGCCGATGCGGGCATCGCGGCTGCCGTTGCGACGGCGCGCAGTGCCGACGGTCCCTGTGGTATCGAGACAAGCGCATCGGATCCGCAGTATTCGGCGGAGTCGGAGTGCGGCGACGGAGCCGTGACGTTCACGTCGACCGGGACCGGGTCCGCCGGTGCGGTGACGGTGACCGAAGCCGTCTATCTCATCCCCTGGGTCGACTACTCCTTCGACGCGGCGGAGTGGCCGGGGTGGGACGCGCCTGTGCGGGGCGCGTGCGACTTCCCTGCGCTCCCGCCCGCCGACGCCGTCGCAGAGATCGAAGAGCTCACAGAGCCGACGGTGATCGACCTCCGGAACTGCGGACGCATCGACCTCGACGGTGTCGAGCTCGAGATTCAGACCGACGTCGCTCTCATCGTCGACGGGCTCAGCGGCAGGAACCTGACGGTGCGCTCAAGCGACGGGGTCGACCACGCCTTCCACATCATCGCCCCCGACGATACGGTCGACCAGCAGCCCACATGTCCCGACGAGAGCCGCTCGATCTCCTTGCGGAACGTCTTCCTCGACGAGAAGGTATCCGGTCAGGTGTACTCTCCGTGCACCATCACGCTCGGCCGGCGCTTCGCCCCGGTCTCGCGCTGGAACGGCCAGGTCTACGGTGGAGAAGTGGATTGGATTGGGAGCACACCGCCGTCCTTGATCCTGGCGGAACGGTCCGTCGACGTCCCCGGCCTCAGCCTCGCGCCCACCCTGGGGCCGATCGTGTCGCAGCGTGATGTGCGATGACGGCGGGCTCCGTCGTCGTCCCGGTCCTCGTCCTCGCCGGTATTCTCGGCCTTGTCATCGGGTCTTTCCTCAACGTGGTGATCGTCCGTGTGCCGGCGGGAGTGCCGCTGACCCGGGAGAGCCGCTGCCCGCGGTGCGACGCACGCGTGACGCCGCCGCAGAACGTGCCGGTGGTGTCATGGATCGCCCTGCGCGGCAGGTGCGCATCGTGTGGAGAACCGATCTCTGTGCGCTACCCGCTCGTCGAGGTCCTCACAGGCGGGGCCTTCATCGGCGTCGCGTGGCTCTTCGGGGCGTCAGTGTTCCGGACGGACGCGCCCGCCTCCGCCGGCATCGGCGGCGCATGGGTCGGGGCTGCGCTCGTCGTCGTCGCGTTCCTCTATCTCGCCGCGATCAGCGTCGCGCTGACTTTCATCGACCTGGACACGCACCGTCTCCCGAACACCATCGTGCTTCCGAGCTATGCCGTCGCCGGCATCCTCTTCACGCTGGCATCTGTGTCGGGTCACGATTGGCCGGCGCTGCTCCGCGCCGCTGTCGGCGGCGCGGTGCTCTACGGGTTCTATCTGCTGCTGCGATCGATCCGCCGCGGTGGCATGGGAGGAGGCGACGTCAAGCTCGCGGGGGTGCTCGGCATCTACTTGGGGTGGCTGGGGTGGGGACCCCTCACGGTGGGCACCTTCGCCGCGTTCCTCCTGGGGGGTATGTTCGGAATCATCCTGCTGGCGTTCCGGCGTGCGGGCCGCACGAGCGCGATCCCGTTCGGCCCGTGGATGCTCGCCGGGGCGTGGGTGGGAATCCTCTTCGGGGAGAGGATCGCAACGTGGTATTTGGGGCTCGTCGCGGGGACATGATGCAGCGACACGCCGAGGTCAGGGACGACACGGCGCAGGGGAGGTGAGGGACGATGGCCGGCACGCTGGTGGGACTCGAGATCACCGAGCAGAGCGTGCGCGCGGTCGAGGTGACATCGGGCCGCGCCCCGAGGCTGGTCGCGGCGGGCGAGGTGCCGCTGCCCATCGGCGCCGCGAAGGACTCCGAGGTGCTCGACCCCGATGCGGTATCGGTGGCACTCCGCCAACTGTGGCTGCGCGCGGGCATCAAAGGGCGCCAGGTCGTGCTCGGCATCGGCAGCCGCCGCGTTCTGGTTCGCGAGTACACCACTCACGCCCTGCGTCCGGATCTGCTGAAGCAGGCCCTTCCGTTCCAGGTGCAGGACCTGCTCCCCGTGCCGGCGCATCAGGCGGTCCTCGACTTCTATCCGGTGTCCCAGGAAGGCGACCAGGTGAGCGGCCTGCTCGTCGCTGCGGTGTCGGAGACGGTCGAGGGGCTGATCGCAACGATGACGAAGGCGAGGCTGCGGGTCGATTCGGTCGACCTCGTGCCGTTCGGGCTCGCTCGCGTCGCCCGAATCCTCGGCGCGCCGGGCAAGACCGTCGCCATGCTTCATGTCGGCGACCACACGACCTACGTCGTCATCGCGGTGGACGGCATTCCCCGTTTCGTCCGCATCATCCCCATCGACGTCCTCACATCCGCTGCACGAGCACGCGCCCAGCGCATCGTCGCAACGGATGCGAACGGCCAGATCTTCGAGACCGTGCCGACGCCGACGCCCACGCCGCGCGGGCGGGCGGCGACCCGCATGGCGAACGGCCAGGATCCGTCGATCGCCGACCTGGTATCGCGGCTGCGGAGCACCATTGCGTTCTACGGCAATCGCGCCGGCTCGACTGCGGCCACGGAGGTGTTCCTGAGCGGGGCCGGCGCCGCCGCTCCCGGCGTCAAGGACGCACTGGCGGACGCGCTCGATGCGCAGGTACGGACGATCCGGGTCGACGAGGTACTGAAGACCGACGCGTCGACCGCGGCGGCCGACGAGTTCGGCATGGATCTGATCGCCACGATCGGCGTGACGCTCAGGGAGGGCTACTGATGGCACGCGGTGCGCCCACCACGACTCTGTCAGGGATCCCTCGCGTCGATCTCACGCCACGGGTCGAGATCCAGCGCCGCGATCGCGCCAGGATCCTCCGTGCATGGGGTTGGGCGCTGGTCGCAGCGCTGATCGCCCTGCTGGTGATCCTCGCCGTCACCCTGTATCTGAACTGGGTCGCCGTCAACGAGCTGGCCGCGGAGCAGGCCCGCACCGACGCCCTCCTCACTGAATCGGCCGAGCTGTCCGAGGTGAGCGTCGCGCTCGGCACCCAGCGCGACCTCGAGGATTTCCGCGCCGACGCGATGGCGTCCGAGCTCGACTGGTCGTCGCTGTACGCGACGCTGAACGGTGTCCTGCCTGCGGGGGCAGTGATGACAGCTTTCGACCTCGAGGTGGGTGGCGCCCCCCTCGAAGACGAGGAGCCCACCGAGCAGACGGGGCTGCGGGGACAGCTCACCGTGACGAGCCCGACGCCCGTCGAGATCGCGGGCCTGATTCGCGCCTACCGGGCGCTGCCCGGGGTCATCGGCGCCGACGGGTGGGAGGTCTCCTCCTCGGCGGGCGACGGGGTCTACACGAACCAACTCACGATCGAGTTCGATCAGTCGGTCTACACCGGGGCGTATGCCGGAGGGCAGGGATGATGCAGAAGCAGTTCATCAACGTCGTCGGAACGGTCGTGGTGGCTGCCGTGCTGGCGGCGGGGATCCTCCTGATCGGAATGCCGGTCTACTTCCAGTCGCTTGCCACGAGCGCACAGACAAGACTCATCTCCCAGAACAACGATCTGTATCAGAGCCAAGTCGACCTGCTGAACGAGGAGGATGGACGCCTCGACGAGATCAACGCCGATGTCGCCGTGCTGCGGACCCAGATCCCAGCTACGGCTCAGACGGAAGACCTCTTCGAGATCGTCGCGAGTGCTGCCGCCACAGCCGGTGCGACAGTGCTCGCCGTGAACGCACTCGAGCCCGTGCCATGGACCACACGCACCGGGCCCGAAGACACCGGCGCCGTCGATCTCGGCGCCGATTCCGAGCCGAGCGGGCCGAGGAGCGAGGGGTCCGCGGATGCCGCTGCCGATCCAGGCAGGGGGACGGCTGAGGCGCCGGAGCTCCAGGTCGCCGTATCCATCTCTCTCGCGCTCGACGATCCGGCTCAGGCGGCGGCGTTCCTGGATGCGCTCGGGATGGGCCCGCGTCTGCTGGCCGTGACCGAGACGATGATGGAGTCCGTGCAAGACGGCTATCATCTCGACGTGCAGGCGCTCGCGTTCGTGCGGACGGAGGAGTGACGTGCCGATCGTCCAGGAGTATGCCTATCGCGCCGTAGACGCCGCCGGCGGTGGCGTGGTCAAAGGCACGATCGAGGCTCCCGGCGAGGGAGCAGTCACGAGCAAGCTGCGAGCGCAGGGACTCACGCCTCTCGAAGTGACGCTGGTATCGAAGACCGGCCTCAACATGGACCTGTCCCTGCCCGGGTTCGAGCGCCGCGTCAAGGTCAAGTCGCTTGCCCTCTTCGCGACACAGATGGCCGGTCTCATCAATGCGGGGCTTCCGCTCCTGCGCACACTCACCATCCTCAGCGAGCAGACGACGGACAAACGGCTGCAGGGCGCGATCATCAGCGTTCACGCCGAAGTCGAGTCGGGCGTGGCGTTCTCAGCCGCACTGGCCTCGCACCCCGATGTGTTCCCACCGCTGATGGTGAACGTCATCCGCGTCGGCGAGACCGGCGGATTCCTCGGGGCGGCGATGGAATCGGTCGCGCGGACCTACACGAACGAGTCCGAGCTGCGGAACAGGGTCCGCGCGGCGGTGACCTATCCCATCATCGTCCTGGTGATCGCGATCCTGGGTGTGATCGCCATGGTGACATTCGTGGTGCCGGTGTTCGCGGGGATGTTCGCCGGCCTCGGCTCGCAGCTGCCCTTGCCGACGCAGGTCCTCGTCGGCGTCTCGTCGAACATGTGGTGGATCCTGCCCCTCCTGCTGGTGTGCGGCGGCGCGGTATGGCTGGTCTGGAGGCGCCAGCGCCGATCCGAGGCGTACCGCAGAGTGGTCGATCCGATGAAGCTCAAACTGCCCGTCTTCGGTTCGATGATCACGAAGATCGCCGCGGCACGATTCGCGCGCAACCTCGCCATGATGCTGGACGCCGGAGTTCCGCTCGTTCAGGGACTGGACGTCATCGGCAAGGCCTCTGACAACTGGGCGATCGAGCAGGCCGTGCGCAGCATTCAGGCGTCGATCCGCGACGGCAAGTCGTTCTCGGCGCCGCTGGCCAAGGCTGCGGTCTTCCCGCCGATGGTCGCCCAGATGGTGTCGGTGGGAGAGGAGTCGGGCACGCTGTCAGCGATGCTCGCGAGCGTCGCTGACTTCTACGAGAAGGAGGTCGAGACGGCGACCTCACAGCTGACCTCGGTCATCGAACCCATCCTCATCGTGGGCATCGGCCTGATCATCGGGGGCATGGTGGTGACGCTGTATCTTCCGATTTTCACCATCTACGGGGAGTTGAGCCGGCAGTGACGGAGAGGCCTAGACCGCGACGCGTAGCACCTCTTCGATCGTCGTCAGACCTTGAGCCGCCTTGCTCCAGCCGTCGTCCCTGAGGGCGATCATGCCTTGCTGCAGTGCGAGCTGACGCATCGCGGTGACAGTCGCGCGGGTCACGACGAGCTGTTCCAGCTCGTCCGTCATGACCATCACCTCATGCAGAGCGATGCGCCCGCGGTAGCCGGTACCAGAACAGGCGGGGCAGCCGACGGCGCGGTACAGCAGGGGTGGATCGGTGGGAACGTGCGGGAAGCCGAGCGAATCGAGGACGTCCTCCGGCTCGGTATACGCCGCGCGACACCGCAGGCAGAGGCGGCGCGCGAGCCGCTGTGCGACGACCGCCGTGAGTGCGGTCGCCACCAGGAAGGGTTCGCTGCCGATCTCGGTCAATCGAGTCAACGCGGACGGCGCATCGTTCGTGTGCAACGTCGAGAGCACGAGGTGGCCCGTCAGCGCCGCCTCGATCGAGATGATCGCCGTCTCCTGATCGCGGATCTCGCCGACGAGCACGACGTCGGGATCGCTGCGGAGAATCGATCGCAGCGCCACCCCGAATGTCAGGCCGGCACGGTTGTTGACCTGCACTTGACTGACCCCGGGAATGCGGTACTCGACCGGATCCTCGACCGTGATCACGTTGATGCGCGGGTTGGCGACTGAGAGAAGAGCGGTGTAGAGGGTTGTCGACTTGCCCGCGCCGGTCGGCCCGGTCGCGAGGACCATTCCATGCGGTCGCGCGATCGCCGCGCGGAAGCGCTGCTCGTTGATCGGGGAGAAGCGCAGGTCGCTCATCGCCATCACCTGGCCGGAGGTGTCGAGGATGCGCATGACGATCTTCTCGCCCCACACCGTGGGGAGCGTGGCCACCCGGAGATCGATCTGCCTCCCCTCGTGCAGGACGGAGAGACGCCCGTCCTGCGGGCGGCGCCGTTCGGCGATGTCGATCGCAGACATGATCTTCAGCCGGGAGATCACACCGTCCTGGATCGCGCGGTCGGCGCGCTGCATCTCGTGGAGCACGCCGTCGATCCGGAATCGAACCGTGAGCTGATGCTCGCCCGGCTCGATGTGGATGTCGCTGGCCCGGTCGTTGATGGCTTGGGTGATGAGCAGATTGACGAACCGGACAACGGGGGCGTCGGCATCCTGCTCCTCGAGCACTTCCGTGAAGGTGACGCCGGGAGAGGATGAAGCGGACTCGCCGATCTGCTCCGACAGGTCGCTCAACTCTTCGTCGGACCGCAGATAGCGTTCGAAGGCGTTGCGGAGCGCGTCGGCTGCAACGACCACCGCTTCCACCTGCAGGTCGGTGATGCTCGTCACGTCGTCGATCGCGATGATGTCTGTCGGGTCCAGCATCCCCACGACGATCCGGTCGCGCAGTCGATCGAGGGGGATGAGCTGGTAACGGCGGCAGAGGTGCCCCGGCACCAGCGAGAGCACATCAGTCGCAATCGTGATGTCGCTCATGTCGAAGTAGCGGTGGCCGGTCTGCAGAGCCACGGCCTCGGCGATCTGCGCTTCCGTCGCGAGGCTGCTGTTCACGAGCAGCTGCCTGAGATCCGGCCCGTCGCCGACCGCGGCGAGGGCGGCGGACATCTCCGCGGCGCGAACGGCGCCGGTGAGCACGAGCGTCTGCGCGAGACCTCTCATGTCATCCCCAATCCCCAGGCTCATATTATGACCCCTGCGTCAACCCTGAGCCGAGGGGTTCGCCGGCCGATAGTGTGACGCCATGGCGGACTTGATCGCGAAAGTGACCGCGTGGGCCTTGTCTCTTCGCCTGGTGCGGGTATGGCTGCACTACGCCGAGCGCCGCGGTCCGATGCTGTCGGACAGCGTCACGTACCGGTCCCTCTTCTCGGTATTCGCGGGTGTTCTGCTCGGCTTCTCGTTCGCCGCAATCTGGCTCGCCGGCAACCCCGCGGCCTGGGCATCGCTGGTGGACGCCGTGGACGCCGCGATCCCGGGTCTCGTCGGCAAGGGCGGCCTCGTCGACGTGTCTGACATCGAAGCGCCCGCGGGCCTCACCGTCGCGGGGATCATCGCCCTCGTCGCGCTGGTCGGAGCGGCCATCGGCGCGATCGGGTCGCTGCGCGTGGCGATCCGCACGCTGGCCGACCGCGTGCACGACGACGTGTTCTTCGTCTGGGTGCTGCTGCGCAACCTGCTGCTGGCGATCGCCATCGGCGGCGGCTTCGTGCTCTCCGCCGGCGCGACGTTCGTGGGCACCTCGTTCATCGGCGCCGTGCTCGACTGGATGGGAATCGCACAGGGCGACTTCGCGACGATCGCCACGCGCAGCGTGTCGGTGCTCGTCGTCTTCGTGCTCGACATGGCGGTCGTCGCCCTGGCCTTCGTGACGCTGAGTGGCGTGCGCGCACGTCCGCGCGCGTTGTGGTCTGGCGCCTTCCTCGGCGCCGTGGGGCTGACGGTGCTGCAGCAGCTGTCGGGGATCTTCGTATCCGGCGCGGGGTCGAACCCGCTCCTCGCCACGTTCGCCAGCCTGATCGCGCTGCTGCTGTGGCTCAACCTCTCCGCCCAGGTCATCCTGCTGGCGTCGACGTGGATCATCGTGAGCGAGCGCGAGAACGTCGATCGCGTGCGCGAACGGTTCGGCTCGCCGACGTTCGCGCTGCGGCGGGTGCGGCAGGCGGAGGATGCCGTGCGCGTGGCCACCGAGGAACTCCAGCACGCGCGCGCCGACGCCGACAAAGAGCGCGTGGCCGCGCAGAAGAAGACGGCGAAGGACGCCGGCGGAGTCCCGGGGAGCAAGGCCGCGGAAGACGCCGGTGCACCGGCCGATGCGGCGCGGGTCGGTGAACGAGAGTCGCGACCGTGAGCCACACGGTGCCGACCTATACGGCCGAGCAGGTGCGCGCTGCCGAGCGCCCGCTGCTCGACCGTGGCGTGCCGCTCATGCAGCGAGCTGCCGGTGCGCTCGCTGACGTCATACGGGCCGAACTCGCGCCGCCGGTCGTCACCATGGTCACCGGCGCGCTGGAGTCCGTCGCCCTCGAACGCCCCGACGCACCGCACCCGCGGGTGCTCGTGCTGGCAGGCAGCGGTGACAACGGCGGCGACGCGCTCTACGCCGCCGCGCAGCTTGTCGATGTAGCCGACGTCGACGCACTGCTCGTCGCCGACCGGTTCCACGAGGCGGCTCTCGCGTCCGCCACCGGAGCGGGCGTCAGAAGGGTCGATCTGGCCGACGTCCGCGAGACGGTGCACCGCTACGGGCTCATCGTCGATGGCGTCCTCGGCATCGGCGCTTCCGGCGACCCCGCGCTGCGCGGCGTCGCCCGCGAGGCGGTCGCCGGACTCCTCTCCACAGCGTCGACCTCCTCGGGCGACGCGCGCCCGCCCCGCGTCTTGGCCGTCGACCTGCCGAGCGGCTTGCACCCTGACACCGGCGCAGCCGACGGCGTCGTGCTGCCGGCATCCGTCACCGTCACGTTCGGGGCGGTCAAGGCTGGTCTGGTGGTCGGACGCGGGCCGATGCTCGCCGGCGAGATCGTGCTCGTCGACATCGGCCTGGGCCCGGCGTTGGAATCCGTCGCACCCGCCGGGCAGGCATCCGTCAGCCGCATCGTCGTCGCACCTGCGAGTGAGAAGAGCCGGCCTTGGCAGCCGGCCGAAGGGCCCGCTCAGCGCCCGTAGCGGTCGACGAACGTGCGCAACATGCGGCTCGGGTGCGAGACCGCAGCCCGGCGCACCGCGGCGAGGGTGAGCTCGAGTTCGTCGGCGGCGAAATATCCGTATTCGGCGTATGCGTGGATGCGCGTCGTGATGCCCTCAACGTCGAGCTCGGGATGGAACTGCGTCGCGTACACGTTCGCGCCGACGCGGAACATCTGCACCGGACAGTCAGGCGACGACGCCAGCAGCGTCGCCGAGGCGGGGAGCTGCGAGATCGCCTCCTTGTGGCCGACGAAGGCGTCGAAGGTGGTCGGCATGCCCTCGAGGAGGGGATCGGATGCCCCGGCCGCCGTCACCGTGACCGGCACGACGCTGATCGGCTCGCTGTGGCTGCGGTCGATCACCGCGCCCTGGTGCGCGCCCAGTGTTCCGATGCCGTAGCAGGCGCCGAGGAACGGGAAGTCGCGCTCCACGACCTCGTCGAGCAGACGCGCGAACTCCGCTTCGACCCGGCGCTGCGCCGCCGACTTCTTCTCGAGAGGATCGGAGGCGTTGAACGGACCCCCGCCCACGAAGATGCCCGACAGCTCATCGAGATCGAACCTCGGCATGGGCTCGGCCTCCAGCCGCACCCGCACGAGCTCCTCGGGCGTGAGACCGGTGTAGCGCAGGAACAGCGCGTACTCCTCGTCGGCGGGCACGTCCTCGGCACGGGTCGCGAGGAGGACGAACGGCTTCACCGCACCAGCCTACGTGGGACGACGGATGCCCCGGACCCGCGCATACGCGCCGGGCCGTGGCATCCGTCTTCCGTGCGTCAGGCGTTCGGCTCGAACCGGTGGGTCCAGGCCGCCGAGGCCGACATGGGAACGATCCAACGCACGCGGCCGGCCGTGAACCCGATCCTCAGATGAGGAGCAGGGTCGAGCTGCGGGCCGCCGCGCGGCCCGTCGTCCCTCATCTCGGCGCAGCTCCTCAAGTGAGGAACGACCGACCCGTGACGCCGCAACCATGAACGAAACGGATGCCTCGACCCGACGCAGCGCGCCGGGTCGAGGCATCCGTCATCGGCGTCCTACGAGGCGTAGGTGACCAGCCCGAGCTCCACCGGCGACACCAGCTGCGGGTGAGTGGGTCGCACGCGGACCGTGTACCCGAAGGTGCCCGTCACCGTGAGCGGCAGGGTGCCGGTGAAGGTGCGGACACCGTCGACGCCGTCGCCGGTGGGGGAGAGGCGGTACACCGAGTGCTCGCGCGCCAGCGCGTCGTCCTCGTCGGTGCGGCCGTAGAGCAGCTCGACCGCCACGTCGTCGGGCGAGAGGCCGTCGAGGCGGACGTCGGCGTGCACCTCGAGCGCGTCGCCGGCCTGCGCCTGCGCGGGGATGCCCGAACTGTCGACGCTCGCGATCGAGATCCGGCCCCAGGCGCTCTTGACGCGCCCGACGAACGCCGCGAGCTCGCGCGCCTCGGCGAACCCGTCCGCGCGCAGCGCCACATCGTGGGCGGCCGCCGGCACATACAGCCGGCGGACGTAGTCCTGCACCATGCGGTCGCTCGTCGCCTTCTTGCCGAGGTCGGTCATGGTGTGGCGCACCATGCCCAGCCAGGCGGTGGGGATGCCGCCCTCGCGCTCGTAGAACTTCGGCACCAGCTGGTGCTCGATGAGGTCGTACAGGGCAGCGGCCTCGACGTCGTCGCGCTCCTCGTCGTTCGCCGCGGTGTCGGCCGTCGGGATCGCCCAGCCGTTCTCGCCGTCGTACCACTCGTCCCACCAGCCGTCGAGGATCGAGAGGTTGAGCGCGCCATTGAGCGCGGCCTTCATGCCGCTCGTACCGCAGGCCTCGAGCGGGCGCAGCGGGTTGTTGAGCCAGACGTCGCAGCCGGGGTACAGATCCTTGGCGAGGGTGATGTCATAGTCGGGCAGGAACACGATCCGGCCGCGCACCTTCGGATCGCGGCTGAAGCGCACGAGCTGCTGGATGAGGATCTTGCCCGAGTCGTCGGCCGGGTGCGACTTGCCGCCGATCACGATCTGCACCGGTCGCTCGGGGTCGGTCAGCAGTCGCGTGAGCCGCTCCGGGTCGCGCAGCATCAGCGTGAGGCGCTTGTACGTCGGCACGCGTCGAGCGAAGCCGATCGTCAGCACCTCCGGGTCGAGCAGGTCCTCCACCCACGCGGGCGTGCGGCTGCTGCCGCTGGAGGTGCCGTGGGAGAGGGATGCCGCCACCCGCCGCCGTGCCTCGGCGACGAGCCCGCCCTTCATCTGCTGACGCACACCCCAGAGCTCGGCATCCGTCACGGCTGCGCGGTCGGTCCAGTCGTGCGTGTCGGTGTGCGCATCGCCCCACGCCCGCTCGCTCACTGCTTTGAGAGCGGGGTGGACCCACGTCGGCGCGTGCACGCCGTTGGTGATGGAGGTGATCGGCACCTCGTCGGCGTCGACCCCCGGCCACAGCATGCCGAACATGCCGCGGCTCACCTCGCCGTGCAGCACCGAGACGCCGTTCGCGTGCTGGCCGAGGTGCAGGCCGAGCACGGCCATGTTGAAGACACCCTGGTCGCCGCCGTCCCAGGTCTCGAGGCCGAGCGCGATCGCGCGGCCCGCATCGAGGCCCTGGAACAGACCGCCCGCCAGCACGTCCGCGATGAGCTCGCGTGAGAAGCGATCGATGCCGGCCGGCACGGGGGTGTGCGTCGTGAAGACCGTGCCCGCGCGCACCTGGGCCAGAGCCGCGTCGAAGTCGAGGGCATCGTGCGTGATGAGCTCCGACATCCGCTCGAGTCCCTGGAAGCCGGCGTGGCCCTCGTTGGTGTGGTAGACGTCGGGGCTCGGGCGACCGGTCAGGTCGGAGAACGCGCGAACCGCGCGCACGCCGCCCACACCGAGCAGCAGCTCCTGCAGCAGGCGGTGCTCGCCGCCGCCGCCGTACAGACGGTCGGTGACGCGGCGCAGCTCGTCGGTGTTCGACGGCGTCTCGGAGTCGAGGAGCAGCAGCGGCACGCGGCCGATGTCGGCCACCCAGACGCGTGCGTGCAGCCGGCGGTCGCCCGGCAGGTCGAGCGCGATCTCGACGGGAGCGCCCGCGCGGTCCCGCAGCAGCGTCAGCCCGAGACCGTAGGGGTCGAGCAGGGGATAGGCCTCGCGCTGCCAGCCATCGTCGCCGATCGACTGGCGGAAATAGCCGGCTCGGTAGAACAGGCCGACGCCGGTCAGCGGCACGCCGAGGTCGGAGGCGCTCTTGAGGTGGTCGCCGGCGAGGATGCCGAGGCCGCCGGAGTACTGCGGCAGCGAGCCGTCGACACCGAACTCGGGGGAGAAGTACGCGATGTGGATCGGCTTCGGGCCCTCGAGGCGCTGGAACCAGCGGTCGCCGTCGAGGTAGGCGGTGAGGCGCTCGTCCTCGTCGCGGACGCGCGCCACGAACTCCTCATCGCGCGCGAGCTCGTCGAGCCTCTCCTGCCCGAGGGCGCCGAGCATGCGCGCGGGGTTGGCGCCGATGTCGTCCCACAGCGCGGGATCCATCGAGGCGAACAGGGCATGCGTCGCACGGCTCCACGACCAGCGCCAGTTCGAGGCGAGGCGATCGAGCGGGGCGAGGGGTTCGGCGAGGACAGGGCGGACCGTGAACGTTCGGATGGCCTTCACGCTCGCGATTCTAGGGGCAGAAGCTGGAAGCGCTTGCACGGATGCCTCGGTGCTGCCACCGGCGCGCGTCACCGTCGCTGCTTCTTCAGGGGCTGGCATGTCTCGCGGCGATCCGCAAGGTGCGGGTGACTGTCCTCGCGCGGGGCTACCATGGGGCCCATGGCCATCGCACGACTGCATGGAGGCCCGCTCGACGGGCAGCTCCTCCCGCTGGAAGACCCCGAACTCGACCGACTGATCGTCCCGTACAGCGAGACCCAGGTCGTCTACGAACGCAAGGGGTCGCCCGAGAACACCGGCGACGGCGATGGACCGACCGAGGCCGAGTTCTGGTTCATCGAATCCGAGGACGACATCGATCCCTACAGCGACACCGCACGTGAGCGTCGCTGAAGAGCAGCCTGACGAACTGTCTGCTGAGCCCGCCGGCCCGGCCCATTCGGTCGAGGTCGAGTTGAAGTTCGACGTCGACGACGACACTCCGCTGCCCGACTGGTCGGGTCTGCCCGGGGTGGTGTCCGTCGGCGCAGCCGAGCTGCGGGAACTCGACGCCGTCTATTTCGACAGCGACGACCTCGCGCTCGCGCACGCCGGGTACGCGGTGCGCCGCCGCACCGGCGGCCCCGATGAGGGCTGGCACATCAAGGGTGCGCGCGATGCCGAGGGCGGTCGCGTCGAACGGCAATGGCCGCTCGGGAAGGACACGGCCGAGCAGGGGGTTCCGGATGCCGTCGCCGACGCGCTCGCGACACTCGTCGTTGCTTCGCGCCTGACGCCGATCGCGCGCATCCGCAATCGACGTCACGCGTTCGCGCTGGGCGACGCCGACGGCGGACTGGTGGCGGAGTTCGTGGACGATCACGTCGTCGCCAGCGACGAGCGTCACGGCGTGGAGCGCACCTGGCGCGAGTGGGAGTTCGAGCTCGGCCCCGCCGCCCCGGCTTCGGCGGACGACCGCACCGCGCTGTTCGCCGCCGCCGTGCAGGCGGTGCACGCCGCAGGCGGCCGGGCCGCGGCATCCGATTCCAAGCTCGCCCGCACTCTCGGAGCCTGAGCGCCGCGTTTCGTCTCGCTTCGCTCGCTCAACGACCGGGAAAGACGCGTTTCGTCTTTCTGCGCGCGCGACGGAACCGGGACCCCGGTCGTTGAGCGAGCGAGGAACGAGCGAGACGAAACGCCCCGGACCTTCGAGAAGGCCCGGGGCGTTTCAGCGCGGTACGCGGATCAGAGGTTGATCATGTGGCCGGCAAGACCGTGGAAGGCCTCCTGCACGGCCTCCGACAGGGTCGGGTGCGTGTGGACGTTGCGGGCGGCCTCGAGAGCGGTGAGGTCCCACTTCTGCGCCAGCGTCAGCTCGGGCAGGAGCTCCGAGACGTCGGGGCCGATGAGGTGGCCGCCGAGGAGCTCGAGGTGCTCGCCGTCGGCGATGAGCTTGACGAAGCCGATCGGCTCGCCCAGGCCGTTCGCCTTGCCGTTCGCCGAGAACGGGAACTTCGCGACCTTGACGTCGTAGCCGGCGTCGCGCGCCTGCTGCTCGGTGAGTCCGAATGACGCCACCTGAGGCGAGCAGAACGTCGCGCGCGGCATCATGCGGTAGTCGCCGAGGGTCATCGTCTCGGCCTTGCCGATCGTCTCGGCGGCCACGACACCCTGCGCCTCGGCCACGTGGGCCAGCTGCAGCTTGGCCGTGACGTCACCGATCGCGTAGATGTGCGGCACGTTGGTGCGCATGTGGTCGTCGATGTCGATGGCGCCGCGGTCGGTGAGCTTCACGCCGGTGGTCTCGAGCCCGAAGCCCTCGACGTTGGCGGCGAAGCCGATCGACATCATGACCTTGTCGGCGTCGATCGAGCCGGTGGTGCCATCCTTGGCCGTGTAGGTCACGGTGACCTTGTCGCCCTGGTCGTTGACCGTCTCGACCTTCGTCGAGGTGAGGATGTCGACCCCGTAGCCCTTGTACTGGCGCGCGATCTCCTTGGAGACGTCCGCGTCCTCGTTGGGCAGGGCACGGTCGAGGAACTCGATGATCGTGACCTTCACGCCGTAGTTCACCATGACGAAGGCGAACTCCATGCCGATCGCGCCGGCGCCGACGATGACGATCGACTGCGGCAGGTCGCGGGCGAGGATCTGCTCCTCGTACGTGACGATGTTGCCGCCGATCTGCACGCCCGGGAGCAGGCGGACCTTCGAGCCGGTCGAGATGATCGCGTTGTCGAAGGTGACGTCCTCGGTGGAGCCGTCGGCCTTGGCCACGCGGATCGCGTTCGGACCGGTGAACGATCCGCGGCCCTCGTACTCGTCGACCTTGTTCTTCTTCATCAGGTAGTGGATGCCCTTGACGTGGGTGTCGGCCACCTTGCGGCTGCGATCCCACGCGACTCCGAAGTCGAAGTGCACGTCGCCCGAGATGCCGAACAGGTCGGCCTTGTGATGGAACTGGTGCGCGAGGTCGGCGTTCTTGAGCAGAGCCTTCGAGGGGATGCAGCCGACGTTGAGGCAGACACCGCCCCAGTACTTCTCTTCGATGATCGCGACCTTGAGGCCGAGCTGAGAAGCACGGACGGCCGCGACGTACCCGCCGGGCCCCGCGCCGAGGATGGCGACGTCGTAGTGAGGCATGCTTCCAGCCTAGTGGTCGGCAGGAGGCTCGGAGCCGGGCTGCGGGGCGGCGCCGGCGGTGCCCTGGGCCCCCTCGGCCAGCGCCTTCTCGCGTCGTGAGCGCGACACCAGCAGGTAGACGACGGCGCCGAGGAGAGCGAGCGCCAGCACGCCGGCGATGATCCAGGGGAGCGCGCTCGAGCCGTCCGAAGCGGCCGGCTGGCTGGTCACGGTCGGCGTCGGCTCGACGGTCTCGCTCGGCGCCGTAGTCGCGCTCTGCGTGGGAGCCGCCGTCTCCGTCGGCGTCGGCGTCGGCGCGGGTGCGCCCGCAACGGTGAACGAGAACTCGCCCGAGATGGGGTGCCCGTCGCTCGAGACGACCTTCCACAGCACCGTCACGGCGCCGGATGCCTCGCCCGCGAGCGGCTGCGTCAGCACGTTGTCGCGCACGGCCGGAGCGTCGTCGACGAGCGTGGTGCCCGCGGCATCCGTCACCTCGACGACGGAGGCGCCCTCGTCATCGGCGATCTCGGCGCTGAAGGTGAGCGTGAGCTGCGCGGGGAGCGCGTCGAGGCTGCTGTCGGCGGCCGGGTCGCTGCCCAGCAGCTCGTCATGCGCCTGGGCGGGGGATGCCCCGGCCAGCACGACGACGAAGGCGAGGAGCAGTGCGGCGACGAGCGCGGCGACACGTGCGGAGACGGATGCCGAGACCGATGCCGCGTCGGAGGCTGAGAGCGGTTTGTGAACTCTGTGTGACATCACGCGGTCGAGCCTATCCGGCCCTTCGATCCGAACGCCCCGAGGTCTAGCATGGCCGCAGGCGGGGGATCTGCCCGCTGACCGGTGACGGAAGGATGGCGGCGATGGACTCCATGATGATGGACGCCATGTCGAAGGACATGATGTCGATGCCCGGCATGGACACGATGGACATGTCGGTGATGCAGGCCTGTATGGACGCCTGCTCCGCCTGCGAGCAGGCGTGCACGGTGTGCTCCACGCAGATGATGTCGTGCGCGCCCGCGTGCATGAACTGCGCGGACATGTGCAACACGATGATGCGCGCCATGATGCGCATGCAGGGCATGACCCCGGCGGCGATGATGTCGATGCTCGACGCGTGCATCGCGATGTGCCAGGTCTGCATGGACGAGTGCATGGAGCACGCGGACCACAGCGAGGTCTGCAAGATGTGCGCTCAGGCCTGCCAGGCGTGCATGGACGCCTGCATGGCGATGAAGAACTCGATGATGGCGATGGGCTGAGTCCCGTCGCCTTTCTCATACCTGCGCGATCGCTCGCGCAGGACGTCGCGGGAACGCGACCGCGTGTTCACGCGCGAAGCGCGGCGAGCGCCGGGCCCGATCGCTCAGGCCTGATGGCTCACGCCTGATGGCTCAGGCGCCGACGAGGTCGGCGCGCAGGACGTTGTAGCGCGCGCCGCCGACGGCGAGCACGTGGTAGCGCTCGTGCAGCGCGACCGGCGTGCCGGGCGTTGCCGTCGCGGCGGCGCCCACGCCGTTCCACAGCACGATCGACGTGCCGTCCGCCAGTGTGCGCACCACCACGAATCCGGACCGCTCGTCTGACTCCTCGACGATCGCGTCTGCCCACTCCGACGGGGTGGCCGAGGCCAGCCGCGCCTGGATGAGGTGCAGGGCGTGGCCCGGAGCGAAGGAGGAGCAGCTGCCACCGTGGTCGCACATGCACGCCGCACGCTCACGCACCTGGAGGGGCGGGATGTGGCTGTGCGGGGTGGACACGATGGTCTCCTTCTCATGTGACGGATCGTCTGCGTCCTGCCAGGCTAAGGGGGCGGGTCGGTCGGGGCATCTCGGTCGACACGGGACGAAACATTGCGGCACGTGGGCTTTCGGGCGTGACGGACTGGCCTCGTGCTTCCGCCGCACCGGGGGCTCCGGGGCACCGACGCGGGGCAGGTCTCCGCGGCGAACCGCAAAACGGTCTCTTCCGAGCCGAGGGTGATCGGATAGGCTGGCCGAACAGAGGAGGAAACCGTGGAGCACGACCGCCGACCCGATGAGGGCGACATCCGCCGGGCTGCCGGGGCCGACGCACGCGAGTCCGACCGTGGCGCCGACACGACGCAGACGTTCGGCCACGATTCCGACCTTTCGTTCGTGCCGTTCGGCAGCGAGCTGGGGGATGCGGAGCTCGACGCCATCGAGGCGCTCCCTTCGGGTGCCGCGCTGCTGCTCGTGCGTTCCGGGCCCACCGCCGGCGCCCGCTACCTGCTGGACTCCGATGTGACGACGGTGGGGCGGCATCCCGAAGCCGACATCTTCTTCGACGACGTCACGGTCTCCCGCCGCCATGCCGAGATCACGCGCTCGGGCACGAGCTTCGAGCTCGTCGACCAGCGCTCCCTCAACGGCACCTACGTCAACGGCGAGCGGGTCGACAGGGCCGCGCTCACCAACGGCGCCGAGGTGCGCGTCGGAAAGTTCCGCCTCAACTTCTTCGTCTCGCCGGCCGATCTCGCCCGGGCGGCGGACGCCTGATGCCCGCGGCTTCCGCCCGTGAAAGGGCGTCGTCCGCGGGTCTTCTCAGCATCGGGCAGGTTCTGGCGCGTCTGTCGCCGGAGTTCCCCTCCCTCACCTCCAGCAAGCTGCGCTTCCTCGAGGTTCAGGGAATCGTCACGCCGCTGCGCACCGAGTCCGGCTATCGCAAATTCTCGCAGGACGATCTGGAACGGCTGCGGCTCGCACTGACGCTTCAGCGCGACCACTACCTGCCGCTGTCCGTCATCCGCGACTATCTCGAGGACGTCGACGCCGGACGCGATCCGGCCACGCCCTCGGCCGTGCCGCCGCCGTCGATCGTGCCGGCGCCGCGCCGCTACCGGCGCGACGAGATGCTGGCCGCCGCCGGAGCCGCCCCGCAGCTGCTCAACGACGCGATCAGCACCGGCATCCTCACCGGTGCGGAGTCGTACACCGAGCAGTCCGTCACGCTGTTGCGCGCGCTCGTCGCGCTGGACCGGCACGGCATCGAGCCGCGGCATGTGCGGGCGCTCCGCCAGAGCGCCGAACGCGACGTCGCCCTGGTCGAGTCGGCCCTGGCCCCGCTGCTGCGTAGGACCGATGCCTCGTCCCGCGGTCGTGCCGGGGAACTCGCGCCCGAGCTGACCCGGCGCCTCGATGACGTCCGCGCGATCTTCGTCCGCGCCGCGCTGGACCGCATGCTGAGCTGACCAGGGCTTTCTCGGACGCGGCGGCCAGGGCCGATCGCTTATCCGGGCCGGTCGCGAGAGCGCAGCGGGTCGTCGAACCCGTCGAGGCGTGCGACACGCCGACCTCCGAACAGCGGATGTCATTGCCGCGAGGGGGAGGCTGATCTAGCGTTGAGGTATCCGATTCCGGAGGGGGGAACGAGCATGACCGGAGACGGTACAGCGGGCGAGCCATTCGGCGCCGAGCTCCTCTTCACCGATGGACTTCCCGCAATGGACGACGAAGTCGGCTATCGCGGTGCCGTCGCAGCGAAGGCCGCCGGCATCACCTATCGTCAGCTCGACTACTGGGCGCGCACCGAGCTCGTCGAGCCGACGGTGCGAGGCGCCAGCGGGTCGGGATCGCAGCGGCTGTACGGATTCCGCGACATCCTCGTCCTGAAGCTCGTCAAGCGACTGCTCGACACCGGCATCTCGCTGCAGCAGATCCGCACCGCCGTGGATCAGCTCCGGGCCTCCGGCATCCGCGATCTCGCCGGCACGACCCTCATGAGCGATGGCGCATCGGTCTACCTCTGCACGTCGAACGACGAGGTCATCGACCTCGTGAGCCGTGGTCAGGGCGTCTTCGGCATCGCCGTGGGCAAGGTGCTGCGCGAGGTCGAGTCGGAGCTCGTGGAGTTCGAGTTCGAGCGGCCCGACCCGATGGACGAGCTCGCGGTGCGCCGCGCCGCCCGCTCCGCCTGAGCCACGCGAGCCCTCGACCTGCGCGAGCGCCCTGCGTCACGTCACGCGAGGCAGCTGAGTCACGCGAGCGCGGTCTCGGCGTTCTCCCGCGCGTCCGCCGTCGCGGTGAGCGCCTGAGCCAGATCGGCGATGAGATCGGCCGGGTCTTCGAGGCCGATCGACAGCCGCACCAGAGCGTCCGACGGCTTCGCCTCCGATGCGACCGGGCGGTGGGTGAGCGCCGCCGGGTGCTGGATGAGCGAATCGACGCTGCCCAGCGAGACGGCGTGGGTGAAGAGCTCGACCGACGACGTCAGCAAGGATGCCGCGGCGAACCCGCCGGTCAGCTCGATGGCGATCATGGCGCCCGGACCCGACTGCTGGGTGCCGACGAGCCCGTCCGGGTCGCTCGCCGCGAAGCCGGGGAAGTGCACGCGGGCGACCTCCGGTCGCGCCGTGAGCCAGTCGGCGACGATGCGGGCGCCCTCCTGCTGCGCCCGCATGCGCACCGGCAGCGTCGCGAGCCCGCGGTGCAGCAGGTAGGCGGCGAGCGGATGCATGATCGCACCGGTGATCGCACGCGTGCGACGCAGCGCCGCGGCCAGGCGCGCGTCGCAGGCGACCACACCGCCCACCACGTCGCCATGGCCGCCGAGGTACTTCGTGGCGCTGTGAAGTGACAGCGCGGCACCCAGATCGAGCGGATGCTGGAGCACGGGCGTCGCGAACGTGTTGTCGACAAGCACGGGCACATCGCCGGCCGCCGCGACCACGGCGCGGATGTCGACCAGCTCGAGCGTGGGGTTCGCCGGCGTCTCGAGCACGACCAGCGCCGTGTCGTCGCGCACCGCCGACGCGACGGCGTCCGGAGCGCAGAAGGTGGTCTCGACGCCGAGCAGCCCCGACGCCAGCAGGTGGTCGGTTCCGCCGTACAGCGGGCGCACCGCGACCACGTGCCGGCGCTGGGACTCGTGGGTCAGCGCCAGCAGCACAGCGGTCATCGCCGCCATGCCGGAGGAGAACGCGACCGACTCCTCGGCATGCTCGAGACGCGCGAGGGCTTCTTCGAACCGCGCGACAGTGGGGTTCCACAGCCGCGCGTAGACGTTGGAGCCCCCCTCGAACGGGTGTCCGCCGGTCGCCAACACCTCGTACGACAAACCGCCCAGTTCGATGTCGGGCAGCGGATTCGTCGACGAGAGCTCGAGGGGGAGAGCGTGCACGCCCAGCGCCGCGAGGTCGTCGCGGCCGGCGTGCACGGCGAGGCTGTCAGGGTGCAGCGTCATCGGTGCCATGGCGATATGGTCAGCGATCGCGAGGCGAATAGCAAGTCGTGATCAGACCAGCGCGCACAAAATGCGCAAAGTGTTCATCTCGTGAGCAGACTGGTCACTCAACTGGGCGCCGGGGCGCGGCATCCGTCGTCCGCTGTCAGGAACGGGTGTCTTCGGCGACCGGGATGCGGCCGGTGCGCATGACGCGGTCGAGCAGCGAGTCGAAGTCCGCCGCGAGCTCCTGAGCCGAGTCGCCGGGCCAGATGTGCAGGGGCTTCGCGGCGCCCTGCGCCTGCTGGAGCGACGTGCGCTCGGGCAGCTGCGGACTCAGCACGAGCGGTCCGAACATGTCGCGCAGCTCTTTGATGCGGAACTGGTGCTCGATCGACTGCGGGCGCACGCGGTTGACCACGATGCCCAGCGGCTGCAGGCGGGGGGAGAGGCCGCGGCGGATCTCTTCGATCGCACGCAGCGCCCGGTCGGCTGCCGCCACCGAGAAGAGGCCCGGCTCGGTGACGACGATCACACGGTCGGAGGCCGCCCACGCGGTGCGGGTGAGGGCGTTGAGCGACGGCGCGCAGTCGATGAGGACGAGGTCGTAGTCGGCCTCGATCGTCGCCAGTGCCTCCTCCATCTTCCACACGTCGCGGACGCTCGGGTGCGGCCCGTCGAAGTTGATGGCCGACGGACTGCCGATCATGACGTCGATGGTGCCCGGATGCACCTTCGCCCAGCCGCTGGAGGTGATGGCCTGGCGGACCGTCTTCTCCTTCGGATTGGCGAGGACATCCGCGACATTCAGTCGACCGGCGACTTGGATGTCCATGCCCGTCGAGACGTCGGACTGCGGGTCGAGATCGACGACGAGCGTGCGGACACCGCGGGCGAAAGCCGCCGACGCGAGTCCGAGAGTCACGGTTGTCTTGCCGACCCCACCCTTGAGCGAGCTGACGGATAGGACGTGCACAAGGCACCACGTTACCGTCCCCTAGGCTGAGAGCACACTCAGCCTGTTCCCCGGGCCCGCCTGCGCCGCCGCACACGGAGGTCGAATGTTCCGCAAGATCCTGGTCGCGAACCGAGGCGAGATCGCCATCCGGGCCTTCCGCGCCGCATATGAACTGGGTGCCCGCACGGTCGCGGTGTTCCCCTACGAAGATCGCGGGTCGCTGCATCGGCAGAAGGCCGACGAGTCCTACGAGATCGGCGAGAAGGGGCATCCCGTCCGCGCCTACCTCGATGTCGACGAGATCGTGCGCGTCGCCAAGGACGCCGGCGCGGATGCCATCTACCCCGGCTACGGCTTCCTCTCGGAGAACCCGGAGCTGGCGGAGAAGGCGGCCGCGAACGGCATCGCGTTCATCGGGCCCCCCGCGAAGGTGCTCGAGATGGCCGGCAACAAGGTCACCGCCAAGCACCACGCGGTGGCCGCGGGCGTGCCGGTGCTGCGCTCGACCGAGGCGTCCGACGACGTCGACATGCTGCTCGGCCAGGCCGACGACATCGGCTTCCCGATCTTCGTCAAAGCGGTCGCCGGCGGCGGCGGACGCGGCATGCGTCGCGTCGAGCGCAAGGAAGAGCTCGCCCCGGCCGTGGCCGAGGCGATGCGTGAGGCCGGGAGTGCCTTCGGCGACGCCCGCGTGTTCCTCGAACAGGCCGTGCAGCGACCCCGGCACGTCGAGGTGCAGATCCTCGCCGACGCGACGGGCGAGACCGTGCACCTCTTCGAGCGCGACTGCTCGGTGCAGCGTCGTCACCAGAAGGTGATCGAGATCGCGCCCGCGCCCAACCTCGACCCGGCCGTCCGGGACGCACTCCACGGGTACGCCGTCGCCTTCGCACGGTCGATCGGCTACGAGAACGCCGGGACAGTGGAGTTCCTCCTGGAGACGGCGGGCCCGCGCACGGGTGAAGTCGTGTTCATCGAGATGAACCCGCGCATCCAGGTCGAGCACACCGTCACCGAAGAGGTGACCGACGTCGACCTCGTGCAGTCGCAGATGCGCATCGCCGCCGGGCAGACGATCGCCGAGCTCGGCCTGACGCAGGACCGCATCCAGCTGCGCGGCGCCGCGCTCCAGTGCCGCATCACGACCGAGGACCCCTCGCAGGGGTTCCGCCCCGACACGGGGCGGATCACCACCTACCGCTCGCCCGGCGGCGCCGGCATCCGCCTCGACGGCGGCACGACTGCGGCGGGCTCGCAGATCAGCCCGCATTTCGACTCGATGCTCGCGAAGCTCACGTGCCGCGGTCGCGACTTTCCGGCCGCCGTGGCCCGCGCCCGCCGCGCACTGGCCGAGTTCCGCATCCGCGGTGTCTCGACCAACGTCCCGTTCCTGCGCGCGGTCCTGGACGACCCGGCGTTCGTCGCCGGCGACGTCAGCACCTCGTTCATCGACGAGCGCCCCGAGCTGCTCACCAGCAACCCGTCCCGCGACCGGGCGACGAAGCTGCTCAACTGGCTGGGCGACGTGACGGTCAACAGGCCGTACGGCGACAAGCCGCTCTCGGTCTCGCCCGGCAGCAAGCTGCCCGACATCGACCTCACGACCGCACCGCCGGCCGGCAGCCTCGCGCGACTGCGCGAGCTCGGCCCCGAGGGCTTCGCCCGCGCCCTGCGCGCCCAGAGTGCGCTTGCCGTCACCGAGACCACCTTCCGTGATGCGCATCAGTCGTTGCTGGCCACCCGCGTGCGCACCCGCGACCTGGTCCGGGTCGGCCCGCACGTGTCGCGCATGACTCCAGAGCTGCTGTCGGTCGAGGCGTGGGGCGGTGCCACCTACGACGTCGCGCTGCGCTTCCTGGCGGAGGACCCGTGGGAGCGGCTCGAGGCCCTCCGCGAGGCCATGCCCAACATCCCGATCCAGATGCTGCTGCGCGGCCGCAACACGGTCGGTTACACGCCCCGCCCCGTCGAGGTGACCGACGCCTTCGTACGCGAAGCGGCCGCCACCGGCGTCGACATCTTCCGCATCTTCGACGCGCTCAACGATGTGTCGCAGATGCGTCCGGCCATCGACGCCGTCCGCTCGACGGGCACTGCGATCGCGGAGGTGGCGCTCTGCTACACCGCCGATCTGCTGGACCCGGCGGAGCAGCTCTACACGCTCGACTACTACCTGGGCCTCGCCGAGCAGATCGTCGAGTCGGGCGCGCACATCATCGCGATCAAGGACATGGCGGGGCTTCTCCGGCCGGCCGCCGCCGCCAAGCTCGTCACGGCGCTGCGCGAGAACTTCGACCTGCCGGTGCATCTGCACACCCACGACACCGCCGGCGGTCAGCTCGCGACGCTGCTGGCGGCCAGCGCCGCAGGCGTCGACGCGGTGGATGCCGCGGCAGCGCCGATGTCGGGAACCACGAGCCAGCCCTCGCTCTCGGCCCTGGTCGCCGCGCTCGCGCACACCGACCGCGACACCGGTCTGGACCTCCAGGCCGTCAGCGATCTGGAACCGTACTGGGAGGCCGTGCGCCACCTCTACCGTCCGTTCGAGTCGGGGCTCGCCTCGCCGACGGGCCGCGTCTACCACCACGAGATCCCGGGCGGGCAGCTCTCGAACCTGCGCCAGCAGGCCATCGCCCTGGGCCTGGCGGACGACTTCGAGCTCATCGAGGACATGTATGCCGCAGCGGACCGGATCCTCGGCCGCATCCCCAAGGTGACGCCCTCGTCCAAGGTCGTCGGCGACCTCGCCCTCGCGCTGGTCGCCGTGCGCGCCGACCCGGCCGACTTCGAGGCGAACCCGCAGAACTACGACATCCCCGACTCGGTCGTCGGATTCATGGCGGGGGAGCTCGGGGATCTGCCCGGCGGCTGGCCCGAGCCCTTCCGCACCAAGGTGCTCGAGGGACGCACGATCTCGATCGATGTGCCGGCGCTCACGGCCGACGAGCAGGACGGCCTCGCCGGCGACACGGCGATCCGCCGCCGCACCCTCAACCGGCTGCTCTTCCCCGGGCCGGCCCGGGAGTTCGAGAGCAACCGCGAGGCGTACGGCGACCTGACGGCGCTCGGCACGCCCGACTACCTCTACGGTCTGAAGCCGGGGGAGGAGCACATCGCCGAGATCGACCCGGGGGTGCAGCTCTACGTCGGACTCGAGGCGATCGGCGAGGCCGACGACAAGGGCTTCCGCACGGTGATGACGACGCTCAACGGCCAGCTGCGCCCCGTGTTCGTCCGCGACCGCAGCATCAAGGTCGAGACCCGGCCGGCGGAGAAGGCCGACACGTCGAAGCCGGGGCAGGTGGCGGCGCCTTTCTCAGGGGTCGTGACCCTCAAATCGGCCGTCGGCGACACCGTGACGGCGGGTCAGCCCGTGGCATCGATCGAGGCGATGAAGATGGAGGCCGCCATCACGGCACCCGTCGACGGCGTGATCGAACGGCTCGCGATCGCCGCAACCGCACAGGTCGATGCCGGCGACCTTTTGGTCGTGATCCGTCCCGCCCAGTAGCCTGGAGGGCGGCATACGCCCCGATATGCGCCCGCGGCACCCTTCCGGCGCCGCCTTCCCAGGAGAACTTTCGCAGTGACGCCCGATCGCACCGAACACACGCCCGACGAACCCGAGAACGGAGTGCTCTCCGAGACGGGAAGCATCGACACCACGGGTCTCGGCATTCTGGGCGGTGCGACGGCGCAGGTGAACGTCCAACTGCCCACCGAATCGGAGGACGACCTCGCGGATGACGACGTCATCGACGACGAGGTGCCCTTCATCATCGAGATCCCGGCCGACGCCGACCTTCCGGTGATCGAGCCGGCGCCCAGCGAGACGTTCTCCACCGACACTGCTGAGGCTGAGATCGTCGAGGCCGCCGCCGACCTCGAGGAGTGGACGGTGGAGGGCGAGGGCTTCGCGCCGTCGCCCCCGGTCGAGGACATCGCCGACGCCGACGAGGTCCTCGAGGCGCTCGAAGCCGGTGACCCGTCGGGCGCCGATGATGCCGACGTGCCGGTGGAGTTCGAGGCTGTCATCCTCCCGCAGCCGGAGGACGAAGCGGACCTCGCCGGCGACACCGCGTGGTCTGCTGCGCATGAGGCCGTCGTGACCGAAGACCTTCCGGTCGGTGTGCCCGTCGATTCTGACGCCGCCGACTCCAGCGGAACTGATTCCCCCGCACCTGATTCGACCGCACCCGCCGATGCGGATGCCGCAGCGACCGATACTGACGAGTTCGGCATCGTGGACTTCGAGGCCGTCGAGTTCGAGGATGGCGAGTTCGACGAAGAGTTCGACCCCGCCGCGTTCGACATCGTGCTCGCGGAGGCCGAAGCCGAGGCTGAAGCCGAAGCGGACGCTGCGGAAGCCGAGGCCGGAGCCGCTGCGGGTGCCGAGGACGACGGCCATGACGACGACGAGGCCGAAGCCGCTCTGGCGGAGAACGCCGCAACGGGAGACGATGTCATCGCGACCGATGACACCTCGGAGGAGCCCATGATCGCGAAGACCCCGGCCGGCGATGACGCGGACGCCGGCAAGACGGACGCCTCGAAGACGGATGCCGCGGCCGCGGCATCCGTTCCCCACAAGTCGCCCGCACCGCCGTCCGTCTCGGCCGCCGCGGCTGCCGCCAAGACCACCACCGGGCAGACTCCGGCCACGCGTCGTGCGGCGAATCACACGGGCGCCCACCCCGTGGTCGAGCGTTCCGCCGTGGAGCGCGCGGCATTCGCCCGCTCCGACGTCGCGCTGACGTCGAAGCGCCTCGGCGAGTTCGAGCCCGATCGCGAGACCGCCGACCTGCTGACCGCCGACCGGCTGCTCGACCCGCACCAAGTGGTCCGGCCCGAGCCGGAGGGCGCCTGGCAGCACTTCGTCTACTCGATCTCGGGTCGGCGCATCAACCTCGGCGACAGCAAGCGCGCGAAGGCGCGCAAGGAGCTCGACCGCCGCATCGCAGCGCCGCTCACCGGCGGTGCGCGGTTCGTACCGGTGCTGTCCCGCAAGGGCGGCGTCGGCAAGACCACCGTCACGGCACTGCTGGGCCAGGCGCTGGCGGATGCGCGCGACGACCGCGTCATCGCGGTGGACGCCAATCCGGACCGGGGCACGCTCGCCGAGCGGATCTCGAGGGACAGCGGCAAGACCGTGCGCGACCTGGTGCGCATCAGTCCCGAGGTGGTCGGCTTCAACGACCTCTCCAACATCGTCGCGCGCGACGAGACCCGGCTCGATGTCGTCGCGTCCGACACCGACCCCCGCGTGTCCGAGGCGTTCAACGATGCCGACTACCGCGACGTCGCTGCCCTCGCCGCGCACTACTACTCGGTCGTCCTCACCGACACCGGCACCGGCATCGTGCACTCCGTCATGGGTGCGACCCTCGACCTGGCCGACCAGCTGGTGATCGTCGCCGGCCTCAGCGTCGACGAGGCGCGCCTGGCGTCCGAGACGCTGACATGGCTCGAGACGAACGGCTACTCCGACAAGGTGCGCAACGCGGTCGTGGTGCTCAACAACGCGCGCCCCGGTCAGCCCCTCGTACAGCTCGACGAGCTCGAGTCGCACTTCCGCACGCGTGTGCGGGCGGTGGTGCGCGTGCCGTACGACCCGCACATCGCGGCCGGCAGCGCCATCGTGTTCCGCGAGCTGCAGCCCGCGACGCGGGATGCGGCGCGCGACCTCGCCGCGACCGTGGTCGAAGGCCTTCGCTCGCTCGCTCCGGCGGCCTGAGGCTCCGATGGCTGTTCGTCCCATCCGTGTCTTCGGCGACCCCGTTCTCACCTCGGTCAGCACCCCGATCGAGACCGTGGACGAGGGTGTGCGCGCGCTCGTCCGTGACCTCATCGACACCGTCGAGCTGCCCGGACGCGCCGGCGTCGCGGCACCGCAGATCGGCGTCGGGCTCCGGGCCTTCAGCTACAACATCGACGGCGACATCGGGTACGTGCTGAATCCCGTGCTCGTCGAGGTCTCGGGCGAGCCCGAGGCGATCGGCGAGGGATGCCTGTCGGTGCCGGGACTCTGGCACGACGCCGTCCGCTATCCCCGGGCGAAGGTCGTCGGGATGGACCTCGACGGCAACGAGCTCGTGCTGGAGGGCGAGGGGCTGCTGGCCCAGGCGCTGCAGCACGAGACCGACCACCTCGACGGCATGCTCTATCTGAAGCGCCTCACGCCCGAAGAGCGTCGCGTCGCGATGCGCGAGATCCGCGAGTCCGACTGGTTCTGACCCCGCCGGGAGCCCCCTCGGCCGCGGGCGAGACCGAGACGACGAAGCCCCGGACCCTGATGGGCCCGGGGCTTCGGCATCCGTCCTCCGCTACGAGAGCGAGACGTTCGTCGTGCTGACGGGCACGGCGTAGAGCTCAGCGATGTCGTCGGCGAAGTCGGCGAGGATCACATTGCGCTTGATGCTCATCTTGGGCGTCAGGTGGCCGCTGCCCTCGGTCCACTCCGTCGAGAGGATCGTGAACTTGCGGATCGACTCGGCGCGTGACACCGACGTGTTGGCGCGGTCGATCGCGCGCTGCACCTCGGCGCGCACGGCGTCGTTCTTCGCCGCATCGGCGATCGGCATGTCGGCGGGCAGGCCGTTGTTGGCCAGCCACGTCGGCAGCATCTCGGGGTCGAGCGTCACGAGCGCCGCGATGAAGGGCTTCTGGTCGCCCACGACCACGACCTGGCTGACGATCGGGTTGGCGCGGATGGGGTCCTCCAGCGCAGCGGGGGAGACGTTCTTGCCGCCGGCGGTGACGATGATCTCCTTCTTGCGGCCGGTGATCGTGAGGAAGCCCTCGTCGTCGAACGAGCCGATGTCGCCCGTCTTGAACCAGTCGCCGTCGAACGCCTCGGCCGTGGCCTCGGGATTGCGCCAGTACTCCTTGAACACGTTGACGCCGCGGACCTGGATCTCGCCGTCGTCGCCGAGGCGGACGCCGACGCCGGGGATGACCGGTCCGACCGTGCCGATCTTCGACTTGCGGGCCTGGTTGACCGTTGCGGGCGCGGTGGTCTCGGTGAGGCCGTAGCCCTCGAGGATGGTCACTCCGAGGCTGTGGAAGAAGTGTCCGAGGCGGGGTCCGAGCGGTGCCGAGCCCGAGACGGCGTAGGCGATGTTCCCGCCCATCGCGGTGCGGAGCTTGCTGTAGACGAGCCGATCGAAGAGCGCGAACTTGAGCTTCGTGCCCAGGGGGATCTTCTTGCCCTCCTGCTGCAGTCGCGAGTGCTCGACGGCGGTGTGGGCGGCGGCGCGGAAGATCTTGCCCTTGCCGCCCGCCTCGGCCTTCTGCTCGGCGGAGTTGTAGACCTTCTCGAAGACGCGGGGTACGGCGAGGAGGAACGTCGGCTTGAAGGAGCCGAGCGCGGGCAGCAGCTGCTTGGTGTCGGGCTGGTGTCCCGTCTTCACTCCGGCGTGGATGTCGAGGATCGAGATGAACCGGGCGAACACGTGGGCCGTCGTGATGAACAGCAGCGTCGAGGCGCCCGGAGTCGCGAAGACCTCCTGGTTCGACAGCGTCGCGTTGCGCGTGAGCTCGACGAAGTTGCTGTGGGTGAGGACGCACCCCTTCGGGCGGCCGGTGGAGCCCGACGTGTAGATGAGGGTGGCGATGTCGGCGCCGTTGGCGAGGTTGCGTCGCCGTTCGATCTCGTCGTCGGAGACGCTCGCGCCCTCAGCGATGAGCCGGTCGAGGTCGCCGCTGTGCATCTCCCAGGCGGAGCGGATGAGCGGCAGCTCGTCGCGCGCCTCCGCGAAGCGGGCGGTGTGCTCCGGCAGCTCGGTGATGAGCGCGATCGCACCGGAGTCGGTGAGGTTCCATGCGATCTGACCGGTCGAGCTGGTCTCGTAGATCGGCACCATCACGGCGCCGGCATAGAACAGCGCGAAATCGACCAGGGTCCAGTCGTACGTGGTGCGGGCGATGAAGCCCACCTTGTCGCCGGGCGCGATGCCGCCGGCCACGAACCCCTTCGCGAGCGCGATGACTTGCTTCTGGAACTCGGCGGCGGTGATGTCGCGCCATCCGTCACCATCGGGCACGGCGAACAATGCGCGGTCAGGGGTCGCCTTGACGCGCTCGACCAGCAGGTCGGTGATGTTCGCCTGCGGATCAGCGGGGACGATGGCGGGGACTTCGAACTGGACCACGGCAGCTCCTTCGGTACCGGACGACTGAATCTCGGGTGGATCTCACCCGAGTCTAATCGGCCGTCACACGCCCGCCGGTGGCGGCTGTGGACGGGGACCGCCTCGGTAGACTTCACGGGCTGTCGTACGTGCGGCGGCCGGAGAGGGAGATCGTGCTCAAGGTCGGTATCGACATCGGCGGAACCAAGATCGCGGGAGGCGTCGTCGATCAGGACGGCCACATCGTCGAGCAGCTCCGCGTCGACACCCCGAGCGACACCGACGCCCTCGCGCAGGCCGTCGTCGACATGGCCCGCTACTTCCGGGCGGCGCACCGCGTCGCCGCCGTGGGTGTGGCGGCAGCGGGATTCATCGACCGAGACCGCGCCACCGTCATCCACGCGCCGAACATCGACTGGCACAACGAGCCGCTGAAGGCGACGCTCGAAGACGGCATCGACCTTCCGGTCACCATCGAGAACGATGCGAACGCCGCCGGGTGGGCCGAGTTCCGCTTCGGGGCCGGACGCGGCGTCGACCACATGATCATGCTGACGATGGGGACCGGGGTCGGCGGCGCCATCGTCCTCGACGGCCAACTCTTCCGCGGCGGACACGGCATCGCCGCCGAGCTCGGTCATACCCGCTTCATCCGCGACGGTCTTCTGTGCGGCTGCGGACAGAGGGGATGCCTCGAGCAGTACGCGTCGGGGCGTGCGCTGCAGCGCGAGGCCGGTGAGATCGCCGACGCGGGCGGCATCGGCGCAGCGCTTGCGGCTCACCGCGACCAGCACGGCTCGATCAGCGGACCGGCGGTGTCACGACTCGTCCTCGCGGGCGACGCCGGCGCCGCCGAGGCCCTGCGTCGCGTCGCGACGGCCCTCGGGGAGGCGTGCGGCGGGTTCCAGGCCGTGCTCGACCCCGAGCTCTTCGTCATCGGCGGCGGCGTCGCGCAGCTCGGCGACGCACTGCTGGAGCCCATGCGCGTGGCGTACGAGCGGTCGCTGCCCGGCTACGGCGACCGGCCCATCGCGACGTTCGCGATCGCGAAGCTCGTGAACGACGCGGGCCTCATCGGCGCGGCGGACCTGGCGGGCACCGAGGCATAGCGATGTTCTACTGGCTGATGAAGTACGTGGTGATCGGGCCGATCGTCAAGGCGATCTGGCGCCCGTGGATCGTCGGCCGCCGCAACGTCCCCGCCGAAGGTGCCGCGATCCTCGCGAGCAACCACCTGTCGTTCGTCGACTCGGTCTTCCTGCCGCTGATGCTCGACCGGCGCGTGGCGTTCCTGGCCAAGAGCGACTACTTCACGGGCAAGGGGCTCAAGGGCATGGCCACTCGCATCTTCATGAAGGGCACCGGCCAGCTCCCGATCGACCGCTCCGGCGGCAAGGCCTCGGAGGCCTCGCTCAACACCGGGCTGCAGGTGCTGGGCAGCGGCGAGCTGCTCGGAATCTATCCCGAGGGCACGCGCAGCCCCGACGGCAAGCTGTATCGCGGCCGCACCGGCATCGCGCGCATGGCGCTCGAAGCCCACGTGCCCGTGGTGCCGGTGCTCATGGTCGACACCGACACGATGATGCCGATCGGCACCACCGTGCCGCGCATCGTGCGAGTCGGCATCGTCATCGGTGAGCCGCTCGACTTCTCGCGCTTCGCCGGCATGGAGGGCGACCGCTACATCCTGCGCTCGATCACCGACGAGATCATGGTCGCACTGCAGCGGCTGGGCGAGCAGGAGTACGAGGACGTCTACGCCTCGACGGTGAAGGATCGCCTGAAGAAGAAGCGCTCCTGACGGCCCGGCGAACGAGCGTCACGCGGCGCCGGCCGTCGGCCCGCCACGGCTAGACTCGAGGGATGCTTCAGCAGCTCGACGCACTCGACCACTGGCGGACCCTGCCCATCAAGCAGCAGCCGCAGTGGTATGACGCCGAGCTGGTGGCGGCCACATCTGCAGAGCTCGCCACGCTGCCCCCGCTGGTGTTCGCGGGCGAGGTCGACAACCTGCGCGACCGCCTCGCCCGGGCGGCCTCGGGACGTGCGTTCCTGCTGCAGGGCGGCGACTGCGCCGAGACCTTCGCGGGTGCCACCGCCGAGCAGATCCGCAACCGCATCAAGACGGTGCTCCAGATGGCCGTCGTGCTCACGTACGGCGCATCGATGCCCATCGTCAAGATGGGCCGCATGGCCGGCCAGTTCGCCAAGCCCCGCTCCAGCGACACGGAGACCCGCGGGGACGTCACCCTCCCCGCGTACCGCGGCGACATCGTGAACGGCTACGACTTCACCGAGGGCTCGCGTCAGGCCGACCCGCAGCGTCTGCTGAAGGGGTACCACACGGCGGCTTCGACCATCAACCTCATCCGCGCGTTCACGCAGGGCGGCTTCGCCGACCTTCGCGAGGTGCACTCCTGGAACAAGGGCTTCGCGCAGAACCCGGCGAACCAGCAGTACGAGCGCCTGGCGACCGAGATCGACCGCGCCATCCGGTTCATGGAGGCGGCCGGCGCCGACTTCGACGAGCTCAAGCGCGTCGAGTTCTACACCGGCCACGAGGGCCTGCTGATGGACTACGAGCGGCCAATGACGCGGATCGACTCGCGCACCGGCACGCCGTACAACACCTCGGCGCACTTCCTCTGGATCGGCGAGCGCACGCGCGACCTCGACGGCGCGCACGTCGACTACTTCTCGAAGATCCGCAACCCCATCGGCGTGAAGCTCGGACCGACGACCACGCCGGAGACGGCGCTGGCCCTCATCGACAAGCTCGACCCGAACCGCGAGCCGGGCCGCCTCACGTTCATCACCCGGATGGGCGCGGGCAAGATCCGCGACGCGCTGCCCCCGCTGCTGGAGGCCGTGCGCGACTCGGGTGCCACGCCGCTGTGGGTCACCGACCCGATGCACGGCAACGGGATCACCACGCCGACCGGCTACAAGACGCGTCGCTTCGACGACGTCGTGGACGAGGTGCGCGGCTTCTTCGAGGCGCACCGCGCGGTCGGCACCTTCCCGGGCGGCATCCACGTCGAGCTCACCGGCGACGACGTCACCGAATGCCTCGGCGGGTCCGAAGAGATCGACGAGGCCGCTTTGGCGACGCGCTACGAGTCGCTCTGCGATCCGCGCCTGAACCACATGCAGTCGCTCGAGCTGGCGTTCCTCGTCGCGGAGGAGCTCGAGAAGCTCACCGCGCGCTCCTGACGACGCCGAAGATCCCGGATGCCGCGGCCCGCGGCATCCGGGATCTTCTCTGTTCTCGGTCAGAGTGCGGCGGCGATCCGCAGGGAGATCACGGTGCCCCGCGGCTCCAGGTCCTCGGCGTCGGGCTTCTGCGACTCGACCTGTGTGAACGGGTCGGGGAAGGCATCCCAGCGGTCGTCGTAGTCGATCGTGAAGCCGGCATCGGTGGCCGCCTGGCGAGCCTCGGCGAGCGTCATGCCGACGAGATCGGGGATCGCGAACAGCGGGGGACCGGTCGACACGACCAGGGTCACCGTGTCGCCGGGGGCGAGCCAGCCGCCGTCCTCCTTGCCGATCACGCGGATGACGCGCCCCTCGTCCACCGAGTCGCTCGCCTCGGTCTGACTGGGATCGGCGACGGTGAGCCCGAGGCCCTCGAGGGTGCTGCGCGCCTTGCCCTCGCTCTCGCCGGCGACGTCCGGCAGCGGGCCGAGCGACACCTGGAGCCAGGCGCTGTCGCCCTGGTGGACCGTGCAGCCGTCGATGCACGGGACGTCCTGCGACCCGTCGTCGGGAGCCCCCGCCGGCCGGACGAAGGCGCCGACGACCGTACCGGCCGGCGCATCCGTGAAGAACGTGGCGCTGTCGTCCGCGACCGAGACGGACTGCCCCGTGAAGGTGGCGCGCGCGTCGTCCTCGGACATGCCTGCGAAAGCGGTGAACGTCGCCTCTGCGGGACCGAGCGAGACGAATACGTTGATCTCGGAGGACTTCTCGACGCGTGTGCCCTGCGGCGGATTGGTGCGGATGACCTGCCCGGCAGCCACCTCGAGGCTGTTCTCGCCCTGCTGGACCGCGATGAGGGAGTCCTCTTCGAATATGGCGGCGGCCTCTTCGAAAGACTTTCCGGTGACATCGGCGACGGCGACGAGGGAGCCGGGTCCGGAGCCGAACCACCAGCCGAGCCCGCCGGCGAGCGCCGCCAGCAGCAGCACCAGGACGATGAGCCACGCTCCGCGGGAGCGGCGGCGCTGGGTGGCGCGGCGCAGGCGGCCGGCGTTGTCGACCTCCTCCATCGCGGCGGTGGGGCCGGTCGCGACGCTCGGCAGCACCGCGGTGAGCTCGCCCGTGGGCGTGACCTCGTTGCGCACGACGCCGATCGGGCCCGTCCGGGTGACAGTGGGCGAGATGCCGAGCTCGCGCTCGATGTCGCGCAGGCGCTGCAGCATCTCGCGGGCGTCGATCGGTCGCTCGTCGGGCGACTTCTCGGTCGCCCACAGCACGAGCTCGTCGAGCTGCTCGGGCACGCCGGGGTTCTTCACGCTCGGCCGGGGCACCGAGTCGGTCGCATGCTGGAAAGCGATCTGCATCGGCTGCTCGCCCTTGTAGGGCTGCTCACCGGTGAGCATCTCGTAGAGCATGATGCCGATGGCGTAGATGTCGCTGCGGGCATCGGCGGTGCCGCGGGTGACGAGCTCGGGAGCGAGGTAGGCGATCGTGCCGAGCAACTGCGCGCCGGATGCGGTGTTCGCCGTCGTGGCACGCGCGAGCCCGAAGTCTCCGATCTTGATCCGGCCGTCTTCGGCGAGGAGCACATTCTCGGGCTTGACGTCGCGGTGCACGATGCCCGCCTTGTGTGCGGCCGCGAGACCCGAGAGGACCGCGTCGAGAATCGACACCGCCTGCGGCACGGTGAGCCGGCGCTGCTCGCGGAGGAGCTCGCGCAGCGTGATGCCGGGGAGGTACTCCATGACCAGGTACGCCATATCGCCGTCCTGGCCCTGGTCGAACACGTTCACCACGTTCGGATCGGCCAGGCGGGCGGCGGCGCGGGCCTCCTGGATGAACCGGCTCTGGAACACCGTGTCGTCGCTGAGATGGCCATGCATGACCTTGAGCGCGATGCGACGCTCGAGGCGCAGATCGGTGGCGACGTAGACCGTCGCCATGCCGCCGCGCGCGATGCGAGCACGCACCCGGTACCGGCCGTCGACCAGACGGCCGATCAGCGGGTCCGTCTGCTGACTCGTGCTCACGCTGAGAGTCTACGGACGCGGGCCCGCGAGCACGCGGAGCGCCTCACCCGGCGAGATCGTAATGTGACGGTTCCTCAGCGCGATCAGCGGAGCGCGGCGAGCCATGCGTGCGCCGACGTCTCCCACTGCGCGTAGGCGTCGGGATACGCCGAGATCTGCACCGCCTGGGCCGCCTGCGTGAACGTCAGCCCCTCCCAGCCGGGGATGTCGAGGAGCCCGCGTGTGCGGGAGCCGTTCGGATCTCCCGAGCCGCCGAAGAACGCGCGGGTCGCACGTGCAGCGTCCTGCACCTCGGCCTCGGTGCCCCAGCCGTAGCTCGGCCGCTGCTGGAACAGTCCGAGCGAATCCCGGTCTCCCCAGGTCACGTTGCGCAGCGACGACTCCTGCATCGCGGTGCCGAGTGCGATCGCGATGCCGTGGTCCGACACTCCGAGCTCGCGGCCGATGCGCACGATCAGCTGCGCGTTGGCGACCTGCTCGGCGGTCAGTCCGGGAACGGACGGCGCGGATGCCGGGATCCTGAGCGTCTGCCCGGGGTAGATGATCGACGACCGGGCGAGGCCGTTGGCGGAGAGCACGGCATCGATCGTCACACCGTAGCGATGGGCGATCGCGCTGATGGTGTCGCCCGCGACGATGGTGTGACTGCCGGCGGCCGGCGCACTGGGCGCGGGAGCCGGTGCGGGCGCGGGTGCCGGCGCCGGAGCGGATGCCGCGGGCGCGGCGGCGCCCGGGATCGTGAGGGTCTGGCCGGGGTAGATGATCGACGACCAGCCCAGCCCGTTGGCGGCCAGCACGGCATTGGTCGTGAGACCGTGGCGCTGCGCGATGGCGCCGACGGTGTCGCCTCGCTGCACCGTGTAGGCGCCACCCGTGGGCGCGGGCGCCGGGCTGGCCGGCGCGGGCGCAGCGGCGCCCCCGGCGAGCTTCAGCACCTGGCCGGGGTAGATCGTCGAGGACCATCCGAGTCCGTTGAGCGCGAGCACATCGGTGGTGCGCAGCCCGAAGCGCGCGGCGATGCGGCTCACGGTGTCGCCGGGTTGCACGGTGTAGCTCGCCGGCGCCGTCTCCGCGGCCACGCGGGCAGCGGCGGGTGCGGCGATCGTCGCCGCGGGCGCGGCCATCGCCGCCCTGGGGTCGGAGACGGTCGGCACGGCGGCCGCCCCGGGCCGCATGGCGCGGGCGTCGCGGTCGGCACTTCGTCCGGCGGCATCCACGGTGCTCGGATGTCCTGTCGCCGCATGCCCTGTCGCTGCGTGCGCGGGGACGGCCGACAGCGTCAGCGCGATCGAGCCCGCGAGGGCGACCGGGACGCCGAGAAGCGCCCGCGACGAGGCGGCGCTCCGATCGACCCTGTTTCTTGTACTCCGGACCTGTCGCACGAGTTTTCCCCCCTCAGCCGACTCCGAAAACCGTGTCACGGAAGTCGATTGGTGTCAACGGGTGCTATAAGAAGTGGCTGATGTGACTGGTGTGGCCAGAGTGTGAGCGACGCGTCCACGAGGCGATCTGAGATAGTTGGTCTCGTGACCTCTGACGACGCCTCCCGCTTCGAGACCGACTGGCTCACCCTTCCCGATCTGGTGGAGGTGCTGGGCGAACCGCTGGGCAGGGTGCGGCGGATGCTCGACGAGTTCCAGCTCGTCGGATCCAAGCGGGACGGCGTCCTGAAGGTGCCGTCCGTCTTCATCGTCGACGGGCACCCGCTGCCGTCGCTGCGGGGTACCGTCTTCGCGCTCCACGACGCCGGGTTCTCGGACGACGAGGCGATCGACTGGCTGCTCACGCCTGAGGAGTCCATCGGGATGCCGCCGATCGAGGCGCTCCTCGCCGGCCGCAAGAGCGAGGTCCGCAGGGTCGCGCGCACGGTGCTCTGACGCTGGCGTCACGTTCCGCCCGGCCGCGTCGCGCAGCCCTCGGGGCGCACCCAGGCTTCAGGTGGTGCGCACGGTCGCCGCGCGAGCCAGATCCCGCAGCTCGCCCACGGCGGCGTTGCCCAGGCGCGCCCCTGACAACGCGTGGTCTGCCTCGCGGGCGTAGTCGGCGATGAGGCGCTCGACGCGGTCGAGCGCGCCGGTATCGACGATGGTCTGCTGCAGTGCCGCAATCTGCCCCGCGTCGAGGTCGGGCTGTCCGATCATCTCATCGACGAGGCGCCGCGCGCCCGGCGCGAGCGCCTCGCGGGCATAGGCCACCAGGACGGTGCGCTTGCCCTCGCGGAGGTCGTCGCCCGACGGCTTGCCGGTGGCGGCCTCGTCGCCGAAGACACCCAGCACGTCGTCGCGCAGCTGGAACGCCATTCCGAGCGGATGCCCGAACGCGGCCAGCGCCGCAGACTGGGCGGCATCGGCTCCTGCGAGCGCCGCGCCGATGGCGAGCGGCTGCTGCACGCTGTAGCGCGCCGACTTGAAGGACGCCACGCGCAAGGCGCGCTCGGCGTGCCGTTCGTCGGGCGCGGTGACGAAGGCCGACTCCTCGGCGATGTCGAGGAACTGGCCGAGCGTGACTTCCCGGCGCATCAGCGCGTACTCGCGGCGGGCAGCGGCCGCACGTTCGGGCGAGGTCTCGGCGAGTCCCTCCTCGAGGAGGTCGTCGCTCCACGCGACGAGGAGGTCGCCGAGCAGGATCGCCCCTGACCGGCCGAAGGCGTCGGCGTCCCCGCGCCACCCGGAGTCGCGGTGCCCTGCCTCCAGCGCACGGTGCGCCGACGGGCGGCCGCGGCGCGTGTCGGAGTTGTCGATGAGGTCGTCGTGCACGAGCGCGGCGGCATGGAAGACCTCGAGCGCCGCCGCGGCGGCCAGGACCGGGTCCTGGCTGTCTCCGGTCGCCGTCGACGCCTCCTCCACAGCCCTCCACCCGGCGATGCAGAAGCGTCCGCGGAGGCGTTTGCCGCCGGTCGCCGCGTCCGCCGCGGCCGAGATGAACCTCGCTGCCTCGGCTCCGGCATCCGTCACGCTGTCGCGGTGTGTCGAGATGAAGATGTCCACTCGCTGAGAAATGGCTTCGATCGGCTCTGCGAGTGCTGACACGGGCCTAGCCTAGTGACGAACGGCACGCGTACAATCGAGCCACCGAAGTACAGAGGGGGATGCATGCCACTCTCCGAACAGGAGCAGCGCCTGCTGGACGAGATGGAGCGCCATCTCATGCGCAACGACGCGGATGTCGTCAGCGCGCCCCGTGACGGACGCACCCTGAGCTATCGAAACATCGTGTACGGCACGATCCTCGTGCTGCTGGGGCTCGGCGGTCTGATCGTCGGGGTCTCGCAGCAGTTGATCGTCGTCGGCGTGATCGGCTTCGTCGTGATGCTGGGCGGAGTCCTCCTCGCCGTCACGCCGGGCCGCGGACCGGGCAAGATTCCGACCGAGCCCGACCGGCCGGCAAAACCACAGAATGCCTCCTCGTTCATGGACCGCATGAACGACCGATGGGACAAGCGGCAAGGCGAGCGCTGAGCGCCGCCGGCTGAATCCGAGCGAGAAGCACCGACCTCCGGGTCGGTGCTTTTTTGTTGTCCGCGCGCCAGGTCTCGAGCGCCCGTCGGGGTACGCGGGGGAGTGTTCGGCGATCCTTCGGTAGCGAAGTGGAGGAGAGTGGAGTAAAGTGGCGCATAACCCGGGGGGGCCGGACGAAGGGGGTGTGATGTACCGATGCTTTTGGGCACGCACACACCCAAGCTCGATGACAAAGGTCGCGTCATCCTCCCGGCGAAGTTCCGCGACGATCTCGGTGGGGGTGTCGTCGTGACGCGCGGGCAGGATCGCTGCCTGTACGTGTTCAGCGAGAAGGAGTTCGAACGGGTGCACGACCGCATCCGTGAGGCCCCGCTCGCGAACAAGCAGGCACGCGACTTCCTGCGCATGTTCCTCTCGGGTGCCAGTGCCGAGAAGCCCGACGGTCAGAACCGCATCACGATCCCCCCTCCGCTGCGCGCATACGCCGGTCTGGAGCGCGACCTCGTCGTCACCGGCGTAGGCGCTCATGCCGAGATCTGGGACGCCACGGCATGGAACACCTACGCCGAGGCCAACGAAGAGACATACGCCGAGCTGGAGCAGGAGGTGATTCCGGGCCTGTTCTGAGGCTCCTGTCGCCTGAGCCCTGACTCCCAGCCGCTCCCGCCCTGTCGCCACTTCCCCGGTGCCAGGTCAGAGCGGATGGGGATCAGGACCCAGGGGACACGTCCTCGGAGGCCCTGCCGATCATGAACCTGCGCGACATCCACACCCCGGTCATGCTCGAGCGCTGCCTCGAGCTGCTTGCTCCCGCGCTCGAGCGCGAGGGTGCCGTCTTCGTCGATGCGACGCTCGGCATGGGCGGACACTCCGAGGCGTTCCTCGAGCGTTTCCCGCACCTTCACCTCGTGGGCCTCGACCGCGACACCGACGCGCTGCGCATCGCAGGCGAGCGCCTCGCGCGCTTCGGCGACCGCATCACGCTCGTCCACACCGTGTACGACGGAATCGCGGATGCCGTCACCTCGAGCGGTTTCGCCGCGGCAGACGGCATCCTGTTCGATCTCGGCGTCTCGTCGCTGCAGCTCGACGTCGCCGACCGCGGCTTCGCGTACGCGCAGGATGCCCCGCTCGACATGCGCATGGACCAGTCGGCGGGCACGACGGCCGCCGACATCCTCGCGAGCTACGGCGAGGGCGATCTGCGGCGCATCTTCGAGCGCTACGGGGAAGAGAAGCTGGCCGGCCGGTATGCCCGCGCGATCATCGCGGCCCGGGCTCAGGAGCCGATCGAGCGGTCGGGCCGGCTCGTCGAGATCCTGCAGGCGGCGACCCCGGCGGCGGTGCAGCGCACCGGCCACCCCGCCAAGCGCGTGTTCCAGGCGCTCCGTATCGAGGTCAATCGCGAGCTCTCGGTGCTCGAGCGCGCGATTCCTGCCGCCTTGGACATCCTGCCGGTCGGCGGGCGCGTGGTCGTGCTGTCGTATCAGTCGCTCGAGGACCGCCTGATCAAGCGTGCGCTCGCCGAGGCATCCGCTTCGACCGCGCCCGCGGGCCTTCCGGTCGAGCTGCCCCAGCACACCCCCAGATTCCGACTGCTCGTCAAGGGTGCCGAGCTCGCCACCGACGAGGAGCGCGCGGTCAACCCGCGTGCGACGCCGGTGCGCCTGCGCGCCGCCGAGCGCATCAGGCCCGAGCACGCGAAGGGTGCGGCATGAGCACGATCGCCAACGCCACGACAGCGGCCAATCTCTCTGGGCCGGCTGCGCGCCGCCCGATCGGCGGTGCGGCACCGGACCGAGCGGATGCCCCGCGCCGGCGCCTGCAGGCCGTCGACGCACCCGCCCGCCGCCGTCGGCCCAAGCTCTTCTACGGGATCGTGGCCGTGCTCGGCGCCTTCCTCATCGCCGGCGCTCAGATGTCGCTGTCGATCATGACGACCCAGAGCACATACGAGCTCGCCGCGCTCTCGAAAGAGCAGCGGGATCTCACCTACCAGAAGCAGATCCTGTACGACGACGTCGCGGGACTGAGCTCGCCGCAGTATCTCGCCGCGAACGCCGCCGCACTCGGCATGGTGATCAACGAGGCGCCGAGCTACCTCCGGTTGAGCGACGGCGCGATCCTCGGTCCGTCCGAGGTGGCGATGGGTTCCTCTTCGGTCGACGCCATCGGGCGCGGCGCGGTCGCGAACGCCCTCATCACCGACACGCCTCTCGTCACCGTCCCCGACGCCACCATCGACGGCGTACCGGTCGAGGTGGCCGAGACGCCGGACGGCGGAGTCGGCAACACTCCGCCGCCGCTCACCGACGGACTGCCCACTCCGAGCACACACTGAACCGACGGCACCGCCGGCGGTCGACACGAGAACGCGAGACCAGAGCACGAGACGCACATGACGACACGAAGCACGAGAAGTCCCCGCCGCCGCACCGTCGTCGCCCTCGCCGTCGTCCTCGCCGTCCTCGCCGGCTTCATCGTGCGCCTCGTCGACATCCAGGTCGTGAACGCCGACGACCACGTGAAGGACTCGCTCAACACCGCCTTCGCCAGCCAGCAGACGCTCTACGGCACGCGCGGCGCCATCGTCGATGAGAACGGCCAGGTGCTGGCCGGCAGCATCCTGCAGTACGACTGTCAGCTCTCGCCGCTGCTGATCAGGCAGACCGACGCTTCTGTGCTCGAAGGCGAGTCGAAGTCCAGGCTCTGGGCGGACGTCTCGAATGACGTCGCCCGGATCACCGGACAGACGCCGGAGGAGGTGCGCGGCATCGTCGCCGCCGCGCTCGCGGAGAACCCGGACTCGGAGTTCGCCTACCTGAAGAAGAGCGTGTCGACGGAGACGTTCCGGGAGCTCGCCGACCTCAAGGCGCCCTACATCACGTGCATGCCGCATCCGGCGCGGGCCTACCCCGACGGCGCGGTCGCCGGCAACCTCGTCGGCTTCGTCGGCACCGACGGGAAGCCGCAGGAGAGCCTGGAGCGCTCGCAGAACGACTGCCTCGCCGCCACGAACGGCACTCGCACCTACGAGAAGGGCAAGGACGGGGTCGTGATCCCCGGCACCGAGGTGGAGACCCCCGCGACCGACGGCGGCACGCTGGAGCTGACCATCAACCGAGACCTGCAGTGGTATCTGCAGCAGCTCATCGCCGAGCAGACGCAGAACATGGTCGCCCAGCACGGCTCGATCCTCGTGTACGAGGTCAAGACGGGCAAGGTGCGGGCCGCCGCCGAGTACCCGACCGTCGACCCGAACAACGTCGACGCCACCGACGTCAAGGACCGCACCAGCCAGATCTTCCTCGGCACGTTCGAGCCCGGATCGACGTTCAAGGGCCTCACTGCGGCGACCGTCATCGACGCCGGAGGGCAGACCCCCACCTCGACCGTGGTCGCCTCCAGCGAGGAGCACTTCGCCGACGGGGCGCGCGTGCGCGACTCGTTCAAGCACCCCGCGAACACCTACACCCTGACCGGCGTGCTCATCGACTCGTCCAACGCGGGCATCTCCAAGTTCAGCGAGAAGGTCGACAAGCAGACGCGCTACGACTACTTCCAGCGCTTCGGCATCGGCCAGGGCACGGGATCCGGGTATCCCGGCGAGGAGAACGGCCTGGTCTATCCGGCCGACCAGTGGGGTGCGCAGACGACGTACAACACCTCGTTCGGGCAGGGTGTGACCACCACGATGCCGGAGCTCGCCCGCGCGTACGGCGCGATCGTGAACGGCGGCGTCCGCATGCCGCTGCAGATCATCGAGTCCTGCACCAAGGCGGACGGCACCGTCGTCGAGCCCGAGGTCGGCGACCCCGAGCGCGTCATCAGCGAGAGCACCTCGGCAGAGATGCGCCAGATGCTCGAGAACGTGTTCCTGCAGGCGCCCTACGCCAAGACCGTCGCGATTCCCGGATACCGGATCGGCGGCAAGACCGGCACCGGCGAGAAGAGCGACGGCAACGGGGGCTACAAGCAGGGCGTCTACTACACGACCATGGTCGGTTTCGCTCCCGCCGACGACCCTCAGTACGTGGTCGTCGTCACGCTCGACGAGCCGACGAAGGTAACATCGTCTGCGGCCAACGCGACCGCGTTCCAGAAGGCCATGACCCAGGTTCTCAAGACCTACCGCGTCATGCCCTCGACGACGTCGCCGGAGCTGCTGCCCAAGTTCGGGTAGTCTCCCCACCCGACGGAGAGTCCCCTGATGATCGCGCTCACCATCGCCCAGATCGCCCATGCCATCGCGGGCGAGACACACCTCGCCGACGGCGACACGCCCGACACGTTGATCTCGGGAGCCGTCGACACCGATTCCCGGCTCATCCGCCCGGGCGGGGTGTTCGTCGCCAAGCCCGGCGAAGAGACCGACGGGCACCTTTTCGTCGACGCCGCCGTCGCGAACGGCGCCGCCCTCGCGCTCGTCGAGCGCCGGGTCGACGCTGAAGTGACGCAGATCCTCGTGCCCGACGTCGTCGCGGCACTCGCCGCGCTGGCCCGCGAAGTCGTGCAGCGCGTCCGGGCCGGCGGAACCCTGCGCGTCGTCGGCATCACGGGCTCGAACGGCAAGACCACCACCAAGAACCTGCTGGCACGCATCCTCGAGGGCGAGGGCGAGACGGTCTCGCCGAAGGCGTCCTTCAACAACGAGGTCGGAGCGCCGCTCACGATGCTGCGCGTCACCGACACCACGGAATTCCTCGTGAGCGAGTTCGGCGCGAGCGCGCCCGGCGAGATCGCCCGACTGGCAGGGCTGGTCGACCCCGACGTCGGCGTCGTGCTCATGGTCGGCATGGCGCACGCCGGTGGGTTCGGCGGCATCGAGGCCACGTTCCACGCCAAGTCCGAGCTGGTGCGGGCGCTGGGCGACGGGGGAGTGGCCGTGCTCAATGCCGACGACGCCCGCGTCGCGGCGATGGCGCCGATCGCCGCGGAGCGGGGCGCGAGCGTTCGGTGGTTCGGCCGCGGCCCCGCCGCCGAGGTGCGCGCCGACGACGTCGTGGTGACGGCATCCGGAACATCCTTCACGGTGACCGCCGACGGCGTCTCGCTGCCGGTGCGCCTGCGTGTGCTGGGCGAGCACCACGTCATGAACGCCCTCGCCGCCATCGCAGCCGCGACCATGCTCGGGGTGTCGCTCGCCGACGCCGTGGCCCGCCTGGAGACCGTGGAGATCGCCGAACGGTGGCGCATGCAGCCGCTCGGATCGGATCGCGTGCGCATCATCAACGACGCGTACAACGCCAGCCCCGACTCGATGTCGGCGGCCCTGCGCACCCTCGCCCAGATCACCGGCCCGGGCGAGCGCACCGTCGCCGTGCTGGGGGCGATGAGCGAGCTCGGCGAGTACGCCGAGGAGGAGCACGACCGCGTCGGCCTGCTGGCCGTGCGGCTCGGCATCCAGCGCATCGTCGTCGTCGGCGACGCTGCCCGCCGGATGTACCTCGAAGCGGTCGCTCAGGGGTCGTGGGACAACGAGGCCGTGTTCTTCGCCACCGCCGACGAGGCGTTCGACTACCTGCAGGGCGAACTGCGCGACGGCGACCGCGTGCTCGTGAAGTCGTCGAACTCGGCAGGACTGCGGTTCCTGGGTGATCGTCTGGGAGAATCGTTCTCGTGAGATCTCTCCTGACGGCGGCGGCGATCTCGCTGGCATTCACCCTCTTCCTCACCCCCGTCTTCCTGCGGCTCTTCCGCAAGTGGGGCTGGGGACAGGTGATCCGCACCCCCGAGGACATCCGCAACCCCAACCACAAGGCGAAGCGCGGCATCCCGACGATGGGCGGCACGATCTTCATCGTCGGCACGATCGTCGGCTATCTGGTCGGCTGCTACGTCGGCAACAACCCGCCGACCGTCTCGGGTCTGCTGGTGATCTGGATGATGGTCGGACTCGGCGCGGTCGGCTTCATCGACGACTACATGAAGGTGCGCCAGCAGAAGTTCATGGGACTGAGCGGATGGCGCAAGATCCTGGGACAGGTGATCGTGACGGTGCCGTTCGGCATCGTGGCCCTGAACTTCCCGAACCAGTTCGACCAGACGCCGGCCTCGCCGTACATCTCCGTGTTCCGCGACGTGCCGGTGCTCGGCTTCATGACGCTCGGGCTCATCGTCGGATGGATCCTCTACCTCGCCTGGGTGACGTTCATCGGCGTGGCGTTCTCCAACAGCACCAACGTGACGGATGGCCTGGACGGCATGGCGGCCGGTGCCGGCATCTTCGTGATCGGCGCGTACAGCCTCATCGCCTTCTGGCAGTTCAACCAGGCGTGCTGGGGCGGGGAGGCGCTGTCGGCGGCCGCCAAGGCCGCCTGCTATCCGACCCGTGACCCGTTCGACCTGGCGATCGTCTCGGCGTCGTTCGTCGGCGCTCTGATCGGATTCCTGTGGTGGAACGCGCCGAAGGCCAAGGTCTTCATGGGCGACGTCGGATCGATGGCCATCGGCGGCGTGATCGCCGCGATGGCGATCCTCACCCGCACCGAGCTGCTCGCCGTGCTCGTCGCCGGCGTCTTCATCATCGGCCCGGGTTCCGTGATCCTGCAGCGCCTCTACTTCAAGATCACGCGCGGCAAGCGGCTGTTCCTGATGAGCCCGTTCCACCACCACCTCGAACTGCGCGGCTGGTCGGAGGTCACCATCGTGGTGCGCATGTGGATCATCGCCGGCCTCCTCGCGGTGTCGGGGGTCGGATTCTTCTACGTCGAATGGCTCTCTCGCACATGACCTCGGAACGACTGTCCACCCTCACCAGCTGGAACGCCGATTGGAAGGGCCTCCGCGTCGCGGTGCTCGGGATGTCGGTCACCGGCTTCTCGGTCGCCGACACCCTGGCCGAGCTCGGCGCCGACGTCCTCGTCGTCACCGAGCAGGCCGATGAGGAGTACGCGCGGCTGCTTCCGGTCATCGGGGCGCGCCTGTGGACCGGTTCGCTCGCTTCGGTGCCGGCGGAGCTCGCGGACTTCGCGCCCGAGGTCGTCGTGGCGTCGCCCGGCTTCTCGCCGCGGCATCCCGTCATCGCGTGGGCGCAGCAGAACGACATCGCGCTGTGGGGCGACGTCGAGCTCGCCTGGCGCGTGCGCGACAAGGTCCTGCGCGCGGACGGAACCCCGGCGGAGTGGCTTCTCATCACCGGCACCAACGGCAAGACCACGACCACCCGCCTCGCCGCGAGCATGCTCGTGGCGGGCGGGCTGCGGGCAGCTCCCGTCGGCAACATCGGCACGCCGGTGCTCGACGCCGTGCGCGACCCGTCCGGCTTCGACGCCCTCGTGGTCGAGCTGTCGAGCCACCAGCTCTGGTATCTGGGGCTGCAGGACTCTCCCGACCCGCTGTCGCCGTGGGCGGCGGTCTGCCTGAATCTCGCGGACGACCACCTCGAGTGGCACGGCTCCTTCGACGAGTACCGCGCGGCGAAGGCGCACGTGTACGACAACACGCGCGTCGCGTGCGTCTACAACAAAGCGGATGCCGCGACCCAGCGCATGGTCGAAGACGCCGAGGTGGTCGAGGGTGCGCGCGCCATCGGCTTCGACCTCGGCGTGCCGGGGCCGAGCGACCTGGGTCTCGTCGACGGCATCGTCGTCGACCGCGCCTTCCTCGACGACCGGCGCACCAGTGCGCTGGAGCTCACCACGGTCGATGAGCTCGCCTCGCTGGGCCTCGCCGCCCCGCACATCGTCTCCAACGTCCTGGCGGCTGCCGCGCTGGCACGCTCGCTGGACGTCGCGCCTGCCGCGATCCGCGATGCCCTGCGCGCCTTCCGCCTGGACCCGCACCGCATCGAAGTCGTCGCGCGCCACGCCGGCATCACCTGGGTCGACGACTCCAAGGCCACCAACCCGCACGCGGCCGCCTCGTCGCTCGCCGCCTACCCGGGCGCCGTGTGGGTCGTCGGCGGACTGCTGAAGGGCGTCGACGTCTCCGAGCTCGTGTCGGGTCGCGGTGCCGGCGCGAAGGCGGCCATCGTGATCGGCGTCGACCGGACAGCGGTGGTCGCCGCGTTCGAGCGACACGCGCCGGCAGTGCCGGTATTCGAGGTCGACGCCGCTGAGACTGAAGAGGTCATGGCGCAGGTCGTCGAACTGGCGGCTGGGGTGGCGCGTGACGGGGACGTGGTTCTGCTCGCTCCCGCCGCGGCATCCTTCGACCAGTTCGCGTCGTATGCCGACCGCGGTCGCAGATTCGCTGCGGCGGTGAGGGAACGGATCGGAACGGGGGAGCCGGATGACCACGACGCAGCCGCCCCGAACCCGGGAGAGCCCGACTCCGCCTGAGCCTCCCGCCCGACGCGGGCTCGCCGCCCGCGTCTCGCTGGGCCGGGTCTTCGCGCCGGTGCCGAGCGAGTTCCTGCTCATCGCCTCCACGGCGCTCCTGCTGACGGTCTTCGGCCTCGTCATGGTGCTGTCGGCGACGTCGGCGACGGCCACCGCCCAGGGCGAGGCGCCGTGGGAGATGGTGCTGAAGCAGGTGATGTTCGCCGCGGTGAGCATCCCGCTCATGTTCATCGCCAGCCGTCTGCCGATCACCTTCTACAAGAAGATCGCATGGCCCGCGCTCATCATCGGCGTGGCGGTCCAGATGCTGGTGTTCACGCCGCTGGGCATCGACAACGACGGGAACCGCAACTGGATCAACATCGGCGGGGTGCAGGCACAGCCGTCCGAGTTCCTCAAGCTCGGTCTGGCGCTCTGGCTCGCGTTCGTGCTGTTCCGCAAGCAGACCCTGCTGAGCAAGTGGCAGCACGTGTTCATCCCCGTCGTGCCCGTGTCGATCGCCGTCTTCGCGACCGTCCTCGCCGGGCACGATCTCGGCACGGTGATCATCCTGGTGCTCGTCCTTCTGGGCGCGCTGTTCTTCTCCAACGTCAAGCTGCGGCTGTTCGTGATCCCGCTGCTGGTGGCCGCCGCGGGCCTCGCGGCGTTCGCCATCACCAGCCCGAACCGCATGAAGCGCATCATGAGCTTCCTGGATCAGGACTGCCTCGCCGACTACCTCAACTCCTGCTACCAGCCGCTGCACGGCATCTGGGGCCTCGCCAGCGGCGGCGTCTTCGGACTCGGCCTCGGCAATTCGCGTGAGAAGTACGACTGGCTGCCCGCTGCGGCGAACGACTACATCTTCGCGATCGTCGGGGAGGAGCTCGGCCTCATCGGCTGCGCCGTGGTGCTGACGCTGTTCGCCCTGTTCGCCGTCGGCGCCTTCCACGTCATCCGCAAGACCGACGATCCGTTCGTGCGCATCGCCGCGGGCGGCATCACGGTGTGGATCATCGGGCAGGCGCTCATCAACATCGGCGTCGTCCTGCGCGTGCTGCCTGTCCTGGGCGTGCCGCTGCCGTTCATGTCGCAGGGCGGCACATCGCTGCTGTCGGTGCTGCTGGCATCCGGGGTGCTGCTCGCGTTCGCGCGCTCCCTCCCGGCCTCCGTCGCCCGGCGTGAGGCGGCGATCGCCGCCGCGCGGGCCGCGCGCGAGCGCGCGAAGCTCCGCGCCGTCCGCTGAGCCGCGGCATCCGTCCCCGCCGTCGTCGTGCCGTCACCTTCGGTATGCCCCCCGTGGTTTGGGGCGCGCCACGACCGTCCGGGGCGCGTGACGTGCGCCCCGAGCGACCGTCGCGCGCCCCAAACCCCGTCGGCTCGGCCGGGTAGGCTCGGGGAGTGACGACGTACCTCCTGGCCGGCGGCGGTACCGCCGGACACGTGAACCCGCTCCTCGCTGTCGCCGACGCGCTGCGCGCACGGGATGCCGATGCCGAGGTCCTCGTGCTCGGCACGCGCGAGGGCCTCGAGGCGCGCCTCGTGCCCGAACGCGGCTACGAGCTGCTCTTCGTCGACAAGGTGCCGTTCCCGCGGCGCCCGAACACCGCTGCGGCCGCGTTTCCGGCGAAGTTCCAGCGGGCGATCGCGCAGGTACGCGGTCACCTGGCCGATCGCCGCGTCGATGTCGTCGTCGGCTTCGGCGGCTACGCGTCGGCGCCCGCCTACGTCGCGGCGCGCCGCGCGGGCGTGCCGTTCGTCGTGCACGAGGCGAACGCGCGGCCCGGTCTGGCGAACGTGCTCGGCGCGCGTCGAGCCGCCGGTGTCGGCGTCGCGTTCGAGGGCACGCCCCTGAAGCGGTCGCGGGTCGTAGGGATGCCGCTGCGCCGCGAGATCGTGACCCTCGACCGCGAGGCGCTCCGGGCGGAGGCGGCCGAGCACTTCGGGCTCGACCCTGCCAAGCCCGTGGTGCTGGTCTTCGGCGGCTCACTCGGCGCCCAGCGGCTCAACGAGGCGTTCGGCGAGGGGCACGGAGCCGCCTGGCGCGACGTGCTCGACGCCGGCTGGCAGCTGCTGCACGCGACGGGGGAGCGTTCCACCCTCCCCGACCCCGGCGTGCCCGGATACGCGGTGCGCCGCTACCTCGACCGCATGGACCTCGCCTTCGCGCTGACGGACGTCGTCGTGTCGCGCGCCGGTGCCGCGACGGTCAGCGAGATCAGCGCACTCGGCATCCCGACCGTCTACGTCCCGTACGCCGTCGGCAACGGCGAGCAGGCTCTCAACGCCTCGTCCGCTGTTCGCGCCGGAGCCGCGATCCTGATTCCGGATGCCGGGTTCACAGGTGACCGCGTGCGGTCCGAGGTCATCCCGCTCCTCACCGACGAAGCCCGGCGTGCCACGATGGCGGCAGCTGCGGCATCGGTCGGCACCCGCACCGGAACGGAGAACGTCGTCGCGATGATCGACGAAGCCGTCCAGCATTCAGGACGCGGGTGACGCCTCTCCGCCCCGCAGCGCGGCGGTGACGATCGCGAGCGCCTCGTCGGCGTCGAGGCGCAGTTCCCGCACCTGGTCGGCGAAGGCTGCCGCGGCGCGCTGCAGCTGCTGACGAGCCGGATCGGCGTCGAACGCGACGAACGTACCGTTGCGGCCGCGGGTCTCGATGATGCCGGATGCCTCGAGCTCTCGGTACGCACGGGCGACCGTGCCGGGCGCGATGCCCAGGTCTTCGGCGAGGCGGCGGACGGTGGGCAGGCGCTCGCCCGCGCCGAGCTCGCCGGATGCGACGGCGTCGACGAGGCCGGACCGGAGCTGCTCGAACGGCGGCACGGGGGACGACGGGTCGATCGTGATCATGCGGCAGTCCCTTCGGCGACGGGTCGGCGGAGCCACTCGGGGTAGAGCCCGGCGGGCAGCGGCCGGCCGGTGTTCGGGTAGACGAATTGGAGGGCGATGATGCCCCACGTGGGCACTTGCGCAGCAAGCCCGGTGAACGGGCCGTCTGCTCCCGGCCACAGCACCCCGACGGACAGCGCGAGGACGATCCACGCCGCGAACGCGAGTGAGAGGTGAAGTTGACCGATCGTCGTGGCTCGGAACGCATCGTCCCAGGCGAGCTCGAGCGTGTCGGACGCCGGCTGCGGCTGGTCGAGCACCTTCCTCTCGAGGATCGGCACCGCCACGAACGCCGCAACTGCAACGATGGCGACGATCAGCAGACTGACCGCGAGCGCCTCGCCGGTGCGTTCCCGCCGGCCCGTCCCACTGACCCAGACGGTGACCAGAGCCAGCGTCGCACACGCGGCGAGCGCCCAGGGGAGGAGGCGGCGGAAGGGATCCAGGTAGTCGCCGACGCCGAGCGCTCGAGCCCGTGCGATGCGCGGCGCATCCGGCGCCGGGTGGAAGAGCCGCTCGCGCACACTCACCGCCGCGGACACCGTGCCCGTCACGATCAGCACGGGGAACACGACAACGAAAAGGAAGACGGGGGTCGTCGCCAGCGGCGTGAACAACAGACAGGAGGCGGCCAGAAGTCCCGCCAGGGCGGCGATCGTTCCGGCCCGACTTGCGGACTGCACGTGTCGGACGACCGACTCCCGCGTCTGCGTCGTTCCGTAGGGCAGTCGGCTTCGCTGGGAGAAGCGGTCCGCGCGGGCGTAGGCGGACGAGTTCGAGCCGACCACCCACACCATGACCGTGAAGACGGCGATCAGCGCCGCCATGACCACGACGTTCATCGCACGCATCTGATCCGGATCCACCCGTCGATTGTGCTGCACATTGTAGCAATGTGTCAACACATAGTCCGTCTTCGGCCGCGAGCGGACCGCACAGCGCGCCGGGGCCCTGCTCCCCGCCGGCCAACTTAGGATTGACGGGCCATGATCAGACCCGATCTCAGTCTTCCCATCCCCGACGACATCACCGCCGCCCACTTCATCGGAATCGGCGGATCCGGCATGTCGGGGCTCGCCCGGATGTTCCTGGAGCGCGGCATCCGCGTGTCGGGGTCCGACCGCGCCGACAGCCGCGGTCTGCGCGAACTCGCCGAGCTCGGGGCGACGGTCTACGTCGGTCACGACGCAGCGAACCTCGCCGACGACGTGGACACCGTCGTGCACACCGGCGCGATCTGGCCCGAGAACCCCGAGTTCCTGCTGGCCAAGGAACGCGGCCTGCACGTGATCCACCGTTCGCAGGCGCTGTACTGGCTCATCGGCGGACGCCGGCTGGTGTCGGTCGCCGGTGCCCACGGCAAGACGACGTCCACGGGCATGATCGTGACGGCGCTGCGCGACCTCGATGTGGACCCCACGTTCGTCAACGGCGGTGTGATCGCGCAGCTCGGCGTGTCGAGTGGCAGCGGGCACGACCTCTTCGTCATCGAGGCGGACGAGTCGGACGGGACGTTCCTCCTGTACGACACGTCGATCGCCCTCATCACCAACGTCGACCCCGACCACCTCGACCACTGGGGCACGCGCGAGGCGTTCTACGCGGCGTTCGCCCGGTTCGCGAACGAGGCGCGAGAAGCTGTCGTCATCTCGTCCGACGATGCCGGCGCTCAGCTGGTGGCCGCGCAGCTCACCCATCCGCACGTCGTCACCTTCGGCGAGGCCGAGGATGCGACGGTCCGCGTGAGCGGCATCGTCACGGACGGACCCGTCTCCTTCCGCGTGACGCACGCCGGGACCACCGTCGACGCCCGGCTGCCGATCCCCGGCGCGCACAATGCCATCAACGCCGCAGGAGCCGTTGCCGTGCTCCTGACACTCGGTCACGAGCTCGAGCCGGCAGTACGCGCGGTCGAGGGCTTCGCAGGCACGGTGCGGCGCTTCGAGCTGCACGGGGTCGAACGCGGCGTCAGCGTCTTCGACGACTATGCCCACCACCCGACCGAGGTCGCGGCGGCCCTGGCGGCCGCTCGCACCGTCGTGGGCGAGGGGCGCATCATCGCGATCCAGCAGCCCCACACGTACTCCCGGACGAAGGACATGTACCAGGAGTTCGCCGATGTGCTCGAGCGCTATGCCGACCACACCGTCATGCTCGATGTGTACGGCGCCCGTGAGGATCCCGTGCCGGGTGTGACCGGCGAACTCGTGAGCGACGCCTTCGCCGACCCGTCGCACGTGCACTTCGTGCCCGACTGGCAGGAGGCCGCCGACTACACCGCGTCGGTCGCCCGCGATGGCGACTACGTGATCACCCTCGGCTGCGGCAACGTGAACCTCATCATCCCGCAGGTGCTCGAGGCTCTGGGCCGCCCGACCTCCGCCTCGTCTCGCCCCTCCGACACCACAAGCCGCACGGAGTAGCACCGCATGCGTCGCCCGTCGCCGTTGCCGCAGTCGCCGGTCGCCTCGCGCGGCGTGGCGGGTGCTGCCGTGCCGGGGCGGCCCGCGCCCGACGATCGCTCTCGCGAGCCGCGATCCAGCGGCGTCGCGGAGTCGGAGCACCCGGAGGCGCTGCCCGTCGATGAGCACGAGACTGCCCCCGTCATCCCCTTGTCGCCTGCGACGGCTCCGCCGGACACAGCGTCTGCGACGGATGCCGGGCGGATGCCGGGCACGGAGAAGAGCCCACGCGCGAAGGCGCCGCGCGACAAGGCCGGGGCTGGCAGGACTCCGGATGCCGGCGACGTCGGGTTCCGCGAGGTCTGGAAGGCCTCGCGGGCGCGGCGCAAGGCGCTGCGCGCCGAGATCCGCCGCTTCACCGTGCGTCAGCGACGCCGCCGGGCGATCTGGCTCGGGGTCGCGGCATCCCTCGTCCTCCTCGCTCTCGGTACGATCGGCGCCGCCTACAGCCCGCTGTTCGGGGTCGAGAAGATCTCGGTGGTGGGTGCGCAGCAGCTCCCTGCCGACGACGTCGCCGACGCGCTGTCCGGACAGCTCGGCACGCCCCTGCCGCTTGTGGACGAGAGCGCTGTGAAGGCCGAGCTCGTCGCCTTCCCGTTGATCGAGACCTACGCGCTCGAGGCGCGTCCGCCCCACGAGCTGGTGGTGCGCATCGTCGAGCGCACGCCCATCGGACTGATCGAGACCCGCGCCGGGTACACGCTCGTCGATGCGGCCGGTGTGGCGCTGTCCACCTCCGGCTCGGGCGCGCCGAGTCCCGGCACACCCCTGCTCACGGTCACCGGTGGCGTGGATTCGGACGCCTTCGCCGCCGCGGGACAGGTGATGCGGTCGCTGCCCGACGACATCCGCGCGCAGGTGACGGAAGTGACGGCCTCAACGCCCGACGACGTCACCCTCACGCTGGGCGGTTCGAACGCGCAGGTGGTGTGGGGGAGTGCCGAGCAGTCCGCACGCAAGGCGATGGTGCTGGCCACCGCGATGGCGGCCCGGCCGCCGGCCGATGTCGTCAGCTATGACGTCTCGTCGCCCGACGCGATCGTCATCCGCTGACCCTGACGGCGCCGCCGCCACGACTTCCGACACGGGATGCCGCGACACGCCGATGCGTTGCGGGCCCGGGCGCGGTGTCCGCTTACTTTCGAGTCAAGGAATTGCATACCGGGCAATTCTTTATACCTCTACTAGAGGTTGAAGGTTTTAGAAGGTCCAGGGCTACGGAGGCCGGCATGAGCCAGAACCAGAACTACCTCGCGGTCATCAAGGTCGTCGGCGTCGGCGGCGGCGGCGTCAACGCGGTCAACCGCATGATCGAGCTCGGCCTGCGGGGCGTCGAGTTCATCGCCATCAACACGGACGCCCAGGCGCTGCTGATGAGCGACGCCGACGTCAAGCTCGATGTGGGGCGCGAGCTGACCCGTGGGCTCGGCGCAGGCGCCGACCCGGAAGTGGGTCGTCGCGCCGCCGAAGACCACGCCGAAGAGATCGAAGAGGCGCTGCGCGGCGCCGACATGGTCTTCGTGACCGCGGGCGAAGGCGGCGGCACGGGCACCGGCGGCGCGCCGGTGGTCGCGAAGATCGCGAAGTCGATCGGCGCCCTCACCATCGGTGTCGTGACCAAGCCCTTCTCGTTCGAGGGCCGTCGTCGCCAGCAGCAGGCCGAGACAGGCGTCGCGAAGCTCAAGGAAGAGGTCGACACCCTCATCGTGGTGCCGAACGACCGCCTCCTCGAGATCAGCGACCGCGGCATCTCGATGATCGAGGCGTTCGCCACCGCCGACCAGGTGCTCCTCGCCGGTGTCCAGGGCATCACCGACCTGATCACGACGCCGGGTCTCATCAACCTCGACTTCGCCGACGTCAAGTCGGTCATGCAGGGAGCAGGTTCGGCCCTCATGGGCATCGGCTCCGCACGCGGGGCAGATCGTGCCATCAAGGCCGCCGAGCTCGCAGTCGAGTCGCCGCTGCTCGAGGCGTCGATCGAGGGCGCACACGGTGTGCTGCTGTCGATCCAGGGCGGATCGAACCTCGGCATCTTCGAGATCAACGACGCCGCCCAGCTCGTCAAGGAGGCCGCGCACCCGGAGGCCAACATCATCTTCGGAACGGTCATCGACGACACGCTCGGCGACGAGGTGCGGGTCACGGTCATCGCGGCCGGCTTCGATGGCGGCGAGCCCGAGAAGCGCATCGAGCCGATCACCGCGTCGCGCATCGTGTCGACTCCCGCCGTGCCGGTGACGCCCGCCGACGAAGCCGCCAAGGACCGCGACGTCGTCGAGCAGTCGCCCGTGCCGGTGCCCGTCGGAGCCGTCACGGAGTCGTCGTACGACGCGGCGTTCGGCGATGACGACCTCGACATCCCCGACTTCCTCAAGTAGCCGGTCAGGGACGCCCATCGACCGCCGTTCGACAGGGTCAGGAACCGTGGGAGAACTGGGCTCGCGCCTCGCGACGATCGACGAGCGGATTGCGGATGCCGCACGCGCGGCCGGCCGCGATCCGGCGTCCCTCACGCGCATCGTCGTGACCAAGTTCCACCCCGCGTCGCTCGTCGACGAGCTCTATGAGCTCGGCGTCCGCGACGTGGGGGAGAACCGGCAGCAGGAGTTCAGCCGCAAGGTGGTCGAGGTCGGCGATCTCCCCGGACTGCGCTGGCATTTCATCGGGCAGGCGCAGACCAACAAGGCGCGCGCGATCCGTGGCGCGGCATCCGTCGTCCATTCGCTCGACCGCGCGCGCCTCGCCGACGCACTCGACGCGGCCGGCGAACCCGACGAGCCGGTGCTGGACGTGCTGCTGCAGGTGAATCTCACCGATGACCCAGGGCGCGGCGGAGTCGATCCCGGCGAGCTCGAGGCGCTCGCCTCGCACGTCGCCGCGCTCGCTTCGCTGCGCGTGCGTGGCGTGATGGCCGTCGCGCCGCTCGACGAGCCTCCGGGAGCCGCTTTCGCGCGCCTGAACGCGCTCTCGGGCACCGTCCGCTCGGTCGTGCCTGATGCGGACTGGATCTCCGCCGGGATGACGGCGGACTACGCGGAAGCGATCGCCGCCGGCGCGACACACCTTCGGATCGGTTCGGCAATCACCGGCCCCAGACCACAACACGGTTAACCTCGGAACAGATGAGCACTACGGAGGATCAGATGTCGAACCCGCTCAAGAAGACCATGGTGTACCTCGGCCTCGCCGACGAGGAAGAGGTCTACGAAGAGCCGGCGCCCCAGCCGCGTGCTCGGAAGTCGGAGCAGGTGGTCGACAAGCCCGCGGCGCCGATCACCCCGATCCACCGGCCCGCCGTCGTGCGTCAGCCGGCTCCCACGACGATCAACGAGATCCTCACGGTGCACCCCAAGCAGTACCGGGACGCCCAGGTCATCGCCGAGAACTTCCGTGACGGCATCCCCGTCATCATCAACCTCTCGCAGATGAGCGACGCCGACGCGCGCCGTCTGATCGACTTCGCCAGCGGGCTCTCTCTGGGCCTGTACGGCCGCATCGAGCGTGTCACGAGCAAGGTGTTCCTGCTCTCGCCCGAGAACGTCGCCGTCTCGGGCGACGGTGCCGTCGCCCAGGCGGACCCGGAGTCGGTCCCCTTCACGCAGCCGTAGTCTGGCTTCGTGGCCGTCGTACAACTCATCGCAGCGATCCTCAACCTCGCGCTGCTGCTCTATGTCTTCGTGTTGCTGGCGCGGCTGATCCTCGATTGGATTCCGTTCTTCAACCGTGAATGGCGTCCGCGGGGTGCCGGGCTCGTGGTCGCGGAGCTGATCTACACCGTCACCGACCCGCCTATCAGGCTGTTCCGGCGCTTCATTCCGCCGTTGCGCGTCGGTGCCATCGCGATCGATTTCGGGTTCGCACTGACGATGCTGGGCTGCTTCATCCTGCTCAGCATCACGCGCACCCTCGCGGGTTGAATCGGCGATGAGCCCCCGGCGCCGCGTCGCCTTCGACACTCCCAGAACCGATGACTATGCTTTGCTGATACGAACGGCCGCCAGCCGGCGGTCGCCCCGACATCGGCCAGCGACCAGACGCTCGAAAGAGGAATCACCATGGCATTGACCCCCGATGACGTCGTCACCAAACAGTTCCAGCACGTCCGCTTCAAGGAGGGCTTCGACCCCGATGAGGTTGACGACTTCCTCGACGAGATCGTCGTGGAGTGGCGCAAGTCCATCGCCGAGGCCGAGGAGCTGCGGGCCAAGCTGGCGGCGTACGAATCGGGTGCTGCTCCCGCACGTGCGGCCGAGCCGGCCCCCGCCCCGGTCGCCGAGCCCGCCCCGGCCTCCGGTGCCGCCCCCGCCGCGAGCGCAGGCATCATCGAGCTGGCCCAGCGCCTGCACGACGAGCACGTCGCCGAGGGCATCGCACAGCGCGACCAGCTCATCTCCGACGCCAAGTCGCAGGCCGCCTCGATCGTGTCCGAGGCGGAGACCCGCGGTCGCGAAGAGCTCGCGAAGCTCGACCGTGAGCGTGTCGGCCTCGAGAGCAAGATCACCGAGCTGCGCAACTTCGAGCGTGACTACCGCGCACAGCTGCGCAGCTACATCGAGGGCAAGCTGCGCGACCTCGAGACCACGGCGACGCAGTCCGGCGCACAGCCGGTCTCCGCGCTGGGCCTCTAGGCCTTGACGCGTCGACCTCCCCTTCGTCAGGCGGCGGCCGGCACCATCATCGCGATTCTCGCGGTGCTGGTGCTGGCCGCCGACCAGTTGGCGAAGTATCTTGCGCTCGAGAATCTGCCGTTCCAGGAGCCTGTCGAGGTTCTCGGCGACTTCCTGAGCTTCTACCTGACGCGCAATCCCGGCGCCGCCTTCTCGCTCGGCGAGGAGGTCACCTGGATCTTCACCATCGCGCTGGCCGCCGTCGCCGGCGTCATCGCCTGGCTCGCCGCGACACGGGTGCGCTCCCGGCTGTGGGCGGTCGCTCTCGGACTGCTTCTCGGCGGCGTCCTGGGCAACCTCACCGACCGGCTCTTCCGCGACCCTGGATTCGGCGTCGGCCACGTGGTGGACTTCATCAACACGCCGTGGATGTGGTTCTTCCCCGGTATGTCGCCGGCGATCTACAACGTCGCCGACATCTTCATCGTGTGCGACATGATCGCGATCGCACTGCTGGTACTCGTGGGGGTGCATATGGACGGTACGCGTGACAGCGGCCGCAAAGACCGCGAAGGCGGCCGCAAGGAGAACGAAGAGACGCTGCTGGGCGAGGACGGCGACCAGTTCGCGCCGGGCGGCGCCGTGGCCGGCTTCGGGAGCGAGTTCCCCGTGGCGGACGCCGAGACCGGGATCCCCGCCGACGAGCGCGGCCTGCCGCCGCTGAGCGAGCGCGAGCAGCTCGAGGTCGAGGAAGAGGCCGAGCGCGAGGCGGAGGAGTACGAGGCCGACCCGAAGCCCCGCCACCCCGGGCGCGACGCCGAGATCTGACGTGGAGTCGCGGAGCCTTCCCGTTCCCGACGGGCTCGACGGCACGCGCGTCGACGCCGCACTCGCGAAGATGCTGGGGTTCTCACGCACCTTCGCGGCAGACGTGGCCGATGCCGGCGGCGTGTCGATGGACGGGCGGACGCTCGCGAAGTCCGACAAGCTCCGCGGCGGAGCCTGGCTCGACGTGGCATGGATCCCCAAGGAGGAGCCGCGCGTCATCCCCGTCGAGGTGCCCGACCTCGGTGTCGTCTATGACGACGACGACATCGTCGTGGTCGACAAGCCCAGCGGTGTCGCCGCTCATCCGTCGCTCGGGTGGGAGGGGCCGACCGTGCTCGGCGCGCTGGCCGCCGGCGGGTATCGCATCGCGACGACCGGCGCGGCGGAGCGTCAGGGCGTGGTGCACCGCCTCGACGTCGGCACGAGCGGGCTCATGGTGGTCGCCAAGACCGAGTCGGCCTACGTCGCCCTGAAGCGCGCGTTCAAGGAGCGTGAGGTCGAGAAGATCTACCACGCCGTCGTGCAGGGGCATCCGGACCCGCTGGCCGGCACGATCGACGCGCCCATCGGGCGGCATCCTGCGCACTCCTGGAAATTCGCCGTCACCCCTGACGGCAAGGACTCCGTCACGCACTACGAGACGCTCGAGGCCTTTCCCGGCGCCTCGCTGCTCGAGATCCATCTCGAGACCGGCCGCACCCACCAGATCCGCGTGCACATGGCCGCGCACCGGCATCCGTGCGTGGGCGACCCGCTCTACGGGGCCGACCCCACGGTGTCGGCGCGGCTCGGCCTCACCCGCCAGTGGCTGCACGCGCACGAGCTGTCGTTCGCGCACCCGTCAACGGGGGACTGGGTCACCTTCACGTCGCCCTATCCCGCCGATCTCGCCCACGCGCTCGAAGTGCTGCGCGGCGACTGACCGCTGCTCTCGCCGCCGTCGGCATCCGGGCCGCTGAGATCAGCGGCCGCCCTCGAACCGGGCGACGGCCTCGTCGCGGAGCGCGTACTCGATGCGCCGACGCATGTCGGGCAGCTCGAGCTCCGGGAGCGAGCGGGCGTCGTACCAGCCGACCTCGGTCATCTCCCCGTCGGCCGGGTACGGCTCGCCCGACACCCAGCTGCAGCGGAAGACGAGGTCGAGGTAGTCGGACTGGTCGCCGTTCGGGTAGGTCACGCGGGGGATCTGGTGCACCCAGGCCAGCCGCTCCACCCGGCACACGACGCCGGCCTCTTCGAGCGTCTCCCGCGCGGCGGCGTCCGCCGGCTCCTCGCCGGGGTCGACGATTCCGGTCACCGGGGTGAGATGCCCGTTGTCGCTCCGACGCCCCAGCAGAACGTTGCCGTCTCGCACGACGACAGCGGTGACGCCGACCAGCGGCAGAGGTCGCGTGCCGACGAATCGGCGCAGGTCCAGGATGAAGTCGGGTGTCGGCATGCACTCACCGTATGGGCAGGTGGGTGCGTACCGCGTCCTCGCCCGCCGAGACGCGCCCATTCGGACGGTCGCGGATGTCGGATGCCCCGGCCACACTGAGCGCATGGTGATCGAGGTGCGCCCGGCCACGGTGTTCGAAGATGTGGCGGCGGTCATCGGGCCGAAGAAGCCCGAGTCGAGCGTGTGCTTCTGCTTGAGCTACCGCATCCCGGCGAAGGAGGCGACGGCTCTGCGCGGGCCGGAGCGGGCCGATCGGGTGCGGCGCCTCATGGACGAGGAAGGACCGATCGGGGTGCTGGCGTACGACGGCGAGGAGCCGGTCGGCTGGGCCGCGGTCGCGCCGCGCACCAGCACGCACTTCGCCACCTTCCGCAAGATCCCGCACGTCGACGACCTCGACGTGTGGTCGCTCTGGTGTTTCCGCGTGCGGCCCGGTCATCGTAAGAAGGGCGTGATGCATGCCCTCGTCGACGGGGCCGTCGACTTCGCGCGCGAGCGGGGCGCGCCGGCGGTCGAGGGCTATCCCGTCGACAACGGCGACCAGCGGGTCGACCTCACGATGGCGTACGTCGGCACGCGACGGCTCTTCGAACAGGCCGATTTCGTGAAGGCGGCCGACACGGACTCGGTGCTGTCGGGATTCCCGCGTGTGCTCATGCGGCGCGAGCTCTAGCGTGGACGCGTGCATCACCTCCTGCGGCGACGTCTCGAACTGGCCAACATCCTCTACCTGGACTTCCTCGACACGATCCCGCCCGAGCACCTGGGCTCGCACCTGCGCGATCTGCCGTCCGACACGATCGGGCACCAGCTCTGGTGCGTGCTCGGCGCCCGCGAGAGCTATCCGAAGGCCGCGCGCGCGGGGGAGTGGCAGGGCTTCTCGAGCCCCGTCGCGCGGGACGGATCATCGGATGCCGCGGCGGTGCGTGGCGCATTCGTCGCTACCGCCGCCGACGTCGACGAGTGGGTCGCCGGCGTCGACCCGGCGGACGAGGATTCCCTCCGCTACGTCCTGGCGCTCCTCGAGCACGAGACGATGCATCAGGGCCAGCTGATCCTCTATCTGTACGGGCTCGGCATCGACCGGCCGCACACCTGGCAGCAGCAGTACGCGCTCGATGAGGACTTCTGAGAGACCGGCTTCATCCGCGGCACCGTCGTTCGTGCCGCAACCGTGACGTTCAACGTCAAGGTCAGACGACCTCGGCCGTCGCTCTTGGCGACACCCAGCCGACCGGGCTCCGGTGTCCGTGACGATCCATAGACTCGATGCGTGGCATCCGACTCCTTCGTTCATCTGCACGTCCACAGCGAGTACTCGATGCTCGACGGCGCCGCCAAGATCGGCGCCATGACCCAGGCGGCGGCCGACTACGGCATGCCGGCGATCGCTGTCACCGACCACGGCAACACCTTCGCCGCGTTCGAGTTCTACAACGCCGCCAAGGGCGCGGGTGTGAAGCCGATCATCGGACTCGAGGCGTACGTCACGCCCGGCACGCATCGCAGCGACAAGTCGCGCGTCCAATGGGGCTCGCCCGAGCAGAAGAGCGACGATGTGTCGGGCTCGGGCGCCTACACCCACATGACGATGTGGAGCCAGAGCACGGAGGGCATGCACAACCTCTTCCGGCTGAGCTCGCTGTCGAGCATGGAGGGGTACTACTTCAAGCCGCGCATGGACCGGGAGCTGCTGGAGACCTACGGCAAGGGGCTCATCGCGACGACAGGGTGCCCGTCCGGGGAGGTGCAGACGCGCCTGCGGCTCGGTCAGTACGATGCCGCGCGCGCGGCGGCCGCGGAGTTCCAGGACATCTTCGGCAAGGAGAACTACTTCGCCGAGATCATGGATCACGGGCTCTCGATCGAGCGCCGCGTGATGACCGACCTGATCCGCCTCTCGAAGGATCTCGGCATCCCGCTCGTCGCCACCAACGACTCGCACTACACGCACCAGCACGAGGCCGACGCGCACGCCGCCCTCCTCTGCGTGCAGTCCGGCTCGACGCTCGACGACCCGAACCGATTCAAGTTCGACGGCGACGGCTACTACATCAAGACCGCGCAGGAGATGCGCCAGATCTTCCGGGAGCACCCGGAAGCCTGCGACAACACCCTCCTCATCGCCGAGCGATGCGAGGTCGAGTTCAACACGAGCGCGAACTACATGCCGCGCTTCCCGGTGCCGGACGGCGAGACGGAAGACAGTTGGCTCGTCAAAGAGGTCGAGACGGGACTGCACTACCGCTACCCCGACGGCATCCCCGACAAGGTTCGCAAGCAGGCCGAGTACGAGACCGGGATCATCCTCCAGATGGGCTTTCCCGGCTACTTCCTCGTCGTCGCCGACTTCATCAACTGGGCGAAGGACAACGGCATCCGAGTCGGTCCCGGCCGCGGTTCCGGCGCCGGCTCGATGGTGGCCTACGCGATGCGCATCACCGATCTCGACCCGCTCGAGCACGGCCTCATCTTCGAGCGGTTCCTGAACCCGGACCGCGTCTCGATGCCCGACTTCGATGTCGACTTCGATGACCGTCGCCGCGGCGAGGTGATCGACTACGTCACCGAGAAGTACGGCTCCGAGCGCGTCGCGCAGATCGTGACCTACGGAACGATCAAGTCGAAGCAGGCGCTGAAGGACGCGGGGCGTGTGCTCGGCTTCCCCTTCAGCATGGGAGAGCGTCTCACGAAGGCGATGCCGCCGGCGGTGATGGGCAAGGACATGCCGTTGAACGGCATGTTCGACCCGCAGCATCCGCGGTTCAAGGAGGCGAGCGAGTTCCGCGCCCTCATCGACACCGACCCGGACGCGAAGACGGTCTTCGACCGCGCGCTGGGGCTCGAGGGACTCAAACGTCAGTGGGGCGTGCACGCCGCCGGCGTCATCATGTCGAGCGAACCCCTGCTCGGCATCATCCCGATCATGCGCCGTGAGCAGGACGGCCAGATCGTCACGCAGTTCGACTACCCGTCGTGCGAGACGCTCGGGCTCATCAAGATGGACTTCCTGGGGCTGCGAAACCTCACGATCATCTCCGACGCGCTCGACAACATCCGGATGAACCGGGGTGAAGAGCTCGACCTGGAGCACCTCGCGCTCGATGACCGGGATGCCTACGATCTGCTCACCCGCGGTGACACCCTCGGCGTGTTCCAGCTCGACGGCGGCCCGATGCGGTCACTCCTGCGCCTTCTCAAGCCCGACAACTTCGAAGACATCTCGGCTGTCATCGCGCTGTACCGACCCGGACCGATGGGTGCCAACTCACACATCAACTACGCCCTGCGCAAGAACGGTCAGCAGGACATCACGCCGATCCACCCCGAGCTCGAAGAGCCACTGAGGGACATCCTCGACACCAGCTACGGCCTGATCATCTATCAGGAGCAGGTGATGGCGATCGCGCAGAAGGTGGCCGGCTTCTCGCTCGGTCAGGCAGACATCCTCCGCCGCGCGATGGGCAAGAAGAAGAAGTCGGAGCTCGACAAGCAGTACGAGGGCTTCTCCGGCGGCATGAAGGAGCGCGGCTTCGGCGACGACGCCATCAAGGCGCTGTGGGACATCCTGCTGCCGTTCTCCGACTACGCGTTCAACAAGGCGCACTCGGCCGCGTACGGCCTGGTGTCGTACTGGACCGCGTACCTCAAAGCCCACTATCCCGCCGAGTACATGGCGGCGCTGCTGACCAGCGTGGGCGACTCCAAAGACAAGATGGCGGTCTACCTCAACGAGTGCCGCCGCATGGGCATCCGGGTATTGCCGCCGGACGTGGGCGAGTCGATCCGGTACTTCGCGGCAGTGGGGGAGGACATCCGATTCGGGCTCGGCGCCGTCCGCAACGTCGGCGCGAACGTCGTCGACGGCATCGTCACCGCACGCAAGGATGCGAAGTTCGCGTCGTTCCACGACTTCCTGGTCAAGGTTCCGATGCATGTGGCCAACAAGCGCACCATCGAATCGCTCATCAAGGCCGGTGCGTTCGACTCCATGGGCGATACCCGGCGAGCTCTGCTCGAGGTGCATGAGGACGCGACCGAAGCGGCCGTCGACCGCAAGCGCAACGAGGCGCAGGGCGCCATCGGGTTCGATTTCGACAGCCTGTACGACGCTGTCGAGGAGGTGGCGCCGCCGAAGGTGCCGCCGCGTCCGGAGTGGACGAAGAAGGACAAGCTCGCCTTCGAGCGCGAGATGCTCGGACTCTACGTCTCGGACCACCCGCTCGCGGGTCTCGAGATCCCCCTCGCCAAGCACGCGTCGACCAGCATCCATGATCTGCTCGCCTCGGAAGACCTCGGCGATGGAGACCAGGTGACGATCGCGGGGCTCGTGACGAGCGTGCAGCACCGCGTCGCCAAGCAGAGCGGCAACCCCTACGGCATGATCACCGTCGAGGACTTCGACGGTGAGATCACCGTGATGTTCATGGGGAAGACCTACACCGAGTTCCAGCACATGCTGGTGGCCGACTCCATCCTCGTGGTGCGCGGACGGGTGTCGCGACGCGACGACGGCATGAACCTGCATGCCCAGTCCGCGTTCACCCCCGATCTGGGGACGGTAGACGACTCGAGCTCGCTCGTGCTCGTCATGCCCGAGCGGCGCGCGAGCGAGGCGCTCGTCGGCGAACTGCTGCAGACCCTGACCCGCCACGCCGGCGACACCGAGGTGTCGCTCAAGCTCCACAGCGGCTCGGTGGCGAAGGTCTTCGAGGTGCCGCACACGGTGCGCATCACCCCTGACCTGTACGGCGAGCTGAAGGGTCTTCTCGGGCCGCAGTGCCTCGGGTGACGTCGGATCGCATGAGTCTCGGCTGATCCGGCCGCGGCGGGCGTGGTCTCATCGCCGTCTCATACGGCGTAGGTAATATCGGGTCGACGCGGGCCTCGGGGCCGCCGGAAAGGACGATCGTGACGGACGAGATTCAGGACGGGAACATCGACGAGGCGGTTGCGACCGAAGAGCCGCCGCAGTACGGAGTGGGGCCCTTCTCGATCCGCGAGGTCGCCCTCGCGGGCACGTGGCTCGTCGCGTTCGTCGTGTCGTTCTTCCCGATCTACGGAGACCTGGGCGAAGGCCCGTCCGTGTGGAGCAGCGGGATCGACTGGGTCCTCACCATCGGCGTGCCGACCGTGGCGGTGTTCCTCATCGTCCTGCGTCGCCTCTCGCCGCAGGGTATCCGCCGAGTCGGCTCCCTCGGAATCGACCAGTTCGCGTCGGTCGCCTTCTCGGTCGCCACCGTGCTGTGGCTGACGATCCTCTGGACCTCGTTCGTCCGGCTCGCGAGCGGGGCCATCTTCCTTGCGACCTGGGTGGTGTGGGTCGAGTTCTTCCTCATGCTCGCCGGCGTGCTGCTGACCGTCCTGGCGCCCTTCATCGCACCGTTCGCGCAGGACTTCCGCGGGCGGCCCGAGATCCCGGCGCACCGCAGTGCTCGGCCCGTGCTGCCGGTTTCGCCTCGCCCCGCCTTCGTGCGGCCCGAGCCGGCCGCCGGCGAGGACACCCCGTACGCCGATGACACCGCGGACGCGCCCGGCGCCGCGCCCGCGTACGGCACCGATGGTCCCTACGACACCGACGCCCCGTACGCCGCCGCGCCCGCGTCTCGCGCAGACGCGGAGGCGCTCCGCGACTCTGAGGTCGACGCCCAGGGAACGCCTGATGCGACCGCGGACGACGCCGCGACCACCGTGATCCCGCTCGACCAGCAGGATCTCGACGACAGCCCCCAGACAGCGGCCGCCGCCGACGAGCCCGTCCCTGCCGCCGAGACGGCGGTCACGGAGCCCGCCCACGCCCGCGAGTCATTCGAGCACGTCGAGAACCCGTCCTCGACGGTCGAGCCGGCTGCGGCGACCGCGCCGCAGCACCAGGCGTTCTGGGCGCTCGTCCCCGAGGAGCGCGACATCGTGGACGAGATCGGGATCCCGGTGTTCCGCATCGGGCCGACCGCGTGGGCCCTCGTCATCGAGGATCGCGGCGACGTCTTCGTCGTCCGCCACGAGGACGGCCGCATCGGCTACCTGCACGACGTCTCCGGCGTCACGCGCGGCTGAGCTCCCGCGCCCGCGCGGTACCGTAGACGGATGCTCCGGACGATCGATCTGCGCGGGCGCACGCTCTCTCCCGCCGAACTGCTTGCGACCGTTCCCCGTGCCGTGGCGGCACGCGAGGAGGCCCTCGCGACGGCGGCGCGCATCGTCGACGACGTCGCGGTCCGCGGCGAGACGGCCCTCCGCGAGCAGGCGGAGAAGTTCGACGGTGCGACGGGTCACGACATCCGCGTTCCCGCCGCGCACCTCGACGAGGCGCTGACCGCGCTCGACCCTGCTGTGCGCGCCGCCCTCGAAGCGGCGATCGCGCGCGTGCGCCAGGCCTCCGCCGCCCAGGTGCCCGCGCCCACCGTCACCGACCTCGGGCCCGGTGCCCGCGTCACGCAGCGCTGGCAGCCGGTGCGCCGGGTCGGTCTCTACGTGCCCGGCGGCAAGGCCGTGTACCCCTCGAGCGTCGTGATGAACGTCGTGCCGGCCCAGGTCGCCGGCGTCAGCGAGATCGCTCTCGCGTCGCCGCCGCAGCGCGAGTTCGGCGGCCGCGTGCATCCCGTGATCCTCGGAGCCGCACGGCTCCTCGGCGTCACCGAGGTGTACGCGATGGGCGGGGCAGGGGCGATCGGCGCCCTCGCGCACGGCGTCGCGTCGCTCGGCCTCGAGCCGGTGGACGTCGTCACCGGCCCGGGCAACAACTTCGTCGCTGCGGCCAAGCGCGCTGTCGCCGGGCTCGTCGGGACGGATTCCGAAGCCGGCGCCACCGAGATCCTCGTCGTCGCCGACGACAGCGCCGACGCACGGCTCGTCGCCGCCGATCTCATCAGTCAGGCCGAGCACGACGAGCAGGCTTCCGCGGTGCTCGTGACCACCTCCGAGCGTCTCGCCGACGACGTGCGGGCGGCCATCGCGCCGCGCGCCGCCGCGACCCGGCACGCGGAGCGCGTCGCCGCGGCCCTCGCCGGCCCGCAGTCCGCGATCGTGCTCGTCGACGACCTCGCTGCGGCCACGCGGTTCTCCAACGCCTACGCGCCGGAGCACCTGGAGCTGCACCTCGCCGATCCCCGCCCCGAGGAGTTCGTGCACGCCGGTGCCGTGTTCGTGGGGCCGGATTCACCTGTCAGCCTCGGCGACTACCTCGCCGGCAGCAACCACGTGCTCCCGACGGGCGGTCAGGCGCGGTATGCGGCGGGTCTGTCGGCCGCGACCTTCCTGCGCCCGCAGCAGGTCATCGAGTACGACCGCGACGCCCTCGCGGTGGTCCGCGACGCCATCGTGACGCTCGCCGAAGCCGAGGCGCTTCCCGCCCACGGCGAGGCGATCACGGCCCGGTTCCAGGGCTGAGGCCGGATTCCCGGCGTAGGCTGTCTCTGCCATGCACTGCCCGTTCTGCCGCCACGCCGATTCGCGCGTCATCGACTCGCGCACCAGCGACGACGGTCTCAGCATCCGTCGCCGTCGCCAATGCCCGCAGTGCGGAGGCCGCTTCACGACGATCGAGACCGCCAGCCTCAACGTCATCAAGCGCTCCGGTGTGATCGAGCCGTTCAGCCGTGAGAAGGTCATGTCAGGCGTGCGCAAGGCCTGCCAGGGACGACCGGTGACCGAGGCCGACCTGGCAGTGCTCGCGCAGACGGTGGAGGAGAGCGTCCGCCAGACCGGTGCGTCGCAGCTCGACGCCAACGAGATCGGGCTCGCCATCCTCGGACCCCTGCGTGAGCTGGACGAGGTCGCGTACCTGCGGTTCGCCAGCGTCTATCAGGCCTTCGACTCGCTGGACGACTTCGAGTCGGCGATCGAGCAGCTGCGCGTCGACCACGGCCGTGCGCGCGCACAGGACGAGACGACCGCAGCCGCCGCGGAGTGACCGGATAGCCTAGGAGGGATGTATCCCCTCCTCTTCCGCACCGTGCTGTCGCGCATGGATCCCGAGTCCGCCCACCACAGCGCGATGGTCGTGATCCGGATGCTGGGGGTCCCGCCTTTCTCGTGGGTCGCGCGCGCGATCACCCGTCCCGCCCCGCAGCTGGCGACGAGGGCCCTCGGGCTCGCGTTCGACTCGCCGTTCGGCGTCGCCGCAGGGTTCGACAAGGATGTGACGGGCGCCGCGGGCCTTCATGCGCTGGGATTCGGCCACGTCGAGGTCGGCACGGTGACGGCGATCCCGCAGGACGGGAATCCTCGTCCGCGCCTGTTCCGCCTGATCCCGGATCGCGCCGTCGTCAACCGGATGGGCTTCAACAACCACGGCGCCGAGGCCGCCGCAGGGCGGCTGCGCAGACTGCGCCGGCGCACGCGTCGCACCGTGCTGGGAGTGAACATCGGCAAGAGCCGCGTGGTCGACGTCGCCGACGCGACCGCCGACTACGTGCGCAGCGCCACGCTGCTGGCCCCGCTCGCCGACTATCTGGTCGTGAACGTGTCGTCGCCGAACACGCCCGGTCTGCGTGGACTGCAGGCGGTCGAGACGCTGCGGCCGCTGCTGGACGCCGTGCGAGAGGCGGCCGGCACCACGCCGCTGCTGGTCAAGATCGCCCCCGATCTGTCCGACGACGAGGTCGTCGCGATCGCACGGCTCGCCGTCGACGCGGGACTCTCCGGAATCATCGCCACGAACACCACGATCTCGCGTGACGGACTCGTCACCGATCCCGCGGTCGTCGCGGGCGCCGGTGACGGCGGTCTGTCCGGCGCCCCCCTGAAGAAGCGCGCGCTCGAGGTGCTGCGACTGCTGCGCGCGACGGTGCCCGCAGAGTTCTGCGTGATCTCCGTCGGCGGGATCGAGACCGCCGCGGACGTACAGGAGCGGCTGGATGCCGGCGCCACCCTGGTGCAGGGCTACACGGCCTTCCTGTACCGCGGTCCGCTCTGGGCCCGCCAGATCAACCGCGGACTGGCGACGCAGCGCTGAGGGCGTGCGTCGCCCGGCGGCTCAGGCCGGCTTCTGACCGCGCTTGACCTGCGGCTTCGGCAGGCGCAGGAACCGCATTTGCACCGTCCGCATCGCCGCGTACCAGCCGAGGCCCTTCTCCACCCGGCCTTCGCCGAACTTCTTCTTGACGGCCCGCTTGACCGTGATCGAGGTGATCACCATGTCGCCGATGACGAAGAAGATGAAGATCCACAGGCCCACGAACGCGTAGTACTGCACGGCCGGGAGCGGGAGGAAGGTGGCGAGGATCACGACGACCATGGCGGGCATGACCGCCTCGCCGAGGTGCCAGCCGGCATCGACCCAGTCCCGCACGAACTTCCGCTGCGGGCCCTGATCGCGCGCGGGCAGGTAGCGCTGGTCGCCGTTGGCCATGCCGATGCGGGCCTTCTCACGCTGGGTGGCGAGGTCGGCCTTGGCGCGTGCCTTCGCCTCCTTCGTGTCGGCGACGAGGGGGCGCTTGCGCGCAGCCTCCTGCTCGGCGCGGGAAGGAGTGGGGCGTCCCTTGGGCGAAGGACCGCCGAGGGGGACGCCGTTCAGCGCGGTGCCCTCCGACGGTGCGTCGTTGGACGAAGGTGCTGCAGGTGTCTTGGCCACGGATGATCCTCGATGTACGGAGTAGGGGTGCACTTAAGATTACCCGCATGACCTCTGACCTCTCCCGACAGGATGCTGTGCGCGAAGCCGCGGCATCCGGCATCCCTTCCGCCCTCGCCGATCTCGGGACGCTGGTGCGCATCCCGTCCGTCGCATTCCCCGGGTTCGACCCCGCAGAGGTGCAGCGCAGCGCCGAGGCGGTCGCCGGGCTGGTACGCGACACCGGACTGTTCGACACCGTCGAGATCCGCTCGGCCGCGATCCCGGGCACGGGGGAGCAGGGCAGCCCCGCCGTGCTCGCCACACGCGCTGCCCGCAACGGTCGCCCGACGATCCTGCTGTACGCGCACCACGACGTGCAGCCGGTCGGCGACGAGTCGCTGTGGGAGTCGTCGCCGTTCGAGCCGACGGTCCGCGGCGGCCGCCTGTACGGTCGCGGCGCCGCCGACGACAAGGCCGGCATCATGGGGCACCTCGCCGCGCTCCGGGCGCTCAAGGAGGCGCTCGGCGACGACTTCGACCTCGGCGTCGTGCTGTTCTTCGAGGGCGAGGAGGAGGCCGGGTCGCGCTCGTTCGCGCAGTTCCTCTCCGACAACGCCGACGCGCTCCGCGCCGATGTGATCGTCGTCGCGGACTCCGGCAACTGGGATGCGAAGACGCCCGCGCTGACCGTCTCGCTGCGCGGCAACACGCGCTTCACGCTGCGCGTGCGCACGCTGGAGCACGCGTCGCACTCGGGCATGTTCGGGGGAGCGGTGCCCGACGCCATGATGGCGACGGTCAAGCTTCTCTCCACACTGTGGGACGACGACGGCGCGGTCGCGGTGGCGGGACTCACCGAGCGGGATGCCGAGACCCCGCCGTACAGCGAGGAGACGCTGCGCGACGAGGCGGGGCTTCCCGCGGGCGTCTCGCCCGTCGGCCGGGGCACGATCCTCGGCCGCATCTGGAACAAGCCGTCCATCACGGTGACCGGCATCGACGCGCCCAGCGTGGTCAACGCCTCGAACACGCTGAGCCCGGAGATCTCGGTGGTCATCAGCGCCCGTATCGCCCCCGGTCAGGCGGCCCGCGACGCGTACGGCGCGATCGAGGCCCACCTGCGCGCGCACGCGCCGTTCGGCGCGCAGCTCGACTTCAGCGACCACGACTTCGGCGATGCGTTCCTGGTGGACACGTCGGGATGGGCCGTCGAGGCCGCGCGCGAAGCGCTGCACGAGGGGTACGGCGTGGAGTCGGTCGACATCGGCGTCGGCGGGTCGATCCCCTTCATCGCCGACCTGGTGCGCGAGTTCCCGGGTGCGCAGATCCTCGTCACGGGCGTCGAGGACCCGCACGCGAAGGCGCACAGCCCGAACGAGTCGCTGCACCTCGAGACCTTCCGCAACGCCGTCCTGGCCGAGGCGCTGCTGCTCGAGAAGCTCGACGCGCGCACCTCGCAGGCGTAGGCCGTCTCCGGGATCGGCGTGCACACGCCGGTCTCGGAGCCTCCTCCCGGCGCGCACGCGTAGAATCGAGGCATCCCGCCGCCTGCAGTGGATGATCGATCCGGGCGGCCCTTCCGGAGGAGTGCCATGACCGACACCGCACTGACGACCGAGCAGACCGCCCGCGAGCATGGTGTGCTGCTGACCGACGCCGCCGCCGGCAAGGTCAAGAACCTGCTGGAGCAGGAGGGCCGCGACGACCTGCGTCTGCGCGTCGCCGTGCAGCCCGGCGGCTGCAGCGGCCTGATCTACCAGCTGTACTTCGACGAGCGCTACCTCGACGGCGACAAGACCGTCGACTTCGACGGCGTCGAGGTGATCATCGACGACATGAGCGTCCCGTACCTCGACGGCGCCACCATCGACTTCAAGGACACCATCTCGGAGCAGGGGTTCACGATCGACAACCCCAACGCGGCGGGCTCGTGCGCCTGCGGCGACAGCTTCCACTGACGGGTCGGCGATCCAACACTTTTCCGGCGGGTCCGGCGTGCCACGAATGGCCGCCGGGCCCGCCTTTTTCAGCGGGCCGGACACGATCCAACCTGGGCGGATGGCCTGAATCCCCTGGACGCTTGCCCTAGACTGGCGGGAGTCCTGTTCGTGATCGGAAAGGTGCACAGTGCCTTCGAAACGCCGTATCCGCTGGGCCGTTCTCCCGCTCGGGATCGCAACGGCAGCAGTCCTCGCCGGATGCACCCCGACCGAGCTGCACGGCTTCCTCCCCGGGTTCACCGAAGACGGCCAGGCAGCCACCAACCACACCGACATGGTCGCCGGTCTCTGGGTCAACTCCTGGATTGTCCTGCTGGCCGTCGGCATCATCACGTGGGGCCTGATGGGCTGGGCCGCGATCGCCTACCGCCGGCGCAAGGGTCAGATGGGTCTTCCCGTCCAGCTGCGCTACAACATGCCGATCGAGATCTTCTACACGATCGTCCCGCTCATCCTGGTGATCGGGTTCTTCGCCTTCACGGCGCGTGACCAGACGGTCCTCGAGACCCAGTACGACGAGCCGGACGTGTCGATCACGGCGATCGGCAAGCAGTGGGCGTGGGACTTCCAGTACAACGGCGAGACCGATGACGACACCGTCTGGAGCATGGGCGTCCAGGCTCAGCCTGCTCCGAACGGCGACATCGACCAGGCGGCGCTGCCGACCCTGTACCTTCCGGTCGACCAGACGGTCAAGATCAAGCTGCAGTCGCGTGACGTCATCCACTCGTTCTGGATCATCGACTTCCTGTACAAGAAGGACATGTACATCGGCAGGGACAACTACTGGTCCTTCACGCCGACCCGGGAGGGCACGTACGCCGGCAAGTGCGCCGAGCTGTGCGGCGAGTACCACTCGGCGATGCTCTTCAACGTGGAGGTCGTGAGCGAAGACGAGTACGAGGACTACCTCGACTCGCTCCGCGACGCCGGCCAGACCGGTGACATCGACGACGCCTACGACCGCCTGCAGAACTACCCGGGTACGGGTGCCTCCGGCGAGGCGTCAGACGAAGAGGGAGACCACTGATCATGGCGACGACGCTTCCGCTCCAGGAGACGACGCAGGGTCGCCCGACGACCCTGCCGCCGCGTCAGGCCGCACTGCTCAGCGCATCGCGCGTCGAGCAGAAGGGCAACATCATCGTCAAGTGGATCACCTCCACCGACCACAAGACGATCGGCTATCTGTACCTCATCTCGTCCGTCGTGTTCTTCATGCTCGGCGGCGTGATGGCGCTGATCATCCGTGCCGAGCTCTTCGAGCCCGGCATGCAGATCCTGCCGACGAAAGAGCAGTACAACCAGCTCTTCACGATGCACGGCACGATCATGCTGCTCATGTTCGCGACCCCGCTGTTCGCGGGTTTCGCGAACGCGATCCTGCCACTGCAGATCGGTGCGCCCGACGTCGCGTTCCCGCGTCTGAACGCGTTCGCGTTCTGGCTGTTCCTCTTCGGTTCGACGATCGCCGTCGCCGGCTTCCTCACCCCGCAGGGTGCGGCGGCGTTCGGATGGTTCGCCTATCAGCCGCTCGCGAACGCCAGCTTCTCGCCCGGCGCCGGCGGCAACCTCTGGATGCTCGGCCTCGGCATGAGCGGGTTCGGCACGATCCTCGGCGCGGTGAACTTCATCACGACGATCATCACCATGCGCGCGCCCGGCATGACCATGTGGCGCATGCCGATCTTCTCCTGGAACACGCTGATCACCAGCATCCTGGTCCTGATGGCGTTCCCGGTGCTCGCCGCCGCCATCCTCGCCGCCGCCGCGGACCGCGTGCTCGGCGCGCACATCTACGACCCGGCGAACGGCGGCGTGCTGCTGTGGCAACACCTGTTCTGGTTCTTCGGTCACCCTGAGGTGTACATCATCGCGCTGCCGTTCTTCGGCATCGTCTCGGAGATCTTCCCGGTCTTCAGCCGCAAGCCGATCTTCGGCTACAAGACCCTGGTCTACGCGACGATCGCCATCGCGGCGCTGTCGGTCGCGGTGTGGGCTCACCACATGTATGTGACCGGCGCGGTGCTGCTGCCCTTCTTCGCGCTCATGACGATGCTCATCGCGGTACCCACCGGTGTGAAGATCTTCAACTGGATCGGCACCCTCTGGCGAGGGTCGGTGACGTTCGAGACGCCGATGGTGTTCGCGCTCGGCTTCCTCGTGTCGTTCGTCTTCGGCGGTCTCACCGGCGTCATCCTCGCCTCGCCGCCGCTCGACTTCGCCCTGTCGGACTCGTACTTCGTCGTCGCGCACTTCCACTACGTCGTGTTCGGCACCGTCGTGTTCGCCATGTTCGCCGGGTTCTACTTCTGGTGGCCCAAGTGGACGGGGCGGATGCTCAACGAGCGGCTCGGCTACGTGCACTTCTGGATGCTGTTCATCGGCTTCCACATGACCTTCCTCATCCAGCACTGGCTGGGCGTCGACGGCATGGTGCGCCGCTACGCCGACTACTCCGAGGCCGACGGCTGGACCTGGCAGAACCAGGTGTCGACGATCGGCGCCGTCCTCCTCGGCGCCTCGATGATCCCGTTCCTCTTCAACGTGTGGATCACGTCGCGCAAGGCGCCCCGGGTGACCGTCAACGACCCGTGGGGCTACGGCGCGTCGCTGGAATGGGCGACCTCGTGCCCGCCGCCGCGACACAACTTCACGTCGATCCCGCGCATCCGCAGCGAGCGGCCGGCATTCGACCTGAACCACCCCGAGGCGGGGATCCCGGTCGGCGTCGGCCCGGCGAAGGACGCTCCCGAAGCCCCGGTCTCCGATCTCGCCGATGGAGAGGTGAAGTAAGTGCGCACCAACACCGGACTCTGGTGGCTGCTGTCCACGTTCTTCCTGTTCGTGGCGATCGTCTACACCGGGTGGAACATCATCGCCCACCCCGACGTGCCGTGGTACCACGGCGTGGAGTGGGTCGGCAGCGTCGCGCTGCTCTTCACCGCGCTCATGGGCGCGCTCATCGCCTTCTACATCGGTCGCGTGCACCACGCGCAGGGCGGGGAGCTGCCCGAGGATCTTCTCACCGCGGACATCGACGACGGTGACCCGGAGCTCGGCGAGTTCAGCCCGTGGTCCTGGTGGCCGATCGTGCTCGCGTTCTCCGCGGCCCTCGGCATGATCGGCCTGGCGGTCGGCGCGTGGCTCATGCCGATCGGAATCGGCGTCTTCGTCGTCGCGATCGTCGGCTGGGTCTACGAGTACTACCGCGGGTACTTCGCTCGCTGATCAGCCAGCTGACGCCTCGCGTGGCCTGCCACGTCGCCTGCCCGGGTTCCCGTCTATGACGGGCGCCCGGGCGCGTCTGCGTGCGGCCGCCTTCTCCGACATCGGTCCGCATCGCGCCACCAACCAGGATGCCGCCTTCACGGCCACCTGGGGAGCAGCCGTCGCGGACGGGGTGGGCGGTGGACCCGCCGGCGATCTGGCGTCCTCGACGTTCGTCCATCGTCTCGCGGCGGGACGACTCGATGGACTCGAGCCCATCCAGCTCGCGGACAGCGTGCGGTCCGCGAACTGGGACCTGCGCGCCCACGTCGAGCGCGACCCGTCGCTGCGGGGCATGGCGACCACCTTCACGGGACTGTTCGTCGACCGCGACGGCGGCATCCTGCTCGCGCACACGGGCGACTCGCGCGCGTACCGGCTGCGCGACGGAACCCTGACGCAGATGAGCCGCGACGACTCGCTCGTCCAGGCGCTGGTGGATCAGGGACTGGTATCGATCGCGGAGGCGGCTTCGCATCCGCGCCGCAACCTCATCACCGCCTCCCTGAGTGGTGCCGAGCGCGACGCCGCGACGGTGACAGCCTTCGACGCTCCGGTCGGGGACCGCTGGATGCTCTGCAGCGACGGGCTCACCGACTATGTTCCGGATGCCGACATCCGCGCGATCCTGACCGGCATCGACGACGCGGAGGAGGCCGCGGAAGCGTGTGTCAGCCGGGCGCTCGACGCCGGCAGCCGCGACAACGTCACGGTCGTCGTGTGCGACGTCGTCGACGCGGGGATCCACGGTGACTCGTCTGCGCCGACGTCCTTCTACGGTGCGGCGGCGGCTCGCTACATGGAGGGCCTCGAGTCGGCCTGAGCCGGCGTCACATGGCGTTCAGCCGGGGTCACGCGGCGTTCAGCCGGGGTCACGCGGCGTTCAGCCGGCGACCCTCGAGCGCACGACCATGACCTGCGGGTCGAACACGCGGGGGAGTGCGCCCTCGTCGTTCTCGGTCGGCTGGCCCTCGCGCACCCAGTACTCGTAGCCGCCGATCATCTCCTTGACGGCGTAGCCGAGCTTCGCGAACTCGATGGCGCCTTTCGCGCCCGCGTTGCAACCGGGGCTCCAGCAGTACACGACGACGCGGGTCGATGGATCGATCTCGCGCGGTGCGCGCTCCGCGATCTCGCGGTATGGCATGTGGATCGCGCCCTGGATGCGCCCCTGCGTCCACGCGTCGTCGCCGCGCACGTCCACCAGCACGAACGGCTCGCCGTCCTTCTGCGCGGCGTACACGTCGGAGGCGTCGGTCTCGAGGGCGAGTTTGGCGGAGAAGTACGCGAGCGCATCGGTCATGAGTCAACGCTACGTCGGGGCGGGAGATCCGCCCCCTGGATCCTCGGTCACACCGCGTACGATTCCTGCCGATGCCGAATGAGGGATGCCCCGGCACGATCGTCAAGATCGTGCCGGGACATCCCTCGGTGAAGGACTGCGACCTACTGGTCGGTCTCCTTCTCACGGTTCTTCGCCGGCTTGGTGCCGGCCTCGGGCTCGGGCACGATCACATTCGAGGGGCGCACCGGCACCTCGCTGTTCCTGCCGTCGTCGATGGGCGTGTGCGGCGCGTCCGGCACACCGGCGCGCTCGTGGGCACCCTGCAGCTCGAGATCCTCTTCCTCGGCGATGTGGCCGAGCTCGTGGTGCTGGTGAGCCAGTGCCGCGTCGAGCTCGCCCTGCGAGACCGGCGTGAGGCGGTCTTCGAAGAACCAGCGCGAGATCGAGGCCCGCACGTTCTCGTGCCAGGGGATGCGACCCTTGGCGTTCGGGCGCACGACGAGCGGCTCGTAGGTGTCGAAGTCGGCGAGCTTGAAGCGCTCGTACTCGTCGACGGGCTGGTGGACCTCGATGTACTCGCCGCCGGGGAGACGGACGATGCGGCCCGACTCGTAGCCGTGCAGGACGATCTCGCGATCCTTCTTCTGGAGCGCGACGCAGATCCGCTTCGTCACGAAGTACGCGATGATCGGGCCGATGATCAGCAGCGCCTGCAGCGTGTGGATCACGCCCTCCATCGTCAGCCAGAAGTGCGTGGCGATGATGTCGGAGGACGCAGCGGCCCACATGACGGCGTAGAACGTGACGCCGGCAGCGCCGATCGCCGTGCGGGTGGCGGCGTTGCGCGGACGCTGCGCGATGTGGTGCTCGCGCTTGTCGCCGGTCACCCACGCCTCGATGAACGGGTAGATCAGGACCAGCACGATGAAGATGCCGATGACGATGAGCGGCACCAGGATGTTGAACGACCACGTGCGGTCGAGGAACACGACCTCCCACCCGGGCGGGATCAGGCGCAGCATGCCGTCGGCGAAGCCGATGTACCAGTCGGGCTGGGTGCCCGCCGACACGGGGGACGGGTCGTACGGGCCGTAGTTCCAGATCGGGTTGATCGTGAACAGCGATGCGATGAGCACGATCACGCCGAACGTGATGAACAGGAAGCCGCCCATCTTCGACATGTAGACCGGCATCATCGGGTAGCCGACGACGACGCTGTTGGTGCGCCCCGCGCCCGCGAACTGGGTGTGCTTGTTGATCACCATCAGCATGAGGTGGACCACGAGCAGTCCGACGAGGATCGCCGGCAGCAGCAGGATGTGCAGCGTGTACAGACGGCCGACGATCGCCGAGCCCGGGAACTCGCCGCCGAACAGCAGGAACGAGGTCCAGGTGCCGATCAGCGGGATGCCCTTGATGATGCCGTCGATGATGCGGAGGCCGTTGCCCGAGAGCACATCGTCAGGCAGCGAGTAGCCGGTGAAGCCCTCGCCCATAGCGAGGATGAACAGGATGAAGCCGATCACCCAGTTCAGCTCGCGCGGCTTGCGGAACGCGCCCGTGAAGAACACGCGCAGCATGTGCACGCCGATGCCGGCCACGAAGACCAGGGCGGCCCAGTGGTGGATCTGGCGAACCAGCAGGCCGCCGCGCAGGTCGAACGAGATCTCGAGGGTCGACGCCATGGCGGCCGACATCTCGATGCCGCGCATCGGGAGGTACGCCCCGTTGTAGTGGGTCTCGACCATCGACGCCTGGAAGAAGAACGTGAGGAAGGTACCCGTCAGCAGGATGACGACGAACGCCCAGAGCGCGATCTCGCCGAGCATGAACGACCAGTGGTCGGGGAAGATCTTGCGGCCGAGCTCCTTGACGAAGCCCGAGAGGCTCGTGCGCTCGTCGATGTAGTTCGCGGTGGCGCCGATGAAGCGCCCGCCGAGGGGCTTGTCGCGCCCGTTCGGCGACACGGGTGCACCGGGAGCCTCAGGCTGCTCGGTGACGGTTGAGGTGCTCAATGACGCTCCCAGAAGCTCGGGCCGACGGGCTCGTTGAAGTCGCTCCTCGCGATGAGGTAGCCCTCGTCGTCGACGGTGATGGGCAGCTGCGGCAGCGGACGCGCGGCCGGGCCGAAGATGACCTTGGCGTGATCCGTGACGTCGAACTGCGACTGGTGGCAGGGGCACAGCAGGTGATGCGTCTGCTGCTCATACAGCGCCACCGGGCAGCCGACGTGGGTGCAGACCTTGGAGTAGGCGACGATGCCGTTGTAGGACCACTCCTTGCGCTCCTCCGACTCCACCAGATCCTCCGGCAGCAGGCGGACGAGAAGCACGATGGCCTTGGCCTTCTCTTCGAGGTAGCCCTCGCTGTGCGACACCGCGGCCAGGGCCTCGGGGATGACGTGCACGGCGGAGCCGAGGGTGAGGTCGGCGGCGCGGATGGGCTCGCCCGAGGGGTCGTGCGCCAGGCGCATGCCCTTCTTCCACATGGTGTGCTCGAGGAGGTACACGGGGTCGCCCGCGTGCGGCTTCTCGGGAGAATCGAACGGCGCGAGGCCGCGGAACAGCACGACGCCCGGGACGACCGAAGCCACGAGGGCGGCGATCATCGAGTTGCGGACCATGACACGGCGCCCGAAGCCGGACTCCTCGTTCGCGTCTGCGAACGCCTGGATCGCGGCCTCACGGGTCGTGTCGCGGCCGCGCGTGGCGTGCCGGGGCTCGACGAACTCCTTGTCGGACACGACGGCCTTCGACCAGTGGATCGCGGCGACGCCGATGGCCAGCAGCGCGAGCGCGATGCCGAGTCCGATGAAGAGGTTGTTGTTGCGGATGTCGACGATCCGCCCGCTCTCGATCGGGAACAGCATGTACGCCGCGATGGCCCAGATGCTGCCGGCGATCGAGAGGTAGAAGAGCGTGTAGACGCCGCGCACGGCGCGCTTCATCGAAGCGGGGTCCTGGTCGGTCATCCGCTCGCGGTGCGGGGGGAGGCCAGGGTTGTGCACCGGGTCGGGGACCGCGACGGCGAGCCCGGGGGAGGGCTTCCAGGAAGCCCTCTCGTGCTCGAGCGGGTCGTCCTCGTGGGCCATGCTGCTCCTCGTCAGTGTTGCGTGTGTCGTACGTAGATCAGTTGGACTTCGCCGTGATCCACACGGTGATGGCGATCAGCGAACCGATCCCGAAGATCCAGATGAAGAGGCCCTCCGAGACGGGGCCCAGCGAGCCGAGCGTGAATCCGCCCGCCGACTCGTTGTCCTGCAGGTAGAGCAGGTAGGTGATGACGTCGCGCTTCTCTTCGGTGGTCAGCGTCATGTCGTTGAACACCGGCATGTTCTGCGGGCCCGTGACCATGGCCGCGTACATGTTGAGGGGACTCGTCGTGTGCAGGTTCGGCGCGTACTTGCCTTCGGTGAGCGCACCGCCGGCGCCGGCGACGTTGTGGCACATCGCGCAGTTGATGCGGAAGAGCTCGCCGCCTTCAGAGGCGCTGCCGCCGCCGTCGAGGACTTCGTCGTCGGGGTAGGTCGGGCCGGGCGCGATCGACTGCACGTAGGCGCCGACGGCCGCGATCTGCTCCTCGGTGAACTGCGCCGGCTTCTGCGGCGCCTGGGGCCCCTGCATCTGCAGCGGCATGCGACCGGTGCTCATCTGGAAGTGCACCGCGAGCTCACCGACGCCGTACAGCGACGGGCCGTCCTCGGTGCCCTGCACGTTCAGGCCGTGGCAGGTGGCGCAGTTCGCCTGGAACAGCTTCTTGCCGTCCTCCACCGTGAGCGCGGAGTTCGTCACCGTCTCGGGGGTCGTCGCCGCCATCGCGGCGGATGCCCCGGCGTAGACGCCGCCGGTGATGAGCAGGCCGATGCCGATCAGTGCGGCTGCGGCCCAGGGGCTGCGGCGGCCTTTTGAGCGGCGCGTGGTCTCTCGTGCCATGTCGGGTTACAGCTCCGCTCTCACTTGAGGAAGTAGATGACGAGGAAGAGGGCGATCCAGACGACGTCGACGAAGTGCCAGTAGTACGACACGACGATCGAGGAGGTCATCTCCTTGCGCCCGAAGTTCTTGACGGCGTACGCGCGACCGATCACGAGGAGGAAGGCGATGAGGCCGCCGGTGACATGAAGGGCGTGGAACCCGGTGGTGAGGTAGAAGGCCGACGCGTAGGAGTTGGCGCTGATCGGCATGCCCTCGGTGACGAGCTGGGCGTACTCCCACACCTGGCCCGAGACGAAGATCGCGCCGAGCGCGAAGGTGAGCCAGAACCACTCGACCATGCCCCAGCCGAGCCAGCCGCGCTCCTTCAGCGAGTAGGGCTGGAAGCGCTCGGCGGCGAACACGCCCATCTGGCAGGTCACGGACGACAGCACGAGGATGATCGTGTTGGCCGTCGCGTAGGGGATGTTCAGCAGCTGCGTCTCCTGCGCCCACAGTTCGGGCGAGGTGCTGCGCAGGGTGAAGTAGATCGCGAACAGGCCCGCGAAGAACATCACCTCGCTGCCGAGCCACACGATGGTTCCGACAGCAACCGGATCCGGCCGCTTGACGGACCGCATGGCCTGGGAGTAGGTCGCTGTCGAGGTCGTCACGCTCCCCATTATGGCCGATTCAGGGCCGCGATTTTCGCATCGGAGGGCATGTCTTCGGCCGTGCGGGAACTTAGGGGAGCCTAAGAGGACGCTGCGACTCTGCCGTGAACACGTGGTGAAGACGCAGAATCGCCCGACGTGGGACGCCGTGTCACGAAAACGTTCCGATTCGTGCGCGCGGCTAGGCTTCTCGGTTATGGCGGAGCTGTACACCTGGCCGGGAATCCTCACCACACTGCTCGAGCGGCGCGATCTCAGCGTCTCGGAGTCGACGTGGGCGATGCGCCAGATCATGTCGGGCAGCGCGACGCCGTCCCAGCTGGGCGGATTCCTGGTCGCGCTGCGCGCCAAGGGCGAGACCGTCGACGAGATCGTCGGCTTCCGCGATGCGATCCTCGAGGCCGCCCTGCCCCTTCCCGTGGACGCCGCGGTGCTCGACATCGTCGGCACCGGCGGCGATCGCTTCGGCACGGTCAACGTCTCGACCATGGCGGCACTCGTGGCCGCGGCATCCGGGATCCCCGTCGTCAAGCACGGCAACCGGGCCGCGAGCTCGTCGTCGGGCTCGTCGGACGTGCTCGGCGCCCTCGGCATCGACCTCGCGCTGTCACCGGACGCGGTGGCCGAGACCCTCTCGCGGGCGGGCATCACGTTCGCGTTCGCCGCGGCGTTCCACCCCGGCTTCAAGCACGCCGGCGCGACGCGGAGCGAACTCGGCGTGCCGACGGTGTTCAACTTCCTCGGACCGCTGTGCAACCCGGCCCGCGCCGAGGCGAACGCCGTCGGCGTCGCGCACCTCGACAGGGTGCCGCTCATCACCGGCGTGTTCCAGACGCGTGGTGCGACGGCGCTGGTGTTCCGCGGCGACGACGGGCTCGACGAGCTGACCACGACCGGACACAGCCGCCTGTGGGAGGTGAGCCGGGGGGACATCCACGAGCACGACCTCGACCCGCGCGATCTCGGCATCCCGCTGGCCGACATCGACGACCTCCTCGGCGGTGATCCCGCGCACAACGCCGCTGTCGTGCACCGCGTGCTCGGCGGCGAGCAGGGGGCGGTCCGCGACATCGTGCTGCTGAACGCGGCGGCCGGGATCGTGGCCTATCGGCTGTTCCGCGACGCCACGGAGGTGCAGCGGCCGATCCTCGAGCGCCTCGCCGAGGCGCGCGACGACGCGGCCGCGGCGATCGACTCGGGTGCAGCCACTGCCACACTCGAGCGCTGGGTGCAGGCGACGAAGGCGCTCGCGGGCTGAGGCGGGTCCGCCGCTGCGCGGCGCGCTCTCTTCCGCCGCACCGGCGGGCGCCGATAGCGTGTGCCACGACGCACCCGTGAACGAGGAGGACCCATGAGCGTGGAAGAGCCCCGTACCGCCGACGTGATCGAGCCGCCCGAGAAGAAGGTCGGCCTGGTGAAGGCGATCGGCATCCTCGGGATCGTGGGCGGCATCCTGCTGATCCTGGTCGGTGTGATCGCGTGGATCGGCGTCACCAACCAGCTGACGGCCGAGAACATCACGATCCCCGACGACGCGGCGGCGTTCCAGGGTCAGCAGGTCACCGGCCCGTTCACCGCATTCGTGCAGGCCGACATCATCAACCATCACGCGCTCGAGGCATCCGACGGCAAGACCTACGCCGAGCTCGACCAGGACGACCCGGTGCGCGCGACGGTGATGCAGGCATCGTTCCTGCGCGCCTCGCTGTTCACCTCGGTCGTCGCGTACGGCGTCGCCCTGTTCGCGGCCGGCATGGGCGTGCTCGCGATCCTCTTCGGCTGGGCGATCCACCGACTCGCGAGCGTGCCGGTGGTGATCAAGCGGGCGAACGTCGTCTGACCAGGCGGCCGCACACGCCGTGAACCCCCACGACGCCCTCACCGAGATCGCGACGCTCCTCGAGCGGGAGCGGTCGTCGCGGTACAAGTCGAAGGCCTTCCGGGCGGCCGCGGACGCCATCGAGGGACTCACCGACGCAGAGCTGCGGGATTCCGCCGCACTGCGGCGGCGCAAGGGCATCGGCGAGTCCACCTTCGCGGTGATCCAGCAGGCGCTGGCCGGCGACGTGCCCGGCTACCTGGTCGATCTGCGCGAGCGTGCGGGCGTGCAGCGCGCCTCGACGCTGCGCCCGCTCCTGCGGGGCGACCTGCACGCCCACAGCGACTGGTCCGACGGCCTGACCTCCATCGATCTCATGGTCGAGGCCGCCCGCGCGCTCGGCCACGAGTACCTCGCGCTCACCGACCACTCGCCGCGGCTGCGCGTGGCGAACGGGCTCTCGTCGGAGCGGCTGCGCGCGCAGCTCGACGTGGTCGCGGGGATGAGCGGTGACGGTTTCACGCTGCTGTCGGGGATCGAGGTCGACATCCTGGAGGACGGCTCGCTGGACCAGGAGCCCGAGATGCTCGATCGGCTGGACGTGGTCGTCGCCTCCGCCCACTCGAAGCTGCGGATGGAGCGCGGGCCGATGACGCGACGGCTGGTGGCCGCGGTGTCGGATCCGCACACCGATGTGCTCGGCCACGTCACCGGACGCCTCGTCGAGGGCTCCCGCGGCACGAGGCCGCCGTCGACCTTCGACGCGCGGGCGGTGTTCGAGGCGTGCGAAGCGCACGGCGTGGCAGTCGAGATCAACTCCCGGCCCGAGCGTCAGGACCCGCCCGATGAGCTGATGACCCTCGCGCTGGAGATCGGATGCCTCTTCTCGATCGATTCGGACGCGCATGCGCCTGGGCAGCTGTCGCTGCTCGACTACGGCGCGGAGCGGGCCGAGCGGCTCGGAGTGCCACCGGAGCGGATCGTGACGACCTGGCCTCTGTCGCGGCTGCGAGAGTGGACCGGACGCGACCGCTGAGCTCCCCGAGGATCAGGGCTGTCGCAGCCGCGTCCGGCCGGCGTCACTGCGCCGCGTTGGCGCGGAGAACCTCCAGCCGCGCGCGGTACTCCGTCTCGTCGATGTCGCCCTGGGCGAAGCGCTCGGCGAGGGTGGTCTCGGCCCGGCGCGCCGGCGTCCGCCCGTACGGGCCGTAGCCGTTCTCGGCGGCATTGCGGCGCCAGCGACGCCCGAAGACGCCGAACAGCAGGGCGATGAGCCCGATCCAGAACAGCGGGATCAGCAGGAACCACCATCCGAAGCCCCACGGGCCGATGGGGTGCGCGGCGACGATCCCTGAGCCGGCTTCGAGTGCGGTGGCGAGTGCAGTGGACATGCGGGTTCCTCTCTCGGGCCGGCCGCGCCGGATGGGCGACCGGATGCCTCGAGTCAACGCGGGACGCGGCATCCGCGAATCTGCCCGGGGGAGTGAGTCCGACTGCTCTTGCGGGAGTACTCCGTGCTCTATGCGGGCCCTGAGCCGACCAGACCGGACTCGTACGCGACGATGACGAGGCGCACCCGGTCGCGTGCCGAGAGCTTCTGCATGATGCGCGAGACGTGGGTCTTCGCCGTGAGGGGTGAGAGGAACAGGCGGGCCCCGATCTCGTCGTTCGTGAGTCCCTGGGCCACCAGTCGCAGCACCTCGACCTCGCGGTCTGTGAGCGGCGCGAGCAGCTGCGGATCGGCGACGGCGCGCAGCTGGGGTGCCACGCGATCGAGCAGCGTCCGGGTGACGCCGGGGGAGAGCAGCGCATCGCCGGCCGCGACGGCACGGACGGCGCGGATGAGCTCCGCGGGCTCGGTGTCTTTCACGAGGAACCCGCTCGCGCCGGCGAGCACCGCGCGGACCACGTACTCGTCGAGCTCGAACGTGGTCACGATGACCACGCGCACGCCTGTGAGCGCGGGGTCGGCGGCGATCCGCTCCGCCGCCCACAGCCCGTCGCCGTCGGGCATGCGGATGTCGACGAGGGCGACGTCGACCGGAGTGTCGCGGAGAGCCGTGAGCAGCTGCTGTCCGCTGGATGCCTCGGCGACGACCTCGATGTCGGGCTCGGAGTCGAGCAGGGCGCGGAAGCCGCCGCGCACGAGCTGGTGGTCATCGGCCAACGCGACGCGGATCATGCGGCACCCCGCCACGGAAGACGCGCCACGACGGTGGTTCCGCGCGGCCCGCTTTCGACGGTCAGCCGCCCGCCCGCGAGCTCGGCGCGCTCGCGCATTCCCCGCAGGCCACCGCGCTCCGCAGCGGTCGCAGGGATGCCGGCGCCGTCGTCCGTGACCGTGAGCACGAGATCGCCCTCGTCATCGGCGACGCTGGCGCGCGCGACACCCCCCGGCTCGACGGTCTCGCGTTCCACGGTCTCGCGTTCCACGGTCTCGCGTTCCAGAGTCACCGTCGCGTTCGACGCCGCGGAGTGACGCACGACGTTCGTGAGCGCCTCCTGCGCGATCCGGTACGCCGTGGTCTGCACCGCACTGGGCGGTGCGTCGCCCCGCAGGCGGTCGTCGAGCACCACCGCGAGGCCGAGCCCGCTGCGAGCGGCGATCAGAGCGGGCAGCTGCGCGAGCTGCGGCTGCGGCGTGAGCGGCGCGGTGTCGGGCGCGCCGGTCTCGTCTCCCCGCAGGAACGCCAGCACACCGCGGACCTCGTCGAGTCCGGTCGCGCTCAGGCCGCGGATGTTGGCGAGCGCCTCACGCGCGCGCTCGGGCTCCCGATCGAACAGGTGCAGTCCCACACCGGACTGCACGGCGATCTGGCTCAGCGAGTGCGCGAGCACGTCGTGCAGCTCGCGGGCGATGCGGGTGCGCTCCTCCTGCTCGACGGTGCGGCGGCGGGCCGCGAGCTGAGTGCGGCGCTCCTCGACGCCCCGCTGACGGGCGCGCACTCCCTCGCCGATCACGAAGCACAGGGCGAGGCCGACCGTCGCGAGCGCGATGCGAGCGGGATGCCAGTCGACCCCGACGAACTCGGCGCCCACCACGACCGCGAGCCACACGGCGCCGACCGACACGAGCGCCCACACGCGGGCGCCGCGCGCCACCGCGCCGACGATCGCGAACACGAGCGCGACGGGAGGGGGCCCGCCGAATGGCGCGATCAAGAGGTCGGCCCCGGCGAGCACCGCGACAGCGGCGACGGTGGGACCCGGCAGGCGTCGTGCCGCCAGGAGGACCAGAGCGGATGCCGCGGCCAGCGCGACGCTCGCCACAGCCGCGGCGAGCGGGACGCGCTGCCACCACGACAGGGCGATGGTGCCCGGCACCTGCACGAAGAAGGAGACGAACACCGGGACCAGCAGTACGACCGCCGCGGGTGGCCGATACCGCGGCCAGGCGTCGTCCGCCGGCATGGTGCGGCCGCCGGGGTGGCCGAGGGGAGGCCGCGTCGCGGGGTCGTCGCGCGCGGGCCGTGTCATGCGCCCGATGCTACGCCGCGGGCCACTGTGAGGAATCTGACCGCGGGAGCCCTCGCCGTACTCCCGGGGGAGTATGGCGCCTGGGTCAGACGGCGCCTCGGTCAGACGGCGACCGGGTCGGACCGTGACGGCGTCAGACGGCGTCGAGCGCGTCGATGATCCGGGTCATCGCCGTGCCCAGCGCCCACCGCTCGGCGAGGGCTGCGGCATCCGTCTTCGCCTGCTCATCCAGCGCACGCAGCCGCGCATCGGGCACGTCCAGCGGCAGGTCGCGGACGACGGCGACGACCTGCGGCGCGACGGCGAGATACGGCAGCCCGGCGAGCACCTTCGACCGGACGCCCGCCGTCATGCCCTCGCCCTGCTCGGCCGCCGCGATGATCCCGGAGAGATCGCCGAACGTCGCCAGCAGACCGGCCGCCGTCTTCTCGCCGATGCCGGCGACGCCCGGGAGGCCGTCGGATGAGTCGCCGCGCAGCGTCGCGAAGTCGGCGTACTGCGACGGCAGCACACCGTACTTGGCGACGACCGACGCGTCGGTGAGCGCCTCGAGGTTGCTCATTCCGCGCGCCGTGTAGATCACCCTCACATCGCGCGCGTCGTCGACGAGCTGGAACAGATCCCGGTCGCCGGTGATGATGTCGACGGGCATGGTGGCGGTGCTCGCCAGCGTGCCGATGACGTCGTCGGCCTCGTGCTCGGCGGCACCGACGATGCGGATGCCGAGCGTGTCGAGCGCCTGGCGGATGACGGGCACCTGCACCTCGAGCGGATCGGGCACCTCTTCGACGTCGGGTCCCACGGCCACGACCTCCGCGACGCGGTGCGTCTTGTAGGTGGGGATGAGATCGACGCGCCATTGCGGCCGCCAGTCGTCGTCCCAGCACGCCACGAGGTGCGTCGGCCGGTAGGTCGTCACGAGCCGCGTGATGATGTCGAGTAATCCGCGGACCGCGTTGACGGGCGTGCCGTCGGGGGCGCGAACGGTGTCGGGCACGCCGTAGAACGCGCGGAAGTACAGGGATGCGGAATCGAGCAGCATCAGGCGGTCGGTCACGCGTTCATCCTGGCATGCGGCTCCGACCCCCGCCGAGGCGGGATGCGACATCCGCCGTTCACCTGCGCGACGGATGCCGGTCGCCCGGCGGGCCCCGTCGCGTTCACATCTCGCGCCCACCGTGGGGAGACAGCAGTGAGCCGTCCGCACGGCACCGCTGGGAGAGGAGGCGTCATGGGTCGCGAAGACGTGCTGGCGTGGGTGGAGTCGCCCCTGCAGCTGATCGGAGCCGCAGAGTGGGCCGCCGCCCACCGCACCACCGTGCCGGTCGCCGGGCGCCTGACGCCGCAGATCTCCGCCACCGCCGACGAGCTGCTCGCGCGCGGCGCGCGCTTCGGCGAGTTGGAGCCCTACCTCGGCATCCCGTGGAACCTGCTCGCCCGCCATGGCCACTGGCTCGTGGGCGACGGGTTCTCCGGCCAGTTCCGCCTCGCAGCCGCAGTGCTCCGGCCGCATCGCCTCACGTTCCTCGACGACGGGGCGTATGCGATCGCCTACGCCGACGCGCTCCTCGGCCGCCGCCCCTACGCTCGCCCGCACGTCGCAGAGCGGGGTCTGACCACGCTCGTCGCCCCGTTCGCGGCCGAACTCGTCCACCGCCGCGCCGCCGCCCGCAACGTCGAGATGTTCACCGCATTCGACCTGGGCGCCGACCGTCTCGAGGCTCTCGCCGACCGCGGGTTCGGCGTCCGTCGCCATGATTTCTCGTGGACGCGCGCCACCGCGCCCGCGGCGGCGACGCTGGGCCGGCGCATCGTGCTCGGCAGCGCGCTGCCGGTCGACGGGCGCATGATGCTGCTCGACTACGTGCGATGGGTGAGGGATGCCGCGGCCGGCGGTGCCGTGTACCTCCCGCACCGCCGCGAGACGCCGGAGCAGCTGGACGCGGTCGCAACGGTGCCCGGGCTGCGGATACACCAGACCGGGCTGCCGGTGGAACTCGTGCTGGCCGGGGCGCGGCATCCGCTCGATGTGCACACACTGCCGTCCAGCACCACCACCACCCTCCCGCTGGTGCTCGCGGGGACCGGTGCGACCGTGTTCACCGACGTCGTCGGGGCGAACGGGCGCGCACGCCGCTCGGCGCGGACGGCGGCCGCATGAGCGAGGTGGTGGCGATCATCCCGGCCCGCGGCGGTTCGAAGGGCATCGCGCGCAAGAACCTGCAGCGGGTCGGGGGTGTGCCGCTCGTCGCGCGCGCGGTCGACGCCGCTCGCCGGTGCCCGGCGATCGACAGGGTCGTGGTGACGACCGACGACGCCGAGATCGCGGCTGTCGCCGCCGAGTGGGGCGCCGAGATCGTCGATCGGCCGACCGGCCTTGCGGGCGACGAGGCGCGCAGTGAGACAGCACTGCTGCACGCCCTCACCACCCTCGAAGCGCGCAAGGTCGACGTGAGCGTGGTCGCCTTCCTGCAGGCCACCTCGCCCTTCATCGACGTCGAGGCGCTCACCACCGCGGTGCAGCTGGTGCGCTCGCGACGCCGCGACAGCGTCTTCTCGGCGGTCGAGACGTACGGCTTCCTGTGGGAGAAAGGCCTCGGCGGCGCCGCCGAGCCCGTCAACCATGAGATCGACGTGCGCCCGCGCCGGCAGGACCGCGAGCCCCACTACCTCGAGACCGGCGCGTTCTACGTCGTGCGCGCCGCCGGCTTCCGCGCCGCCGAGCACCGGTTCTTCGGCAGCGTCGGCATCGCCGAGGTCGACCCGCGCACGGCGATCGAGATCGACACGCCGCACGAGCTGGACCTCGCGCGGCGCCTCGCTCCTCTCGTCGACGGCGGCGCTCGTGACCGCGCGATCTTCGTGGACGCGGTCGTGACGGACTTCGACGGCGTCCACACCGACGACACCGTCCGCGTGGACCAGAACGGCCTCGAGTCGGTGACGGTGAGCCGATCGGACGGCATGGGGGTCTCACTGCTGCGAGCCGCCGGCATCCCGTTCCTCATCCTCTCGACGGAGGCCAACCCCGTGGTCGCCGCGCGTGCCGGCAAGCTCGGCGTCGATGTGCGGCAGGCCGCCACCGACAAGGCCGCGGTGCTGTGCGAATGGGCCGCGGACCGCGGCATCCCGCTGTCGCGCATCGCCTACCTCGGCAACGACGTCAACGACCTCGCCTGCCTCGAGCTCGTCGGCTGGCCCGTCGCCGTGCCCGACGCCCACCCGCTCGTCCTGTCCGCCGCACGCACCGTGCTCGACAGCCCGGGGGGCGAGGGCGCCGTGCGCGATCTCGCCGAGCGCGTGCTGGCCGGAGCGCCGTCCGCGGCCACGGGTGCCCAACGGGCCGGCGAGCCCGCCGGGCGACGAGTCGCAGCATCCGATCACCCCACCGCACCACTGGAGGCCTCATGACCGTCACCATCGGATCCCGCGTCGTCGGCGGCGGACGCCCCGCGTACGTCATCGCCGAGATCGGGCTGAACCACAACGGCGACGTCGAGCTCGCCAAGCGCCTCATCGACGTCGCCGCGGATGCCGGTGCGGACGCCGTGAAGTTCCAGAAGCGCACGCCCGAGATCGCCACCCCCGAGCACATGCGCGACATCCCGCGCGACACGCCCTGGGGACGCATGACCTACCTCGAGTACCGCCGCCGCGTCGAGTTCGACCGGGATCAGTACATCGAGATCTCGGATCACGCGCTCCTGCGCGGGCTCGAATGGTTCGCATCGCCCTGGGACGTGCCGAGCGTCGCCTTCCTCGAAGACCTGGGTGTCGCCGCCCACAAGGTCGCGTCGGCGTCGCTGACCGACGTCGAGCTGCTCGAGGCGCTGCGCGACACCGGCAAGCCCGTCATCCTGTCGACCGGGATGTCGACGAGCGAGCAGATCGATGCGGCCATCGAGGTGCTGGGCACCGACCGCCTCGTCCTCATGCACGCCACCTCGACGTACCCGATGGAGCCGGAGGAGGCCAACATCCGGATGATCCCCGTGCTGCGCGATCGCTACCCCGGGGTGCCGGTCGGGTACTCGGGACACGAGCGGGGCCTCCAGATCTCGCTCGCCGCCGTCGCGCTCGGCGCCGTGGCCGTGGAGCGGCACATCACGCTCGACCGCACGATGTGGGGCTCGGACCACGCCGCATCGCTCGAGCCAGCCGGCCTGCAGCATCTGGTGCGCGACATCCGCGTCATCGAGGCCGCGCTGGGCGACGGCGTCAAGCGCGTGTACCCCGGTGAGCTCGCCCCCATGGCGAAGCTGCGCCGCATTCCCGCGTGAGGGCGCCTGCGGGCGGCGACGCCAGGCTGCGTGTCGTCGCGATCGCCGACACCGACTCGTATGTGAAGTGGTCGGCGGCGATCCTCGGCGGGCTGATGGTCCGCGACGGATCGGAGCGGTGGGATGCCGCACTGCTCGTGCTCGAGACACCCCTGGTGGTCAGCGACGGCCAGCTCGCCTCGGCGCTCAGCGGCAGCCGCCTGCCACGGGATCGGGTGGAGCGGATCGCGTACAGCCGGCTGATCGCACGGCTGACGGAGCTGCGCGCCGATGTCGTCGTCATCGGTGCACGGGGACCGCTGGTGCGCGTGCTCGCCCGCGACATCGCCGCCATGCCCGGGCGGCCGGTCGTCGTGACGGGACTCCCGGGCATCTCGATCCCGGCGACGCGCCGGGCCGTCGTCTACCGGCTTCAGTGCGACCTGTTCGTCGTGCACTCGAAGCGCGAGGTGCGGGAGTTCCGGGCGCTGTCGGCGCGCACCGGCTACGCCCACCGCTACGCCCTGGCCACCCTTCCCTTCGCGCGGGGCGCCCGGGTGACGGGGTCAGGCACCGCCGCGAGCGCCGAAGGTGGCGGCGACCTCGTGTTCGCGGCGCAGGCGAAACTGCCGGCCGAGCGCGCGGACCGCCTGGCCGTGGCACGGATGCTGGTGCGCGCGGCGGAGGCGGATCCGTCGCGGCGCGTCGTGGTGAAGCTCCGCGCCGCGACCGGCGAGCACCAGACCCACGTCGAGCAGGACGGCTACCCGGAGCTCCTCGCGTCGCTCGGCCCGCTGCCGCCGAACCTCGTCACCTCGACCGCCCCCATGCGGAAGGCTCTCGCGACCGCGGAGGGCCTCGTCACGGTAAGCTCCACCGCCGCGATCGAGGCGATCGCCCGCGGCATCCCCGTCATCGCGCTCGACACGTACGGCGTCTCGCCGCAGCTCATCAACGAGACTCTCGCCGACGCCGATCTGCTCGCAGGCGAGGCGGATGTCGTCGCGCGCCGGTTCCGGCATCCCGATCCGGAGTGGCTCGACGAGAACTACTTCCACCCGCCCGAGGACGACGACTGGACCGACCAGCTGGCGGATCTCACGGCCCAGCGGTCTGCCGGCCGGCTGCCGCCACGGACCGGGTTCGTCCGGCGCGGCGGCGCGCTGCGCGACGCGTGGGAGCGCCGGGTCGCCCTCGGACGCGCCGACACGTCGGCGGCGGGCGCGATCGCGTTTGCGGTGGGGGTGCCGCTGCGGACGGTGGCGCGGCTGGTGCACCGGGTGCGCCGCGTCGTCGCGGGGGAGGCTCAGCAGCCGGGACCGGTGGGATCCTCGACGCAGGTGCGATCGACCAGCGCGGTCCGCACCTCGACCACACGCACGTCGTAGCCCGCAGCCTGGGAGCGAACAACGCCCGCCACAGGGCGCCACGTTCCGCTGCCGAAGTCGACGGATGCCGCGTACTCGACGGTCACCGACACCGGGTAGGTGCCGCGGTCCCGGTAGGCATGGCTGGTGGGCGTCGGGGTGAACTGCCCCTGACCGAGGCTCGTCCACGACGACCCGCCGGTCGCTGACCGGGTGGTCGTGCCGTCGCCGTTGTCGAACACATACGCGACCGGGACGAAGCGCACCGTGACGTCCCAGCCGAGCACCGTGCCCGGAATGCGCTCCTCGGATGCCGCCGCCAGCAGATTCGTCGGCATGCCGACGACGCCGAACCCGGCCGGCTCGCCCGCGACCGTCGGCGGTGTCGGACGGAAGGAGGCGAGGTCGGCGAGCGTCACGTCAGGCGCCGCATCGGTGACGACGGTGAAGCCGCCACAGCGGTTGAGGGGGCCGCAGTCCCTGGGTGAGGGGGTCGGGGTCGGCCGGTTGGAGGTTCCCAGGTCGACTGCAGGTCCACCGCCATCCCTAGTCTCGGACCCGGCCTCCGTCTGAGTCCCTGCGACGTCCACACCACTGCCAGAATCGTCGATTGTGCAGGTCCAACCGGCGGGATCCGCGCAGCCCGGTATGGCAGCTATTGCCTGTGACGCAGTCGAGGCGATCATCGTTGCGAGAGCCGCCGTGATCAAAGATTGTGCTACCCGCACCCGGGTTCTCCATTTCGTCCGCTGATCTCTTCGATCGCCCAGCCGAATGATGACTCCGAGGTGGGCGAGAGGAGGATTTTCAGGCTCTGGACGGGAACCCTGTCCGGATCAACTGCTGATGCACCGGTCGAATCGACAACTTGGACTTGAGACACGTCGAGGCAGACAGCTAGCTCGGCGGCCTCAAAGTCGGAGTCGATAGCCAAAGGCTCAAGCGCCGAGATTGTGCTGCTGCCAGTCACGACCATTCCCTCAGCGTGCATGTTCGAAAACGACTCGCGAAAGTCAGCATTCGCTTCCCCGGTCGTCAGGTCGTAGACAGGCTCGAACGTCTCAGGGTTGCTCAGGTCGACCTGGTTCAGCGCGTCCACGTACGCCCGGTACGTCGCCTCCGCGGCCGCGAACGCCTCCTCCTCGGAGGAGAACAGGGGCGTCGGTGTCGGCTCCGGCGGTTCGGGCGTGGTGCAGCCGGTGAGCGCCAGCACCAGGAGGGCGCTGACCGCCGCTGCCGTGATCCGAGTCCTCACGCCCCCACGGTAACCGGTGGCGCCGACCCGCCGGCCGAGTTATCCACAGTCCTGCGAGCGAGCCGGCGATCGCGCCCGGGGGTTGCGGATCGCCGGCTCCGGGGCGGGGCCGATGGGACCGCCCCTCGTGCCCTTCGGGGAGGGCACGAGGAGGGGTCCCGGCGATCCATCGCCCTGGGGAGCGCGAGCGAGATCGGGTGCTCGCTGCGCCGTGCACCCAGGTTCCCCATCACACCTGGGAGATCCCTATCGCCGGCCCGCGTGAACGCCCCATGCCGGCCGTGGAGCCGCTGTACTGCCACGACCCGGGCCCCGACATCCGGGGCCGGCTGCGGCGCGGCGCTGACACGCGGGCGTATCCTCATGCGATGACCACCGCCGCGAGCCGCACCGAGCTGCGAGCGCTCCTGGACGAGCTGCACGACGCGGCGACGGCGCGTGTCGCGGCGATCGACGAGAACCTCGCCGGACTGCGCGCCGACCGTCGCGGCGACGTCGCCGACGACGAGCACGATCCCGAGGGAGTGACGCTGTCGGGCGAGTGGTCCCGCGCGATCGCGCTCGAAGAGGCCGCGCGCCGCGAGATCGTCGAGATCGACGAGGCAGTCCGTCGCTGGGAGGACGGCACCTACGGGGTCTGCGTGGACTGCGGCCGCGGCATCCCCATCGCGCGTCTGCGTGCGCGCCCGTTCGCGACCCGCTGCGTGACCTGCGCGGAGAAGGCCGGCGTCTGACGTGTCGTTCGGTCCCGCGGCCTCGCGCGCCGCGCCGGAGGGGTTCCCGCGCATCGCGGACGGTGATCCCTGCCCCTGCGGCAGCGGAGCACGCTTCGACGGATGCTGCGCCCCTGCGCTGCGCGGATCACCACCGTCGACGGCCGAGGCGCTGATGCGGTCGCGCTACACGGCGTTCGTCGTCGGCGACGAGCGGTACCTGGAGGAGACGTGGCATCCCGGCACGCGTCCGGACGAGCTCGCCCTCGACGCCGCCCAGCGGTGGACCGGACTGGAGATCCTCGACGTCGATGCGGGCGCGGAGGGCGACACGCGCGGGGTCGTGGAGTTCCGCGCGACCTGGCGCCACGGACGCGAACAGGGCGCCCTGCATGAACGCAGCGGGTTCCTGCGACAGAGCGGACGCTGGTGGTACCTGGACGGCGAGATCCGTCCGTCCTGACCGGCCCTCGGCCATGCGCAGCGCCGATAGCGTGACAGGCATGACCACTGAGGCTGAGAAAGCACAGACCCTCGCGCGGCTCCACGCCGCGCCCGAGATCCTCCGCGTCGTGAACGTCTGGGACGCCGTGTCGGCCCGCGCGATCGCCGCCCTCTCCGAGACCCGCGCCATCGCGACGGCGGGCCACGCGATCGCCGCGACGTTCGGCTACCCCGACGGCGAGATCCCGCTGGACATCACCCTCGACATGCTCGGCCGGATCGTGGAGGCCGCGGGCGACCTGCCCGTGACGAGCGACCTCGACGACGGATACGGGGACGCGGGCGAGACGGCGCGGCGGGCGATCGGCACGGGCGTCGTGGGGGCGAACGTCGAGGACCGGCTGCGGCCGCTCGACGAGGCAGTGGCGGCGGTCGAGGCGATCGTCGCCGCCGGCGCCGCCGAAGGCGTGCCCTTCGTCCTGAACGCCCGCACCGACGCCTTCGTCCGGGCCGGCAAGCGCCCGGTCGAGGAGTCGATCGCCGACGCGATCGAACGAGGCCGCGCGTACCTGGCCGCAGGTGCCGATCTGGTGTTCGTGCCCGGCATCCTCGATGCCGACATCACCCGGCGCCTGGTCGAGGGCATCGGCGAGCGCAAGATCAGTGTCATCGGTCTGCCGGGTGCGCTCACGGCGGGGGAGTACGAGGCACTCGGCGTCGCCCGCGTCTCCTACGGTCCGCTGCCGCAGCGCGTCGCGCTCACCGCGCTGCAGGACGTCGCCGCCGACCTCTACCGAGACGGCGTGATCCCGGCATCCACGCGCGCCCTCAACTGAGCTCCGCGCACACCGCGCCGATCCTCGCGTCCGGCCCGCGGGAATCACCGCGGGCCGGACGCTGTTGAGGCCGGCATGGAGCCCGCAGCCGTCGATGTCATCGTGATCGGCGGGGGACAGGCGGGCCTGTCAGCCGCCTACCACCTTCAGCGCCGCGGCTTCGTGCCGCTGCGGCGGGCGACCGGCGCGGAGCCGACGTTCCTCGTCGTGGATGCCGCTCCCCGTCCCGGCGGCGCCTGGCAGCACCGCTGGCCGTCGCTCAGGATGGCCACGGTCAACGGCATCCACGAACTGCCCGGGTTCGCTGTTCCGCCGGCCGATCCGCGTTCGGCGAGCCGCGACATCCTGCCGTCGTACTTCGCCGACTACGAGGCGCGCTTCGCACTGGACGTGCTCAGGCCCGTGGACGTCACGGCGGTGCGTCGTGTCGACGACGACCCGCACGGGAGGCTCCTGGTCGAGTCCGACCGAGGACGCTGGTCGGCGCGGTTCGTCATCAATGCCACCGGCACCTGGACCCGACCGTTCTGGCCGCACTATCCCGGACAGGAGCGCTTCCGGGGCCGGCAGCTGCACGTCGCCGACTACGGCTCGGCGGAGGAGTTCCGCGGACAGCGCGTCGTCGTCGTCGGCGCCGGTGTCTCGGCAGTGCAGCTGCTCGATGAGATCTCGCACGTCGCCGACACGTTCTGGGTGACGCGGCGGGAGCCGGAGTGGGTCGAGGCCGACTTCGACATCCCGGCTCGCGTGGCCGCGATCGCCGGCGTCGAGGATCGCGTGCGCCGCGGCCTGCCCCCGGGGAGCGTCATCTCGGTGACGGGCATGCACTGGACGCCCTGGGCGCGGGCGGCGCAGGCGCGCGGCGTGCTGGTGCGGCATCCGATGTTCGCCTCGATCGAGGCGGACGGCGTGCGGATGCCGGACGGCTCGTTCGAGCCGGCCGACGCGATCCTGTGGGCGACCGGGTTCCGGCCTGCGCTCGACCATCTGGCTCCGCTGCGCCTGCGCACGCCCGCGGGCGGCTTCCGCGTCGAGAACGGGCGCTCCATCGACGAGCCGCGGCTCTTCCTGATCGGCTACGGACCCTCGCAGTCGACGGTCGGCGCGAATCGCGCCGGTCGGGACGCGGTCCGCGCGATCATGGCCGATCGGACCGCCTCGCCCTCCGCAGGCGCCCCCGTCGCCGCAGGCGCTGCCCACACGGTTGCCGCGGAGATGCCGGAAGAGCTGGTCGCCTGATGCGCGGCGACCCGACCGCGGCTAGCGTGGATCGTGCGACGGAAGGAGCCCCCATGGCGCGCATCCTGATCTTCGGCGGACACGGCAAGGTCGCCCTGCTCCTCGAGCCCCTGCTCGTCGCGCAGGGCCACACCGTGACCGCCGTCATCCGCGACTCCGCACAGGAGGCGGAGGTCGCCGCGACCGGGGCGCAGCCGGTGGTCGCCGACGTCGAGATCCTCGACCTCGACCAGCTGACGAACCTCATCGCCGGCAACGACGTCGTGGTGTGGTCCGCCGGCGCGGGCGGCGGCAGCCCCTCGCGCACGTACGCCGTGGACCGCGACGCCGCCGTGCGCTCGATGGACGCGGCGGCCGCAGCCGGGGCGCTGCGGTATGTCATGGTGTCGTGGATCGGCTCGCGCGCCGACCACGGCGTCGCCGCGGACGCGTCGTTCTTCCCCTACGCCGACGCCAAATGGGCGGCCGACGCCCACCTCGCCGGCAGCGCGCTGGACTGGACGATCCTGGCGCCCGGCACGCTCACGCTCGATCCGCCGACCGGCCGCATCGCGCTCGATCCGGCGGACGACGGGGCGGTGCCGCGCGCGGACGTGGCGGCGGTGGTAGCGGCGACGATCGCCGACGACAGCACGATCGGGCGCACGATCAGGTTCGGCGGCGGCGACGAGCCGATCGGCCACGCGATCGCGGGCTGAGCCTCAGTCGTCACTCGAGTGCAGCCCGCGCCGCGCAGACAACAGGGTGACCTCGGGACGCTCAGCGACAAGTCGTTCGGCGTGGTCCAGCACGTCGCGCACGTGCGACGACTCCGCGGCGACGATCGACACGCCGATGCCGGCCCGCCGGTGCAGATCGTGCTCGCCCACCTCGGCGGCCGCCGCCTCGGTGCGCCGGCTGAGCTCGGCGATGATCGGCCGCAGCACGCTGCGCTTCTCCTTCAGCGAGCGGATGTCGCCGAGGAGCAAGTCCAACTCCATCCACCCGATCCACATGGCTGCATGGTGCCACCGCTGCGGGCGGACGCTCCGGGTACGAGCCCGGTTTCCGCGGGAGGCGCGGGCGGGCGATCGACCCGCCGCAGGATGGCGACGCGCCCGCGCGCCTGCGCACATACCGCTCGTCGTGCGGTAGAACAGCAGAAGTCGAAGGGAACCCCGGACCGTGAAGCTCGTGAAGCGCATCGTCGTCGTGCTCGTCATCGCGTTCGCGGCGTTCTACCTCATCACCCGCCCGCACGATGCGGCGAATGCGGTGCAGGGCGCCATCGGCGCCGTCTGGGGCGCCGGCGCCGCCGTGGTCGATTTCTTCATGGCTCTCGCCGCGGGCTGAGCATGTTCGATCCGCGGATCGACAAGCACCTGATCACCGATCAGGGCGAGCACGTCGTCGACGAAGTCCGCAAGCACTGGGCCGCCACGGTGTCGGCGGTGCTCGAGATGTTCGGCGGAATCGTCGTGCTCCTCTTCTCGTTCTTCGTGCCCGCCCAGGCGTGGTGGGTGCCGGCCCTCCTCGGCGCCGCGGTGACCGGCCACGCGATCTGGCGGTACTTCGAACAGCACACCGACCGCTTCGTCATCACCAACATGCGGGTCTTCCGCGTGCACGGCATCCTCTCGCAGCGCATCGCGACCATGCCCCTCGCGCGCATCCTCGACATCTCCGTCTACAAGCCGGTCGTCGGCCGGGTCTTCGGCTACGGCCACTTCGTCTTCGAGTCGGCCGCGCAGGAGCAGGGTCTCCGCGAGATCCGCTACGTGGGTGATCCCGACGAGCGCGGACTCACGATCCAGCGGGTCATCCAGCAGGCCGGGCTCCGCGGCGCCGCAGGGCGGGCGGATCAGTTCGGTGGCGCGCACATCGTGCCGCCGATGGCGGCCCAGCCCGCGGCATCCGTCACGACGACCGACGTGGGCCGGGACGACAACCCCACGGCGCCGGTGCCGGACGTGCGGCCGGTGGCGACCTCGTCCGGATGGGACTGGCTCGCCGACGCCCAGCGACGCGAGGACGAGCGGCTCGCGCAGCTGCGGGGGGAGCCCGCCGCTCCCAGCGAGACGCCGTTCGATCCGGACCGCACGAACACGGCGCCGATCCAGCTGCCCCGCTGAGCGCACTCCGCGGCGGCCGCCATGGCCCGCGTCACCTACCGCGCGCGGCCCGCCATGGCGCCGATTCCCGGTCCCGCGGGAACATCGCGGGCGACCCGCGCGTTCTGTTACCCTGGAGTGTCACTCGTGTGGCTGTTTCGCCACGCTCAGGTCTCGGTTCGCACCGGCCTTCCGGATCCGCAGGATCCGGGTGACATCGCAGAAAAATCCGCTTCGCCTCGGCTCGAGGCATCCGTTCGCCCTTGCGCGAGGGAAGCCGCTGAAAGCCGGAGCCCGACACCACCCCAACAAGGACAACCCACTACATGACTACCGCAACGACCGCCCCGGCCACCAAGCAGGTCGCGATCAACGACATCGGATCTGCCGAGGACTTCCTGGCCGCGGTCGAGAAGACCCTGAAGTTCTTCAACGACGGCGACCTCATCGAGGGCACCGTGGTCAAGATCGACCGCGACGAGGTGCTCCTCGACGTCGGTTACAAGACCGAGGGCGTCATCCCCTCGCGCGAGCTCTCCATCAAGCACGACGTCGACCCCAACGAGGTCGTCAAGGTCGGCGACGAGGTCGAAGCCCTCGTTCTCCAGAAGGAGGACAAGGAAGGCCGCCTCATCCTGTCCAAGAAGCGCGCTCAGTACGAGCGTGCCTGGGGCGACGTCGAGAAGATCAAGGAGAACGACGGTGTGGTCACCGGCTCCGTGATCGAGGTCGTCAAGGGTGGTCTGATCGTCGACATCGGCCTTCGCGGCTTCCTCCCGGCTTCGCTCATCGAGCTGCGCCGCGTCCGCGACCTGACGCCGTACCTCGGCCAGGAGATCGAGGCGAAGATCCTCGAGCTCGACAAGAACCGCAACAACGTCGTGCTGTCGCGCCGCGCCCTGCTCGAGCAGACGCAGTCCGAGTCGCGCACCACGTTCCTCAACAACCTGCACAAGGGCCAGGTCCGCAAGGGCACGGTCTCGTCGATCGTCAACTTCGGTGCGTTCGTCGACCTGGGCGGCGTGGACGGCCTCGTGCACGTCTCCGAGCTCTCGTGGAAGCACATCGAGCACGCGTCCGAGGTCGTCGAGGTCGGTCAGGAAGTCACCGTCGAGATCCTCGAGGTCGACCTGGACCGCGAGCGCGTCTCGCTGTCGCTCAAGGCGACGCAGGAGGACCCGTGGCAGGTCTTCGCCCGCACGCACGCGATCGGACAGGTCGCTCCGGGCAAGGTCACCAAGCTCGTCCCGTTCGGCGCGTTCGTGCGCGTCGCGGACGGCATCGAGGGCCTCGTGCACATCTCGGAGCTGTCGGGCAAGCACGTCGAGCTCGCTGAGCAGGTCGTGTCGGTCGGTGAAGAGGTCTTCGTCAAGATCATCGACATCGACCTCGAGCGTCGCCGCATCTCGCTGTCGCTGAAGCAGGCGAACGAGTCGGTCGACCCCAACGGCACCGAGTTCGACCCGGCGCTGTACGGCATGGTCACGGAGTACGACGAGAACGGGGAGTACAAGTACCCCGAGGGCTTCGACCCCGAGACCAACGCATGGCTCGAAGGCTTCGACGAGCAGCGCGAGAAGTGGGAGCAGGAGTACGCCGCTGCCCACGCTCGCTGGGAGGCCCACAAGGCCGCCGTCACGAAGGCTCTCGAGGCCGAGGCTGCCGCCCCGGTCGACAGCGGCTCGTCCTCGTTCTCGTCCGACAGCGGCTCCGGTGGCACGCTTGCGGACGACGAGGCCCTCGCCGCTCTGCGCGAGAAGCTCTCGGGTCGCTGATCTGAGCTGAGTCCGCCGGTTCCCTGAACCGCTGGTTCCGAAAGGGCCGTCACCCCGACCGAGAGGTCGCGGGCGGCGGCCCTTTCGCGTACCCACGGCGCGGGCCGGCCACGTCGGTGGTGGCGGGTACTGTCGCGGTGTGGCTGCGAACCGACTCCCCGTGCACTGCGTGGTGGACGATGACGGATGCCTCGGCCCGGTGCCCGCGGACGCCCCCATCCCGCTCTGCGAAGGCCACCTGGCTGCGGCGGCGGACTGGGGTGCCGCGCACGACGGGCTGACCGACGTGCTGCCATCGCCGTGCCGCCTCTGCGGATCGCGGCTCGGCGTGCACTATGCGTCGGGGTGGCTCTGTGCGGTGTGCGAGTGGCGGCACGGCGAGATCCCGGATGCCGAGATCGCGCCGCCGCGAGTGGACGTGGTCTACTACCTCGGTTACGCCGACCGGGTCAAGATCGGCACGAGCGGGAACCCGCGGCAGCGCCTGGGAGCACTCTGGCACGACGAGCTGCTGGCGTTCGAGCGCGGCGGGCGCGCGCTCGAGCATCGACGGCACGTCCAGTTCGCCGCCGACCGCTATCCGCGCACCGAGTGGTTCCGCCGTTCGGAGGCGCTCATGGCGCACATCGCGGTGCTCGCGGCGGGCGTCGACGATCCGTGGCAGCTCCACGCCCGCTGGCGGAGCGAGGCGCTCGCGGCACAGGGGTGATCCGCGACGCCGAGCGCGCGATGCCTCGCACCGGGGCGCGGCATCCGTTACCGTCGCCCTATGACCGCCGCGATGCCGGGCGACTCGGGTGCGCCCGCAGCGCGCCCCCGCTACGGCGCGACCGCGCCCGAGGCCGCCGACCGCACTCGCGGCCGGACCGCGATGCTCAACCAGCTGCTGCTCGCCGCAGTGGTATTCGTGCTGGGCGTGCTGGTGGCGGTCGGCCCGTTCGGGGGGGAGCCGCTGCTGTTCTTCGTCGGCGTCGTGATCGTCGTCGTCGTCACCGCTGCGACGCTCGTCATCCCCTGGAGCCGACTGCCGTACGGCTGGGTCGCGGTCGTACCCGCGGTCGACATCCTCGCGATCACGCTCATGCAGATCGCGGCGCCCGACACGGTGCTCGGCCTCCTGTGGATCTTTCCCACGACGTGGCTCGCCGGCGGGTTCGGGCTGCTGGGCCTGTTCGGCGTCATCGTGGCCATCACGGGCATCGTGAGCGTGCTGACCGCCCTCAGTGCGGCGGAGGTCACGTACCGCACCCTCCTCCTGCCCCTCGTGCTGATCGCCGTCGCCGCAACCAGCAATCTCAATGCGCGCCGGTCGGATGCGCAGCGCATGCTGCTGGCGAAGCAGTCGCGGCTGCTTCAGAGCATCCTCGCGCGCACCCGGCGCCAGGAGCAGGTCGTGACCGAGGTACTCGATGCCGTCGATTTCGGCGTCGTCCGGATCAGCCCTGCCGGACGGGTCGCGGTGACCAACGAGGCTCACGGCCGGCTGCAGCTGGGCCTCGAGCCAGGGGATGACCGCGCCGAGGTGCGGGCATTCCGTGACGACGGCAGCTCGCCGCTGCCGACCGATGAGCTCCCGCTCGAGCGCGCCCGCCGCGGCGAGTCGTTCGATGACCAGGTGGTGTGGTTCGGAGTCGAGCCCGGTCCGCGACGCGCCCTCACCATCACCGCCCGCCGGCTCACCGATCCCGACGGCGCCGACGCCGGCGCGGTCGTCGTCTCGAGGGACGTCACGGCGGAGCTGACCGCCCTCCGCGCGCGCGACGACCTCGTCGCCTCGGTGTCCCACGAGCTGCGCACTCCGCTGACGTCGATCCTCGGCTACCTCGACCTCGCGATCGAGGATCCGGAGACGCCGGATGCCGTGCGCGCCAGCCTGAACGTGGCGGAGCGCAACGCGGAGCGGCTGCTGCGGATCGTCGGCGACATCCTCGCCGCGTCGAGCTCGTCGCCGTCATCGATCGAGCTCTCCCTCACCCCACTCCTCATCGATGCCCGCGAACTGGTGCAGGCCGCCGCCGCCGACGCCCTCCCTCGCGCCACGGCGCGCGCCATCACGATCGACCTGACCGGTCTGGAGCGGGCGGCGGCCTGGGCGGATCCGCTCCGGCTGCGGCAGGTGGTCGACAACCTCCTCTCGAACGCCATCGCCTACAACAAGGACGGTGGGACCGTCTTCGTCGGCACGACGACCGACGGCGCCTCGACCTGGATCCTGGTGCGCGACACCGGGGTCGGCATCTCGAATGCGGACCGCTCGCGTCTCTTCCAGCGCTACTACAAGGCAGGCGCCGAACGGCGCGCGGGCACGGGTCTCGGTCTCGCGATCACCCGCGACATCGTGCGCGCGCACGGCGGCGAGCTCGCCCTGCACAGTGCACCCGGGGTCGGTTCGACCTTCATCGTGAAGCTGCCCGCGACCGCCCCGGAAGGAGACGCATCATGACGCTGGATCTCACGAGCGTCCTGATCATGACGGCACTGGTCGTCAATGTCAGTGGCGTCCTGTTCATCGTCGAGACGCTGCTGCGGCGGGACGAGGGTGCCGGGCGCATCTGGTCCATCGGGTTCCTCGCCGCGATGCTCACCACGCTCGCGTACACCGTCTGGGTGCAGTCCGAGGCGGCCTGGTGGGCGATCGCGGTCGGCAACGGTGCGTTCGTCGCCGGCACCGGATGCATGTGGCTGGGATGCCGCCGATTCAACGGACGGCACATGCGGTGGTCGTCGATACTGGTCGCGGCTGCGGTCGCCGCAGCCTCGCTGGCCGTGGTGTTCGAGGGCCCCGGTGGGGGCGACTGGGCGGGCGCGCTGTGGATGTTCGTGCCGCTGCTGGGCTTCGCAGGTGCGGGAGCGGTCGAGTGCCTCCGGGGTGACATGCGCGAATCGCGGACGGCGTGGGTGCTCGGGGCGGTGCTCGGGTTCCAGTCGCTGTACTACGTGTCGCGCACCACCGCGTTCGTCACGTCGGGTCCCGACAGCGCGCTGTTCCAGGCGGCCTTCGGCACCGCGAGCACGAGCTTCCTCACGGTGACGCTGACGATCGTGGCTGTCGTCGTCACCTCGGTGCTGCGGGCGAGTCGCGCCCCCATGCGCGGCTATCTGCGCGATGCGCAACGGGTCGACGACGAACAGGGGATCGTCAGTGCCGAATCGTTCGCGACCGTCGTCGACGGCATCTGCCGGCGTGCCGCGCGACGCCACGAGGCGGTGGCCGTGACGGCGATCCGCCTCGACGATCTGGACCCCATCTCGACCGCCTTCGGCAGCGACGTGGCGGGATCGGTGTCGGCCACCTGGCGCACCGGCGTGCGCCAGTACGCTCCGACGAACGCCGTGGTGGGGCAGGACGGGCCGACCGGGCTCGTGGTCGGCGTCGCCGTCGCGTCCGCACAGGAGGCGCGACGCCAGGCCGGCGCCATCTACCGCGGCCTCTTCGACGACCTCGGCAAGGTCGGCGGGGGAGTGATCCCTGTGGTGGGCGTCGGCGTCGCGCTCAGCGAGACGGCCGGCTACGATCCCGCGGAGCTCATCCGCGCGGCCAGAGAAGCGGCCAGCCGTGCTGCTGACGACGTCGAGACGTCGGTGCTCGTCGACGACGGCGATTAGCGCCGGGGCCGGGAGCCCCCCGGCTCTCGGCGCCGACGGTCGCCGCGTCAGGCGGTCAGCCGGTAGCCGACGCCGCGCACCGTCTCGATCCAGCGGGGATTGGACGGCGATTCTCCGAGCTTCCGACGGAGGTTCGCCATGTGCACCTCGATGGCGCGCGCGTCGCTGTCGGAGACGAAGTCGTTGACCGCGTATTGGTCGCCGCGCAGCATGATGGCCAGATCGGACTTGGCACGCACGCGGCGGCCGGCCATCAGCAGGTCGGCGAGGATATCGAATTCGCTGCGCGTCAGCTCGACGTCGTGGCCGTCGACGGTGACGAGGTGCGTCGCGGCGTTGAGACGCAGTCCATGGTGCTCGAGCCACGACCCGTTCGAGGAGAGCGACGCGTCACCGGGCTCGTCCTCAGGCAGTGCGACATGCCGCGGACGTCTCAGCATCGCGTCGATCCGCGCACGCAGTTCGCGAGGGCGGAACGGCTTTGCGACGTAGTCGTCGGCGCCGGCTTCGAGGCCCTGCAGCGCGTCGATCTCCTCGGTGCGCGCGCTCAGCATCACGATGTAGGTCGAGCTGATCGCGCGGATGCGCTTGGCGGTCTCGAAGCCGTCGATGCCGGGCATGTTGACGTCGAGCGTGGTCACCAGCGGCCGGTGGGCACGAACCAGTTCGACGCCGTCGGCACCGTTGGCGGCACCGTGCACCTCGAAGCCCGCCTGGGCCAGGACCGTCGAGAGGAGGGAACGGATGTCCTCTTCGTCCTCGATCACGACGGCGACGCGCGCTTCTTCCACCGGTGCACCCTCCGGACCCGGGGGTGTCGACGGGTCCTGGACGTCGGTCAGGATATCCCAGAACACGGCGCGGAATGCGAATGGCGGCGCGTGGACGGTCACACCAGGCGTCCGGACAGGCGTGGCGCCCGAGCATCGAGGTCGCCCAGCGGGCCCGCCTCGGTGAAGATCCGGGCCGCGCGGAGGGCGGGAGAATTCCCCACATCCCGCCCTGCGCGCGTCCCCGGTGCTCGGACCCCGGCTGCCGTCGTCCCCACGTGGGCCGCCGGTCCGCACCTCTGGACGATCCGCCTGCTCCCGCCATCTCCACGATGGTGGAAGTGATGCATGCAACAGGACGCGGACCGGTTGTACGGCGTGTCGCGTCTTGCGTTCATCTGCGCCCCTCCCCAGTTGCAAGGGCGGAGCGTCCTTCGGGTGACCCGAGGCTATCGCCGCGGCCTCAGCCCGGGCTCAAGCCCGCCTCAGGAAGCCGTCAGGGAGTCTGCATGGCATGCTCGTTGCATGCCGCTCGTCGCCCTCACCGGAGGCATCGCCTCGGGAAAGTCCACGATCGCCCGCCGCCTTGCCGAGCGGGGAGCGGTCGTGGTCGACGCGGATCAGCTCGTGCGCGAGGTGCAAGCGCCCGGCACACCGGTGCTGGCCGCGATCGCCGACGCGTTCGGCGTGCGGATGCTGCGCCCCGACGGGTCGCTGGATCGTGCCGCCCTCGGAACGCAGGTGTTCGGAGACCCTGCCGCGATCGCCCGTCTCAATGCGATCGTGCACCCCGCAGTGAGGGCCGAGTCCGCTCGTCGCTTCGCCGCGGCGTTCGCCGCCGACCCCGATGCGGTCGTCGTCTACGACGTGCCGCTGCTGGTCGAGGCGCGGGTGGATGACCCGTGGCAGCTGATCGTCGTGGCGCACGCTCCTGCCGACGTGCGCGCCGAGCGCCTCGTCGCACTGCGGGGCCTGAGCCCGGCCGACGCGGCGGCACGTATCGCGTCGCAGGTTCCCGACGACGCGCGACTGCGGATCGCGGACGTGGTGATCGACACCGCGGGCAGCCTCGACGAGACGATCCGCCAGGCGGACCAGCTCTGGGACCGCCTCGACGAGCACGTGGCGCGGCGCGCGGCGCGGTCCTGACCGCCGGGCCAGCCGCCAAGCCCCGCCGCCGGCCCGCGCATGGGCGGTGCGGGCTACCCTGGAGTGAGACCGATGGAGGTGTCGCGTGGGTGTGCTCTCGTGGTTCCGGCGCCGTCGCGCCGTCCCGTACCGTGCCGGTTCGGACGAGGAGCGCATCGCGCGCTACGTCTATCTCCTCAATACCCTTCCGGCATCGGTGATCGAGAGCGCGCACGCCTCGGCGTTCAAGGATCTGCCGCCGCAGCGCCGCCGCGAGCTGTTCGAACAGCTGCGGCCGTTCCTCGCCGAGTCGGAGCGCGACGCGGCGGCGGAGGACCCCACGGTGATCGCGCGCCTCGTCCGCCGTGCCGACGAGCATCGTGCGGCGCGTGCGGCGAGGGCGCAGACGGATGCCGCGACCCGCGCTGCCGAAGATCCTGCGCGTACTGCGGTCGCCGTCGACGGTGATCCGATGGACCCCCGCGACCGCGTCGACGTCCAGGCCATGCTGCTGAACGCCGGCGTCATGACGATCGTCGCGCACCAGTTCCTGCTCTCGAGCTCCGTGGCGGCGTACTACACGGTCGGCGCCGGTTCGCTCGCCATCGGCTCGGAGCCGGCGTGGGTGGGCGACACCTACGATCCGGGCGCTTCGGGATTCGACGGCGGTGGAGGCGGCGGCTATGACGCCGGCGGAGGCGGGTTCGACGGCGGCTCCTTCGGAGGCATGGACGGAGGGGGCTTCGGCGGCGGAGGGTTCGACGGCGGAGGCGGGGGCTTCGGAGGCTGAACGCCCCGCGTGCGCAGGTCGCGGCATCCGCTCGTCGCGAACGCCGCCCCGATGTCGGAGGCGCAGCCTACGCTGGAACGGTGCAGACCACTCGATCCGTGCGGCCGTTCGAGGTCGTCAGCGAATTCGTCCCCTCGGGCGACCAGCCGCAGGCGATCGCCCAGCTGGCGGCCCGCATCAACGCGGGTGAGACCGACGTCGTGCTGCTCGGTGCGACCGGAACGGGCAAGTCGGCGACGACGGCCTGGCTCGTCGAGGCCGTGCAGCGGCCGACCCTCGTGCTCGCGCACAACAAGACGCTCGCCGCGCAGCTGGCCAACGAGTTCCGCGAACTCATGCCCCACAACGCGGTGGAGTACTTCGTCAGCTACTACGACTACTACCAGCCCGAGGCGTACGTCCCGCAGACCGATACGTTCATCGAGAAGGACTCCTCGGTCAACGCCGAGGTCGAACGACTTCGGCATTCGACGACCAACTCGCTGCTCAGCCGCCGCGACGTCATCGTGGTGAGCACGGTCTCGTGCATCTACGGCCTCGGCGCCCCCGATGAGTACCTGCGTGCGATGGTCGCCCTGCAGGTGGGGGAGGTCTACGACCGCGACGCGCTGATCCGCAAGTTCATCGCGATGCAGTACAACCGCAACGACGTGGACTTCTCGCGCGGCAATTTCCGCGTACGCGGCGACACCATCGAGATCATCCCGGTGTACGAGGAGTACGCCATCCGCATCGAGATGTTCGGCGACGAGATCGAGGCGCTGTTCATGCTGCACCCGCTCACCGGCGACGTGGTGCAGCGGCTCGACAGCGTTCCGATCTTCCCGGCGTCGCACTACGTCGCGGGGACCGAGACCGTGCAGCGGGCCATCGGCACCATCGAGGACGAGCTCGCCGACCGGCTGAAGGAGCTGGAGTCGCAGAACAAGCTGCTCGAGGCTCAGCGCCTGCGCATGCGCACCACGTTCGACCTCGAGATGCTGCAGCAGCTCGGCTTCTGCTCGGGCATCGAGAACTACTCCCGCCATATGGACGGCCGGGCTCCGGGCGAGCCGCCCCATACCCTGCTCGACTTCTTCCCCGACGACTTCCTCATGGTGATCGACGAGTCGCACGTCACGGTCCCGCAGATCGGTGCGATGTACGAGGGGGATGCCTCGCGCAAGCGGACGCTCGTCGAGCACGGCTTCCGCCTGCCGAGCGCGCTCGACAACCGGCCGCTGCGGTGGGACGAGTTCAAGAACCGCGTCGGGCAGACGGTCTACCTCTCGGCGACGCCGGGACGCTACGAGATGGGCATCGCCGACGGCGTCGTCGAGCAGATCATCCGTCCGACCGGCCTCATCGACCCCGAGATCGTGGTGAAGCCCTCGAAGGGTCAGATCGATGACCTGCTGGAAGAGATCCGCCTGCGCGCGGCGCGCGATGAGCGCGTGCTGGTCACGACCCTGACGAAGAAGATGGCCGAAGAGCTCACCGACTTCCTCGGCGAGCACGGCGTGCGCGTGCGCTACCTCCACTCCGACGTCGACACGCTGCGCCGCGTCGAACTGCTCAGCGAGCTGCGTGCCGGCGTGTACGACGTCCTCGTGGGCATCAACCTCCTCCGCGAGGGTCTGGACCTCCCCGAGGTGTCGCTGGTGTCGATCCTCGATGCCGACAAGGAGGGCTTCCTCCGCAGCGGCACCTCGCTGATCCAGACGATCGGCCGCGCGGCGCGCAACGTGTCGGGTCAGGTGCACATGTATGCCGACACGATCACCGACTCGATGGCGAAGGCGATCGAAGAGACCGACCGGCGCCGTGAGAAGCAGATCGCCTACAACACGGCCAACGGCATCGACCCGCAGCCGCTGCGCAAGCGCATCGCCGACATCACCGAGGTGCTCGCCCGCGAGGCCTCGGACACGGATCGGATGCTGCGTGGCAAGGCGGCCGCGAAGACCAAGTCCGGCATGGGCAAGAGCCCGACGCCGCAGCTGCGACGCGAGGGCATCGCGGCCGAAGGCGCGGAGCAGCTGGAGGCGACCATCGCCGATCTCAGCCAGCAGATGCTCTCGGCAGCCGGGGAGCTGAAGTTCGAACTGGCCGCGCGGCTGCGCGACGAGGTGCAGGATCTCAAGAAGGAGCTGCGGGCCATGGAGCGCGCCGGTCACGCCTGATCCGGCCGGCGTGCCTCGGACTGCCCGTGATCAGTGCTGATCAGGGGCAGTGCATGAGCGGCTTCGGGCCCGACCGATCGAACGTGTGCTGTGCGATCGGTGCACCGCACAGGGGACACGCCCGTTCGGCGCGTTCGGCAGCGGTGGGCGGCGGAGCTGTCTCGTACGGTCCCACCGCGGCCGGTCCCGCGACCCTGATCAGGTTCGCGTTGAGATAGGCATACCACCCACCGGCCTCGCGCACGCGGGCACGGAGCGAGCGGCGGGCGGCGGGCGCGGCATCCGATTCAGGCATGTTACTTAGTGTACTAACGATTCGTGCAGATAGGATATGCATCGTGACGGATGCCGACTTCACCCCCGACGACCTGCTGGCGCTCGACAACCAGGTCTGCTTCGCGCTGGTGACCGCTGCGCGCAACGTCGTCGGCCTGTACCGGCCGATCCTGGAGCCGCTCGGGCTCACGCATCCGCAGTATCTGGTGATGCTGGCGCTGTGGGAGCGATCGCCCCGGTCGCTGCGTGAACTCGCCAGCGAGCTGGCGCTCGAGCCGGCCACCCTCTCGCCGCTGGTCAAGCGCCTGGAAGCGCAGGATCTCGTCACACGCTCGCGCCGCGAGCACGACGAGCGCGTGCTCGACGTCGGGCTCACCGACGCCGGCCGCCGGCTGCGTGAGCAGGCTCTCGAGGTACCGGGCAAGGTGATGGCGAGTGCGGGAACCGACGCGCGCGCGCTCCTCGCCCTCCGCGACGCCCTGCGTCCCTTCGCCGGAGCCCGCTGACCCGTCTGCTCACCGCAGGAGGTCGTTTCCGAACCGTTGCAGGACCGTTCACGTTGGCTCTAGGCGAACGCCCAGGTTTCTCTTAGTCTCGAACTCGGTGCGATGCGGTCCTCCCCGAACCCGGCCCGACCCGGCGCACTGTCATGCATCGCATACGAGAAAGAAGCACGCACCCATGCGCTCCGATCCGCGTTCCGCACCCCCGTCTTTCCGTCGTCGCCTCGCGCTCGGCGCCTCGGCCCTCACGGTCGCCGCACTGACCACGGGCGGCCTCGCCGTCCCCGCGGCCTATGCCGCGACCACCGACGTCCAGATCCTCGCGACCAATGACTTCCACGGCCGCATCCTCGACAACACCAGCAACGGCGAGGCGGGCGCGGCGGTGCTCGCCGGCGCCGTCGAGCAGCTGCGCGCAGCCAACCCGAACACGGTGTTCGCGGCAGCGGGCGACCTCATCGGCGCATCGACGTTCGAATCCTTCATCCAGCACGACAAGCCCACGATCGACGCGCTGAACGCCGCGGGACTCGACGTCTCGGCGGTCGGCAACCACGAGCTCGACCAGGGCTACAACGACCTCGTGAACCGCGTGATGGCGCCGTACGACGCCACCACGAACCCGTTCGGCGGTGCGCAGTGGCAGTACATCGCCGCCAACCTCAAGATGAAGACGACGGGTGACCGGGCCGTTCCTGCGACGTGGGTCAAGGACGTCGGCGGGGTGCAGGTCGGATTCGTCGGCGCTGTCACCGAAGACCTCCCCACGCTCGTCAGCCCCGGCGGGATCGCCGACATCACGGTCGAAGACATCGTGACCTCGGTCAACACCGAGGCGGCCGACCTGGTCGCCGAGGGTGCGGACATCGTCGTGATGCTCGTTCACGAGGGCGCGACCTCGACCGACTGCGGGACCATGGACGACTCGGGCACGTGGGCCGACATCGTCAACAACGTCTCGCCCGACGTCGACGCGATCGTGTCGGGGCACACGCACCTGGCATACAACTGCTCGTTCCCCGTCGCGGCCTGGCAGTCCCAGGGCCGCGCGGTCACTGAGCGCCCCGTCGTCTCGGCCGGCCAGTACGGCACCAATCTCAACCAGCTGATCTTCTCGGTCGACGATGCCGGCACCGTCACGGCGAAGAGCCAGCAGATCCTCCCGCTGGAGGTCGGGGTGACGGTTCCTCCGGTGCCGCCGGCCACGACGCCGACGACGCGCTGGGACCCGCTGTACCCGGCCGACCCGACCGTCGCAGCGATCGCCAAGGCCGCGGCCGACCAGGCGAAGGTGCTCGGCGCCGTGCCGCTCGGCACGATCGCCGGCGCCTTCAACCGCGCGGTCGCCGTCGACTCCAAGGACCCCGCCAAGACGGTGGAGAACCGCGGCGGCGAGTCCACGCTCGGCAACCTCGTGGCCGAAGTCCAGCGCTGGGCTACCGAGGCGCCGGAGTCGGGCTCCGCGCAGATCGCGTTCATGAACCCCGGCGGTCTCCGACAGGACATGGTCGGCAGCAACGCCGCGGGCTATCCCGCGACGCTGACCTACCAGCAGGCAGCAGTCGTCCAGCCGTTCGCCAACACGCTGGTGAACATGCAGCTCACCGGCGCGCAGATCAAGACGGTGCTCGAGCAGCAGTGGCAGCGTGACAGCCTCAACAAGGTGGCGACGCGTCCGTTCCTCCGGCTGGGTGTCTCCGAGGGCTTCACGTACACGTACAGCCAGCAGGACGTGACCGAGTTCCAGAAGGACGACCCGAAGACCGCCGACGTCGACGAGTCGACGATCTCCTACACCGCACCCAAGGGCACGGTGACGGGCATGTGGCTGAACGGCGAGCAGATCGACCCGGCGGCGACCTACTCGGTGACCGTGAACTCGTTCCTGTCGACGGGTGGCGACAACTTCTTCGAGCTGGGGAAGGGCGCGAACAAGCGGGACACCGGCAAGGTCGACCTCGCTGCGATGGTCGACTACATGGCGACGTTCGCCGCATCGACGCCGCTGCCGGTCGACTACGCCCAGCACGCGGTCGAGGTGGCGTTCCCCGCCGGCGCGCCGAGCGCGTACGACCCGGGTGCGACCGTCGCCTTCGGCGTGAAGTCATGGGCGATGTCGACGGCCACCGACGTCAAGGACAGCGAGATCGCGGTCTCGCTGGACGGCGTGGCTCTCGGCTCGTTCCCAGTCGACAACACGATCGGCACCGCGGTGTACGACAACTACGGGACGGCCGCCGTGTCGGTGACGCTGCCGCGGACTCTGGCATTCGGCAGCGTCGCGCAGCTGACGCTCACGGGCGCGCAGACGGGCACCTCGGTCGTCGTGCCGGTCACGATCGACAAGGCAGACAGCTCCACCGTCGGACTGCCGAACAAGCTGATCGTCACGGGCAACGGCGCGCTGCAGTTCACGACCATCGTGGTCGCCGAGCGGCTGACCCGGGTGACGGGCGAGGTCACGATCTACGACGGAAGCACCGCGATCGCGACGGCCACCCTGACGGAACGCAGCCACGGCATCGTCAAGGTCAAGCTGCCCAAGCTGGACAAGGGCGTGCACAGGCTGTCGGTCGTCTACAGCGGCAGCGACACTGTCAAGTCGTCGACCAGCCCCAAGGTGACCATCGTGGTCAGGTAATAGGCACCCCGAGGCGGGGCCCCCGACATCCACGGATGCCGGGGGCCCCGTTCGCGTGTCGGGCGGCCCTAGGGTAGGGGCATGACCCCGCCCGTCCGCTCCCCACGGGAGCGGACCGGCCTCCTGCGGGGGCTGGTGGTCGCGGCGGGGGTCGTCCTGGTGTCGACGCTGCTCATGCTGCTCGCCGGCGTACAGGGCGTTCCCCGGTTCGGGGCGGTCCCGCCGCCCCAGGTGACGCGCAGCGCCGAACCCCTCCCGGAGCCGAGCGCCACCGGCGAACCGCTTCCGGAACCACCCGGCGACGCCGACCCCGCGGCCGCCGGCCAGCTGATCGTGATCCTTCTCTGGCTCGTCGCCGCCGCCCTGCTGGCACTCCTGGTCGTGGCCGTGGTCCGGGCGCTCCGCCGTGCCTGGCAGAGCCGGGCCCTGCGTGAACGAGAGGGCGCGGCCGTCACCTCCACGACGGCCACGGCGACCGCCGAAGCAGAGCCCGACGCCGCAGTGATCCAGCGGGGCATCGCGGCGGCCCTGCAGCGCATCCACGAGCCCGCGGCACCTGGCGACGCCATCGTCGCCGCGTGGTGGGGCGTCGAGGAAGCCGCCGCCGACTCGGGCGTCGTGCGCGGCGTCAGCGAGACGCCGGGGGAGTTCGCCGTGCGGATCATCGCCCGGCGGTCCGCCATCGGCGAGGACGCGCGGCGGCTGCTCGTGCTCTACGAACGGGTGCGCTTCGGCGGGTACGGCGCGACCGAGGCGGATCGAGCCGAGGCGCGGCGCCTGCTGGAGCGGATCGAACGGGAGTGGCGATGAGCGTGAAGCGGGTGCTGCTCATCGTGCTGGGCGTCGCCGCCGGCACGGGGATCGTGGCGGCCCTCGGCGCACTCGGGGTCCCGATCGCCTTCGCCCTCGCGTGGGTGCTGCTGATCGTCGCGGTCGGCCTGCTGAGCCGCGCCGTGCATCTCGACGATCACTCGTGGCCGCCGCCGCGTCCGGAGCGGCGGCCCCGCGGCTCGGAGGTCTCGCGCCTGAGCTGGAACATCAACGCCCGCACGGGTGAGGCAGGGCTGCTGATCGTGCGCCGCGTGGAGCGCGTCCTGCGCCACCGCCTCGCCCGCCTGGGAGTCGACCTCGACGATCCCGCCCAGAGCACCGCGGTGGACGCCCTGCTCGGTGCGGGCATCCGCGAGACCTTCCATCGTCCTGAGGTCACGCGCACCGACCTCGAACGCGTCATGAGCGCGATCGACCGCCTTCCGTCCCCCACGAACCAGGAGCGTTGATGCATCCCGAGCCCGTCCGATCCACCCCGGCCGCCGAAGACATCGCCGATCTCGGGCGCCGCGTCCTCGACAGCGTGCGCTCCGCGATCGTCGGGATGGACGAACCGCTCACGATCGCGCTGGCGGCCGTCCTGGCCGGTGGCCACGTGCTGTTCGAAGATGTCCCGGGTCTCGGCAAGACGCTCGCGGCGCGGAGCCTCGCGACGGCGCTGGGGCTCGACTTCCGGCGGCTGCAGTGCACACCCGACATGCTCCCCGGCGATGTCACCGGTTCGTACGTCTATGCCCCCGACACAGGCGAGTTCCGCTTCCGGCCCGGCCCGATCTTCGCCGGGCTGCTGCTGGCCGACGAGATCAACCGCACGACGCCCAAGACCCAGTCGGCGATGCTCGAGGCGATGGCCGAGCGGCAGGTCACCGTCGAAGGCACGCGGTTCGCACTGCCCGTGCCCTTCCATGTCATCGCCACCTCCAACCCGATCGAGTACGAGGGCACGTACGCGCTGCCCGAGGCCCAGCTCGACAGGTTCATGGTCCGCCTCTCGGTCGGATATCCGACCGCGGACGGCGAGACGCAGATCATCCTCGATCGCGTGAGGCGGCAGAGCCCGGATGCGGCGGTCGAGCAGGTGCTCGACGCCGAAGGGCTGCGGCAGCTGCAGCAGGTCGTCGAGACCATCCACGTCGACGCCGACATCGCGCGCTACTGCACGGATCTCGCCCGCGCCACCCGGACGGCGCAGCATGTGGCGGTGGGCGCGTCGCCGCGCGGTTCGCAGTCGCTGGTGCTGCTGGGCCGGGCGTTCGCCGCGCTCGACGGTCGCGCGTACGTCCGTCCCGACGACATCAAGCATCTCGCGGTGCCGGTGCTCGCGCACCGGCTCACGCTGACTCCCCAGGCCTGGGCGCAGGGCGTCGACCCGGCCTCGGTGGTGTCGGCTGCGGTCTCACAGGTGCCCGTTCCGCCGACCGTCGCGCAGCATCGATGAGCGACGGCGTCCGTACGAGCATCGAGGCGCCGCTGCGCTGGCGGCGAACACCCGTCACCGCCGTCGGGCTGATCGGTGCCGTGCTGCTGGGCGCCGCCGGTGTGGCGTTCTCGCGCCCCGACCTGGTGGCGGTCGGCATCCCCCTCGCACTCGCGACGGCGTGGGCGCTCGCACGGCGCCCGGCCGCCGGCATCCTTCACCTCACGGTGTCGGCGCATCGCGACGTCGACGCCGCGCAGACCGGTGTCGTGGTCGGAGAGATGGATGCCGCGCTGCCGGCGGACTGGGTGCAGCTCGCGATCGACCAGGGCGGTCTTCGGACCGGTCTCGCCGACACCGCGCCGGGCGGAGGGGTGCTGCGCACGCGCAGCCGGCTGCGGCACAGCGGTCCGTCCGAGATCGTGGCGGTGACCGCGCGCGGCGTCGACCAGGACGGCGCGTGGGTCACCGATCCGGGCCCGCGGACGGCGCTCACGTGGAACGGCGTGCCCGACACGGTGCCGCTGCAGCAGCTGCCTGTCGCGCTGCGGCTCACCGGCCTCCACGGCGGGCACGAGGGTGCGCGGCCGGGACAGGGCGGCGACTTCCGCGACATCCATCCGTTCGCACCCGGTGACGAGCTGCGGCGCGTCGACTGGCGTGCCACCGCCCGCCTGGCCCGGCGCCCCGGAGAGCTGCTGGTGCGGCGCACCCACGCGCTGAGCGACAGCACCGTCGTCATCGCGATGGACACCGCCGACGACCTGGGCGAGGCGGTCGTCACGTGGGGCACGGACGATCCGGAGCACAGCGGCGTGACCTCCCTCGACCTCGCCCGCCAGGCCGCGCTGTCGCTCGCGACCTCCGCGGTGCGGGCCGGCGACCGCATCGCGTACCACGTCCTCGCGCCCGGCGGCCGCACGGTGCGCGCCGGCGCCGGGGCGCGGCAGCTGGCGCGCGTGCGCGATGTGATCGCGGCGACCGGAGCCCACGGCGCCGAGGTGCGCTATCGGCGGGCGCCCGTGATCGCACACGGGTCGATCGTCTTCGTGCTGTCGACGTTCTTCGACGGCGCGGCAGCCGAGCTCGCGACGCACTGGCGCGCGGCCGGCCACGCGGTGGTCGCCGTGGACGTGCTGCCGGCGCCGCACGCCGAGCGCCTCGCGCGCGAGCAACTGCTCGCCATGCGTACGCTCCTGGCCGAGCGCGAGGACGTGTTCGCGGAACTCCGGGCCGCCGGCGTCGACGTGGTGCCGTGGGGGATCGGCTCGCCGGACACGGCGCTGCGCGTCGCGTCGCGCGGGCAGCGACGCCTCAGGGCGGTGCGGCCATGAGACGGCGGCCCCACACCTTCCGGGTGCCGTGGGGCGTGCCCGCGGTGCTGCTGCGCGTGCTCCTGGTCGCGGTGACCGCGGCCGGCGCCATGCTGCTGGTGCCGGTGCCGCTGTGGCGCGGCGTCGCGATCATCGCGGCGGTCGTCGGGGCGGTGGTGCCGCGCTCGCTGGCGGCGTGGATCGGAGGAGCATGCGTGGGGCTCGGGATGCTGTTCGCCGACCCGCACCCGGCGCAGACCGCGATCGCCGTGCTGGTGGTCCATGCGATCCACGTGCTCGCGTCGCTCGCGTGGACCGTCCCCGCCTGGAGCTGGATCTCGCTGCGCGCACTGCTGCCGACTCTCCGCCGGTTCGTCGCGATCCAGCTCGTCGCGCAGTCGCTCGCGTTCGGGATCGCCATGCTGACCTCGCCGGCGCAGGCGCGGGGGATGGCGTGGGCGGCCGTCGCCGCTGCGGTGGTGCTGGTCATGGGCGCGGGCGTCGGGTTGTTCGCACTTCGCCGGGTGGATGCCGACGTCGCGGCGGTTCACAGCGCACACGGAGGACGATCCGGAGCCGATGTCGGAGGCCCCGCTTAGACTTGAGCGGTGCCCATCGTCCCTGTCGCCCTGCCCGCGAACCTGCCCGAAAAGACCATCGGTGGCACCAGCGGAAAGCTGAGCGTCCGCGGTGCCCGCGTGCACAATCTGAAGGACGTCGACCTCGACATCCCGCGCGACTCGCTCGTCGTGTTCACGGGGCTGTCGGGCTCCGGCAAGTCCAGCCTCGCCTTCGACACGATCTTCGCCGAAGGACAGCGCCGGTACGTCGAGTCGCTGAGTGCGTACGCGCGGCAGTTCCTGGGGCAGGTCGACCGACCCGATGTCGACTTCATCGAAGGCCTGAGTCCCGCCGTCTCGATCGACCAGAAGTCGACCAACCGCAACCCGCGTTCGACGGTCGGCACCATCACCGAGATCCACGACTACATGCGCCTGCTGTGGGCGCGCATCGGCGTGCCGCACTGCCCGGAGTGCGGTGAGGTCATCCAGCGCCAGACGGTGCAGCAGATCGCCGACCAGCTCATGGAGCTTCCCGAGCGCACGCGCTATCAGATCGTCGCGCCCGTCGTCACGCAGAAGAAGGGCGAGTTCGTCGACCTCTTCAAGGAGCTCGGTGCGAAGGGGTACGCGCGTGCCATCGTCGACGGCGAGCTGATCCAGCTGGCGGAGCCGCCCGTGCTCAAGAAGAGCTACAAGCACGACATCGCGGTCGTCGTCGACCGCCTCGTCGCCGCTCCCGCCATCCTCGATCGTGTCACCGACTCCGTCGAGACCGCGCTCTCGCTGGCCGGTGGCGTGATGCAGGTCAACTTCGTCGACGAGGAGGGGGATGCCGCGTGGCAGTCCTTCTCCGAGAAGCTCGCCTGCCCCAACGGCCACCCGCTGCAGCTCACCGAGATCGAGCCGCGCACGTTCTCGTTCAACGCCCCCTTCGGCGCCTGTCCCGCCTGTTCCGGCCTCGGCACGCGCATGTCGGTGGACGTCGAGCTCATGCTCGCCGATGAGGACCTGTCGATCCGCGAGGGCGTCCTCATCCCGTGGACGACGCAGGGCAAGGGCCTCTTCCAGTACTACGAGCGCCTGCTCGAAGGCCTCGCCAACGACCTCGGCTTCTCGCTCGACACCCCGTGGAAGAAGCTGCCCGCCGACGTGCGCGAGGCCGTGCTCCGCGGTGAGAACTACAAGGTCACCGTGAAGTGGAAGAACCGCTACGGCCGTGAGATGCGCTACTCGTCGGGCTTCGAGGGCGTCGTGCCGTACATCGAGCGGCAGTACACCCAGGCCGAGTCCGACACGCAGCGTCAGCGCTGGTCGGAGTACCTGCGCGAGGTCCCGTGCCCGGTGTGCGACGGCGCACGGCTCAAGCCCGAGGTGCTGGCCGTGCAGGTGCACGGGCATTCCATCGCGGATGCCTCCCGCCTGAGTCTGGGGGAGGCTCGCGCCTACTTCGCTCACCTGACGCTCACCGAGCGCGAGGCGACGATCGCCGCGCAGGTCCTCCGCGAGATCCGGCTGCGACTGGACTTCCTCATCCGCGTGGGGCTGGATTACCTCAGCCTGAGCCGTGCCGCGGCCACCCTCTCCGGCGGGGAGGCGCAGCGCATCCGCCTGGCGACCCAGATCGGCTCCGGGCTGACGGGTGTGCTCTACGTGCTCGACGAGCCGTCGATCGGCCTGCATCAGCGCGACAACCGCCGCCTCATCGAGACGCTCGTGGCCCTCCGCGACCTCGGCAACACGCTCATCGTCGTCGAGCACGACGAGGAGACGATCCACGCCGCCGACTGGGTCGTCGACATCGGCCCCGGCGCGGGCGTCAACGGGGGAGAGGTCGTCCACTCGGGTCCGATCGAGGAGCTTCTCGCCGACCGCGACTCGATCACCGGCGACTACCTGTCGGGCCGTCGCGCGATCCCGACGCCGAAGAAGCGTCGCAAGATCGACAAGAAGCGCCAGGTCAGCGTCGTGGGAGCCCGCGAGAACAACCTCAAGAACGTCACGGTGGACTTCCCGCTCGGGGTGCTCACCGCGGTCACGGGCGTCAGCGGGTCCGGCAAGTCCTCGCTGGTCAACGGCATCCTGTATCAGGTGCTCGCGACGCGTCTCAACGGCGCGCGCCGTGTCGCCGGCAAGCACACCCGGGTGACCGGTCTCGAGAACCTCGACAAGGTCGTGCACGTCGACCAGGCGCCGATCGGCCGCACGCCGCGGTCGAACCCGGCGACGTACACGGGCGTGTTCGATCGCATCCGGACGCTGTTCAGCGAGACGCCCGAGGCGAAGGTGCGCGGCTACCAGCCCGGTCGCTTCAGCTTCAACGTCAAGGGCGGCCGGTGCGAGGCCTGCTCGGGCGACGGCACGATCAAGATCGAGATGAACTTCCTCCCCGACGTCTACGTCGACTGCGAGGTGTGCCACGGCAAGCGGTACAACCGCGACACGCTCGCGGTGCACTACAAGGGCAAGAACATCGCCGAGGTGCTCGAGATGCCGATCGCCGAGGCGGCGGAGTTCTTCGAGCCCATCCAGGCGATCCACCGCTACCTCAAGACGCTCGTCGACGTCGGACTCGGCTACGTGCGGCTCGGCCAGTCCGCCACGACCCTGTCGGGCGGTGAGGCGCAGCGCGTGAAGCTCGCGACCGAGCTGCAGCGCCGCACCAACGGGCGGTCGATCTACGTCCTCGACGAGCCGACGACGGGTCTGCACTTCGAGGATGTGCGCAAGCTCCTCGAGGTGCTCAACGGCCTCGTCGACAAGGGCAACACCGTCATCGTGATCGAGCACAATCTCGACGTCATCAAGTCCTCCGACTGGGTGATCGACCTCGGCCCCGAGGGCGGCGCCGGCGGCGGCGAGGTCATCGCGACCGGCACGCCGGAGCAGGTCGCGCGTGTCGAAGCCAGCCACACCGGAGCCTTCCTCGCCGAAGTGCTGGGAGTGCGCGCGCCCGCAGAGCTCGTCGAGGCCCGCAAGGCCGGCTGAGCGGCATGGCGCGTTCCACCCCCACCGTCCCGTACAAGCCGAACCCGGGAGAGATCCCGACCAATCCGGGCGTCTACCGGTTCCGCGATCGGGACGGGCGCGTGCTCTACGTCGGCAAGGCGAAGAACCTCCGCGCACGCCTGTCGAACTACTTCGCTCCGCTGCACACGCTGCACGAGCGCACCCGGCGCATGGTCACGACGGCGGCATCGGTGGAGTGGACCGTCGTCGCGACGGACGTCGACTCGCTGCAGCTCGAATACCAGTGGATCAAGGAATTCGATCCGCCCTTCAACGTGCGGTACAAGGACGACAAGTCCTACCCCTTCATGGCGATCACGCTCGCCGACGAGGCGCCGCGGGTGATCGTGACCCGCAACCGGCGCATTCCGGGCGCGAAGTACTTCGGGCCGTATCCGAAGGTGTGGGCGGTGCACGACACCATCGACCTGATGATCAAGGTCTTCCCGATCCGCACGTGCAGCGACGCGTCGTACAAGAAGGCGATGGCGACCGGCCGCCCCTGCTTCCCCGGGCAGATCGGGCGCTGCGGCGGGCCGTGCTCGATGAAGGTCACGATCGAGGAGCACCGCGCGATCGTCGACGACTTCATCGCCTTCATGTCGGGCGGCGACCAGCGCTTCACGAAAGAGCTGACGGCGCGCATGCGCGAGGCCTCCGCCGCGATGGACTATGAGGCTGCGGCGCTCTACCGCGACCGCCTGCAGTCGATCGACGCGGTGCTGAACAAGAGCGCGCTGGTGCTGGCGCCCGACACCGACGCGGACCTGTTCGGCATCGCCGAGGACGAGCTCGCCGCCACGGTGCAGCACTTCGTGATCCGCGGTGGTCGCGTGCGCGGTGTGCGCGCCACGACGATCGAGAAGGAGATCGACATCTCCGACGGGGATCTCGTCGACCAGGTGATCCAGCGCACGTACGGCAACGCCGCGGGCGCCGACATCCCGAAGCAGGTGCTGGTGCCCTCGATGCCCGACGACGCGGCCGACCTCGAAGAGTGGCTGCGCACCCGGCGGGGCAGGAACGTGACGATCCAGGTGGCGCAGCGGGGCCGCAAGGCGGACCTGATGCGCACGGCCACGCTCAACGCCCAGCAGGCGCTGATGCTGCACAAGACCCGGCGCACCAGCGACTACGTCGCCCGCAGCCAGGCGCTCACCGACCTGCAGGAGGCGCTCGACCTCGCCGAGGCGCCGCTGCGCATCGAGTGCTTCGACGTGTCGCACCTCAGCGGCACCAACGTGGTGGCGTCGATGGTGGTCTTCGAGGACGGGCTGCCGCGCAAGGACCAGTACCGCTCGTTCGGCGTCGCTGAGACGACGGACGACACCGATTCGCTGTACCAGGTGCTCACCCGCCGCCTCGCGTACGTCGACCGCCCCGACGAGAACGAGACTGCGCCCGAGCCGGACGTCACCTCCGACGAGACGGTGGTGACCGAGCGGCGGCGCCCCCGCTTCGCCTACCGACCGCAGCTGCTGGTGGTCGACGGCGGCAAGCCGCAGGTCGAGGCGGCCGCCCGCGCGCTCCGGGACGCGGGTCATGAGGAGATCGCTCTGTGCGGCATCGCCAAGCGCCTCGAAGAGGTGTGGCTGCCGGGGGAGGAGTACCCGGTCATCCTGCCGCGCACCTCCGAGGCGCTCTATCTGCTGCAGCGGCTCCGCGACGAGGCGCACCGCTTCGCCATCACCCACCAGCGACGCCGGCGGCGACGCGACATCCAGAGCGTGCTGGCCGAGGTGCCGGGGCTCGGCGATGCCCGTATCAAGGCGCTTCTGCGGCATTTCGGATCCGTTACGGCGCTGCGCAAGGCCACTCCGGACGAGATCTCCGAGCTGCCGGGCATCGGGCCCAAGCTCGCCGCGTCGATACACGCCCACCTGTCGGAGCCCGCCCCGGCGGCCAGTGGGTAGGCTGGGCTCGACGGGGGTGGTCATGGGCGAGGCGACGCATCAGGACATCGGAGAAGTGCTGATCGTCACGGGGATGTCGGGTGCCGGGCGTTCTACGGCGGCGAACGCGCTCGAAGACCTCGACTGGTACGTGGTCGACAATCTGCCGCCGCAGATGCTCAAGCCCCTGCTCGACCTCACGGAGCTCGCCGGGGGAGTGCTGCCCCGGGTCGCCGTCGTCGTCGATGTGCGCGGCCGGGACCTCTTCTCCAACCTGCCCGATGCGATGCGCGCGCTCCGCGAGCGCCGGCAGATCCGCGTGATGTTCCTGGATGCCTCGGACGAGGTGCTCGTCCGCCGGTTCGAGGCGGTGCGCCGCCCGCATCCTCTGCAGGGCGGGGGCACCATTCTCGACGGCATCCGCCGGGAGCGCGCGCGCCTGGCCGCCGTCCGCGAGGGTGCCGACATCATCGTCGACACGTCGTCGTACAACATCCACCAGCTCGCGACGAAGGTGGCCGACCTCTTCACCGAGGAAGGAGCGGCGCGCCACACTCTCACGCTCCAGAGCTTCGGCTTCAAGTACGGGCTGCCGCCCGATGCCGACCTCGTGGCCGACATGCGCTTCCTCCCGAACCCGTTCTGGGACGAGCGACTGCGGCCCTTCACCGGCGAGGACGCCGAGGTGCGCGACTACGTGCTGTCGCAGACGGGGGCGGCCGAGTTCCTCGACGCGTACAGCGCCGCGCTGCGACCGGTGCTCGAGGGGTATCAGCGCGAGAACAAGAGCCACTCGGTCGTCGCCGTCGGATGCACCGGCGGAAAGCACCGCTCGGTGGTGATGGTCCGCGAGCTCGCGGAGCGCCTTGCGGAGGTCCCGGGCGTGGCAGTTCGCGTGACGCATCGCGACCTCGGACGGGAGTGATGAGGTCCCCGGCCGAACCGGCCGGTAGGGTGGAGGGTCGTTCCGAAAAGACCCGCGAAGGAGACCCGTGTCGCTGACCGCTGACGTGAAGGCCGAGCTGATCACCGTGCGAGACCCGCGCCCCACCGCGCGGGTCGCCGAGCTCACGTCGCTGCTGCGATTCTCGGGCGGACTGCACTCGATCGCGAACCGCGTCGCGGTCGAGGCCGAGCTCGACTCCGACATCCTCGCCCGGCGCACCGCGCGCGACCTCGTCGAGCTGTACGGCGTGCGGCCGGAGCTCGTCCACGTGCAGGGGTCGGGCGCACGCACCGGCAGCCACTACGCCGTCCGCGTGATCGAGGGCGGCGAGACGCTCGCCCGCCAGACCGGCCTGCTGGACCAGCGACGCCGACCCGTCCGCGGGCTTCCGAACAAGCTCACGACGGGCTCGCGCGGAGATCTCGCCGCCATCTGGCGTGGCGCATTCCTGGCGGCCGGCACGCTCACCGACCCGGGTCGGTCCGCGGCGCTCGAGATCACGTGCCCGTCGTCCGAGGCCGCGATGGCCCTCGTCGGCGCCGCGCACCGCCTCGGCATCGCCGGCAAGGCCCGCGAGGTGCGCGGGATCCCGCGCGTCGTGGTCCGCGAGGGCGAGGCGATCCGCGCCGCACTCGCCACCATGGGCGCGGTGCGCGCCGCCGCCGACTGGGACCAGATGCGTCAGCGCCGCGAGGTGCGTGCGGGCGTCAACCGGCTCGTCAACTTCGACGACGCCAACCTGCGGCGCTCCGCTCAGGCCGCCGTCGCCGCCTGCGCCCGCGTCGAGCGCGCGCTCGCGATCCTCGGCGACGAGGTGCCCGAGCACCTCCGCCAGGCCGGCGACCTGCGTCTGGCGCACCGCGACGCGAGTCTGGACGAGCTCGGACACCACGCCGACCCGCCCCTCACGAAGGACGCCGTCGCCGGTCGCATCCGTCGCCTTCTGGCGATGGCCGACAAGAAGGCCGAGATCGAGGGTCTGCCCGGCACCGAGTCCGCCGTCCCCGCCGGGATCGAGGACTGATTCCCGCACGGATGCCGGGGGCCGCGGCATCCGCGTTTCACACGTCACAGTGGGAAGCAACCCCGTCTCCCGGGTGTTGCCGCTCAGTAGGATGATTCCGTCACCCTCGCTGCGCCGGGGATTTCGGCGCGCGCCGACAGGAAGAAGAGAACATGGCGAAGTACACCTTGCCCGACCTCCCTTACGACTACGCCGCCCTCGAGCCGCACATCAGCGGCAAGATCATGGAGCTGCACCACAGCAAGCACCACCAGGCGTACGTCACCGGCGCGAACACCGCGCTGGAGCAGCTGGCCGAGGCGCGTGAGTCCGGCAACCTGGCCAACGTGAACAAGCTCGAGAAGGACCTCGCGTTCAACCTCGGCGGTCACGTCAACCACTCGATCTTCTGGACCAACCTGTCGCCCGAGGGCGGCGGAGAGCCCGAGGGCGAGCTGCGCGCCGCGATCGACGAGTTCTTCGGCGGCTTCGACAAGTTCCAGGCGCACTTCACCGCCGCCGCGACCGGTATCCAGGGCTCCGGCTGGGCCGTGCTCAGCTGGGACCCGATCGGCGAGCAGCTCATCATCCAGCAGCTGTTCGACCAGCAGAGCAACACCGCGCAGGGCACGATCCCGGTGTTCCAGCTCGACATGTGGGAGCACGCCTTCTACCTCGACTACCTCAACGTCAAGGCCGATTACGTGAAGGCCGTCTGGAACATCGCGAACTGGCAGAACGTGGCGCAGCGCCTCGACGCCGCCCGTCAGAAGACCTCGGGCCTGCTGGTACTGTCCTAATAGGCGCGGCGTCCCGACGGGACTGCCCGCCGGGACGCCGTTGTCCTCGTTCGCATCGCACCAACCGCGCACTCGCGCACGACACATCTCAGGAGAAACTCCGTGACTGTCAAGATCGGCATCAACGGCTTCGGCCGCATCGGACGCAACTACCTCCGCGCGGCCCTCGCGCAGGGCGCGGACCTCGAAATCGTGGCGGTGAACGACCTCACCGACAACAAGACGCTCGCGCACCTGCTCAAGTACGACTCGGTGGGCGGCCCGCTGGACGCCGAGGTGTCCTACGACGAGGACTCCATCACCGTCGGTGGCAAGTCCATCAAGGTCTTCGAAGAGCGCGACCCCGCCAACCTCCCGTGGGGCGAGCTGGGCGTCGACATCGTCATCGAGTCGACCGGCCGCTTCACCAAGGCGGACGACGCCAAGAAGCACGTCGCCGGCGGCGCCAAGAAGGTCCTCATCTCCGCTCCCGCGACCGGTGACGACGTCACGATCGTGATGGGCGTGAACGAGGGCGAGTACGACCCCGAGAACCACGTCATCATCTCGAACGCGTCGTGCACCACGAACTGCCTCGCCCCGCTGGCGAAGGTCTTCAACGACGCGTTCGGCATCGAGCGCGGCTTCATGATGACGGCGCACGCCTACACCGCCGACCAGAATCTGCAGGACGGACCACACAGCGATCTTCGTCGTGCGCGTGCCGCGGCGATCAACATCGTCCCCGCGTCGACCGGTGCCGCGAAGGCCATCGGCCGCGTGCTCCCCGAGCTCAACGGCAAGCTGAGCGGCTCCTCGTACCGTGTACCGGTGCCCACCGGCTCGATCGTCGACCTGACCATCGTCACGCCGACCGAGGGCCTCACCGCCGAGCAGGTGAACGAGGCGTACAAGGCCGCAGCGGCCGAGGGGCGTCTCGCCGGGTATCTCGAGTACACCGAGGACCCGATCGTCTCGAGCGACATCCAGCTCAACCCGCACTCGTCGATCTTCGACTCGGAGCTGACCAACGTCAGCGGCAACCTGGTCAAGGTTTCGGCGTGGTACGACAACGAGTGGGGCTACTCCAACCGTCTCGTCGACCTCACCGAGTACGTGGCCGAGCACCTCTAAGCGATCACCATGGCTCTGCGCACCCTCGATTCGCTGGGTTCGCTCGCAGGCAAGCGCGTCATCGTCCGCTGTGACCTCAACGTTCCTCTCAAGGACGCGGTCATTGCGGACGATGGCCGTGTGCGGGCATCCCTTCCCACGCTGAACGCCCTGATCAACCAGGGCGCCCGGCTCGTCGTCTGCTCGCATCTCGGCCGCCCCGACGGGGCACCCGATGCGAAGTACAGCCTCGAGCCCGTCGCCCAGCGCCTGTCGGAGCTGCTCGGCAAGCCCGTCGCGTTCGCGCGCGACACCGTCGGCGAGTCCGCTCAGGAGGCCGTCGCGGCCCTCGAGGACGGCGACGTCGCAGTGATCGAGAACCTCCGGTTCGCCCCGGGCGAGACCGCGAAGGACGAGGGGGAGCGCCGCGCGTTCGCCGAACAGCTCGCCGCTCTCGGCGACGCTCTCGTCTCGGACGGCTTCGGCGTCGTCCACCGCAAGCAGGCCTCGGTGTACGAACTCGCCGAGATCCTGCCCTCTGCGGCCGGCCTGCTGATCGCGACCGAGCTCGACGTGCTCGACCGTCTCACCGAGAACCCGGAGCGGCCCTACACGGTCGTCCTCGGCGGCTCCAAGGTCAGCGACAAGCTGGGTGTGATCTCGCACCTGCTGCCCCGCGTCGACCGGCTGCTCGTCGGCGGCGGAATGCTGTTCACGTTCCTCGCCGCCCAGGGCCACAAGGTCGGCTCGAGCCTGCTCGAGGCCGACCAGCTCGACACGGTCCGCGAGTACATGCGCCGTGCCGAGGAGTCGGGCGTCGAACTGGTGCTGCCGACCGACGTGGTGGTGGCCTCGAAGTTCGGCGCCGACGCGGAGCACGTGGTGACCGCCGCCGATCAGATCGAGGACACCCCGTTCGGAGCATCCGGTCTGGGACTCGACATCGGTCCCGACACGGCGGCGCGATTCGCCGACCTCGTGCGCAGCTCGAAGACGGTGTTCTGGAACGGCCCCATGGGCGTGTTCGAGCTCGCGCCGTTCGCGGCAGGCACCAAGGCCGTCGCGCAGGCGCTCACCGAGGTCGACGGCCTGTCGGTCGTCGGCGGCGGAGACTCCGCCGCAGCGGTCCGCCAGCTCGGGTTCGACGACGATGCCTTCGGTCACATCTCGACCGGCGGCGGCGCCAGCCTCGAGTTCCTCGAGGGCAAGAAGCTTCCCGGACTGGAGGTCCTCGGATGGCAGTGAGCAATTCCGAAGCGAGCGCTTCGCGCCGCGGTCGCACCCCGCTGATCGCCGGCAACTGGAAGATGAACCTCGACCACCTGCAGGCCGTCGCGTTCGTCCAGAAGCTGCACTGGGCGCTCAAGGACGCCAAGCACGAGGACGGCTCGGTCGAGGTGGCGGTCTTCCCGCCGTTCACCGACCTCCGCACCGTCCAGACGCTGCTCGACGCCGACAAGATCCCCTTCGCGCTCGGTGCGCAGGACATCTCGTCCCACGACTCCGGTGCGTACACCGGCGAGGTGTCGGGCGCCTTCCTGGCGAAGCTCGACAACCGTTACGTGATCATCGGTCACTCCGAGCGTCGCGAGTACCACCACGAGGGCGACGACATCGTCGCCGCCAAGGTGCAGGCCGCGCTGAAGCACGGGCTCGTCCCGGTGATCTGCGTGGGCGAGACCGCCGAGGACCTCGAGAAGCACGGCGCGAGCGCGGTGCCGGTCGGTCAGCTCGAGGCTGCTCTGCAGGGTGTCAAGGCGGATGCCGACATCGTGGTGGCCTACGAGCCCGTGTGGGCGATCGGCTCCGGCCAGGCGGCGACGCCCGAGCAGGCGCAGGAGGTCTGCGCGAAGCTCCGCGAGGTCATCGCTGCGAAGCTCGGGGCGGATGCCGCGGCCCGCACGCGGGTGCTCTACGGCGGCTCGGTGAAGGCCGCGAACATCGCCAGCTTCATGCGGGAGCCCGACGTCGACGGTGCGCTGGTCGGTGGTGCGAGCCTCGTCGTCGACGAGTTCGCCGCGATCATCCGCTACCAGAAGCACGTCGGCGTCTGACCTTCGACCGGCGGGCGGCGCGCTTCGACAGGCTCAGCGACCGGTTGCTGAGCCTGTCGAAGTACCGCCGCCGTCGTACACGTATACTTGACCCTTGTGCGATCGGCGAACGATCGCAGCGAAAGGCTTCAACGACTGTGCAGATCCTCGAGTTCGTCCTGCAGGTGCTTCTCGGCATCACGAGTCTCCTGCTGACCCTCCTCATCCTTCTCCACAAGGGGCGCGGTGGCGGTCTTTCCGACATGTTCGGCGGCGGCATGACGTCCGCTCTCGGATCGTCGGGCCTCGCCGAGCGCAACCTCAACCGGTTCACGGTGGTGCTCGCTCTGGTGTGGTTCGCCTCGATCGTGGCGCTCGGCCTGATCACGAAGTTCCAGGCCATCTGATGGCTACCGGAGGCAACGCGATCCGCGGCACCCGCGTCGGTGCCGGCCCCATGGGCGAGCAGGACCACGGCTACCACGCCGAGCGCGTGGCCATCTCGTACTGGGACGCCCTGGGCAACGAGACGGTCCGCTACTTCGCGGCGGGCATTCCCGAAGAGGAGATCCCCGAGACGATCGACTCGCCCCACTCGGGCCTGCCGGCCGGCCGCGACAAGGAGAATCCTCCCGCGCTCGCGAAGACCGAGCCGTACAAGACGCATCTCGCGTACGTGAAGGAGCGCCGCACCGAAGAGGAAGCCGAGACGCTTCTCGACGACGCCCTGCAGCAGCTGCGCGATCGCCGCGGTCAGGGCTGACCGGCAACGACCAAGATAGAGAAGAAGAGCGGATGCCGAGGCATCCGCTCTTCTTCTCTATCTGGCTGTCCGGCGACCGGCGTCAGTACTCGCGGTCGATGAGCTCGGGCGGCACCTGTGCGGCCGCGGCCTGGTCGACGAAGAACGTCGTGCGTTTGCGACCCTTGGCCCCGGCCGCGGGGACGCTCGCGTAGCTGGCACCGGCGAGGGCGAGCCCAAGGGCGGCCGCCTTGTCGGGGCCCGAGAGCACGAGCCACACGCGCTTGGAGCTGTTGATGACCGGACGCGTCATGGTGATGCGCTCCGGCGGGGGCTTGGGGGAGTCGCGCACCGGGACGACGGAGCGGTCCGTGATCTGGATCTCGGCGCGGTCGGGGAAGAGCGACGCGATGTGACCGTCCGGCCCGACACCGAGGAAGCACACATCGAATGACGGCCAGGGGCCCTCGGCACCGGGGAAGCGGGCCAGTTCCTCCGCGTACGCGGCGGCGGCGCCGTCGAGGTCGACCCCGTCGTCGCTGGCGCGGGCGGCGTGGATGTTCTCCGCCGGGATCTCCAGACCGTCGAGGAACGCCTCCCGAGCCTGATGGTCGTTGCGCTCCGCGTGTCCGAGGGGCAGGAACCTCTCGTCGCTCCACCAGAAGTGGACGCGCGACCACTCGATGCGGCCCGCACGAGGGTGGCGTCCTGCCGCAGCGAGCACTGCCGCACCCATCGATCCGCCCGTGAGGGAGACGTGGGCGAGCTTGCCGTCATCGACACGCTTCGCGACCCTGCTGAGGAAGCGCGGAGCGACGGATTCGACGAGAGCAGCGGGATCCGGACTGATGATGACGCGCTTCTCGGCCCAACCCTCAGGCATCCGTCTGCGTCCTGTCCGTCACCCGCGCACTGTCCATCAGGCCTGCGTCCCCTTCGTCGCCGGAGGGTCGAGCAGCTGCCAGCCCTCGGTGATCACTCGACCATACAGGACGTCCGGGTCCAGGCGACGGAGCTCCTCGGCCAGGCATTCGCGCAGCGTCCGGCGCGGGAAAGCGAGGTCGTGCGTGGGCTGTCCCGGCTGCGTGAGGATCGCCACACCCGGCGTCGGACGCTCCAGGAGCACCTCGCCACTGGGACGCACCAGTGCGACCGACTTGATGCCGTGCGGCCACTCCTCGGGGTCGAGGTAGGCCCAGTCCACGGGCACGTCGAGCGCGAGGCGCAGCCATGCCGCCAGCAGCGCCGTCGACGGAGAGTCCGACGCTCCGCGTACTCGGACGCCCACGACCGGCTCGTACGGGGGCTGGTCGAGGATTGCGGCCAGCTGCTCGCGCCACCGGGTCAGGCGCGTCCACGCGAGATCGGTGTCGCCCGGCGCGTACTGCTCGCCGAGATCGGCGACCCAGGCCGACGGGTTGGACTTCGTCGCGGCATCCGTGATCCTGCGCTGCGCGATACGGCCGATCGACGTCTTCGAGATGTGATCGGGAGTCCGGTTGGGCCACCACACCACCACCGGCGCGTCGGGCAGCAGGAGACCGGTCACCAGGCTCTCGAGGTTGGAGCGTCCGGCGTCGCCCAGGGCCCGCAGCGTCACGACCTCGCTGGCGCCCGCGTCACCTCCGACCCGGATCTGGGCGTCCAGGCGCGACTCGCTGTCGTCGCCGTCCGGAAGCATGAGAACGATGACGCGCATCGGGTGCTCGCGCGACGCGTCATTCGCTGCTTCGATCACCTCTTCGACCGCGCCCTCGCGGGTCAGAATGATGAGCGTCAGCACACGGCCGAGCGCGACCGCACCGCCCTCTTCGCGCACGTTGACCAATGCGCGGGAGATCTTGCTGACAGTGGTGTCGGGAAGGTCGACGATCACGGGCGCCTCCAGGTGCGACCATCGCGGGCGAGCATCTCGTCCGCGGATTCCGGGCCCCACGACCCGGGCGAGTACTGTTCGAGCGGGCCGCCCTGGGCTTCCCAGAACTCCTCGATCGGGTCGAGGATCTTCCACGACAGCTCGACTTCTTCGTGCCGCGGGAACAGCGGCGGGTCGCCGAGCAGCACGTCGAGGATCAGGCGCTCGTAGGCCTCGGGGCTGGCCTCGGTGAAGGCGTGGCCGTAGCCGAAGTCCATCGTGACATCGCGGACCTGAGCGCCGGCGCCTGGCACCTTCGAGCCGAAGCGGATGGTCACGCCCTCGTCGGGCTGGACGCGGATCACGAGGGCATTCTGCCCCTGGCCCGACGTCTGGCTGCGGGAGAACAGCAGCTCGGGAGCCCGCTTGAAGACCACCGCGATCTCGGTGACGCGACGTCCGAGGCGCTTGCCGGTGCGCAGGTAGAACGGCACCCCCGCCCAGCGACGGGTGTTGACCTCCAGGGTCACCGCCGCGTACGTCTCGGTCGTGGACTGCGGGTTCATGCCGTCTTCCTCGAGGAAGCCGAGCACCTTCTCGCCCCCCTGCCACCCACCGGCGTACTGACCGCGTGCGGTCGAACGCGCCAGGTCGGCGGGAAGGGTGACGGCGGCGAGCACCTTCTCCTTCTCGGCGCGGAGGTCCTTCGCATCGAACGAGATGGGCTCCTCCATGGCTGTCAAAGCCATGAGCTGGAGCAGGTGGTTCTGGATGACGTCGCGGGCGGCGCCGACTCCGTCGTAGTAGCCGGCGCGGCCGCCCACGCCGATGTCTTCTGCCATCGTGATCTGCACGTGGTCGACATAGTTGCGGTTCCAGATCGGCTCGTACAGCTCGTTCGCGAACCGCAGCGCCAGGATGTTCTGGACGGTCTCCTTGCCGAGGTAGTGATCGATCCGGAAGATCGAGTCCGTCGGAAAGGCCGAGCGCAGGACATCGTTAAGCGCGCGCGCTGACTCCAGGTCGTGACCGAACGGCTTCTCGATGACGACGCGGCGCCAGCGGTCGGGTCGGTCGGCGGTGTCGTCGACCAGACCCGACGCCTTCAGCTGCTCCGCCACCAGCGGGAACGCCTTCGGCGGGATCGACAGGTAGTACGCGTGATTGCCCATCGTGCCGCGCTCGGTGTCGAGCTTGTCGACGGTGTCCTTCAGACGGCGGAACGCCTCCGGGTCGTCGAACTCGCCCGAGACGAAGCGGATGCCCTGGAGCAGCTGCTGCCACGTCTCGTCGCGGAACTCGGTGCGCGCGTGCTGTCGTACAGCGTCATAGACCACCTTGGCGAAGTCCTGGTCCGCCCAGTCTCGCCGGGCGAACCCGACCAGCGCGAACCCCGGGGGCAGAAGCCCGCGATTGGCGAGGTCGTAGACGGCGGGCATGAGCTTCTTGCGGGAGAGATCTCCCGTGACGCCGAAGATGACGAGCGCGCTCGGGCCCGCGATGCGGTTGAGGCGACGGTCTTCGGGGTCGCGCAGCGGGTTGTGCCCGCGCGTGATCTCGACGGTCATGGGGGGTTCGAACTCCTACTGGGCCGCTTCGAAGAGCGAGAGCACTTCGATCTGGGGATCGGTGAGGGTCAGGGTCACGACCGGTCGGCCGTGCCCTTCGGCGAGAACTGCCGCGTCTCCTGCTGCCTGCGCCTGGATGAGCTGGCCGAAGGTGAAGGGCCGGCCCGGGATCTCGAGATCGACGTCGGTCTGCTCGAGGATCTGGAGGAACACGCCGTTCGCGGGACCGCCCTTGTGGAACTGGCCGGTCGAGTGCAGGAAGCGCGGTCCCCAGCCGAACGTCGTGGGACGACCGGAGTCGGCGGCGACGAGCTCGCGCAAGCCGGGCAGCTGCGACAGCTCGAGCCGGTTCACGTAGGCCTGGATCGCGACGTAGCCGTCCTCGGGGAGGCGCGCCCACAGCGCGTCGAGCACGCCGGCGACGCTTCCGGATGCCGCGAGCTCCGGGTCCGACACGCGCACCTCGACGCCCTCGACGGCGAATGCCGGCGCCGTGGGCTCGGGACGCGCGTCGAGGAGACCGCGTGCAGCCACCTTGGCGGACTCGACATCGGGCTGGTCGAAGGGGTTGATGCCCAGCATCCGCCCGGCGATGGCCGTCGCGTACTCCCAGACCACCAGCTGGGCGCCCAGCGAGCCGCTGACGAGCAGCTCGCCCTCGTGGTGCTCGAAGAGGTGGAACTGCTTCGCCTCGTCGACGAAGCGCACGATCTGCAGGTCTGCCGGCTTCGCGTCGACCTCGGGGGAGACCGGGAGCAGGACGACGGGCAGGATGCCGGTGCCCTCCTTGCCCGTCGACTCGGCGACGAGCTGCTCGATCCAGTCGGGCAGGCCCACGATGTGCGTGCCGTCGGTGACGAGGCCCAGCTTGTCCTTGCGGGGCTCGCCGCCGGCGATGGCGGCCGCGAGCACCAGCGCGGGGTTCTCGGGGCTGTCGATCGACACCTCGAGCAGCGTCGCCTCCGCCTCGTCGAGCAGCTCGGAGATGTCGGCGCCGGCAAGGCCCGCGGGCACCAGCCCGAAGGCCGTGAGCGCCGAGTAGCGGCCGCCGACCGTCGGGTCGGCGTTGAAGACGGTGTACCCGTCTGCGCGGGCCTCCTGGTCCAGCGGCGAGCCCGGATCGGTCACCACGACGATGCGCTCGGCGGGGTCGATGCCCAGGTCGCGGAACGCCGCCTCGAACGCGCGCTTCGCGGAATCGGTCTCGACCGTGGATCCCGACTTCGACGACACCACCAGCGCGGTGCGCGTGAGGTCGCCGGCCTGGGAATCGCCGTCGATGGCCGCGAGCACCTGGCCGGGCGCCGTGGAATCCAGGATCACCAGCGGCACACCCGAGGTCTGCGCGATGACCTCGGGCGCGAGCGACGAGCCGCCCATGCCCGCGAGCACGATCCGCGTGACGTTCCGCGAGCGCAGCCGCTCGCGGAGAGCGAGGATCTCGGGGACGAGCGGGCGCGAGACGCTGACCGCCTCGACCCACCCGAGGCGCTGCGATGCTTCGGCCTCGGCATCGGGTCCCCACAGCGACGCGTCGCCGCCGGTGATGCCCGATGCGACGAGGCTCGACACGAGCTCGGGCAGTGTCGCCTCGACGACGGACTTGACGTGTCCGCTGAGGTGGATGTCGAACGTCATCGGGTGGCCTGGAGCGCGTCCTCGAGCGCCGTCTTGACGGTGCCCTGCAGGTCGTGCCAGGAGGCGATGAACTTGTCGACGCCTTCGTCCTCGAGCACCTGGGTGACGTCGGCGAAGTCCACTCCGACGGCAGCCAGGCGGTCGAAGACCTCGTGCGCGGCGGCGTAGGTGCCCGTGACGGCGTCACCGGCGATCTGGCCGTGGTCGAAGGTCGCCTCCAGCGTCTTCGCCGGCATCGTGTTCACGGTGCCGGGTGCGATGAGCTCGGTGACGTACAGGGTGTCGGGGAGAGACGGGTCCTTGACGCCGGTCGACGCCCAGAGGGGCCGCTGCAGGTGAGCGCCGGCATCCGTCAGCGCCTTGGCGCGATCGGTGGCGAACTCCTGCTCGAACAGCTCGTACGCGAGACGGGCGTTCGCGACGCCGGCGAGCGACTTGAGCGCCGTGGCCTCGTCGGTGCCGATGGCCACGAGCCGCTTGTCGACCTCGGTGTCCACGCGCGAGACGAAGAACGACGCGACCGAGTGGATGCGGGAGATGTCATGGCCGTTCGCCTGAGCCTGCTCGAGGCCCGCGAGGTAGGCCTCGATGACCGCCGCGTAGCGCTCCAGGCTGAAGATCAGCGTCACGTTGACCGAGATGCCCTCGGCTAGCACGGCGGTGATCGCCGGCAGGCCGGCCTTCGTCGCGGGGATCTTGATGTGCACGTTGGGGCGGTCGACCTTCGCCCACAGCTCCTTGGCCTGGGCGATCGTCGCGTCGGTGTCGTGGGCGAGGTCGGGGGAGACCTCGATCGACACGCGGCCGTCGACGCCGTCCGTCGCGTCGTAGACCGGCCGGAAGATGTCCGCCGCGTCGCGCACGTCGTCCGTCGTCGCGGCGAAGATCGCGTCGTCGACGGAGGCGCCCGCCGCGGCGAGCTCCGAGATCTGTGCGGCGTACGAGTGACCGCCGCCGCCGATCGCGCCCTGGAAGATCGTGGGGTTGGTCGTCACGCCGCTGACGTTGCGCGTCGAGATGAGCTCGGTCAGATTGCCCGACGTGATGCGCTCGCGGGACAGGTCGTCGAGCCAGATGCTCACGCCCTCGGCGACCAGCTTCTCAGTGGGGGTGCTCATGCTGCCTTCTCCTCGTGCTTAAACGTCGCTCGCGGCCGCGAGGGTCTCGCGGGCGGCCTCGACAACGGCGTCGGCGGTGATGCCGAATTTCTGGAACAGGGTCTTGTAGTCGGCCGACGCGCCGAAATGGTCGATCGCGACGGAGCGGCCGGCGTCGCCGACGATGCCGCGCCAGGTGAGCGCCGAGCCGGCTTCCACCGACACACGCGCCTTGACCGCGGCGGGGAGGACCGACTCGCGGTACGCGGCGTCCTGCTCGTCGAACCACTCCAGCGAGGGTGCCGACACCACGCGGGCGTTCACGCCCTCGGCGGCGAGCGTCTCGCGGGCCGAGACGGCGAGCTGCACCTCGGAGCCGGTAGCGATCAGGATGACGTCGGGCGTGCCGCCCGGGGCCTCGGCGAGGATGTACGCACCCTTCGCGACACCGTCCGTCGACGCGAAGGCGTCATCGGATGCCTCGGCCGTCCCCCGCTCGAACACCGGGATGTTCTGGCGGGTCAGCGCGATGCCCGTCGGGCCGCCCTTGCGGCGCAGGATCTCGAGCCACGCGGCAGAGGTCTCGTTCGCGTCGGCCGGCCGCACCACGGTGAAGTTCGGGATGGCGCGCAGGGTGGCGAGCTGCTCGACCGGCTGGTGGGTCGGGCCGTCCTCGCCGAGGGCGACGGAGTCGTGGGTCCACACGAAGATCGACGGGATGTCCATCAGCGCGGCCAGCCGCACCGACGGGCGCATGTAGTCGCTGAAGATCAGGAACGTGCCGCCGAACGGGCGGGTCGGTCCGTGCAGCTTGATGCCGTTGACGATGGCGCCCATCGCGTGCTCGCGGATGCCGAAGTGCAGCACGCGGCCGTAGGGGTCGCCTGCCCACTCGTGCGTCGACCACTCCGACGGGATGAACGACTTCGCATCCTTGATCGTCGTGAGGTTGGACTCGGCGAGGTCGGCCGAGCCGCCCCACAGCTCGGGCAGCTCGGCGGCGAGGGCGTTGATCACGATGCCCGACGCGGCGCGCGTGGAGACGTCCTTGCCGGCCTCGAACGACGGCAGTGCGGATGCCACGTCCTCCGGCAGCTCGCCGGTTTCGAGGCGGTCGAACAGCGCCTTGCGCTCGGGGTTCGCGGCAGCCCAGGCGTCGAACGACTCCTGCCAGGCGGCGCGTGCCTCGGCGGCGCGATCCTTCAGTGCGCGGGTGTGCGCCAGCACGTCGTCCGCCACTACGAAGGACTGCTCGGGGTCGAAGCCGAGGACCTTCTTGGTCGCAGCGAGCTCGTCGGCGCCGAGCGCCGAGCCGTGGATCTTGCCGGTGTTCTGCTTGCCCGGCGAGGGCCAGCCGATGATCGTGCGCAGGATGATGAGCGACGGCTTCGCCGTCTCGCCCTTGGCCGCCTCGAGCGCCGCGTACAGCTCGGCGACGTCTTCGACGTACTCGCCGGTCTTCTTCCAGTCCACGACCTGCACATGCCAGCCGTAGGCCTCGTAGCGCTTCGCGACGTCCTCGGTGAAGGCGACGTTGGTGTCGTCCTCGATGGAGATCTGGTTGGAGTCGTAGATCGCGATGAGGTTGCCGAGGGCCTGATGGCCGGCCAGCGACGAGGCCTCGGAGGTGATGCCCTCCTGAAGATCGCCGTCGCCCGCGATGACGTAGATGTGGTGGTCGAACGGGGACGTGCCCTCAGCCGCGTCCGGATCGAACAGGCCGCGCTCGTAGCGGGCGGCGTAGGCGAAGCCGACCGAGGACGCGAGGCCCTGGCCGAGCGGGCCCGTCGTGATCTCGACGCCCTTGGTGTGCCCGTACTCGGGGTGCCCCGGCGTGAGCGAGCCCCAGGTGCGCAGCGCCTTGAGGTCGTCGAGCTCCAGGCCGAACCCGCCGAGGTAGAGCTGCACGTACTGGGTGAGCGAGGAGTGGCCGGCCGACAGGATGAACCGGTCGCGACCGACCCAGTGGGTGTCGGCGGGGTCGTGGCGCAACACGTGCTGGTAGAGCAGGTACGCCGCCGGCGCCAGGCTCATCGCGGTGCCGGGGTGGCCGTTGCCGACCTTCTCCACCGCATCCGCAGCGAGCACGCGGGCAGTGTCCACCGCGCGCCGATCGATCTCATCCCAACGCAGTTCCGACACCGGGCCGCCTTTCTCGAGGAGGTGCGCCCAGAATGTGGCCGGCTCGCGGCCCTTGTCCGGATGGAGAAGGGGGAATCGGCGACGGGCGCGCGTGTATCTCAGCATAGCGAAGGGGTAGGCCTCCGAGGCCATGCGAGACGTGTATGTGACGCAGTCTTGCGATGCCCCGCACGCCGTGGATGACATGCCGGTGTCGCCGGCGTCACGTTCTGCTCACCGCGCGTCGCGCGGCGATGTGATCCGCCGGCAGCGCTGCCCGGTGGCCGCCCGGCGTCCGCCCGGCGCGGGTCGCGACACGCCGATGCCCTAGACTTGTGGCGAATCTGCAGGCGGCGATTGCGGGGGCCATGGACAGCACGAAGACGGCAGGAGCCGGCGCCGGACCCACCCGGTCGGGCGCCGTCGAGGCACCCCGGCCTCGGCAGAGCTTCGGTCGCACCGTCCGCGCCTACGTCGCGCTGATGAAGCCGCGCGTGCTAGAACTGCTCCTGGTCACCACTGTTCCGGTGATGATCCTCGCTGACGGCGGCTTCCCGAACATCTGGCTCGTCGTCGCCACCGTCATCGGCGGCACGGCGAGCGCCGGCTCGGCCGCCGCATTCAACATGTACCTCGATCGGGACATCGACGCGCACATGCAGCGCACGGTGAACCGTCCGCTGGTGACCGGCGAGGTGTCGCCTCGTGGCGCCCTGATCTTCGCGTGGTCGCTCGCGGTCTTCTCCACCGTCTGGCTCTGGCTCACCACGAACTGGCTGGCAGCGACGCTGTCGGCCGTCGCCATCTTCTTCTACGTCGTGATCTACACGATGATCCTCAAGCGCCGGACGGAGCAGAACATCGTGTGGGGCGGCATCGCGGGCTGCTTCCCGGTGCTGATCGGCTGGACGGCCGTGACCGGCACCCTGGCCTGGCCGCCGGTGATCCTGTTCGCGCTCGTGTTCCTCTGGACGCCGCCGCACTACTGGCCGCTGTCGATGAAGTACAAGGACCAGTACGAGAACGTCCAGGTGCCGATGCTGGGTGCGACTCGCGGCGGCTCCCAGGTCGGCCTCCAGGTCATCCTCTACGCGTGGGCGACCGTCGTCTGCTCGCTGCTGCTCATCCCGGTCGCGGGCATGGGCCTGGTCTACACCGTGTCGGCCCTGGTCTTCGGCGGCTGGTTCATCTACGAGTCGCACGTGCTCTACCACCGCGCGGTGCAGGGCACCGAGCCGCGCCCCATGCGCGTGTTCCACGCCTCGATCACGTACCTGACGCTGCTCTTCGTCGCGATCGCGGTCGACCCGCTGCTGCCGTTCTGATCCCGCAGCCGCTGTCGATTCCGGGCGGGCTCGTTCGTCGGATGGATGAGGGGCACAATGCTCCTCGACGGCGAAGGAGGACGACATGGCGCAGTATCTGATCCTGATCTACGGCGATGAGGCGCAGTGGGATGCGCGCAGCGAAGACGAGAGGCGGGCGGTCGACGCCGGCCACGCCGAGTTCCGCGAGCGCGCCGGCTCGGTGATCATCTCATCGGGCGAGCTCGAGTCGAGCCGCATGGCGACCAGCCTGCGTCCGGGTGGGGAGCAACCGCTCGTGACGGACGGCCCCTTCCTGGAGACGAAGGAGGTCCTCGGCGGGTTCTACCTCGTCGACGTGCCGGACCTCGACGCGGCGCTCCGTCTGGCCGGACTGCTGCATGAGACCTCCGAGCAGCACGGCGGCGTGCAGGTGCAGCCGCTGGTCGACCACTCCTGAACGCGATGGTCGCCATGTCCCCTCCATCCGGTGCGGCGCGCGGAGCGTCCGGGGGGCCCGGCTCAGCCGGGCCGTCGGCGGCTCCGGACGTCGTGCACGCCGCCCTCGCCGACGCCCACCGCTCCGAGTGGGCGGCGGTCGTCGCGGCGACGGCGCGGCTCACCGGTGACCTCGACCTCGCCGAGGAGTGCGCGCAGGAGGCGTTCACGCGTGCGGTCGATCTGTGGCCGAGCCGCGGCATCCCGGATCGTCCGGGTGCGTGGCTGACGACCGTCGCCGCCAACCGCGCGAGGGACGTGCTCCGGCGGGAGACGGCCCTGCGGCGCCGCCTCCCGCTGCTCGTCCGGGAGGATCTGCCCGACGACGGCGCATCGTGGCACTCGGACGATCGGCTGCGGCTGATCTTCACCTGCTGCCACCCCGCCCTCGCCCGCGAGGCGCAGGTCGCGCTCACGCTGCGGCTGGTGTGCGGCGTGTCGACCGCCGACATCGCGGCGGCCTTCCTCCTGGGCGAGTCCGCGATGGCCGCCCGCGTGACGCGCGCGAAGCGCAAGATCGCGACGGCACGCATCCCCTTCCGCGTGCCGGAGGCCTGGGAGCTTCCCGAGCGCGTCGGGGTGGTCTGCGATGTGCTGTACCTCGTCTTCACCGTCGGGCACGCGCCGCCCTCGGGGGATGCCGTCGTCCGGGCGGATCTGGTGGAGGAGTCCATCGCGCTGACGCGCATGCTGCGCGGACTGCTGCCCGCCGACCGCTCGGTGGCGGGGCTGCTCGCCCTCATGCTGCTCATCGACGCCCGCCGCGACACCCGCGACGAGCTGCTCGCCGATCAGGATCGCTCCCGATGGGACCGGGCCCTGATCGACGAGGGGCTCGGCCTGCTCGCGACGGCCTCGGCCGGAGCGGTGGACCGCTTTGCGATCTCGGCTGCCATCGCCGCCGTGCACGCGCAGGCGCCGACGTGGGCCGACACCGACTGGACGCGGATCGCCGTCCTCTACCGGCTGCTCGCTCAGGCCTGGCAGAGCCCCGTGGTCGCTCTCAACGGCGCTGTCGCGATCGGCATGCGCGACGGCCCCGCGGCCGGGCTGGCGGCGGTCGACGCGGTCGCCCATGAGCCTGCGCTCATGCGGTACCCGTACCTTCCCGCCGCGCGGGCGGCGTTCCTCATGGATCTCGGCCGCTGGGCCGAGGCGGCCGACGCCTACGCGGAAGCCGCCCGGCTCGCCGGGAGCGAAGCGGAGCGGCAGCGGCTGCAGGAGCAGACGGCGCGGGCTCGGTCGCTGGCCTGACGGCCGCGGCGCCCGCGGATACGACGAAGCCGCAGAGAGCACGAGGCTCCCTGCGGCTTCGTCGTGGTGTCAGCGCGAGGCGACGGGGGCGTCGGCCTCGACGGCCGGCGCGGCCTCGACAGCGGGCGCGTCTTCGGCCCGGGCCGGCTCGGTCGCCTCGGGGGCCGCCGCGGCGGTCTCGGTCTCGGCGCTCCAGTCGATGGGCTCGACGACCTCCACCGGCGCGTGCGGGCGCAGCGTGGAGAGGGCGGCGATGCCGAGGGCGAGGAGGATGCCGATGACGCCGGCGCCGATGAGGATCCCGCCGAGCTGCGCGATCGACTGGCCGACGTAGACGTCGACGCCGGTCGCGGTGCCATCGGTCAGGGTCGTCGTCATCGAGGCGATCTTGTCGGTGGTGATGAACCAGCCGCCGGCGGCGGTCGCCAGGGAGACGACGACGAGGCCCCAGAACGGGATGCTGCGGATGAGACGGGGACGGGTGGACATGTGTCGATCACTCCTCGGGATGCGCGACCCGTGGTGGCCGCGGCATCCCACCCTGGCAAAGGAGTCCGTGCGACGCCAATCCGGTTGCTATGGATCAGCTGTGGACGGCCGCGCGCGCCGGCGCCTTCAGGTGCATCACGACCGCGGTCATCGCGGCGACGAGGCCGACGGCCAGAACCATGTGGATGTTGACGAGCACGATCGGCAGGCCTGTGCGCGCCTGCCAGAGTCCGACCGCGATCTGAACGAGCTCGACGCCCAGGAGGAGCAGCGTCCACAGCCGCAGGCGCAGGGCCGGGGGAGTGCGCCAGGAGCCGGCCACCAGCACCAGGGTGAGCGCGAACGTGATGTACGCCGGCCACGCGTGGATGTGCTGCATGAGCTCGGGGTTCAAGCCGTTGCGTGCGGCGCCTCCGTCGCCGGCATGCGGACCGGAGCCGGTCACCAGGATGCCCACGATGACGGTGAGGAGGACGAACGCCGTCGTGACATGCGTCACCGCCGCGAACCACCGGGGCACCGCGCGCACGCGCGGACCGGGCTCGGCATAGACACGCACGACGAGCACCGCCGACAGCGCCACCAGCAGCACCGAGGCGAAGTAGTGCAGTCCCACGACGTAGGGGTTGAGGTCGGTCAGCACGGTGATGCCGCCGATGACGGCCTGCAGCGGCACGTAGAGGCCGATGAGCAGTGAGAGCCAGAAGAGGTCACGACGCTCGCGGCGCATGCGGACCACGAACAGGAACATGATGATCGCGACCGCCACCAGCACGAAGGTCAGCAGGCGGTTGCCGAACTCGATGAAGCCGTGAACGCCTGACACCTCGGGGACCGGGACGAACGAGTCCGCGTTGCACCGCGGCCAGGTGTCGCAGCCGAGACCCGATCCGGTGAGGCGCACCAGACCGCCGGTTCCGACGATGCCGATCTGCACCACCAGCGTCGCCCACGCCGCCGCGATGACGCGGCGGTCCACCCGATCCGGCAGCCAGAGCCAGAAGCGCTGCCGGATTCCGGGGGCGGTCGTCGTGGACTGTGGCGCGGACATGCGTGTGGTCGCCTCCTGGCAGAGGCTCCTGATGCCGTGCGAGACGTACGGGGCGCGTCCGCGTCGGGGTGGAACCTGTAGAATCGAGGGGTCGGTGGCGGTGCAGTTCCTCGCACCGCGCACCACTGACAGTCTAGGCGCGATGATCGGCGCCGCTTGAGAGGGCCCGAGAAGCGGCATCCCCCCTCCGGTATCTCCACCGGAGATCGCGGATGCCGGGGCGGATCACACCGCTAGGACCCGGAGGAGAACGTGACGATGTCTGATGTGCTGATCGACCGCCCGGAGCTGGACAGCCTGGGTGTCTACGAGTTCGGGTGGCATGATGCCGACGCCGCGGGTGCCGTGGCGAAGCGCGGCATCGACGAGTCCGTCGTGCGTGGAATCTCCACGCTCAAGGACGAGCCCGAATGGATGCTGAAGACCCGGCTGAAGGGCTATCAGCTCTTCGGCCGCAAGCCGATGCCGACCTGGGGCGCCGACCTCAGCGAGATCGACTTCGACAACATCAAGTACTTCGTGCGCTCCACCGAGAAGCAGGCGGGGTCGTGGGAAGAGCTTCCCGAAGACATCCGCAACACGTACGAGAAGCTCGGCATCCCCGAGGCCGAGCGCGCTCGCCTGGTCGCCGGTGTCGCGGCGCAGTACGAGTCCGAGGTCGTCTACCACCAGATCAATGAAGAGCTCGAGAAGCAGGGTGTCATCTTCATGGACACCGACACCGCGCTGCGCGAGCACCCCGAGTTCTTCGAGGAGTACTTCGGCACGGTCATCCCGGCCGGTGACAACAAGTTCGCGGCCCTCAACACCGCCGTCTGGTCGGGCGGCTCGTTCGTCTACGTGCCGCCGGGCGTGCACGTCGAGATCCCGCTGCAGGCGTACTTCCGCATCAACACCGAGAACATGGGCCAGTTCGAGCGGACGCTCATCATCGCCGACGAGGGCTCGTACGTGCACTACATCGAGGGCTGCACCGCCCCGATCTACAAGAGCGACTCGCTGCACTCGGCCGTGGTCGAGATCATCGTCAAGAAGAACGCCCGTGTGCGCTACACGACGATCCAGAACTGGTCGAACAACGTCTACAACCTCGTCACCAAGCGCGCCGTGGCGCACGAGGGCGCGACGATGGAGTGGATCGACGGCAACATCGGCTCGAAGGTCACGATGAAGTACCCGTCGATCTTCCTGATGGGCGAGCACGCCAAGGGCGAGACGCTGTCGGTCGCCTTCGCCGGTCCGGGTCAGCACCAGGACGCCGGCGCGAAGATGATCCACATGGCGCCGTACACGCAGTCGTCGATCGTGTCGAAGTCGATCGCCCGCGGCGGCGGCCGCGCGGGCTACCGCGGCGAGGTGCGCGTGGATGCGAACGCTCACCACTCGGCGAACACCGTGCGCTGCGACGCGCTGCTGGTCGACACGATCTCGCGTTCCGACACGTACCCGGCGATCGACATCCGCGTCGACGACGTGCAGCTCGGCCACGAGGCGACGGTCTCGAAGGTCAGCGAGGAGCAGCTCTTCTATCTCATGAGCCGCGGGATGCCGGAGGACGAGGCCATGGCGATGATCGTGCGCGGCTTCATCGAGCCGATCGCCCGTGAGCTGCCCATGGAGTACGCGCTCGAACTCAACAAGCTCATCGAGATGGGCATGGAAGGATCCGTCGGCTAGATGAGCCCCACCACCGAGGCCCCCACCATTCCCGGCGCGAAGGGCCACACCGATGGCGCCGGTGCGTTCGTGCCGGTTCAGACCCGCTCCGAGCGTCCCTGGTCGTTCGACCCCGCCGACTTCGAGGTCCCCACCGGGCGCGAGGTCAACTGGAAGCACACGCCGACCGCCAAGGTCCAGCCGCTGTTCGTCGACGAGGCCGGTCCGCACGGCATCATCCAGGTCGAGGTCGATGCGCCGGCCAGCCTGGTGCAGGAGCGCCTGACCGTCGGCACCGCGCCCCGCGGCGAGGTGTTCCGACCCGAGGACCTGCCGAGCGCGATCGCCTGGAAGCAGGAGACCGAGGCGCCGCTGCTGCGGATCCCGGCCGGCGCCGAGTACGCCGAGCCCATCGTGGTCTCGCTCACGGGCACCGGCGGCCTGGCGCACGCCCACGTCGTGGTCGAGGCGCAGGCGAACTCGCACGCCACCGTGGTGTTCCGCCACAGCGGCACCGCCCAGCACGCGCAGAACGTCGAGATCATCGTGCGCGAGGGCGCACACCTGGAGCTCGTGACCGTTCAGCGCTGGGACGACGACGCCGTGCACGTGGCCTCCCATCAGGCTCGCGTCGAGCGCGATGCCACCCTCCGCCACGTCGTGGTGAGCTTCGGCGGCGGCGTCGTGCGCGTCAACCCGACGGTGGAGCTCGCCGGCACCGGTTCGCGCGCCGAACTCTACGGACTCAGCTACGCCGATTCGGGGCAGCACCTCGAGAGCCAGGTGTACTTGCACCACAAGGGCGCCGAGACCTCGGGCGACGTGCTGTACAAGAGCGCTCTTCAGGGCGCCGCGGCACGCACCGTGTGGATCGGTGACGTCCTCATCGGACCGGATGCCGTGGCCACCGACTCCTACGAGGCCAACCGCAACCTGGTCCTGACCGAAGGCGCGCGCGCCGAGTCGATCCCCAACCTGGAGATCGAGACCGGCGACATCCGCGGCGCGGGGCACGCGAGCGCCACCGGGCGCTTCGACGACGAGCAGCTGTTCTACCTGCAGGCCCGCGGCATTGCCGAGGACGAGGCGCGGCGGCTGGTCGTGCTCGGCTTCCTCGCCGAGATCGTGCAGAAGATCGGTGTCGCAGACCTCGAGGCGGAGCTGATCTCCGCCATCGAGGAAGAACTCGCCAAGGAGACCGCACGATGACCGCGCAGCGCGTGTGCGCCCTCAGCGACCTCGTCCAGGACGAGGCGCGCCGCGTCGAGATCGACGGCGTCGCGATCGCCCTCGTGCGGGATTCCAGCGGCGAGGTGCATGCCATCGGCGACGTCTGCACCCATGGCGACATCTCGCTCTCCGAGGGCTTCGTCGACGGCGACTCGCTCGAGTGCTGGGCCCACGGCTCGGCGTTCTCGCTGCGCACCGGCAAGCCCCTCAACCTCCCCGCGTACGAGCCGGTCCCCGTGTTCGCGGTCACCGTCGACGGCGACGACGTGCTCGTCGACGCGACCGTCACGCTCGAAGTGAACTGAAGAAGGTACTGAAGAATGTCTGTTCTCGAGATCCGCGACCTCCATGTGACGGTCGAGACGGATGCCGGCACCACCCCGATCCTCAACGGCCTGTCGCTGACGATCCGCACGGGCGAGACCCACGCGATCATGGGCCCCAACGGCTCGGGCAAGTCGACGCTCGCCTACACGATCGCCGGTCACCCCAAGTACAACGTCACGAGCGGCTCGATCACGCTCGACGGCGAGGACGTCCTCGCGATGTCGGTCGACGAGCGGGCGCGCGCGGGGCTGTTCCTGGCCATGCAGTACCCGGTCGAGATCCCCGGCGTGACCGTCACGAACTTCCTCCGCACCGCGAAGACCGCGATCGACGGCGAGGCGCCGTCGATCCGCACGTGGACCAAGGACGTCAAGGCGTCGATGAAGAACCTGCGCATGGACCCCAAGTTCGCGCAGCGGAACGTCAACGAGGGCTTCTCGGGCGGCGAGAAGAAGCGCCACGAGATCCTCCAGCTCGAGCTGCTCAAGCCGCAGATCGCCGTGCTCGACGAGACGGACTCCGGTCTCGACGTCGACGCGCTGAAGATCGTCTCGGAGGGCGTCAACCGCGCCAAGGCCGACAACGACCTCGGTGTGCTGCTCATCACGCACTACACGCGCATCCTGCGCTACATCCACCCCGATTTCGTGCACGTCATGGTGCAGGGGCGCATCGTCGAAGAGGGCGGGCCGGAACTGGCCGACCGCCTCGAGGACGAGGGCTACGACCGCTTCCTGCCCGCGGGCGAAGAAGAGCCGGCCGGAGCCCCCATCGCCGGTGAAGCGTAGGATCGACCTATGACGGCGACCCTCACTTCCGAGAAGTACGACGAGGTGACCGAGGCTCTCAAGGACGTCATGGATCCGGAGCTCGGGATCAACGTCGTCGACCTGGGCCTCATCTACGACCTTGCGTGGGACGACGAGAACGACGCGCTGGTCATCCACATGACCCTCACCTCGGCCGGCTGCCCGCTCACCGACGTGCTCGAGGAGCAGACCGCACAGGCGCTCGACGACATCGTCGAGCGGTTCCGCATCAACTGGGTGTGGATGCCGCCGTGGGGTCCGGAGCGCATCACCGACGACGGGCGCGACATGATGCGCGCGCTCGGCTTCGCGATCTGACGCCGAGCGTTTCCGACGGTGACGCCGGGCGGCGCCCTGAGGCCGTCGCTCGATATGGTCGAAGAGTGAGCGTCACCCCCCTGCAAGCACTGCCCCTCGACGAGCTGCGCCAGCGCACGAGCACGAAGTGGCGGAAGTACGGGGAAGACGTGCTGCCGTTCTTCGTGGCCGAGACGGACTACGCGCTGGCTCCCGGGATCACACGCGTGCTGACGCGCGCGGTGCAGCTCGGCGACACCGGCTACACGCCGCCCGACCCGGGTGTCCGCGAGGCCTTCGCGGGCTTCGCCCAGCGTCGCTGGGCGTGGAGCGTCGATCCGTCCGACGTCTTCTGGACGGGCGATGTGATGATGGGCGTCGTCGAGATCCTCCGCACCGTGATCGAGCCCGGCGACCGTGTCGTGGTCATGCCTCCCGTGTACCCGCCGTTCTACGACACCGTCGAGGAGGCCGGGGGCGTGGTCGAGCGTGTTCCGCTCGCCGCGACCGACGCCGGCTGGGCGATCGACCTCACCGGGGTGGAGGCGGCTCTCGCGGGCGGCGCACGGGCCGTGCTCCTGTGCAACCCGCACAATCCGACGGGCACCGTGCACACCAGGGAGAGCCTGGCGGCGCTGGCCGAAGTGGCCAAAAGGTTCGGCGCGACGGTCATCAGCGATGAGATCCACGGACCGCTGACCTACGCGCCGACGGCGTTCATCCCCTTCCTGGCCGCCTCCGATGCGGCACGGCGGGTGGGCTACGCGGTCACCAGCGCCAGCAAGACGTTCAACCTCGCCGGCCTCAAATGCGCGGTGATGGTCGCCGGCGGCGACACCCAGCGGGCGGCGCTGCGCTCTCTGCCGTGGGAGGTCGAGTGGCGCACCGGTCTGTTCGGGGCGCTCTCGAACGTCGCCGCCTACTCGCCCGAGAGCGACGAGTGGCTCGCGAGCCTGCTGGCCGCTCTCGACGCCAATCGCCGGCTCCTGGCGGAGCTGTTGGCCGAGCACGTGCCGCTGGCACGCTACCTGCCGCCCGATGCCGGCTTCCTCGCGTGGGTCGACCTGTCGGCCTACGGCTGGGGCGACAATCCCGCGGTGAAGGTGCTGCGCGACGCGAAGGTGGCACTGCATCACGGACCGCTGTTCGGAGCCGAGGGCGCAGGGCACGTGCGGATCAACTTCGGCTGCGCGCCGGAGCTGCTGCGCGAGGCCGTAGAGCGTATCGGCGCCCTCACCAGGTCATGAGCGGCGCCGGCGTGGCCGGAGCCGGAACCGGCATCTGGAGCGCCCGCTATGTGTGGGTGACCGTCGGCGCTGTGGCGCTGATCTTCCTCGCCGCCATGCAGTCGCTCGCCGTCACCACCGTGATGCCCGTGGTGAGCGCCGATCTCGACGGTGAACGGCTCTACGCCGTGGCGTTCGCCGGAACGCTCGCCACGAGCGTCATCGGCATGGTGGCGGTCGGCGCCTGGTGCGACCGCGGTGGTGTGCTCGCACCGTTGAGCACGGCCGTGGCACTGTTCGTCGTCGGGCTCCTGATCTCGGGCCTCGCCCTGACGATGCCCGCATTGGTCGCCGGGCGGCTGGTGCAGGGCCTCGGCACCGGCGGGCAGACGGTGGCACTGTACGTCGTCGTCGCCCGCGTCTATCCGGGTGCGATGCACGGCCGCGTGTTCGCCGCCTTCTCGGCGGCCTGGGTCGTGCCCTCGCTCATCGGGCCGTTCCTGGCGGGAGCCGTCACCGAGTTCCTCCACTGGCGATGGGTCTTCCTCGGGGTCGCCGCACTCACCGTCGTCGCCTTCGCCATGGTGGTCGTCCGCCTGCACGGGCTTCCGCTGCACACCGACGAGCCGGCGACGTCGCGCGTCGCACCGCGCCTGGCCTGCGCCGTGGCCGTGGCGGTCGGTGCACTGGGTCTCAGCCTGGCGGGTGAACTCGAGACGTGGGCCTGGGCGGCGGTGGCAGCATCCGTCGTCGTCATCGCGCTCGCATCGCGGCCGCTCCTGCCGCGCGGCACGCTGGTGGCCGCCCGCGGTCTGCCGAGCGTCGTGCTCATGCGGGGCTTGATCGCCGGTGCGCTTTTCGGCGCCGAGATCTACGTGCCGTACCTGCTCATCGACGAGTACGGGTTCTCGCCCACCTGGGCGGGGCTCGGCCTCACCGCGGCAGCCCTCGCGTGGGCGGGCGCAGCAGATGTGCAGGGGCGGTTCGGCGACCGGATCGGTAACGCGCGCATCACGCTCGTCGGCACCGCACTGCTCGTCACCTCGCTGGTCATCGCGGCGAGCACGGCGCTCCTCGGACTGCACCCCGCCGTGCTCATCGCCGGGTGGGGTCTGGCGGGAGGCGGCATGGGTCTCATGTACCCCCGGCTCACCGTTCTGACGCTGGCGTACTCGACGACGCAGAACCAGGGGTTCAACTCGTCGGCGCTGTCGATCTCGGACGCCGTCGGCTCGGCGTCGTCGATCGCCGTGATGGGGCTGGTCTTCACCGCACTCGTGGGGACGGATGCCGGATTCCCGGCCGTGTTCGCGATCGCCGTGGTGCTCGCGCTCGGCGCGCTGGTGCCGGGCCTCCGCCTCGGTCATGCGCATGAGGTGGCCGACCGCGGGGACGCGTGACGGCCGCACCGTCCGATTTGGCGCGGATTGAGAGGTAAGGCTACCCTTACCGTGTGACTTCTTCGTCTGCGATCGCCACCCGCCCCGCGTATCGCCCGTATGCCGCCACCGTGGCCGGGGTGCAGCGGCTGTCGCCGCACTTCGTACGGGTGACGTTCACCGGACCGGATTTCGATGTCTTCGGGACGGCGGGACTCGACCAGCGCATCAAGCTCATCCTGCCGCTCGCCGACGGATCGCTCAGCGACATCGGCCAGCACGACGAGACGGTGATCGACGCGGGGGACTGGTACACGATCTGGCGCGAGCTGCCGGGTGAGCGGCGCGGCGCACTGCGCACCTACACGGTCCGCCGGGTCGACCCCGCGCGGCGCCGGCTGGACGTCGATTTCGTCGTGCACCACGATGCGGGACCCGCGGGCAGCTGGGCAGAGCAGGCCGCCGTCGGCCAGGAGCTCGTCATCGTCGGTCCGGACCAGCGCAGCGAGGCCTATCGGGTCGGACTCGACTGGCACCCCGGCACCGCTCGCCGTGTGCTGCTGGCGGGCGACGAGACGGCGGCTCCGGCGATCGCGGGCATCCTCGAATCGCTCGACGGCGCGTTCGACGTCGACGTCTTCATCGAGGTGCCCACGGCCGCCGACGCGCTGACGATCGATGTGCCCGGCACCTTCCGGGTGACCTGGCTCGAGCGCGGTGCTCGTGCGCACGGCGCCGCACTCGCCGACGCCGTCACGGCGTGGGCGGCGGGGAACGCCGACGTGCTGACGCGTGCGGCGGCGCCGCGCCGGCAGGAGCTGGCCGATGTCGATGTCGACGTCGATCTGCTGTGGGACAGCCCCGAGGACTCGGAAGGCGAGTTCTACGCGTGGATCGCGGGGGAGGCGGCCATGGTCAAGGGTCTGCGTCGCCACCTGGTGCAGGGCTGCGGCGTCGACCGGAAGCGTGTGGCTTTCATGGGGTACTGGCGCCTCGGGCAGTCCGAGCGACAGGAATGACGACGGCTCGCGATCGGCGCGGGCGTCTTCTGCTGCTCCTCGCGATCGTTGGGCTGGCGCTCATGATCCTCGCCAGCCTGATGATCGGTGCGCGCCCCGTCGCGCCGGCGGTGGTCCTCGACGCCCTGCTGCGTCCCGATCTCTCGCTCAACGACCACACCGTGATCCTCACCCAGCGCGTGCCCCGCACCGTGATCGGCATCCTCGCCGGGGCCGCGCTCGCGCTCGCGGGCACGCTGATGCAGGGGCTCACGCGCAACCCGCTGGCCGATCCCGGCCTGCTGGGCGTCAACGCCGGCGCATCGGTCGCCGTGCTCGCGGCGATCACGCTGTGGGGCATCACCTCGCCGAGCGGCTTCGTGTGGTTCGCCTTCGCGGGCGCGGCGATCGCCGCGGTCGTCGTGGGGCTCATCGGCACGCGGGGGCCGGACGGCTCGAGTCCGGCGAAGCTGGCGCTCACGGGCGCCGCCGTGACCGCGGGACTGACCGCCGTCACGACGCTCATCCTGACCACGTCGATCACCGCGTTCGACGTGTTCCGCTACTGGCAGGTCGGCGGGCTCACGGTGCGCGGGCTCGACACGGTGGCGGTCGTGGCGGTGCCGATCATCGCCGGCGCCGTCATCGCCTTCGCGTCGGCTCGCGGACTCGACCTCATGGCGCTCGGCGACGACACCGCGACCGGCCTCGGGCACAGCGTCTCCCGCACCCGCGTGCTCGGCATGATCGCAACGGTGCTGCTGTGCGGGGGAGCGACGGCGATCGCCGGGCCCATCGTGTTCGTCGGCCTGCTGGTGCCGCACGCCCTGCGCGCCCTGGTCGGGGGCGACTACCGCTGGCTGCTCGCCATCGGCGCCCCGGCGGGAGCCATCGTGCTGCTGGCCGCCGACGTGCTGGGGCGGGTGATCGCGCTGCCGGGCGAGGTGCAGGCGGGTCTCGTCGTCGCGTTCGTGGGTGCTCCGGTGCTGATATCCATCGTGCTGCGACCCGGGCGGGTGACGCTATGACCTCGTCCGTCCTGGTCATCCGCTCCCGTGTGCGCCGGCGCCGCGGCCTCGTGGTCGCTTCGGCGCTCGTCGCGCTCCTCGTCGTCGCCGTCGTCTCGCTGTCGATCGGCGACTATCCGATGACGCTCGACGAGCTGTGGCGCACCCTGTGGGGAGGCGGGGATCGCGCGCAGGCCTACGTGCTGTTCCAGGTGCGCGCCCCGCGCCTCGTGATGGCGCTGCTCGTCGGCGCCTCGCTCGGAGCCGCAGGCGCCCTGCTGCAGTCGTTGCTGCGCAATCCGCTCGCGAGTCCTGATCTGCTCGGCATCAGCGGCGGAGCGGGGGTCGCCGCCGTGTTCGCGATCCTCGTCCTCGGCGTGACGGGACCGCTGCTGGCCCTCGCGGCGTTCGGCGGCGGCATCGTCGTCGCGGCCTTCCTGCTGCTCGCCGGGCGGCATCGGGCGGACGGCGGCTATCGGCTCATCCTCGCGGGCGTCGGCGTGGCGTTCCTGTCCGTCGCGATCACCAACTTCCTCATGGTGCGCGCCCAGGTGGAACTGGCGCAGGCAGCGCTCATCTGGCTCACGGGCAGCCTGGCGTCCACGCCCTGGTGGAACGTCGTGACGGTGCTCGTCGTCGTGATCGCCGCCACCCCGGCTGTCGTCGCGTGCGCCAGGTGGCTGCCCCTCACGCAGATGGGCGCCCCGACGGCGGCATCGCTGGGCGTCACGTCGTCCCGGGTGCGCCTGGTCGCCGTGCTCACCGCCGTGCTGCTCACCGCCGTCACGTGCGCCTTCGTCGGGCCGATCTCGTTCATCGCCCTGTGCGCACCGGCGATCGCGCGACCGCTGCTGGGGCACGGGTCCGTCGGCATCGGCACGAGCGCCGCCATCGGCGCCGTCCTGCTCTCCGCGGCGGACCTCGTGGCGCAGTTCGCACTCCCTGGCGTCTCCGTGCCGGTCGGCGTGGTGACCGGCGCCGTCGGAGCCGTGTTCCTCCTGTGGCTGCTCGCCACCTCGAAAGGACGACAGCTGTGACCACCGAATCCGCCCCGCGCCTGAGCGCACGAGGGCTCGCCGCCGGATATCCCGGCAGGCGCGTCATCGAGGATCTCGACCTCGACTTCGCGCCCGGGCGCATCACGATGATCATCGGTGCCAATGCCTGCGGCAAGTCGACGCTGCTGAGCGTCCTCGCCCGGGTCAACGCCCCGCTCGGCGGCGCGGTCGAGCTCGACGGTGTCGACATCTCGACGCTGCCCCGGCGACGGTTCGCCCAGACGGTCGGCCTGCTGCCGCAGCATCCGACCGCTCCCGAGGGTCTGACCGTGGCCGAGCTGGTATCGCGCGGCCGGCACCCCCACCGTGGCGTGTTCCAGCGGTGGAGCGCCGCCGACACCGCGCGCGTGGACGACGCGATGGCCAAGACGGGCGTCGCGGCGCTCGCCGACCGACCTGTCGGCGACCTGTCGGGCGGACAGCGACAGCGGGTGTGGATCGCGATGGCCCTCGCTCAGGAGCCGCGCGTGCTGCTCCTCGACGAGCCCACCACCTTCCTCGATCTCAGCCACCAGATCGAGGTGCTCGATCTGCTGCGCACGCTCAACCGCACCGACGGCACGACCATCGTCGTCGTCCTCCACGAGCTGAATCTCGCCGCACGCTACGCCGACGACCTCGTCGTGATGAGCGGCGGACGCGTCGTCGCCCACGGCACGCCCGCCGATGTGCTGACGCGCGAGGTGATCTCGCAGGCGTTCGACCTCGACGCGCTCGTGATCCCCGATCCCCTCACCTCCACCCCCCTCGTCATCCCCGTTCCCGGCGGCGCTCATGCCGCCGCGGACGAGGCGTGACGCCGTCGAAAGGAAGAACACCATGTCCGCACTGACCTCCCGCCTGAGCGCCCTCGCCGCGCTCACGGTGGCCGGCGGGCTCGTGCTGTCCGGCTGCGCCGGCACCGCCGAGCCCGACACGTCGGACACCTCCGGTGCCGCCGCCGGCTCGTCCGCGAGCTTCCCCGTCACGTTCGAGCACATCTACGGCGAGACGGTGATCGAGGACGCGCCCGAGCGTGTCGCCACGTGGGGCTGGGGTGCCACCGACGCCGTCCTCGCGCTCGGCATCGTGCCGGTGGCCATCGCGTCCATGGACTACGGCGGGGGCGACGACCGCATCACGCCGTGGGTCGAGGAGGCGATCGCCGACCTCGGCGGCGAGGAGCCGGTGATCCTCGACAACGCGACGTACGAGCTGTCGGTCGAAGAGCTGCTCGCCGCCGACCCCGATGTGCTCATCGCGCCGTACTCGGGCCTCACGCAGGAGGAGTACGACGCCGTGACCGGCGCCGGCATCCCGGTGGTCGCGCCCGAGGAGGCTCTCTGGGCGACTCCGTGGCGTGACGTCATCACCGAGACCGGCAAGGCCCTGGGACTGGACGCCGAGGCAGAGCAGGTGCTCGCCGACCTCGACCAGCAGATCGCCGACGCCGCCGCCGAGCACCCGGAGTTCGAGGGCACCACGATCGCCTACGCGGCCGACGATGTCGACACGTTCTACCTGTACCTGCCGGCGGACGCGCGCGTCGAGATCCTCGAGGACCTGGGCTTCGTCACGGCGCCCGCAGTGACCGACCTCGACACCGGCGAGTCGACGTTCTACACCACCGTGAGCAGCGAGAACCTCGACCAGATCGACGCGGAGGTGATCTTCACGCAGGTCGACACCGAGGGGCAGCTCCAGACCTTCCTCACGTCCGACCGCACCAAGCTGATCCCCGCTGTCGCCGCGGGCGCTGTGGGCGCCATCGTGGGCGAGGAGAACGTCGCCGCGATCTCGCCGACCGCGCTCACCCTGCCGTGGATCCTGCCCGACATCGTCGAACAGCTCGCGACCGCGACCGCTGTCGCGAAGGGCTGATCCCTCCCGAGCACACGAAAGCCCCGGCTGTTGCCGGGGCTTTCGTCGATTCCGGATGCCGCGGGCCGCGGCATCCGCTCACTTCTTGGTCTTGTCCGCCGCGCGCACGAGCGCCCACGCGCCGGGAATGATCGCCGCGGCGAGCGCGGCCTTCACGAGGCCGCCGACGAGGAAGGGGAGAAGGCCCGCCTCGAGGAGCGCGCCGAACGAGTAGTCGAGTCCCATCACGACGTTCAGGATGAACGCCATGTAGGGGATGCCGAACAGGAACGGCACGGCGCTGGCCGCTGCGAAGCCGAGGAACGCCAGCGCGGGGCGGCGATCCCACGCGCGTTCGGCGAACCAGCCGGCGACGAACGCCGAGAAGATGAAGCCGATCACGAATCCGAAGCTGGGCTTGCCGATGGCCGCGAGCGTTCCCGTGAACCCGGCGAAGACCGGGAGCCCGGCCAGTCCCGCGACCATGTAGGTCGTGAGGGCCGCAGCGCCACGCCAGGCGCCGAGGGCGGCGCCGACCACGATGACGCCGAGCGTCTGGCCGGTGATGGGGACGGGCCAGAGCGGGATCTCGACCTGGGCGAGGAGAGACACGATGGCCGCGCCGGTGAGGACGAGAGCGGCGTCGAGGGCGAAGGCGCGAGCGCGTGACGACGGGCGGGCGATGACGTCGGCGAGCACGCGACGGGCTCCTGCGGAGGCGGTCGGGGCGGCGGCGATGGATGACATGGCACTCAGCCTAGGGCGACCCGTGCGGGGCTACTTAGACGGCGTCCACCAATGATCGGCCGATCCGCTGTCCGCCTTCCACTACGCAGGGCGACCCCGAGCAGTGCGACCGCGAGCGCCGCGGCGACGACCGAGGTGCCGGTGGCCAGGAGCAGCGCGACGGCGGCGGTGCCCACGACGACGGCGACGGCCACCCACCAGGCGGACCGCGCAGGAGCAGGCGCGGGCGCGGCCTCGACGGGCGCGAGCCACCGCGCGACGAGCGCCGTCGTCGTGAGCGCCAGCACCAGCCAGAGCGGCCGCGTGAGCCACCAGGCGGCGCTGTCGACGGCGGGCAGCGGGATTCCGGACACCATCCCCGCGGCTGCGGTCAGCCCTGCGAGACCCAGAAGGACGGGCATGTGCCAGAGGTACACCGTCATCGCACGGGGGGTGACGAAACCGGTCACCGTCGACGGCAGCCGCCGCGCGGCCAGGCGCGCCAGCGGGGCGCGGAAGAGCGAGAACAGGGCGGTGTGCGCGATGCCGACCAGCAGCAGGGCGGTCGTGGGCGGGTTGATGTTGGCGACCAGGTCGGGGGAGTGGATGCCGCTCACGAACGAGATCGCGAGGCCGGCGATCGCGCCGGCGAGCCAGAGCACGCGCGTCCGCCGCGAGAGTGCGTCGATCCGTCCGTCGGCGAGGAAGAAGCCCAGCTGCTGCATCGCCAGCCAGACGAACGCCAGGTTCAGGAAGCCGAGTCCCTCGACTCCCGTCGTGAGGCGCGCGACGTCGACCGCCGCCGCCAGTAGGGCGAGGGCCGAGATGCTCCGCAGGGGCGCCGTCTCGTGCAGGCGCAGCAACGAGGGAAGCAGCGCCTGGCACACGAGGAAGACGCCGAGGAACCAGAGGGGCTGCGCGAACCGGAACCCGGCCAATGTCACGAGGTCGGCGGGCACACCGGCCACCGTGAGGAGTGCCAGCAACCCGCCCGCAGCCCCGATCGTGACGATCGCAGGAAGGAGCAGGCGATGGACGCGGCCCGCGACGAAGCCGACGCCGTCGGCTCCACGCGCACGGGCCCTGCGGAACGCGGTGGCTCCCGAGAATCCGCCGATGGCGAAGAACAGGGGCATCACCTGGAGCGCCCAGCTGAGCGGCACGATCCACGCGGTGCCGTCGCTCGCGTTCACGAACGACGGGCCGGCATCGGTCACGGTGACGCCGACCATCATCGCGTGCAGGACCACCACCCCGCAGATGCACAGGGCCCGGATCAGATCGATCGTGCGGTCTCGGCCGGCCGGTGCGGTCGGAGTGGCCGCGGTGGCGGCGGGGCGGACGGTGGTCATGAGGCCTCCTCGGGGGTGTGTCCCGGAAGGCTATGGAGGCGACGACGCCGCGGGCATCGCCCCGTGGTGCTGTTGTCGTCTCACCCCGTGGGGTGATCAGGACGCGGCTTCGACGAGGCCCGCGTCGTAGGCGAAGATGACCGCCTGCACGCGGTCGCGCGCGCCCAGCTTGGCGAGCACCTTGCCCACATGGGTCTTCACGGTCTGCTCCGAGATGAACAGCTCGGCGGCGATCTCGGCGTTCGAGCGGCCGCGGCCGATGAGCGTGAGCACCTCGCGCTCGCGATCGGTGAGGTCGCGGAGCGTCGCGGTCGCTCGACCGGCCCGCGGTCTTCGGGCGGCGAAGTGCTCGATCATGCGCCGGGTGACGCTCGGCGCCAGCAGCGCATCGCCCGCGGCGACGACCCGCACCGCGTGGACCAGGTCCTCCGGAAGGGCGTCCTTGAGGAGGAACCCGCTCGCACCCGCCTCGAGCGCGTCATAGACGTAGTCGTCGATGTCGAACGTCGTGAGCATGAGGATGCGCGGCACGTGCGCCGCCGGATAGCCGGGGCCGAGGATGCGGCGCGTCGCCGCGATGCCGTCGAGCTCGGGCATCCGCACGTCCATCAGCACGACGTCGGGGTTCAGCCGAGCGGACAGCGAGACGGCCTCGGCGCCGTCGGCGGCCTGCCCGACCACGCGGACGTCCTCCTGCGCGTCGAGCAGGGCGGCGAAGCCCGCCCGCACCATGGCCTGGTCGTCGGCGATGAGCACCGTGATCGTCACTGTGGGCCTTCCGTGGTCGGGGTGGTGTCTGCGTCGGTCGCGATGCCGGCGAGGGGCAGCAGGGCGCGCACCGTCCAGCCGCCGTCGGCGTCGCGTGCGGCAATGAGCTCACCGCCGACGAGCGCGGCGCGCTCGCGCATGCCGAGCAGCCCGTGCCCGCGGGTCGCCGGTGACGCCGGTGGCGCCGGCGCCGCCGGCGGCTGGGCGGGATCGGGCGGGCCGTTGCGGACGAGGACGCGCACGGCCGCGGCATCCACCTCCACCGACAAGGCGACCCGCGTGTGCGGGGCGTGCCGCACGGCGTTGCTCAGCGCCTCCTGCACGATGCGGAACGCGGCGATGTCGACGGCGCTCGGCACGCTCTCGGGTGCCGGGGCGAGGCTCGCGTCGATCTCGGCACCCGCGCGGCGGAGTGCCTGCACCAGGTCGGGGATGTCGTGCAGCCCTTGCTGCGGAGTCAGATCGGCCTGCTGGTCCTCGGTGCGCAGGATGCCGAGCAGTCGTCGCATCTCGGTCAGGCCTTCGCGCGCCGTCTGCGCGATCTCGTCGAATTCGTGACGGGCCTCGTCGGACAGACCGGGCACGCGATAGCGCGCGGTCGACGCCTGCACCTGGATGAGCGACATCCCGTGGGCCACCACATCGTGCAGCTCGCGGGCGATGCGGGTGCGCTCCTCGACGAGCACACGCCGGGACTGCTCGCTCGCGGCCAGCTCGCGTTCGCGGCTGAGCTCGGCGCCGACACGCAGGCGGCTCGCCACCAGCACCGCCACCAGCAGTGCCGCCCCCGAGACCGACGTCACGATCACGAGGTTCACGACGCCCGCCACGACGGGAAGCGCGCCGGCCAGCCCGATGACCACGATGAGGGTACCCACGATGGCGAGCAGCCAGGCCACGAGGGCGAGACGCCAGCCGTGCACGATCGCGAGCACGCCGACGAGGAGGATCAGCACGAGCATCGCGGGGACGGACCACGGCCACGGCCACGTCGCGGCGACCGCCTCCGCGGCCGGGAGCGGCAGAGCGACGGCCGACATGACGAAGACGGCGATCGCCCATCTGGGCAACCAGACGGCCATCACCGGCGCCGCACACAGCGTCGCGCCGAACAGGAACGCGAGCGGGGCGGGCTGCAGGTACAGCGCGATGTGCACCGGCACGAGGATGGAGAAGAGCACGACCGACGCCAGCGCGAGCGCGCCGAACGCGAACGTGCGCGGGTTCGGCCGGCGGCGCTTCGCGGGCACGCGCGCGGGGGCGGAGGTGTTCACGCGCATCCTCTCATCCTGTCAGTCGGCGGCCGTCACGCGGTCGCGGCGGCACGACGCGCGCGCAGCGCGATGACGCGATCCACCACGAGACCGATCGCGAGAGCCGCCACGATGCCCAGCCCGGCGCTGAGGAGCGGCTGGTCTTTCAGCCACGCGCCGGCGAGGAGGCCGATCGCGATGCTGTAAACGGCCCAGCACAGCCCGGCGGCCACGCTGAGGAGAGCGAACCGGCGCCAGGGGTAGCCCAGCGCGCCCGCCGACAGATTGACCGCCACCCGCCCGACCGGGATGAAGCGCGCGCCGAGGATGAGGCCGGCCCCGCGATGGTCCAGTGCCGATCCCGCCCACGCGAAGGCGCCGGCGACCCGGGGTCGCCGCATCCAGGCGAACCGGGTCGTGCCCGTCCGCCGGCCGATGGCGAAGGCGATGTTGTCGCCGACGGCGGCTCCGGCGGCGGCCACCACGCCGAGGAGCACCAGATCCGGGCCGCCTGTGGATGCCGCCACCGCCGCGGCCGCGACCAGCACGGTCTCGCTCGGCACGGGTGGGAAGAATCCGTCGACGACGGCGACGACGAACATCGCGAGGTACAGCCAGGGCGAGGAGACAGCCTGCAGGACGAGGTCGGTGATGAGATCCACTCCGGAAAGCTATGCGCGCGGTGTGGGGTGAGGCATCCCTCCCAGGTATCGACGGGATCACTCTGTGGAGGTATTCCGTCGATCGGGCGGTGACGGCGCCCCGTATACTGGATGGCTGGCCATTCGGTCATCACCCCACTCCATCGACGGAACGGACATCCGCTGTGCTCGCCGTGCACGACCTCGAGATCCGCGTGGGCGCTCGCGTGCTCATGTCGGACGTCTCCTTCCGCGTGTCGGACGGCGACAAGATCGGACTGGTCGGCCGCAACGGCGCCGGCAAGACGACGCTGACCAAGGTGCTCGCAGGAGACCTGATCCCCGCCGACGGCAGGGTCGATCGCTCGGGCGAACTGGGCTACCTGCCGCAGGACCCGCGCTCGGGTGACCCCGAGATGCTGGCCCGCACACGGATCCTCGACGCGCGTGGGCTGGGCTCACTCGCGATCGGAATGCACGAGGCGTCCCTCGCGATGGCGAGCGAGGACGAGGCGGTCGCCGCGCGCGCCATGCGCAAGTACGCCAACCTGACCGAGCGGTTCGAAGCGCTCGGGGGCTACACGGCCGAGGCCGAGGCCGCCTCGATCGCCCACAACCTGTCGCTGCCCGACAGGATCCTCGACCAGCCGCTGAAGACGCTGTCAGGCGGTCAGCGCCGCCGCATCGAACTGGCGCGCATCCTGTTCTCGGACGCCCAGACGATGATCCTCGACGAGCCGACCAACCACCTCGACGCCGACAGCGTCGTGTGGCTGCGCGAGTTCCTCAAGGGGTACAAGGGCGGCCTCATCGTCATCAGCCACGATGTGGAGCTCGTCGGCGAGACGGTGAACCGCGTGTTCTACCTCGACGCGAACCGCCAGGTCATCGACGTCTACAACATGAACTGGAAGAACTACCTGCGCCAGCGGGTGGCCGACGAGGAGCGCCGCAAGAAGGAGCGCGCCAACGTCGAGAAGAAGGCGACGGTCCTCCAGCAGCAGGCGGCGCGCTTCGGTGCGAAGGCGTCCAAGGCCGCCGCGGCCCACCAGATGGTGGCACGCGCCGAGAAGATGCTCGCCGGGCTCGACGAGGTGCGCCAGGAGGAGCGTGTGGCCAAGCTGCGCTTCCCGAAGCCGGCGCCCTGCGGCAAGACGCCGCTCATGGCTTCCGGGCTGTCGAAGTCGTACGGCTCGCTCGAGATCTTCACCGACGTCGATCTCGCGATCGACCGCGGCTCGAAGGTCGTGATCCTCGGCCTCAACGGCGCCGGCAAGACGACCCTGCTGCGGATTCTCGCCGGTGTGGACCAGCCCGACACCGGTCAGCTCGAGCCGGGTCACGGACTCAAGATCGGCTACTACGCCCAGGAGCACGAGAACCTCGACGTCTCGCGCTCGGTGCTTGAGAACATGATGTCGGCGGCGCCCGACATCACCGCGACCGACGCGCGTAAGGTGCTCGGCTCGTTCCTGTTCACCGGCGACGACGTGCTGAAACCCGCCGGCGTGCTGTCGGGTGGGGAGAAGACGCGCCTGTCGCTCGCGACGCTGGTGGTCTCGTCGGCGAACATGCTTCTGCTCGACGAGCCCACCAACAACCTCGATCCCGCGTCGCGCGAAGAGATCCTCGGCGCCCTGGCCCACTACGAAGGCGCCGTCGTGCTGGTGTCGCACGATGAGGGTGCCGTCGAGGCACTCAATCCCGAGCGGGTGCTGATCCTGCCGGACGGTGTCGAAGATATCTGGGGCCGCGACTACGTCGACCTCGTCACCCTCGCGTAACCGTCCTCAGCGCCCGGCGGCATCCAGCAGCGCGTCCTCGTCCTCCGCGTCGCGGTCGCGACGCCTGCGGGGCGCCGGCGGCCCCGGGGGAGCGGCAGCGGCGGAGTCGTCCGCGGCGGTCTCGGCGTCCTCCGCGTCCTCGCGGCGGTGCCGGCGCTCGGTGCGGATGACGTAGCCGATGAAGACGAAGCCCATCACCGCGAACAGGATCCACTGGATCGCGTACGACAGGTGCGGCCCGGGGTCCTCGGACGGGGGCTCGAGGGCGCTGGGCGCCGTTGACGGCGCCGGGTCCTCCGTGACCATCACGCCGTAGGCGCTCTGCTCCAGGGCCTCGCCGGCGTCGGCGGGGATCGTGTCGGCGATCAGGCCGAGATTGATCGTCGGAACCTGCCCTTGGGGTGCCGAGCGGCCCGAGGACGGCAGCGCCTCGCCGGGCCGCAGTCGCACCACGACGGTGACCTCGCCGGACGGCGGAGCCGGGACGGCGTCGGGTGCCGGCTGATCCTTCCCAGGCGCCACCCAGCCCCGGTCGACGAGCAGCACGCGTCCGTCGTCCAGGCGGAACGGCACCAGCACCTCGAAGGCGGACGTGCCGCCGTGCGGTCGGTTGCGGGCGAGGAGCTCATCATCGGCGAGGTAGGTTCCGGTGAGTTCCACCGGACGCCACTCGTCCTGCGGGTCCAGCTCGCCGCCGGCCGGGATGAGCTCGCCGAGCGGCACCGCCGGTGCGTCGTAGTTCTCCGCGACGAGGGCGAGCTGTCCGGAGCGCTCCTGATTTCGCGTGAACTGCCAGTTCGACAGGAATGCGCAGGCGATGGCGAAGACCACGGCGAGCGCGATGTAGATCGCCCAGCGACCGGCGCGCGGCAGCTGCTGCATGCTGACGGATCGCCGGCTCATCGGGCGGTCTCCGTCGGAACGAGCGGCGCAACCCAGACCGGGAAGTCGCGGGCAGCGAGGAATTCGCGCAGGTAGCCGACGTGCTCGTCGCAGGCGACCCACGTCTTGCGTCGGTGCTCCGCGTGGATGCGCGGATTGCGCCAGTCGATGCGCCACCCGGCCGCAGCGCGGCATCCTGCCCGGGAGCAGGTCGCGTCGACAACCTGCCCGGGGTCGTCGTCGTTCATGCGGCCCCGTCCCCGGTGCCGTCGGTTCCCGGCCGGGTCTCCGGGCTGGGGGGCCGGGTCTCCTCGATGCGGATCACGCGGGGCTCGGGCGCGACGGGGGCGGCGGGCGTGGAGGGCGCGGCGGGGAGCGCCGCCTCCGGATCCTCGCGTCGATTGCGGCGCCCCTCCTCGCCGACGTTCGCGAAGACGACGGCGATGTACGGCAGGAAGATCGCGGCGGCGCCGAACACCCACGTGTACCAGCCGTAGGGGGTGATCACCACCATGAGCACGAAGCACGCGACGCGGATGCCCATCGTCACGAGATACCGGATCGAACGCGCGTCGACGTCGTCGCGCGGTGCGCGCGGCAGGGAGGTGGCCGACGGGGCGTGGCTCGAGCTCTTCACGGTACTTCCAGGGTACGCCGCTCAGGCGGCGCGGTGGCCCCGGGAACGGGTCCCGGGGCTCGGCGATTCAGTACGTTCCGCCGGTCTGCTGGTAGACGGAGACGAAGAACGCGAAGAACAGGATCGCGGCGATGATGCCGAGGATCGCGAGGCCGAGACCGACCCAGCCCACGATGGTGCCGGCGAGCGCCATGCCCCGGCCCTGCTCGCCGCTCGTCTTCAGCTGGTTGAGCGACATGTGCCCGGTGATGACGCCCACGACCGACCCGACGAAGGGGACGATGATGAAGCTCGCGATGGAGGCGATGAGCGAGACGATCGCGAGGGTGTTCGTCTTGGGCTGCGCGCCATATCCGTAGCCGGGTGCCGCGCCGTACGCGGGTGCCGTGCCGTACGACGGCGCGGCGGTCGGGGCGGCGGCCCCGTACGGCGGCGGGGGATAGGCGCCCTGCGCGGGCGGGTATGCGCCCGGCGCGGGCGCCGGAGCGGGCGGAACGGGCGGATAGGCGCCGCCCTGCTCCGGTGCGGGGTTCTGCGGGTTCTGGTCGCTCACGGCGGGCCTTTCGTCAGGGTCTGGACCCAGCGTCCCAGCGGTGCACCGGGGGTGTCAAACGAGCCGCGGCCGGCGCGCGGGCGCCGATAGGCTGGTGCGGATCCGCCACAACCCCGGGAGTGCACCATGTCCACCGATCGCGTCGTCCTCGTCACCGGCGGAAACCGCGGCATCGGCCGCGCCATCGCGGAGCGCTTCGTCGCCGAGGGGTACCGCGTCGCGGTGACCGCGCGTTCCGGTGAGGGCCCCGAGGGCACCCTCACGGTGCGGGCGGATGTGACGGATGCCGCTTCCGTCGATGCGGCGTTCACCGAGGTGGAGCAGGCGCTCGGTCCCGTCGAGATCGTGGTGGCGAATGCCGGCATCACGAAGGACACCCTGCTGCTGCGCATGACGGAGGACGACTTCGACAGTGTCGTGGCCACCAACCTCGGCGGCGCCTTCCGCGTCGTCAAGCGCGCGTCGAAGGGCATGCTCCGTGCGCGGTGGGGCCGCGTCGTGCTCATCTCCAGCGTCGTCGGACTCTACGGCTCGGCGGGCCAGATCAACTACGCCGCGTCCAAGAGCGCTCTCGTCGGCTTCGCCCGCTCGCTCACCCGTGAACTGGGCGCCCGCGGCATCACCGCGAACGTCGTCGCACCGGGTTTCATCGAGACCGACATGACGGCCGAGCTCTCGGACGACACGCAGTCCGAGTACAAGAAGAGCATCCCGGCCGGGCGTTTCGCGTCGGCCGATGAGGTGGCGGGCGTCGTCACGTGGATCTCCTCGGATGACGCGGCCTACATCTCGGGCGCCGTCATCCCCGTCGACGGCGGCCTCGGCATGGGGCACTGACCCCGGCGCCGCTCCGCGCTTCGGCAGGCTCAGCGACCCGGCCAGGCGCCTCCTGAGCCCATCGCGCGGTCACCCGATCGCGCGGAGGATCGCCTCGGCGACCGCGCCGGGACGGGAGAACTGCGGCCAGTGGCCCGTGGCGTCGCCCGGCGCCCCGAGCTCGATCACGTCCAGACGCTGCATCGCGGCGAGTTCGGCCGCCCACGACGGAGCCTTCTCGATGATCTCCCGGATCTGGGCCTCCGGCACCGTGCTCGTGATGATGGTGGCGGGCACGGCCCGGCGGCGTTCGTCGGTGAGCCGGATCGGATCGGTCGGCACCTGCTCGGGCACGGACTTCGCACGAGCCGCGACCTCCTCCCGGGTCTGCCCGTCGAGGTCGGCGACGTCGGAGTCGTCGAAGAAGTCCCAGCCGGGGAACGGGATCACGTCGTCCACGACGGGGAACTCGGAGATGGAGCCGCCCTCACCCGGCGGGAAGGTGTCGAGGAACACCACGTGCGCGACGCGATCGGGCCGGGCGTCCACCGCGCCGTACGCGACGTTGCCGCCGCCCGAGTGGCCGACGATCGCCACTGCACCGTCGAGGCGATCGAGTTCGTCGACGGTCGCGGCGATCCAGTCGGCGATGCCGATGCCGGCCGACTCGGCGCCGGACGCGCCGACACCCGGCATGGTCAACGCGTGCGTGCGGTGCCCGGCGGCCTCGAGAGCGGGGGAGACCTCACCCCACGAAGACGCGTCGAGCCAGAGTCCGGGAACGAGGATGATGTGCATGGCCCGACGCTACCGAGGGGAACCGACATCGGCATCCCCTCCCGGGGCCTAGGTCGCCTCCTAGGGCAGAAGGGCGATGACCTCGGCGAGGTCGACCGGGCCGACGACCACGTCGGCGCGCGCCCTGACGGCGGGCTTGGCATTGAAAGCTACGCCGAGTCCGGCGACCGCCATCATCTCGAGGTCGTTCGCGCCGTCGCCGATCGCGATTGTGCGGGTGAGCGGGACGCTGCGCTCGGCGGACCATTCGCGCAGCGCAGCCGCCTTGCCCGCGGCATCCACGATCCCGCCGTCCACGACGCCGCTCAGCGCGCCATCGCGCGTGGCGAGCCGATTCGCGCGCCAGACGTCCACCCCGAGGTCGGGGGCGACGGTGTCGAGGATCTCGTGGAAGCCGCCCGACACCACGCCCACGGCGCCGCCGCGGTCGTGCACGGCCCCGATGAGCTCGCGCACCCCCGGGGTCGGCTCGATACGCGCCAGCACGCGTGCGAACGCGGTGACCGGCACCCCCTCGAGCGCTTCGACGCGCGAGCGCAGGCTGGTCGCGAAGTCGACCTCGCCGCGCATGGCGGCCTCGGTCGCCGCCGCCACTTCGGCGCCGCGCCCGGCCTCGTCGGCGATCAGCTCGATGACCTCGTTGCGGATGAGGGTCGAGTCGGCGTCGAGCACCACGAGGAAGCGTGCGGGAGCGGCGGGCATCCCTCCACGCTAGCGGGACGCGGTCCCCGCTCCCGACCGTGCGTCACCGCTCGACGCGGAATCCCTTCCCGACCACGGTGATGCCGCTGTCGGTGATCGTGAAGCCGCGGGCGAGATCCTTCTCACGGTCGACGCCCACGGTGGCGCCCTCGTCGAGGACCACGTTCTTGTCGAGGATCGCGCGATGGACGCGGGCGCCTGCGCCGACGTGGACATGATCGAAGAGCACCGAGTCGGTGATCGTCGAGCCGCCGCCCGCGAGCGTCCAGGGACCCACCACGCTGCGTTCGAGGTGCGTGCCCGACAGCACGGAGCCCAGCGACACGATCGAGTCGATCGCGTTGCCGATGCGCCCCACCGAGTCGCGCACGAACTTCGCCGGCGGCGAGTTGACCGCCTGCGAATGGATGGGCCAGTCCGTGTTGTACAGGTTGAAGATGGGCAGCGTCGAGATCAGGTCGCGGTGGGCGTCGAAGAACGAGTCGATCGTGCCGACGTCGCGCCAGTAGTAGCGGTCGCGGGGTGTGGAGCCCGGCACGTCGTTTCGGTTCATGTCGTAGACGCCGGCCTCGCCTCTGCCGACGAAGTAGGGGATGATGTCGCCGCCCATGTCGTGGTTCGAGGTCGGCAGCTCGCCGTCGGACTCGACGGCCTCGATCAGCGCGTCGGTGTCGAAGATGTAGTTGCCCATCGAGGCGAGCACCTGGTCGGGGGCGTCGCCCAGCCCCACGGGGTTCTGCGGCTTCTCCAGGAAGTCGCGGATGCGCATCGGGTCGTCGGGGTCCGAGTCGATGACGCCGAACTGGTTCGCGAGCGAGATCGGCTGACGGATGCCGGCGACCGTGGCCCGCGCGCCGGAATCGATGTGCGCGGCGAGCATCTGCCGGAAGTCCATGCGGTAGACGTGGTCGGCGCCGATCACGATGACGATGTCGGGCTGCTCGTCGTTGATGAGGTTGAGGCTCTGCAGGATCGCGTCAGCCGAGCCCGAGAACCAGCGCTTGCCGAGACGCTGCTGCGCGGGCACCGAGGTGACGTAGGAGTCCAGGAGCGCCGACATCCGCCAGGTCTGCGAGATGTGACGGTCGAGGCTGTGGGATTTGTACTGCGTGAGCACGACGATCTGCCGCAGGCCCGAATTGATCAGGTTCGATATCGCGAAATCGATGAGCCGGTATTGGCCCCCGAACGGGACGGCGGGCTTGGCGCGATCCGCGGTCAACGGCATCAGCCGCTTCCCTTCGCCGCCGGCGAGGATGATTCCGAAGACCTTGGGTGCAGCTGGCATGGCCCCCACACTATGACGCGTTCCGGGCGGTGTACTAGCGTTCGAGGCATGCGAGTCGACATCGTCACCAAGGAGTACCCTCCGGAGATCTACGGCGGAGCCGGTGTGCACGTGACGGAACTCGTCAAGGCGCTGCGGTCGAGCATCGACGTGCGCGTGCGGGCCTTCGGCGGTGAGCGCGACGAGGAGGGCACGACGTCGTACGGCGTCCCGGCCGAGTTGTCCGGCGCGAACGCCGCGGTGCAGACGCTCGGCACCGATCTCGAGATCGTGACGGATGTCGCGGGCGCCGACGTCGTGCACAGTCACACCTGGTACGCGAACCTCGCGGGGCACCTCGCGTCCCTGCTGCACGGCATCCCTCACATCGTGACGGCCCACAGTCTCGAGCCGCTGCGGCCGTGGAAGGCGGAGCAGCTCGGCGGGGGATACGCCGTCTCGAGCTGGATCGAGAAGTCGGCCTATGAGGGTGCCGCGGCGATCGTCGCGGTGAGCAACGGCATGCGCGAGGACATCCTGCGCAGCTACCCGGCGCTGGACCCCGACCGGGTCCGCGTCATCTACAACGGCATCGACGTCGACGCGTGGCATCCGGTGGAGGATCCGGCGCTGCTCAGCGAGCTCGGCATCGATCCCGCGAGGCCCTCCGTGGTCTTCGTCGGGCGCATCACGCGGCAGAAGGGCCTGCCGTACTTCCTGCGCGCCGCCGAGCGCCTGCCCGCCGACGTCCAGGTGATCCTCGCCGCCGGAGCCCCCGACACGCCGCAGATCATGGCCGAGGTCGAGGAGCTCGTACGTCGCCTCCAGGACACGCGGGACGGCGTCGTCTGGCTCGACAGGATGCTGTCACGCCACGAGCTGTGCACGATCCTCAGCGCGGCGACGACCTTCGTCTGCCCGTCGGTGTACGAGCCGCTCGGCATCGTGAACCTCGAGGCGATGGCGTGTGGCGCGGCGGTCGTCGGAACGGCGACCGGCGGCATCCCCGAGGTCGTGGTCGACGGCGTCACCGGACGGCTGGTGCCCATCGAGCAGGTGCAGGACGGCACGGGGACGCCGATCGACCCCGAGCGCTACGTGGCCGACCTCGCCCGGGTGCTGACCGAGGTGGTCGGCGATCCGGAGCTGGCGCGGCAGTACGGCGCCGCCGGGCGGCGCCGCGCGACCGAGGACTTCAGCTGGCAGCGCATCGCCGATCAGACGGCCGAGCTGTACGCGGAGGTGGCTGCCGGCGGCCGTTAGGCTGGTCGCATGCCACAGGTGCTCGAGTTCTCCGACGTCGTCGTCCGCCGAAACGCCCGGAACATCGTCGACCACCTGACCTGGATCATCAACGACGACGAGCGCTGGGTCGTGCTCGGGCCCAACGGCGCCGGCAAGACCACGGTGCTCCAGATGGCCGATACGCTGCTGCACCCCACGGCGGGCACCGTGACGATCCTCGGCGAACGACTGGGTCGCACCGATGTCTTCGAGCTGCGGCCGCGGATCGGATTCGCGTCCTCGGCGATGGCACGTCGTGTGCCGCCCGAGGAGACGGTCCTCAACGTCGTGCTGACCGCCGCGTACTCGGTGCTGGGTCGCTGGCGCGAGGACTACGAAGACATCGACGAGCGCCGGGCCCTGCGAGTGCTCGCCGAGTGGAAGCTCGACCACCTGGCAGACCGCACCTTCGGCACGCTCAGCGACGGCGAGCAGAAGCGGGTGCAGATCGCGCGCGCCGTCATGACCGATCCCGAGCTGCTGCTCCTCGATGAGCCGACGGCGAGCCTCGACCTGGGCGCCCGCGAAGAACTGCTGATGCTGCTGAGCGGCTACGCCCAGGCGCCCACGACGCCGGCGATGATCATGGTCACGCATCACGTGGAGGAGATCCCGGTCGGCTTCACGCACGTGCTGCTGCTGCGCGACGGCCAGGCGGTGGCGGCCGGCCCGATCCGCGAGACGCTCACGGCGGACGCCCTCACCGACACGTTCGGCGTCCCCATCCGCCTCACCGAGGACGACGGCCGCTTCGCAGCGCGCGCCGCGCAGCCGGTCGCCGTCTCCTGAGCCCGTCGAGGGACGGTTCGGCAAGCGCTCGCGAGCCTGATAGAATCTTTCTTTGGTGCGCTCGCACCCCAGACTTTGACCGCCCTGGCAAAATCCAGGGCACCACCCTCAAAGGACCATCATGAAGACTGACCTCCACCCGGACTACCAGGCCGTCGTGTTCCGTGACCTCGGCTCGGGCGAGACCTTCCTCACCCGCTCCACGGTCACCAGCGACAAGACGATCGAGCTCGACGGCGTCGAGTACCCCGTCATCGACGTGGAGATCTCGTCCGCCTCGCACCCGTTCTACACGGGCAAGCAGCGCATCATGGACTCGGCCGGTCGTGTCGAGAAGTTCAACCAGCGCTTCAAGAACTTCGGCGGCGCTTCCAAGTAAGCCCGCCCGCACGTTTCGACGGCGCTCAACGACCGGTCACCGGTCCGCCTCGGATCGAAGACCCCGCCTCGGCGGGGTCTTCTGCGTTTCCGCGCCATATGCCCGGTCGTGCGACGAGCGGTGGCGGCTCAGCGAATCGGCCAGCGGCCGTCGAGCCGCTCCTCGGGGTCGAGCCGGCCGATGCGCACGAAGTACTCGGTGAGGCTTTCGGCCTGCGCCCGCGCCCAGCCGATCTGACGGGTGTGAAGCTCGTGCACGGTGTCGGGGAGCCAGGGAGCGAAGCGTTCGGCGAGCGCCTGCGCCACGCGTCCGGCAGCGACGGCGTCCGCCGACGCCTCGTGCGCCGCGTCCAGTCGCACCGCGTAGTGCGCCGCGACGATCTCGAGCGTGCGCTTGCCCTTGCGCCAGCGGTCGTACGCCTTGTCGACGACCAGCGGATCGATCACGGGCGACGGGTTCTCGATCGGCACGACACCGTGCCGGAGCGACTCGTACTTCAGCAATGAGAAGTCGAACGGCGCGTTATAGGCGACGACAGGGATGCCGGCGTCCAGCAGCGCTCGTACCGCCTCGACGACCTCGGCGACGACGTGGGCGGCCGGCCGGCCCTGAGCGCGGGCCTGCGCCGTCGAGATGCCGTGGATGGCGCTGGCGCCCTCGGGGATGTCGACGCCGGGATCGGCGAGCCAGTCACGTGCGCGGACGACGCGGCCCGCGGCATCCAGCAGTCCGACGTGGGCCGTCACGATGCGGTCGGCGGTGACGTCGACGCCCGTCGTCTCGAGGTCGAACACCCCGATCATGCGCACCCAGTCCGGCACGTCCCAGAGCGACAGCTGTTCGGGACGCGCGCGGCTCATGCCGATCACGGTATGCGTCGCCTCCGACATCGGAGCACAGGCGCTCCGCGCACAGGCGAGGCCCGGGTGTGCCTCGTAGACTCGACGCGTGACCGCGCCGAACCCCTACGCACCCCTCCTCGACGAGATCCCCGTCGAGCGCCGCGAGGTCGGTGTGATGGGCGGGTCCACGGCGTACTGGGTCTATGGTCCCGCCGATGCGGCAGTCACGATCGTCGCGGTCCACGGCTTCCGCGGCGAGCATCATGGCCTCGAGCCCGTGGTGGCGCACCTTCCGTCGCTCCGGGTGATCTCACCCGACCTGCCGGGTTTCGGCGAGACCGCACCGGTGCCCGGCCGACGACACGATCTCGCTCTGTATGCGGAGTGGCTCCGCGAGTTCTCGGCCGCCGTGGCGCCGGGTGCGGTGATCCTCGGCCACTCGTTCGGCTCGATCGTGGTGGCGGCCGCGGTCGCCGGCGGCCTCGCAACGCCGCGCATGATCCTCGTCAACCCGATCGGCGCTCCGGCGCTCGAGGGGCCGCGCGGCGTGCTCACGCGGCTCGCGGTCTTCTACTACTGGGCGGGCGCGAAGCTCCCGAAGCGGCTCGGTGACGCACTGCTGCGCAACGGCCTCATCGTGCGGGTCATGAGCGTGTCCATGGCGAAGACCAAGGACCCCGGCATCCGTCGATTCGTGCACGATCAGCACGACACCTACTTCTCGCGCTTCGCGGACCGGGACGTGCTGCACGACGCATTCGTGGCATCGGTGTCGAACGACGTGCGGGCGTTCGCGCCGCGCATCCTGCAGCCGACGCTGCTCGTGGCGGCGCAGCGCGACGACATCACGCCGATCGAGGCGGAGCGGCGCCTCGCCACGATGTTCCCGGACGCGGAGCTGGTCGAGATCCCGGACGTCGGGCACCTCATCCACTACGAGACGCCGGCGGAGGCGGCCGACGCCATCACGCGGTTCGTCGCGCCTTCCGCTGCCGATACGCGTTGACGTTCATGCGGTTCCCGCAGTTGCCGATGTCGCAGTAGCGCTTCGACCCGTTCTTCGAGTAGTCGACGTAGACGCCGTCGCAGTCGTCGGCGGCGCAGATCCGCACGCGGTCGTACTCGTCGGCACGGATGACGTCGACGAACGCAAGCGCCGCTTCGACGAGCACGCGGGTGGCGAGGGGCGCATCGTCGCTGGTCGCATGGATGTGCCAGTCGAAGCCGTCGTGGATGACCAGCCGGGGGAGAGCCTTGCCGTCGCGCAGCATCTCGTTGACGATCGGCACGGCGCCGTCGCGGTCGACTTCCCACAGCTGCCGCAGGCGCGGCCGGACGTCGCGCAGGGCGGCGAGCTCTGCGGCGTCGCGCCGGATCAGGCCGGTGTACGGGTTGACCCGGAGGTAGTCGTCGAAGTCGTCCAGGGTCGTGAGGGCGTCTTCGTCGTCGTAGCCGGGCAGCGTGTTCACCAGGTACGACGCCGCGCGCAGGTTCTGCTCGGTGTCATGAATGAAAACCACGTTGACTCCTGACAAGTCGGTCCGGTACTGTCACCAGTGTAAGCACGTTTCACTCCTGACAGTCGGATGCCGCCCCATGACCTCGACCGCGTCCCGCACCGTCGCCCTCCCGAGCGCCGCGCCCGGCTCGAGCGCCCGGATGCGCACCACCGGCTTGATCATGGGGGTCGCGTCGGCGCTGGCGTTCTCGTCGAGCGGACCGTTCATCAAGCCGCTCCTCGAGGCCGGATGGTCGCTCGGTGCGGCGCTGCTGGTGCGCATGGGCGTCGCGGGTCTCGTGCTGTCGCCCGCGCTGTTCCTGGCCATGAGGCGACAGCGCGGCTTCCTCCGCCGGCACTGGCGGCTCATCGTCGGCTTCGGCTTGATGCCCGTGCTCGGCTGCCAGCTCTTCTTCTTCTCCGCGATGCAGCGGATGCCGGTGGCCGTCGCCCTGTTGATCCAATACCTCGCGCCGGTCATGCTCGTGGTCGCCGTGTGGGTGCGCACGCGGAAGGCGCCGTCGGCGCTCGTGCTGTGGGGCTCCCTCGTCGCCATCGTGGGGCTCGTGCTGGTCGTCGACATCTCGGGCGCGTCGTTCGATCTGATCGGGACCCTGCTCGCCCTCGCGGCGGCCGTGTGCGTGTGCGCCTATTTCGTGATCTCGGAGCGCGCCGGGGATGATCTGCCGCCGCTGGCGCTGGCGGCGAGCGGTCTGCTGACGGGCGCCGTCGTCATCGGCATTCTCTGCGCCACCGGCATCATGCCGTTCCAGGCTCCCGCCGTCTCGGTGGTGCTGGCCGGCACCCCCGTGCCGTGGTGGATGCCGCTGCTCTGGGTGGCGGGCGTCGCGACGACGCTCGGCTACGCGCTCGGCGTGATGGCGGTTCCCCGTATCGGCTCGCGCGTGGCGTCGTTCGTCGGGCTGTCGGAGGTGCTGTTCGCCCTCATGTTCGCGTGGATCTTCCTCGCCGAGGTGCCCGCACCGATCCAGTTCGCCGGCGGGGCGCTGATCCTGGGAGGCGTCGTGCTGGTGCGTGCCGACGCCACGGGCAGTGCGCGGACCGCTCCTGCCGTGCCTATTCCTCCCGCGCCAGCTCCATGAGCGGGGTGACGCGATGGGCGATGACCTCGCCCATCACCAGGGACGTCTCCGTGCGCTCGACGCCTTCGATCGCGAGGATGCGGGCGTCGGTGTCGAACAGGTGCTGCGTGTCGCGGCAGGCGACGCGCACCAGCAGATCGACCTGACCCGACAGCCCGTGCGCCTGCACGACCTCGGGAACGCGGGCGAGTTCGACGGCGATGCGGGGGAGATCCGCCTGACGCACGATGACGCTGATGAACGCCTCGATCGGAAAGCCCAGCGACGCCGACGAGATGGCGCGCTCGTACGACAGGAACACCCCCGCCTTCTCCAGGCGGGACATGCGGGCCTGCACCGTGTTGCGCGAGAGGCCGAGCCGTTCGGCGAGCGCGACCACGGTCGCTCGCGGATCGGCGGAGAGCGCTGCCAGCAGCTCCAGGTCGACGTGATCGAGGGCACTCATAGTGCGAAACGTTAGCACGCTCTGAGCGGTCATGACTTATCAACATGCTCAGGCAGATCATGAATGCTTGAGCGAGGTGCGAGACCGACGTAGCCTCGAGGTAGTCGGCGACGAAGCCGGCGGACGCGAAGCGGCTCCTCACGAGGGAGCCCGCAACGAGGAGTGATGACGATGACGCACACCCTGACACCGACAGCCGACCTCGCCACCGACATCGACGATGTCGCGCGACTGCTGACTCCCGACGGCGAGCGCATCGCCGACCCCGAACTGGACCGCTGGGTCGCCGACGTCGACGCCACCACGCTGCGGGGCCTCTACCGCGACATGGTGCTGCTGCGACGGATCGACACGGAGGGCGTCGCGCTGCAGCGGCAGGGCCAGCTCGGCCTGTGGCCGCCCTGCCAGGGGCAGGAGGCGACCCAGATCGGCACGGCGCGCGCGCTGCGCGCCGACGACTTCGCCTTCCCGAGCTATCGCGAGACCGGCGTGGTCTACGCGCGCGGCGGCAAGCCATCGGACTTCGTGCTCGCGTGGCGCGGCGAGGAGCACTCGACGTACAACCCGTACGACATCAACACCGCCACGCAGCAGATCATCATCGGCGCCCAGGCGCTGCACGCCGTCGGCTATGCGATGGGCGTCCAGCGCGACGGCACCGACCAGGTCTCGGTCGCCTATTTCGGCGACGGCGCGTCCAGTCAGGGCGACGTCAATGAGGCGATGGTCTTCGCCGCTTCTTTCCAGGCGCCGGTGGTCTTCGTGTGCACGAACAACCAGTGGGCGATCTCCGAGCCCGTCACCGTGCAGGCGAAGTTCCCGATCGCCGGGCGGGCGCCGGGCTTCGGCATCCCGAGCATGCGCGTGGACGGCAACGACGTGCTCGCCTGCTTCGCGGCGATGCGCTGGGCGCTCGACATCGCGCGCCGCGGCGACGGTCCGGCGTTCATCGAGGCCGTGACGTACCGCATGGGCCCGCACACCACCTCCGACGACCCCACGCGCTATCGCGATAAGGACGAGGTGGAGAAGTGGCGTCGCCGCGACCCGATCACCCGCCTGGAAGCACTGCTCCGCGCACGGGGCGCGTTCGACGAGGAGTTCGTCTCCCGCGTCGAGGCCGACGCCGACGCGCTGGCCGCCGGCGTCCGCGAGGCCGCGATGACCGCCACGACGCGCGCGCCGCTCACCGTGCTCGACAACGTCTACGCCGAGCCCCACTCGGGGATCGACGAGCAGCGCGAGTGGTTCGGCGCCTACCTAGACGGTTTCGCTCCCGTAACCGAGGTGGTGTGACGATGGCGCAGCTCACGATGGCGAAGGCCATCAACGAGGGACTCCGCCGCGCCATGGCCGACGACCCGAAGGTGCTCGTCATGGGCGAGGACATCGGCAAGCTCGGCGGCGTCTTCCGCATCACGGACGGACTGCTCGACGAGTTCGGTGCGCAGCGGGTGGTCGACACGCCCCTGGCCGAGGCGGGCATCATGGGGACCGCCGTGGGCCTCGCGTTCCGCGGCTATCGGCCCGTCGTCGAGATCCAGTTCGACGGCTTCGTGTACCCCGCGTTCGACCAGATCGTGTGCCAGGTCGCCAAGCTCCACTACCGCACGCGCGGCAACGTCACGATGCCGATCACGATCCGCATCCCGTGGGCGGGCGGCGTCGGCGCGGCCGAGCATCACTCGGAGTCGCCGGAGGCCTACTTCGTCCACACGTCGGGACTCCGAGTGGTCGCGGTGTCGAACCCGCAGGACGCGTACGTCATGCTGCGCCAGGCGATCGCGTCGAACGACCCGGTGGTCTACTTCGAACCGAAGCGCCTCTACCACTCCAAGGGCGAGGTCGACCTCGACGTCCAGTTGGCGGATGCCCCGCCCATGGGTCTCGCGCGCATCGCCCGGGAGGGAAGCGACGTGACGCTCCTGACCTACGGCTCGCAGGTCGCGACCGCGATGGATGCCGCCACTGCCGCCGAGGACGACGGCGTGTCGATCGAGGTCATCGACCTGCGCTCCATCTCGCCCGTCGACTACCGCACCGTGACGGCATCCGTCCGCAAGACCGGCAGGGTCGTCGTCACGCACGAGGCGGCCCGCGAGGCGGGCGTCGGGGCCGAGCTCATCGCGAGTGTGACCGAACGGTGCTTCAACTACCTCGAGGCCGCACCCCAGCGGGTCACCGGCCACGACATCCCGTACCCGCCGGCGAAGCTCGAGAAGCACCATCTGCCCGACCTCGACCGCATCCTCGACGCCGTCGATCGCGTCATGGACCGGCCGAACAGCCTGAGCGGGGTGCGCGACTGATGGCGCAGGACTTCCGACTCCCCGACCTGGGCGAAGGCCTTCCCGAAGCCGAGCTCGTGCAGTGGCTGGTCGCCGTCGGCGACACGGTCACCCTCAACCAGACGATCGCCGAGGTCGAGACCGCCAAGGCCGTCGTCGAGCTGCCCTCCCCGTACGCGGGCACCGTGACGACGTTGCATGCCGAGACGGGCGACGTCATCGCGGTCGGCTCGGTGCTGATCTCCTTCGACACCGGCGCGGCCGACGCTGCGCCGTCGGTGCCGGCGACGGCCGTCGAGGAGAAGGCGGCCGAACCGTCCGCCGAGCCGAACCTCGTCGGCTACGGCGCGGCGCCCCGGAGCGCGGCCCGGCCCCAGCGACGTGCACGCGTGGCGGGGACCGTGGCGGCGGCATCCGATACCGCGGTGCTCGAAGCGGCACCGCACGACGCGATCCCGTTCGCCGAGGTCGGTGAGCGGACGATCGAGCGCCCCCGTTCCACGCCGCCGGTGCGCAAGCTCGCCAAGCAGCTCGGTGTGGATCTCGCGCTGGTCGAGGCGACGGGCGCGTCCGGCGTGATCACACGCGCCGACGTGGAGAGCTACGCCGAGCGCGTCGGCGCGGTCCCGACCACCTCCAGCGCTGCGGACACCGCCGAACCGGTGGAGCAGTTCGAGCTGCCACGCTCGGACGACCGACGGGAGCGGACGACGCGCACGCCCATCAGGGGTGTCCGGCGCATGACCGCCGAGGCGATGGTGCGCAGCGCCTTCACGGCGCCGCACGTGACCACCTTCCTGACCGTCGACGTCACCGCCACGAGCGAGCTGATCGCGTCGCTCCGAGCGGATCGCGCGCTTCAGGAGCACCGGATCGGCATCATGGCCGTGGCGGCGAAGGCCGTGTGCCTGGCGCTCGCGCGTCACCCGGGGCTGAACTCTAAATGGGATGACGCGGCGGGCGAGATCGTCGAGCACCACTACGTCAATCTCGGCATCGCAGCGGCGACCGGCCGCGGCCTGGTCGTGCCCAACATCCGCGACGCCCAGGAGCTCACGCTGGTCGAGCTGTCTGACGCCATCCGCGGGCTGGCCGAGACCGCGCGCTCCGGCCGGACCGCGCCGGCCGACATGATGGGCGGCACGTTCTCGATCACGAACGTCGGCGTGTTCGGCGTGGATGCCGGCACGCCGATCATCAACCCCGGCGAAGCCGGCATCCTCGCCCTGGGCGCGGTGCGTCGCCAGCCGTGGGAGCACCGCGGCGAGATCGCCCTGCGCGACGTGATGACGCTCGCCCTGTCGTTCGACCATCGCCTCGTGGATGGTGAGCAGGGCTCTCGCTTCCTCGTCGACGTCGCCGACATCCTGCGCGAGCCCGGGCGGGCGATGCTGCTGCGCTAGAAGGCCGCTGGCCGGCCGGCACCTTGGGGGCCGGCCGGTCAGTTCTTCTTCGGATAGAAGAGGCCGAGGCCGTGCTTCTGGAGCACCTCGTACGCCTCGGCGTACGTCTCGGGCTCCGGCGCGCCGGGCGGCGCGTAGCGCGCGAGCAGCAGGCCCAGCAGTCCACGGCCGGGCGGGCTCAGCGGCTTGTCCCTGTGTGCGCCGTCGCGGAGGTCGATCTGCTCGTCCTCGTGCGGATTCGGCGGCACGTACATCGGGTGCACGACGGGCCACGTCGAGGGGTCCCGGGGAGCGTCGAGATTGACCACCGAGAACAGGTCGCGCGCCGTCGCGTCGCGCCGGGTGAGCGGGCGCAGACCGTGCAGGCGCGCGAGGGTCGCCATCACCGCGCCGTGGTGCATCTCGTCGTTCACGATCGTTCCGCTCCGCGTGTACGCCGACACGGCGATCGCGGGCACCCGCACGCCGAGGCGGTCGAACGTGAAGCCCATCTCGCCGGGCACGTCGTCGGCGACCGGCGGGACCGCGGCGGGAGGCGGGACGTGGTCGTAGGTGCCGCCGTGCTCGTCGAAGGTGATCAGGAGCAGGGTGTTCATCGCGTTCGAGCCGCCCGGGGTGGCGCTCGACTTGATGGCGTTGTAGACGTCGGCGATGAGCTTCTCGCCGGCACGCACATCCGAGACTGCGGAATCGAGCACGAGGGTGCCGTCGACGTCGCTCTCGCGGTACACGCCGACGGGAGGATGGAAGTCGTTGTGGTTGTAGACCAGCCGCGGCTCGATGAACGCGTAGACAGGCAGGCGGCCGGCTGCGGCATCCTCGGCGAACTCCGACATGTGGCCGAACCGGCCGGTGCGCCAGTACTGCTCGAGCACCGGGGCGTGCATGATGCCGGTCAGTGACACGAGCTGCATCTCGTCGAAGTAGATCTTCCACGAGATGCCGGCCTCCTCGAGCCGGTTGAAGACGGTCGGTGCCGGTGGCGCGTCGAGCCATTTGTCGTAGCCGCCGTCGTGCTTGTTGGTGACGAAGCCGTGCGAGGTCGAGGCATGGAAGAACGACCTGTTGCAGTAGGTCTGCGACGGGACGGCCGCGAACCAGGCGTCGAAGACCGCGAAGCCCTTGGCCAGCGTCGAGAGTACGGGCAGCTGCTCGGGGGAGAAGCTCCCCATGATGTGGGTCGCCTCCTCCAGAGTGGGCGCCTGCCCGCGACGCAGCCGCTCGACGTTGTTCCAGTAGTCGCGGACGAATCCCGCCATCGTCGGCGCGGAGCGGGAGGAGGGGGCGTTGAAGGGCGCCGTCATGTCGCCGACCTGGCTGGTCGCATTCGACGCGGGATCCACCGTGCCGAACAGCTGTGTGTTGACGTGTGGGAACTCTTCACCGGGATCGGGGTTCGGGCGCCCCATCACCTCGTCGGTGGGGCCGCTGTAGGTGTGCGCCGCGATCCGCTCGCCGTTCGGGGCGGTGTTGGCGTAGTCGCCGAAGGCGAGCCCATCGAACGTCGCACCGTCGGGGAGCGTGTCGGGCGTGTACAGCCAGCCGAGGAGGTTGTCGAACGAGCGGTTCTCGCCCATGACGACGACGACATGATCGAAGCCGGGCTCGGAGCGCGCGGGCAGGGCGGCCAGGTCGAGCGATCCCTCGCGCACACCGAGCTCGTGGCCGATGGAGGCACCCGCCGCCGCGCCGACCGCGCCGCCGACCACGAGCCCCGCCGTGGCGATGCCACCGAGCTTCAGGAAGTCGCGCCGCGAGCTGTCGCTGCTCTCCGCGCCCCGGCGCACGACGCGTTCCGCGTCGCCGGACACCTCCGGCTGCGCGTCGTCCGTGTGGCCGTCCCCCGCCATGGTTCGTCCAGATTAGGCCAACCGGACGGGTCAGGCAGTGAGCGAAGCGCGGGCCATCGAGTGGAGGATGCCCCGCACGTCCCGCTCGCCGGAGCGCGACCTCGCCGCACGCACTGTGTGGGGCGTCGAGTTGATGAGACCGAAGCACGCGTGCGCACGCACGCGCAGGTCCTCCTCGCCGCGCTCGGGGTGGATGGTCGAGAGGATGCCGATCCAGACCTCGACATACTCGCGCTGAAGCCGGCGGACGGTGTGGCGGTCGGTGTCGCTGAGGCTGGCGAGGTCGCGATCCTGCACGCGGATGACGTCGGCGTCGCGGAGGGCGAACTCGACGTGGAACGCGATGATCGCGTCGAGCTGGTCGGCGGGGGCGTCGTGGGCCGACAGCACCGCTTGGCCGCCCGCCAGGAGCCGCTCGCTGACCTCGACGAGGATGGCCCCCAGCAGCGCCTGCTTGTTGGCGAAGTGCCGGTAGAGCGCCGGTCCGCTGACGCCCACCGCGCCGCCGATGTCTTCGAGGCTGACGCCGCTGAAGCCGCGTTCGGCGAACAGCGTCGCCGCCTCACGGAGGATGGCCGCGTGGCGGTCGGCTTTTGCGCGATGGCGGTCGGTGGCGGCGCTCGTCATGTCAGTTCTCCGCTTGTCATTTCAGTTAAGGATCGCTAACCTGAGGTTCAGTTAGTGAACACTAACCAATTCGATCGCGTCAGGACAACGGACGTGATCCGATCGTGACGTCGACGCAGATGACACGGGAGGCGCAGATGGGCGTGCTGAGCACCGCAGCGGTGCATGACGGGACCTTCACGCGAACCCATGACGCGCAGGAGGAGCTGGCCCGCGCGTTGCGAGAGCGGCTGGCCGCGGCATCCCTCGGCGGACCCGCCGCTTCCCGCGAGCGCCATCTCGCTCGGGGCAAGCTGCTGCCCCGCGACCGCGTCACGCGGCTGCTGGACGAGGGGAGCCCGTTCATCGAGATCGCGCCTCTCGCCGCAGAGGGGCTGTACGGCGGCGAGGCGCCGGCCGCCGGCGTCATCGCCGGCATCGGACTCGTCCACGGCCGCCAGGTGATGGTCGTCTGCAACGATGCCACCGTCAAGGGCGGCACGTACTACCCGCTGACGGTGAAGAAGCATCTCCGCGCCCAGGAGATCGCGTTCGAGAACCGCCTGCCATGCGTCTATCTCGTCGACTCGGGCGGCGCGTTCCTGCCCATGCAGGACGAGGTTTTCCCCGACCGCGACCACTTCGGGCGCATCTTCTTCCACCAGGCGCGACTCTCGGCCGCCGGCATCCCGCAGATCGCCGCGGTCCTGGGCTCGTGCACGGCCGGAGGCGCGTACGTGCCTGCCATGAGCGACGAGACGGTGATCGTCCGCGGCCAGGGCACGATCTTCCTCGGCGGCCCGCCTCTCGTGAAGGCCGCCATCGGCGAGGTCGTCACCGCGGAGGAGCTCGGCGGGGGAGAGCTGCACGCCCGCCGCTCGGGCGTCGTCGACCACCTCGCCGAGGACGACGAGCACGCCCTCGAGATCGTCCGCGACATCGTCGCCACCCTGCCGCCTCCGGCAGCGCCCGCGTGGGATGTCGTGCCGAGCGTCCCGCCCGCCGTCGACCCGTCCGATCTGTACGGGGTCGTCCCCGTCGACGTCAACCAGCCCTACGACGTCCGCGAGGTCATCGCCCGACTCGTCGATGGGAGCGAGTTCCACGAGTTCAAGCGCGAGTACGGCGACACGCTGGTCACCGGCTTCGCACGGATCCACGGCCACCCCGTCGGCATCCTCGCCAACAACGGTGTGCTGTTCAGCGAATCCGCGCAGAAGGGCGCCCACTTCATCGAGCTGTGCGACCAGCGCGGCACGCCCCTGTTCTTCCTGCAGAACATCTCCGGCTTCATGGTGGGACGGGATGCCGAGGCCGGCGGCATCGCGAAGGACGGCGCGAAGATGGTCACCGCCGTCGCCACCACTCGGGTGCCCAAGCTCACGGTCGTGATCGGCGGCTCATTCGGGGCCGGCAACTACTCGATGTGCGGCCGGGCCTATTCGCCGCGGTTCCTCTGGACCTGGCCGGCGAGCCGCATCTCGGTGATGGGCGGCAATCAGGCCGCATCGGTGCTCTCGACCGTGAAGCGCGATCAGCTCGAGGCCCGCGGCGACGAGTGGTCGCAGACGGACCAGGCCGCGTTCGAGGCGCCGATCCGTGCGCAGTACGAGGAGCAGGGCAGCCCCTACTACGCCACCGCCCGGCTCTGGGACGACGGCGTCGTCGACCCGCTCGACACCCGCGATCTGCTCGGACTCGCGCTGGACGTCGTCTCGCGCACCCCGCTGCCCGAACCGCGCTTCGGCGTCTTCCGGATGTGAGCCCTGTGACGTCACCACTTCTCCCGGTTCCCGAGCCCGGTGTCCCGGTCCCTGAGCCTGCTGCGCCGGTTCCCGAGCCCGGTGTCCCGGTCCCTGAGCCTGCTGCGCCGGTTCCCGAGCCCGGTGTCCCGGTCCCTGAGCCCGCTGCGCCGGTTCCCGAGCCTGCTGCGCCGGTCCCTGAGCCTGCTGCGCCGGTCCCTGAGCCTGCTGCGCCGGTCCCTGAGCCCGCTGTGCCGGTCCCTGAGCCCGCTGCGCCGGTCCCTGAGCCTGTCGAAGGGTTCTCCACCGTGCTCGTCGCCAACCGCGGCGAGATCGCGCGCCGGGTGATCCGCACGCTGCGGCGGCTCGGCATCCGCTCGGTCGCCGTCTACAGCGACGCCGACGCCGACGCGCCCCACGTGCGTGAGGCCGACGTCGCGGTGCGCATCGGGCCGGCTGCGGCATCCGAGTCCTACCTCGACATCGCTGCGGTGATCGAGGCCGCCCGCGAGACGGGTGCCGAGGCGATCCATCCGGGCTACGGGTTCCTGTCGGAGAACGCGGGATTCGCGCGCGCCTGCGTCGAGGCCGGGATCGTGTTCATCGGACCGGGGGAGCGCGCCCTCGACGTGATGGGCGACAAGATCCGTGCGAAGGAGCACGTCGTCGCACACGGCGTCCCGACCGTCCCCGGCTTCAGCGCCGTCGGAATGACGGATGCCGACATCGCCGTCGCGGCAGAGGAGACGGGCTACCCGCTGCTGGTCAAGCCGTCGGCCGGCGGTGGCGGCAAGGGGATGCAGGTCGTGCGTTCGGCGGCGGAGCTGCCGGACGCCCTCGCAACAGCGCGCCGGGTGGCCGCCGCCGCGTTCGGAGACGACACGCTGCTGCTGGAGCGCCTTCTCGAGCGCCCGCGACACATCGAGGTGCAGGTGCTCGCCGACGCGCACGGCTCGGTCATCCACCTGGGTGAGCGCGAGTGCACGCTGCAGCGACGGCATCAGAAGGTCATCGAGGAGGCCCCCTCGCCGGTGGTGGATGCCGCCACCCGCGCGCGCCTCGGAGCCGCAGCGTGCGCCGCCGCCGAGAGCGTCGACTACCGGGGCGCCGGCACCGTCGAGTTCCTCGTGGCAGGCGACCGCCCCGACGATTTCTTCTTCATCGAGATGAACACGAGACTGCAGGTCGAGCACCCGGTGACGGAGCTCGTCACCGGCGTCGACCTGGTCGAGCAGCAGCTCCTGGTCGCGGCAGGCCGTCCGCTCGCGCTCGCGCAGGACGACATCCGCCTCGACGGGCATGCCATCGAGGCCCGCGTGTACGCCGAGAGCCCCGCCCGCGGCTTCCTGCCGGCGACCGGCGAGGTGCTGGTGTGGCGCGAGCCCGGTTCCCCGGTCACCGAGCCCGCCTCCCCGGTCACCGAGCCCGCCTCCCCGGTCACCGAGCCCGCCTCCCCCGTCACCGAGCCCGCCTCCCCCGTCACCGAGCCCGCCTCCCCGGTCACTGAGCCTGTCGAAGTGCGCACAGACGCCGCGGTGGAGTCGGGAAGCGTGGTCTCGTCCGATTACGACCCGATGATCGCCAAGGTCATCGCGCACGGCGACGATCGCGCCCAGGCGATCGAGCGGCTCGACGCCGCGCTCGCCGAGACCGTGCTCCTCGGCGTCGAGAGCAACATCGGGTTCCTGCGAGAACTGCTCGCCGATCCGGGAGTGCAGTCGGGCGAGATGGACACCGGCCTGATCGACCGCCTGCCGCCATACGCGGCCCCGGAGCCGGGGGAGGCGGCGCTCGCCGCCGCCGCCCTGGCCGGAGAACTCGCGCGCGTGCGCGCCGGTGAGCCGGTGCGTACAGCGGCCGGCCCGCTGTGGCTGGCCGGCACCGGCTGGCGGGCGGGGAGTGCGCCGGTGCCTCGCACGGTCGCGGTCGAGTCGGAGGACGGGGGGATCGCAGTCATCACCGCCCCTGATCTCGGCTCGGCGCCGGTCGTCTCCGTCGGCTCGCGCCGCACCGAGGCGAGCGGATCCCCGGGCCAGGGCCGGTGGGGGACGAGGGCGATCGGGCGGGCGCTCCCACCCGGCGTGGTCGTCGCCACGGACGGAGACGGATGGCTCTGGGTGCACGCCGACGGCGCCACCCACCGGCTGCGTCCCCTCACCCGGCGGGAGGCGATGGAGAAGCGCCTCGCCGCCCGCGACCGCGATGCCGCCGCCACGGATCCGGAGCTGCGCGCCCCGATGCCGGGCGCGGTCGTCGCGCTGCACGTCGCCGACGGAGCGGCCGTCGCCGCCGGTGACCGCATCGTGACCATCGAGGCCATGAAGATGGAGCACCCGGTCATCGCGCCGCACGCGGGCGTCGTGCGCCTCGACGTCGCCACCGGCGACCAGGTGCGCCGCGACCAGGTGCTCGCCCATGTCGCCGCCGCAGAACCCGCCCACGAGGCATCCGACACCCCCTCCTGAAACCCGAGGAAGCCATGGACCACTCCAACCTGACCGACGACGAGCGAGAGCTCGCCCGCATGGTGCGCGACTTCGCCGACGAGGTCGTCGCCCCGCAGGCGTACGAGGCCGACCGCACGAAGACCCTGCCGATGGACGTCGTCGCGCAGATGGGGGAGCTCGGGCTGTTCGGACTGCCGTTCCCGGAGGAGTACGGCGGGCAGGGCGGCGACTACTTCGCACTCTGCCTCGCGATCGAGGCGCTCGGCCGCGTCGACCAGTCCCTCGCCATCACGCTGGAAGCCGGCGTCAGTCTCGGGGCGATGCCGGTGTTCCGCTTCGGCACGGAGGAGCAGAAGCAGAAGCTGCTGCCCGATCTGCTGGCGGGCAGGGCGCTCGCGGGCTTCGGGCTCACCGAGCCCGAAGCCGGCTCCGACGCCGGAGCCACGCGCACCACGGCGAGGCTCGAAGGCGGTGAGTGGGTGATCAACGGCTCGAAGCAGTTCATCACCAACTCGGGGACGTCGATCACCCGGTTCGTGACCGTCACGGCGGTCACGGGGGAGCAGGACGGCCGCAAGCAGATCTCGACCATCATCGTCCCCTCCGGCACCCCCGGCTTCACCGTCGAGCCGGGCTACGACAAGGTCGGCTGGCACGCCTCCGACACGCATCCGCTGACGTTCCAGGACGCGCGGGTGCCCGAGGGGAACCTCCTCGGCGAGCGGGGTCGCGGCTTCGCGAACTTCCTCCACATCCTCGACGAGGGTCGCATCGCGATCGCGGCGCTGTCGACCGGTGCGGCGGAAGGATGCCTGGAGGCCGCTGTCGACTACGCCAAGAAGCGCACCGTCTTCGGCGACGCGCTCGCCACGCGCCAGGGCATCCAGTTCCTCCTCGCCCGCATGCAGCTGCGCGTGCACAACGCACGCCTCGCGTGGCATCACGCCGCGCGGCTGCGCGACGCCGGAAAGCCCTTCAAGACCGAGGCGGCGATCGCCAAGCTCACGGCGAGCGACGCGGCGATGGACAACGCGCGCGACGCGACCCAGGTCTTCGGCGGCAACGGCTTCATGAACGAGTACCCGGTCGCACGGCATTACCGCGACTCGAAGATCCTCGAGATCGGCGAGGGCACGAACGAGGTGCAGCTGCTCGTGATCGCACGGGCGCTGGGCGTGGCGTGAGGGTAGCGTGACAGGAATGACCGACGAGACGAGCGCGATCATCCAACGAGGCCTGTACTACGAGGAGCTCGTCGCCGGCGCGACATACCTGCATCGCCCCGGTCGCACCGCCACCGAGGCCGACAACGTGCTGTTCTCGTCGCTCACCATGAACACGCAGGCGCTGCACCTGGATGCCGCGTTCTCCGAGTCGCAGCCGTTCGGCCAGCGTCTCATGAACTCCATGTGGACGCTGGCGACGATGGTCGGGGCATCCGTCTCGCAGATCACGCAGGGAACGCTGGTGGCGCAGCTCGGCCTCACCGACATCTCGTTCCCCGCGCCCCTGTTCCACGGCGACACGCTGTACACCGAGACGGAGGTCGTCGAGAAGCGGCTCTCGGCATCCCGTCCCGGGCAGGGCATCGTGACCCTTCGCCACACGGGACGCAACCAGCGCGGTGATGTCGTCGCGCTGGCCACGCGGACCGCCCTGATGTGGTGCGCGCCCGAGACCCCCGAGAGGACCCCATGAGCTTCGACCTCGGCCCCGCGCTGCTGTTCTGCCCCGCGGACCGCCCGGAACGGTACGGCAAGGCGTTCGACCGTGCGGACGCCGTGATCCTGGACCTCGAGGATGCGGTGGCGCCCTCCGACAAGACGGCGGCCCGGGGCCACCTGATCGAGTCCGAGCTCGACCCGGCGCGCGTCATCGTGCGGGTCAACGCGCCTGAGACCGACGAGTTCACCGCCGACATGGCGACGCTGTCGCAGACCGACTACCGGCGCATCATGGTGGCCAAGTCCGAGTCGCCCAAGCGCATCGGCCGCATCGACGCGCGATTCCAGGTCGTCGCCCTGTGCGAGACGGCGAAGGGCGTCGCGCAGGCGGACCGCATCGCCGCCCTCGACAACGTCGTGGCGATGATGTGGGGAGCGGAGGACCTGGTCGCGAGCCTCGGCGGCACATCCAGCCGCAAGCCCAACGGCCGCTACCGCGACATCGCGCGCTACGCCCGCTCGCGGGTCCTGCTTGCGGCCGGCGCCCGCGGCAAGGCCGCGATCGATGCGGTCCACCTCGACATCGACGACGCCAAGCGCCTGGCCATCGAGGCGGCGGATGCCGCGGCATCCGGGTTCCGCGCCACCGCCTGCATCCACCCGAGCCAGGTCGCCATCATCCGCGCGGCCTATCGTCCCGACGAGAAGGCCGTCGCGTGGGCGCGTGCCGTGCTCGGCGCCGCGCAGGCCGAGCGAGGCGTGTTCTCGTACCAAGGGCGAATGGTCGACGAGCCGGTGCTGCGCCATGCGCGCGGGATCCTGTCTCGCGCCGACGGATGAGCACCGAGTCCGGCCTCAGCGCACGTACTCGTCGACGGAGGCAGGCGCAGTCCGGGCGGGGAGCCTAGGCGACGAGCCCCGCGTAGGCGACGAGGCGGAGGTGATCGCGCTCGTAGACGAAGTCATGGGCGGATCCGTTGAGGAGCCGCTCGCCGGCGGGAGGCAGTTCGTCGGCGGTGGCGTGGCGGATCATCTCTCGGATGAGCGCACCGTGGCTGACGACGATCAAAGAGGACGCGGCGGGTGCGGTCGCGCGGCGGTGATCGCGTACGGCCCGGCCGAGCGCGGCGATGCCGCGGGTGCGCAGGTCGGTCCACGGTTCGGCCCCGGGCACCTCTGCGGTGTACGAGTCGCCCCACCGCTCGCGGAACTCGTCCAGCCCGACCCCTTCCGCGTCGCCGTACGCCCGCTCCCGGAGGCCGCGGTAGGTACGGGGAGCGGCCAGCCCCAGCTCGGCGGCGATGATCTCCGCCGTCTCGCGCGCGCGGGCGAGATCGCTCGAGACGATGGTCGCCGGGATCGCCCCCGCCGGTCGATCAGCACCTCCCAGGCGTCCGCGCAGTACCGCCGCGGTGGCGCGCGCCTGTGCGCGGCCCGTGTCGTTGAGGGGGATGTCGGTCGCGCCCTGGATGCGCCGGTCGCGGTTCCAGTCGGTCTCGCCGTGGCGGATCAGGATCAGGGCGGTCACCCCCTGAGCCTACCCGGGGCGCCTGGACGGGCGATGCGTCAGGAGAGCTGAGGAAGCCCGTCGGCCAGCGCCCGGAGGACTTCGCTCGTGCCGGCGTCGATCTTGACCGTCGCCCGGCCGTCTGCGCGCGTCGCGCCGCGGTTCACGATGACGACGGGCAGACGTCGGCGACGGGCGCGCTCGAGGAGCCGGATGCCCGAGTTCACGACGAGGGACGATCCCGCCACGACGAGCGCCTCGCTCGTGTGCACGAGCTGCTCCGCTTCCCGGAACTTCTCGGCGGGGATGAACTCGCCGAAGAACACGACATCGGGCTTCAGCATTCCGCCGCAGACGCTGCAGGCGGGGATGCGGAAACCCTCGGTGCTCTCGGGGAGCACATCGCCGTCAGGTCCGAGCGCGACGTTCTCGGGCACGGTGATCCACGGATTGTCCTCTTCGACGCGGCGAGCGAGGTCACGGCGATCGAACACCTGGCCGCAATGCGTGCAGAAGATGCGGCGCATCGTGCCGTGCAGTTCGACGACCCGCCGGCTCCCGGCCCGCACATGCAGGCCGTCGACGTTCTGGGTAACGACGCCGGTGGCGAGGCCCCGCGCCTCGAGGTCTGCGATCGCGCGATGCCCCGCATTGGGCTCGGCCGCCGCGAACGCCTTCCAGCCGAGGTGGCTGCCCACCCAGTACCGGCGCCGCGAGGCATCGCTCGAGAGGAACTGCTCGACCGTCATCGGGGTCCGCACCGGCGCACCGGCCCCGCGGTAGTCGGGGATGCCGGAGTCGGTCGAGACGCCGGCGCCGGTCAGCACCGCGATGCGGCGGCCCGAGAGCGTGGCGAGGGCGGCGGTGACGGCATCCGTCGTCCGTGCGTCAAAGCCGGTCGCGATCGCCGTCACGGTGCACCCCCTTCGCGTCGAGTGTAGGCCCCTCGGTTTTCCGGGATGTTACGGCGCCGCCCCGCGTGCCAGGATGAGCGCGTGGGCAGCTTCGGAGGAGTCAGCGCTGAGGCGTACGCGCGCTTCATGGGCCGCTTCTCGACGCCGTTGGCGCGAGAGTTCGCGACCGTCGGACTGGAACGCGTCGCGCCCGATGCTCGGGTGCTGGACGTCGGCTGCGGTCCCGGCATGCTCACGCGCGAGCTCGCGCGGCGGCGAGGCGCCCCGGCGGTGAGCGCCGTGGATCCCGAGCCGGTGTTCGTCGCGGCCGCCGCCGAGGCGTGTCCGGGTGTGGACGTGCGGGTGGCCGCTGCCGAGGATCTTCCGTTCGGCGACGCGGAGTTCGGGGCCGCGCTCGCGCAGCTCGTCGTCCACTTCATGCAGGACCCCGTGCGGGGCGTGACGGAGATGGCGCGCGTGACGGCGGAAGGCGGCCGCGTCTCGGCGTGCGTGTGGGATCACGCCGGTGGTGGCGGCCCGCTCTCGGACTTCTGGCGCCTCGCACACCGCCTCGACGACGGTGCCCGCGGCGAGGCCGCGCTGAGCGGTGCTGCCGAAGGGCAGCTGGTCGACATCTTCGAACGAGCGGGTCTGCACGCCGTGACGCAGACGGTCGTCGAGGCCACGGTGGCCTTCGGCGGCTTCGACGACTGGTGGGAGCCCTTCCTGCTGGGCGTCGGTCCGGCCGGTCGCTATGTCGCGTCCCTCGATGACGTCCACGTCTCGCGCCTGGAACACGCTCTGCGCGACGAGATGGGTGAGGGCGCGTTCGCCGTCACCGCGCGCGCCTGGACGGCGGTCGGCACGCGCGGGTGAGCCGGCCGCGGCGTGCGACGATGGACCCGATGCACGCGATCCATATCACCGACGCCTCAGACGTGCGGCTCGCGGACTACCGTGACCTCACGGATGTCGCCCTCCGGCGCGTGCTCGAGCCCGAGGGCGGCCTCTACATCGCGGAGTCGGCCAAAGTCATCGCGCGAGCGCTCGCGGCAGGTCACCGTCCCCGGTCGGTGCTCGTGCAGGAGAAATGGCTCGCCGACATCGAGCAGGTCCTCGCCGACGCGGCGGTGCCGGTATACGTCGTCGCTCCGGAGATCGCCGAGACCCTGACCGGGTACGCCGTGCACCGCGGCGCGCTCGCCGCGATGCACCGGCCGGTGCTGCCCGACGTGGCAGACGTGGTCGCCGACGCCCGGCTCGTCGTGGTGCTCGAGGACATCGTCGACCACACCAACGTCGGCGCCATCTTCCGGGCGGCGGCCGGGCTCGGTGCCGATGCGGTGCTCGTCAGCCCCCGCTGCGCCGACCCCCTGTACCGGCGGAGCGTGCGGGTGAGCATGGGGACGGTGTTCCAGGTGCCGTGGACCAGGCTGCCCGAATGGGGCGAGGCGCGCGACGTGCTCCACGGGGCGGGATTCTCGCTCGCCGCTCTCGCACTCGCCGACGACGCGGTGCCTCTCGACGAATTCGGCGCACGTCGACCGGAGCGGTTGGCGCTCATCCTCGGCTCCGAGGGCGATGGGTTGTCGCGGCGCGCTCTCCGCGTCGCCGACGTCGTCGTCACGATCCCCATGGCGGGGCACGTGGACTCGCTCAACGTCGCTGCGGCGAGCGCGGTCGCGCTGTGGGAGCTCCGTGCCCGCTGAACCAGCCGCCGTCGTCCGGTGAGTCTCAGGCGCCCGGACGCACGGTCAGCTCGGTGAGCTCGGCGTCGCGCGGCAGGTCGAGCGCCGCCAGGATGGTCGTGGCGACCGACGCGGGGTCGATCCACCGGGAGGCGTCGTAGTCGGCCCCTTCCTGCTGGTGGACCTTCTCCTGCATCGGAGTGGCAGTGCGTCCCGGATACACCGTCGTCACGCGGATGCCGTTCTCGCGCTCCTCCTCGCGCAGCGCGTCGGCGATCGCGCGCACCGCGAACTTGCTCGCGGCGTACGCGCCCCACTCCGGGCTGACGCGAAGACCCGCACCCGAGTTGACGAAGACCACCTGCCCCCGCGAGATGCGCAGTGCTGTGATCAGGAGACGGGTGAGCTCGGCGGGGGCCACGGCGTTCACGTTGAGCTGCTGCTGCCACGTCGCGACGGGCGTCTCGGCGACGGTGCCCAGCTCGACGATGCCGGCGACGTGGATCAGCGAATCGAGCCGGGAAGGGGTGCTCTGGTGGCCGAAGGCCCACGACAGCCGAGAGGGGTCCGCGAGGTCGCCCACCAGGGTCTGGGCGCCGGGGAACCGCTCGCGCAGCTGGGCGGCCCGCCCCGCATCGCGGGCGAGGAGCCACAGGTCGTCGCCGCGCTCGGCCAGCCGGTCCGCGAGCGCCGCCCCGATGCCCGAGCCCGCCCCGGTGAGAAGGTGCACGCTCATCTCAGTCCTCCTCGCCGCGGGTGGCCGCGGCCTCGGGGCTGAGAGACGGGAGGGACGAGGGATCCGCCCCCGGCACCGTGGTCGCGACCGGCAGCGGATCGGGGCGCTTCGCCGTGATGGCGTCGCCCGAGGACTGGTGCCGCAGGCGCCGCAGCACCCAGGGCACGAGGTACTCGCGCGCCCAGACGAGATCGACGGCGCGAGCCTCACGCCAGGTGCGGAGGGGGAGCGGGTCGGGCTGCATCGGCTGCAGATCGTTGGGCACGTTGAGCGCCCGCAGCACCATGCGCGCCACCTCGTGATGGCCCAGCGCGTTGTAGTGGAGGCGATCGTCGTCGAAGAAGCGCATGTCCTGCACCTCTTTCAGCGCCCACTGGTCTGCGACGATGCAGTCGTAGCGGTCGGCGATCGCGCGGATGTTCTCGTTGTAGATCGCAACCTTGCCTCGGATGCCGCGGAACACCGGCGTGAACGCGGTGTCGATGCCGGTGAAGACCACGACGGTCGCACCGGCGCGCGAGAGCCGCACGACGGCATCCTCGAAGAACTGCGCCACCCGGTCAGGGTCGCTGTTCGGACGGATGACGTCGTTGCCCCCTGCCGAGAAGGTCACCAGGTCGGGCTTGAGGGCGATGGCCGGCTCGACCTGCTCCTGGACGATCTGGGCGATGAGGCGGCCGCGGACGGCGAGATTGGCGTAGGCGAAGTCGTCCACCTGCTCCGACAGCACCTCGGCCACCCGGTCGGCCCAGCCGCGCAGGCCGTTCGCCGCCGCCGGTTCGGGGTCGCCGACGCCCTCGGTGAACGAATCCCCGATCGCGACGAATCGCCGCCACGGGTGCGGTCCCGTGTTGTCGGCGTGCGGCGTACGGGCATCTTCTGTGGTGAGCATGCTTCCTCCGGTCCTCGGCTCGTGACCGAGAGTCAGGCTACCCCCGGACGCCGACCCTCGATGTCGTGCCGGTCGTCTATCGTGGTGACTCGTTGTCTACGGGGGAGGGGCATTCGTGACGGACGAAACGACGATCGAATCGCACGCCGACGCCCGCATCTCCGACCCGAGCAATTCCGAGACCCACACCGCCGAGCCGCATATCGGCAGCTTCGCGGCCGAGCACCTGTCGCCGACGTACCCGCAGCGCGCCCCCTGGGGCACCGCGCAGCGCCTGCGCGCCTGGCAGGCCGAAGCGCTCGACCTGTACTTCTCGCTCGACGGGCCGGACGGCCCCGGCGCCGGCCCCCGCGACTTCCTGGCGGCGGCGACCCCGGGCGCCGGCAAGACGACGTTCGCGCTGCGCCTTGCGAGCGAGCTTCTGCGCCGTCGGATCGTCGACCGCATCGTCGTGGTGGCCCCCACCGAGCACCTGAAGACCCAGTGGGCCGATGCGGCGGCGCGCGTCGGCATCCGTCTCGACCCGGTGTTCAGCAACCGCCACGTCGCACCCGCCCGGCAGTACCACGGCGTCGCCGTGACCTACGCGCAGGTCGCGGTCAAGGCATCCGTCCACCAGCGCCTGACGATGGATGCGCGCACGCTCGTCGTCCTCGATGAGGTGCACCACGGCGGCGACGCCCTGAGCTGGGGCGACGCGCTGCGCGAGGCTTACGGTCGGGCCACCCGTCGGCTGCTGCTGAGCGGCACGCCGTTCCGCAGCGACACCGCGCCGATCCCGTTCGTCGAGTACCACCCCGATGCCAAGGGCATTCGCGTCTCGCGCACCGACTACGCCTACGGCTACGGGCGCGCACTCGAAGACGGCGTCGTGCGTCCGGTCCTGTTCCTTGTGTACGCCGGCCACATGCGGTGGCGCACCAAGAGCGGCGAGGAGATGGAGGCTCAGCTCGGGCAGGACAACACCAAGGACATCACGTCGCAGGCGTGGCGCACCGCTCTCGATCCCGAGGGCGACTGGATCCCCGCGGTGCTGCGTTCGGCCGACCGCCGTCTCACCGAGGTGCGGGAGCATGTTCCGGATGCCGGCGGGCTGGTGATCGCGACAGACCAGACGGCCGCGCGCGCCTACGCCGCGATCCTGCATCAGCTGAGCGGCGAGCAGCCGACGGTGGTGCTCTCCGACGAGGCCGAGGCGTCGAGCCGCATCGAGGAGTTCTCGACATCGACGAGCCGCTGGATGGTCGCGGTGCGCATGGTGTCGGAGGGCGTGGACGTGCCGCGGCTCGCGGTCGGCGTCTACGCGACCAGTGCCTCGACCCCCCTGTTCTTCGCGCAGGCCATCGGCCGCTTCGTGCGCGCCCGCCGCCGCGGCGAGACCGCGAGCGTCTTCCTGCCGAATGTGCCGCAGCTGCTCGCGCTCGCAGGCGAGATGGAGGCGCAGCGCGACCACGCGCTGGATCGCGACTCCGACGGCGACGACGAGTGGAACGCCGAAGAAGACCTCATGAACGCCGCCGAGCGCGAGGACAAGGCGTCCGACGCCCTCGAGGAGGAGTTCGAGTACCAGGCGCTGGGCTCGCAGGCGCACTTCGACCGCGTGCTGTTCGACGGCAAGGAGTTCGGCCAGCTCGCGGTGCCCGGCTCGCTCGAGGAGGAGGAGTTCCTCGGCATCCCGGGCCTCCTCGAGCCCGACCAGGTGCACGAGGTGCTCATGTCGCGCGTGTCGCGCCAGTCCCGCCACCGCTCCGCTCGGGAGGCGCAGGAGCGCGCCGCCCCGCCCGAAGCGGAGCCGGCGCTGCCGCAGGCGCTGCACCGCACGCTGAAGGAGCAGCGGCAGCTGCTCAACAGCCTGGTCGGCCTCTACGCGCGGCAGACCGGCGAGGCGCACGGCCTGGTCCATGCCGAGCTGCGCCGCATCTGCGGCGGCCCCGCCGTCTCGCACGCGACGGTCGCCCAGCTGCAGGCGCGCATCGAGGTGCTTCGCAAGCGCGTCCATTCCTGACACGCCCTGAACCGGCCTGCGCGCGGGGCGGTTCGGAACCCCGAAATGCTGGCAATCCCGCATTCAGGACCGGTCGAGGTCCGGGCGCTGACTAGCGTTGACGAGTCCCACCCCCGACTGGAGGCCCGAGTGAGCGCGCCCACCGCACCGACCGACCGAGATCGCCGCCGCTGGGCGCAGTACCTCGTGAACGAGCGCGCCGAGGCGCGCGTGTACCGGGAGCTCGCGAGCCGCCGCGACGGCGAGGAGCGCGAGATCCTTCTCGCGCTCGCCGAGGCCGAGGGACGGCACGAAGCGCATTGGCTCGAGCTGCTGGGTGCGGAGCCGGCGCGGCTGCCGCGACCCGACGTGCGCACGCGCCTGCTCGGCAGCATGGCGAAGAGCTTCGGGTCGATCTTCGTGCTGGCGCTCGCCCAGAACGCGGAGGCCCGCTCGCCGTACGACGATGAGCCGTATGCGACGGCCTCCATGGCCGCCGACGAGAAGGTGCATCACGAGGTGGTGCGGGGGCTCGCTGCCCGTGGGCGGCGCCGGCTGTCCGGCACCTTCCGCGCCGCCGTGTTCGGCGCCAACGACGGCCTGGTGTCGAACCTCGCCCTGGTGATGGGCATCGGCGCGACGGGCGTGTCGAGCCAGTTCGTGCTGTTCAGCGGCATCGCCGGCCTGCTGGCGGGCGCCTTGTCCATGGGCGCGGGGGAGTTCGTGTCGGTGCGCTCGCAGCGCGAGCTCCTGGCCGCCACGGAGCCGAGCGACTTCGCCGACGGCGCGATCCCTCACCTCGACATCGACGCCAACGAACTGGCGCTCGTGTACCGGACGCGCGGGATGCCGGAGGCCGAGGCGATCGCGCGCGCGCGGCGCATCGTCGAAGCGGCGCGGGCCGCCGGGCAGGGCCGTGCCGAGACCGGCCCGATCGTCGTACCGGATCACGGCGACGTCGTGGGCAGCGCGTGGGCGGCGGCGCTGTCGAGCTTCCTCTTCTTCGCGTCGGGTGCGATCATCCCGGTGCTGCCGTGGATCTTCGGTCTCTCGGGGCTCGCGGCCGTCGTGCTGGCGCTCGTCCTCGTCGGCATCGCGCTGATGTCGACCGGCGCCGCTGTCGGCCTCCTGTCGGGCGCTCCGCCGCTCCGACGGGCGCTCCGACAGCTCGGAATCGGGTTCGGCGCGGCCGCCGTCACGTACCTCCTCGGTCTGCTGTTCGGCGTCTCGATGGGGTGACGCGCCCGGGCTCGCCGCGATTCGTTGAACCTCCGGTGACGTGGTAATGTCATTCCTCGGTTGCGAAACCGAAAACCACCTTGCGCGGGTGGCGGAATAGGTAGACGCGCTAGCTTGAGGTGCTAGTGCCCTTTAACGGGCGTGGGGGTTCAAGTCCCCCCTCGCGCACAGTGAAGAAGGCCCCCGAAAGGGGGCCTTCTTTCGTCAGATGAGAGGTTTGTCCGCATGCCTGAAGCCGAGCTTCCCGAAGTCGCCGCCGTCGCGCGCGATCTCATCCGCTTCGACACCACCAATCACGGCGGCGGCCGGGCGGCGGGGGAGCGGGAGGCGGCGGAGTACGTCGGCGCATACCTGTCGGATCTCGGACTGACGCCCGAGTTCTACGAGCCGATCCCGCGCCGCACGAACGTCATGGCGCGGGTCCCTGGCCGCAATCGCGACAAGCCGGCCCTCGTGCTCCACGGCCACCTCGACGTCGTCCCGGCGATCGCCGACGACTGGAGCGTCGCCCCCTTCGCGGGCGTCGTGCGCGACGGGATGCTGTGGGGCCGCGGCGCCGTGGACATGAAGGACATGGACGCCATGATCCTCACCTCGGTGGCCGACATCCTCCGCTCCGGCGAGCAGCCGGAGCGCGACCTCGTCCTGGCGTTCTTCGCGGACGAGGAGAACGGCGGCGTCGAAGGCTCCGCGCTCGTCGTCCAGGACCGCCCCGGCTGGTTCGAGGGTGCGACGGAGGCGATCAGCGAGGTCGGCGGCTACTCGATCCCGCTCGGCGACCGCCACGCGTACCTGCTCCAGGTGGGCGAGAAGGCGCTCGTGTGGATCCGGCTCGTCGCGCGCGGGCGTGCCGCGCACGGCTCGAGCTTCCATGCCGACAACGCCGTCACACGCCTCGCCGAGGCCGTCGCCGCAGTGGGTCGCACGGCGTGGCCGGTGACGCTCACCGACACCACCCGCGAGATGACCGCACGCCTCGCTGCGCTGACCGGCCAGGCATCCGACGACGCCGATGCCGTCGCGGCAGCCACGGGCGCGGCATCCGGATTCCTCCGTTCGACGCTGCGCACCACCACCAACCCGACCGGCCTCGTCGCCGGCTACAAGCACAACGTCATCCCCGACCGCGCCGAGGCGCTCATCGACGTGCGGGTGCTGCCCGGCACCGAGGAGGCGGCCCTGGCCGACATCCGCCGCATCGTCGGCGACGGCGTGGACGTCGAGGTCGTGCACCAGGACATCGGCCTCGAGGTGCCGTTCTCCGGCGACCTCGTCGACGCCATGGTGGCGGCGCTCGGCCGCCACGATCCCGGCGCACCCGTCATCCCGTACCTCATGGGCGGCGGCACCGACAACAAGGCGCTGGCCGCGCTGGGCATCTCGGGCTACGGATTCGCCCCGCTGCGCCTGCCGGCGGATCTCGACTTCACGGGCATGTTCCACGGTGTCGACGAGCGTGTGCCGATCGATGCGCTGGTCTTCGGCCAGACTGTCCTCACCGACCTGCTCCGCACCTACTGAAGTCCCCGGCGGACGCCGCGACAGCGCGGCAGCCGTCAGGCCCGTCTGAAAGGCGCCCATGCTTCTCGAAGCGATCATCCTCGGCTTCGTCCAGGGATTGACCGAGTTCCTGCCCATCTCGTCGAGCGCGCATCTGCGCATCCTCGGTGAGTTCCTGCCCTCGGCGCAGGACCCCGGTGCCGCCTTCACCGCGATCACGCAGATCGGCACCGAGGCGGCGGTCGTGGTCTTCTTCTGGCGCGACATCGTGCGCATCATCGGGCACTGGTTCCGCGCCCTGTTCGGCCGCATCCCGCGCAACGACCCGGACGCGAAGCTCGGCTGGCTCATCATCATCGGCTCGATCCCGATCGTGGTGCTCGGCCTGCTCTTCCAGGACCAGATCGAGACCGTCCTGCGCTCGCTCTGGATCACGGCGGGCATGCTGATCTTCTTCGGCGTGCTGCTCGGCATCGCCGACCACGTCGGTGCGAAGCGACGCAAGCTCGAAGACATCACGATCGGCCACGGCGTGATCTACGGCTTCGCGCAGTCGCTCGCCCTGATCCCGGGCGTGTCACGCTCGGGCGGCACCATCACCGCCGGACTCTTCATGGGCTACGAGCGCGCCGCCGCTGCGCGCTACGCGTTCCTGCTCGCCATCCCGGCGGTGTTCGGCAGCGGGTTCTTCCAGCTGGTGAAGAGCCTCGACGAGCCGGGCGTCTTCACGCTCGGCGAGACGTCGGTCGCCACCGGCATCGCCTTCATCGTCGCGCTCGGCGTGATCGCGTTCTTCATGAACTGGATCTCCAAGCACAGCTTCCTGCCGTTCGTGGTCTACCGCGTCGCGCTGGGGTCGCTGCTGCTGGTGCTGCTCAGCATGGGCGTCATCAACCCGTAGAAGAGCCGACGGCGGACGACGTGCGCGCGGATGCCGCTCAGCGGCGCGGGTCGTCGCGGCCGGGCTTGCTCGGTCCATCGCCCGGCTTGCCGTCGGTCCGGCGGAGGTACCGCTCGAACTCCTGCGCGATCGCGTCGCCGGACGCCTCGGGCGAGTCCCAGGTGTCGCGTGTGCGCTCGAGCTGGTGGATGTAGTCGGTCATCTCCTCGTCGTCGGCCGCCGCCGCGTCGATCGAGGCCTCCCAGGCCGCCGCCTCGGTGGCGAGGTCGCCGCGGGGCACCGGCGCGCCGGTCAGGTCTTCGAGCTTGTCGAGCAGCGCGAGCGTCGCCTTGGGCGACGGGGTGTGACCGGCGACGTAGTGCGGCACGCTGGCCCAGAGGCTCGCCGTCCGGATGCCGGCACGCTCCGCGGCGTCGCCCAGGACGCTGAGAATGCCCACGGGTCCCTCATAGGAGCTGCGCTCGAGCTCGAGCGTGGTGCGGAGGTTCTCGTTGTCACTGCCCGCGAACACCGAGATCGGGCGGGTGTGCGGCACGTCCGACATCATCGAGCCGATCGCGACGAAGCCGGTGATGTCCTCCCGCAGGGCGATGTCGACGAACTCGGACGAGAACGCCTGCCACGCGCGAGCCGGCTCCACGCCTGTGAGCAGCCACAGCTGCGTGCCACGGGTCGCACGCGCGGGGCGCAGCAGGGAGGCCTCGGGCCACTGCAGGGTGCGCCGGCCGTCCGCATCGGCGGCGATGTGCGGGCGGGTGTACTGGTAGTCGAAGTAGAGCTCGGGGTCGACCGAGAACACCGTCTCGTACGAGCCGCCGTCGCGCAGCTGCGTGATCGCGGAGGACGCGGCTTCGCCCGCGTCGTTCCATCCGTCGAATGCAGCGACGAGAACACGACGACCCAGTCCGTCCACGGGACCCCCTCCGCCCGCATCGGCTGCGGGCTCCTTCCAGGATATGCCCCCCTCTCGGCGGACGGTCGGAGCCCCGTCGGTAGGATTGCACGGTGAATGAGCCTCCTCTCGCCGCCGTCCTGTGGGATATGGACGGCACCCTGGTCGATACCGAGTCCTATTGGATGGCAGCGGAGACGGCCTTGGTCGAGAGCTTCGGAGGCACGTGGTCGCACGAGCAGGCGCTGCAGCTCGTCGGTGCGGGACTGGAGGACTCCGCGAGCGTCTTCCAGGCCGAAGGTGTTCGCATGGGTGTCCGCGACATCGTCGACCATCTGACGGACGATGTGATGCGTCAGCTGGCTACTACGGGCGTGCCGTTCCGCCCCGGTGCTCGCGAGCTGCTGGCGGATCTGCGCGCGAATGGCGTGAAGACGGCGCTGGTCACGATGTCGCTGAGCCGGATGGCGCAGGCGGTCGTCGATCTGATCGACTTCGACGCGTTCGATGTCGTGGTCGCCGGCGACGACGCGACGCGCCCGAAGCCGTACCCCGATGCCTACCTGCAGGCGTGCGAACTTCTTGGAGTCAAACCTGGTGACGCTGTCGCGATCGAGGACTCCTCCACGGGCGTGCGCGCGGCGGTCGCATCCGGTGCGTCGGTGATCGGGGTGCCGCTCATGGTGTCGCTCACCGGCGCCGGCGCCCACGTGCTGTGGGACACCCTCGACGGGCGCACCGTCGACGACCTGGCCGCCTTCCACCAGTCGCACCGCACGCGCTTGCGCGCCGGCGCCGCCACCGCCATCGAGGAGAATGCACGATGACTGACGAGATCACCCGCCCGAGCGGCCCGTTCCGACTCGGCGATCGCGTTCAGCTCACCGGTCCCAAGGGACGCCTCCACACCATCACGCTGCGCGAGGACGGCGAACTGCACACGCACCACGGCGTGCTCAAGCACACGCAGCTGATCGGCCAGCCCGACGGTTCCGTGGTCGCCAACAGCGGCGGCCACGAGTACCTGGCGCTGCGCCCCCTGCTGCGCGATTTCGTGATGTCGATGCCGCGCGGCGCGGCCATCGTCTATCCGAAGGATGCCGCGCAGATCATCGCGGAGGCCGACATCTTCCCCGGCGCCACCGTCGTGGAGGCCGGTGTGGGTTCGGGGGCACTATCGCTCTGGCTCCTGCGGGCGATCGGCGACGCCGGGAGGCTCGTGTCGTTCGAACGCCGGGACGACTTCGCCGCCGTCGCCCGCGCGAACGTCGAGACGTTCATCGGAGAGGTCCCCGGCAGCTGGGACGTCGTCGTGGGGGATCTCGCCGACGAGCTGACGGACACGGTGGCTGCGGCATCCGTCGATCGCGTCGTCCTCGACATGCTGGCGCCGTGGGAGTGCATCGATGCCGTCGCCGAGGCGCTCACGCCCGGCGGCGTGGTGGTCTGCTACGTCGCGACAGCGACGCAGCTCAGCCGTGTCGCCGAGTACATCCGCAGCACGGGGCTGTTCACCGAGCCGGGCGCGAACGAGACGATGGTGCGCGGCTGGCACGTCGAAGGGCTCGCCGTGCGCCCCGACCACCGGATGGTCGCCCACACCGGCTTCCTCATCTGGGCGCGCCGGCTGGCGCCGGGCGCCGTCGCACCCGAGGTCAAGCGTCGCGCGTCGAAGTCGAGCTACGGCGACGAGGACGTCGAGCTGTGGACACCCGGTGCGGTCGGCGACCGGCAGATCACCGACAAGAACCTGCGCAAGCGCGTCCGCGAGGCCGAGCGCGCGGCGGAGGGGGCCCGGCAGGCGGCGGGACGCGCGGGCGCGCCCGACGGCACCGCCTAGACTGTTCCGGTGCGCAAGATCCCCGCTGCCCTCGCCGTCCTGGGACTGGTGACCGTCGGCCTGGCCGGATGCTCGATGCCCGGCTCGTCGTCCGACTGCTCTCGTCCCGCCGTGTCCGACGCCGACGTGATGGACCTCATCGACGTCACGGGCGACACCGACGAGCAGCCCGAGGTCGACATGTACACGCCGTTGCGCGCGCCGCACCTCGCCTACGAGGACGTGGTCGTGGGCGACGGCACACCGATCACCGCGCAGAACCAGCTGATGGTCGTCGACGTCGCGCTGTTCAGCGGGGCCACCGGTGAGCCGCTCGTGGCCACCGCCTACGACGGTGACCTGTCGAGCGTCACGTCTCCGGCCCAGTGGACCACGAACTTCCCGGGCTTCGAGGACGCTCTGCACTGCGCCACCGACGGCTCGCGCATCGCGGTCGCGCTGTCACCCGATGACATGGCGGACGGCGTCGCCAAGGGCTTCGGCCTGGAGGACGACGACACCGCGGTCGCGGTCGTCGACGTGCGCAAGGTGTACCTCCCCGCCGCGGACGGTGCGAACCAGTTCAACAGCGGGTTCGGCCTGCCCACCGTCGTGCGTGCGCCCGACGGTCGCCCCGGCCTGATCATCCCCGATGGAGCACCGCCGACCGATGTCGTCGTCCAGACGCTGAAGAAGGGCACCGGCGAGAAGGTGACCGGCGATCAGCCGGTGCGCGTGCACTACACCGGGGTCGTGTGGGGCGAGAACGAGGCGTTCGACTCCACCTGGGACGGCGAGCCGGCGTCGGTCACGCTCGACGGTGTGGTCCCGGGCTTCGCTCAAGCGCTCGAGGGGCAGACGGTCGGCTCGCAGGTCCTCGTCGTGGTGCCGCCCGATCAGGGCTACGGCGATGAGGCCCAGGGCGCCATCCCGGCGGGCTCGACGCTCGTGTTCGTCATCGACATCCTGGGTCTGGACGTCGCACCCGAGGAGTGACCCGGCGTTCGGCGGTGGGGCCGTGCGCGGCCCTAAGATAGGCGGGTGCCTGCCACTGCCGCCGCGAAGATCCCGCCCGAGGAGCGCCTTGTCAACCTCGTGGTGGCCCTCATCGCGACCGACCAGGGGCTGACGAAGGACACGATCCTCACCTCGGTCGCCGGCTATCGCGAGCAGAGTGAGGCGGGCGCGTCGAAGGATGCCCTCGAGAAGATGTTCGAGCGCGACAAGGAGTCGCTGCGGGGCCTGGGCGTGCCGATCGAGACGATCGGCGACTGGGCCGACCCCGACGATCTGCGCGAGGCGCGCTACCGCGTGCCGACCGCCGAGTACGAGCTGCCGGAGGACATCGAGTTCACGCCTGCCGAGCTGGCGCTCTTGACCCTCGCGGGCGGTGTGTGGAGTCAGAGCTCGATGTCGGACGACGCGCGCAGCGGTCTGCGCAAGATCCGGGCGCTCGGCGATCTGGTCGACGAGCCGATCATCGGGTTCTCGCCCCGGCTCAGCCTGCACGATCCTGCCTTCCCGCCGTTGCAGCAGGCGATCGAGCAGAGCACCGTCGTCACGTTCCCGTACCTCAAGCCGGGGGAGGACGCGCCGCGCACGCGCCGTGTGCAGCCGCTCGCCCTCGTCGAGTACGAGGGTCGCTGGCATGTGTTCGGCATCGACCTCGATGTCCGGGCCGATCGCACCTTCCTTCTGCAGCGCATCGTCGGGCCGGTCGTGCTCACACGCGTCTCGTTCGACCCGGCTCTGCGCGAGGGCGCCGGAGACCGGGCGCTCGCGGGGCTCGAGGAGGTCGCGGCGCGCAACTCGGCGCTCCTCGAGGTCAATCCCGGCACCGAGGCCGCCCTGCGGCTCGCCCGCCGGGCGCAACCGGCCGAGCAGGGCATCCGCGTGCCGTACGTCGACGAGCACATCTTCGCCGACGAGCTCGCCTCCTATGGACCCGAGGTGCGCGTGGTCGCACCCGCCGAGCTGCGGGATCGCGTGATCGACCGCCTCGCCGCGGCACGCGATCTGCATCGAGGAGTGTCATGAGCGCGCGCCGCCCACTGGTCGCCACCGATCGGGCCGCCCTCATGCTGCAGCTCGTGCCGTATCTCGTGGGCAAGGGCGAAGTCTCGCTCGCCGAGGCCGCCGACGAGTTCGACGTCTCACTCGAGCAGATGCGCTCGATGGTCGAGAAGCTCACGGTGATCGGACTGCCCGGCGACCGGGGCTACTGGCAGATGGCGAACGACCTGTTCGACATCGACTGGGACCTCCTCGACGAACGCGACCTCATCGTCATCACCAACTCGGTCGGACTCGAGCGGTCGCCCAAGCTCACAGCCCGCGAGGCGGCGGCACTGCTCGCCGGCCTGCAGCTGGCCCGCTCCATCCCCGGCGTCGGCGACACCGACCTCTACGCCGGCCTGCTCGCCAAGCTCGCCCGCGGAGCGTCCGGGATGCCGGCGGAGGTCATCCTCGCCCCCGAGCCGGTCGACGCCGTACGCGATCTCGTGGCAGACGCGCTGCGCCGCGGTGTCGCCGTCTCGTTCACCTACAAGGCGCCGGATGCCGCTCCGACGACCCGCACCGTCGACCCGGTCAAAGTGCACATCGCCAGCGGCCAGTGGTACCTGCAGGGCTGGTGCCACCTCCGTGAGGCGATGCGCACCTTCCACCTCGACCGTGTGAGCGACCCCGAGCTCACCGGCATCCCGAGCACGCACGCGGGGGAGCAGGCGCCGGACTGGTTCGACACCGACGCCGGCGAGGTGGTCGCTCGCATCCGCTTCGCCGAGGAGGTCGCGCCGCTGCTGGGCGACTACCTCGATCGCGCGACGCTCGTGACCTCCGACGGCGTCACGATCGCGACCATGCGCGTCGCCGACGAGCTGAGCCTGCGCCGTCTCGCGACACGCCGGGGAGGCGCCGTCGAAGTGCTCGAGCCCGCCGCTGCGCGCCGCGCCGTCGCGGAATGGGCGGATGCCGGCTTGGCGCAATACCGCTGAGGGCCCCGCCGCGTCGCCGCCGCAGGTTACACTGGAGCCACATCCGCACCGACAAGGGAGACTCCGCATGGGCGCATTCGGATGGCCGCATCTTCTGATCATCCTCGCGGTGATCCTGCTCCTCTTCGGGGCCGCGAAGCTTCCGGCTCTCGCCAAGAGCGTCGGTCAGTCCGCCCGGGTCTTCAAGGGCGAGATGAAGGCGATGAAGGACGACGACACGGCGGGCAAGTCCAAGACCGAGAACGTGGCGGCCGAGACTCCGAAGGCCGACACGCCTGCAAGCCCGAGCAGCAGCACCGCAGACCCGTCCTCCTGACCCGGGCGTGGTCACGACGGAGCCATCGCGCATCGAAGAGCCCGAGCAGCCTCGGCGCGACAAGCGGATGTCCCTCGGCGGGCACCTGCGCGAACTGCGGAAGCGATTCTTCATCGCTGCGGCCGGCCTTGTGGTCGGCATGGTCATCGCGTTCCTCATCAGCGGCTGGGTGATCGACCTGCTCGCGCAGCCGATCGTGCAGATCGCGAAGGCGCGTGGCGACCAGGACATCGCCCTCAACTTCACGACCGTCGCGAGTGGTTTCGACCTGCACATGCGGATCGCCTTCGCGATCGGCCTGCTGATCTCGGCACCGGTGTGGCTGTGGCAGATCTGGGCGTTCATCATGCCCGGGCTCACCCGCAAAGAGACCCGTTACACCATCGGCTTCCTCGGGGCCGCGATCCCGCTGTTCATGGCCGGCCTCTACGTCGGCTGGCTCATCATGCCGCACATGGTCGTGCTGATGGCGAACTTCGTGCCCAACGACCAGGGCATCGCCCAGTTCTACGACTACGCCACGTACTACGACTTCGTCTTCAAGCTGCTGCTGGTGATCGGGGTCTCCTTCGTCACCCCGGTCTTCCTCGTCGCCCTGAACCTCGCGGGTGTGGTGTCGGGCCGCGACATCCTCAAGGGGTGGCGCGTGGCGATCATCATCATCACGGTCTTCGCGGCCATGGCGACCCCCGCCGCGGATGTCACCTCGATGCTTCTTCTCGGGGGCATCCTGTGCGTGCTGTACTTCGCGGCGGTCGGCCTCTCCATGCTGTTCGACCGGCGGAGGGCGAAACGCGACAAGGCTGCGGGGCTCCTTCCGCCCGAGGTGTCGTGAGCGACCCCGCACCCGCCGAACGCTACGCGCGCGCCAGCGACGCCGCCCGTCTCGAGCGCACGTACCCGGTCACGGCGGCATTCGCGGCATCCCAGCGGTTCACCCTCGACCCGTTCCAGATCGAAGGATGCCGCGCACTCGAGGACGGCCGCAGCGTGCTGGTCGCCGCGCCCACGGGTGCGGGCAAGACGATCGTCGGCGAGTTCGCGGTTCATCTGGCCATGCAGACGCCGGGAGACAAGGCGTTCTACACGACGCCGATGAAGGCGCTGTCGAACCAGAAGTTCCGTGAGCTGCAGGACGTGTACGGCCCCGACGAGGTCGGCCTGCTGACCGGCGACACGAACATCAACGGCAACGCGCGGATCGTCGTCATGACGACCGAGGTGCTGCGCAACATGCTCTACGCCGACTCGCCGGCGCTGCGCGGCCTCAGGTATGTGGTCATGGACGAGGTGCACTATCTCGCCGACCGGTTCCGCGGCGCGGTGTGGGAGGAGGTCATCATCCACCTCGCGCCGAGCGTGCGGCTGGTGTCGCTGTCGGCCACCGTGTCGAACGCCGAGGAGTTCGGCGACTGGCTCGACACCGTGAGGGGAGACACCCAGGTCATCGTCTCCGAGACCCGCCCGGTGCCGCTCGAGCAGCATGTGCTCGTGCGGGGCGACCTGCTGCCGCTGTTCGACGACCGCGCCGGCATCGCCACCGCGCAGGTCAACCAGGAGCTCATGCGGATCCGGTCATTCAAAGGACCGAACTTCGAGAACAACCGGCGCGCCCAGCAGCTGCGCAGCGGCGACCGCGGTGAACGCGCGCGTTACGCGGGCGGCGGGTACGAGGCATCCCATCGGCGTCCGAACCGGGGCAACAAGCGGCCGGTGCGCTCTGCGAACGTGCAGCGGATCGAGCGGCTGGACCGCCCTGACGTCGTCGAGCTGCTGTCGCGGGCGAATCTGCTGCCCGCCATCTTCTTCATCTTCAGCCGCGTCGGCTGCGACGCCGCCGTGCAGCAGGTGCGACGCGCGGGCGTGCGGCTCACGTCGCAGGACGAGCGACGCGAGATCCGTGCGGTCATCGAGGAGCGCACCCGCTCGCTGCTCGAAGAGGACCTCGCCGTGCTGGGCTTCTGGGAGTGGCGGGAGAATCTCGAGCGCGGGGTCGCCTCCCACCACGCCGGGATGCTGCCGGCCTTCAAGGAGGTCGTCGAGGAGCTGTTCCAGCGCAAGCTCGTGAAGGTCGTGTTCGCCACCGAGACGCTCGCGCTCGGCATCAACATGCCCGCCCGCACCGTGGTGCTCGAGAAGCTCGAGAAGTTCAACGGCGAGGCACGCGTCGCGATCACCTCGGGGGAGTACACGCAGCTCACCGGACGGGCCGGACGTCGCGGCATCGACGTCGAGGGGCACGCGGTGATCCAGTGGACCGAGGCGCTCGACCCGCAGGCGGTCGCGGCCCTCGCGTCGCGGCGCACCTATCCGCTGAATTCCAGCTTCCGCCCGACGTACAACATGGCGGTCAATCTGATCGACCAGTTCGGCCGGGCCCGGGCGCGAGAGATCCTCGAGTCCTCGTTCGCGCAGTTCCAGGCCGACCGTGCGGTGGTGGGCCTCGCCCGCCAGGTGCGCGAGCAGGAGGAGTCGCTCGCCGGGTACGCCAAGGCGATGACGTGCGACCGCGGCGACTTCGCAGAGTACTCCGGCATCCGCCGGGAGCTCAGCGACCTCGAGAAACTGAACCGCAAGGATGTCAGCGCGGCACGGCGCACGCGCGACGAGCGGAATCATCGCATCACGAGCCTGCGCAAGCGCATGCAGCGGCACCCGTGCCATCAGTGCCCGGACCGCGAGCATCACGCCCGCTGGGCAGAGCGCTACTGGAAGCTCAAGCGCGAGATCGACAAGCTGCGCCGTCAGATCGACACGCGCACCGGCACGGTGGCGCGGATCTTCGACCGCGTCGTCGACGTGCTCGCCGCCCTCGAATACGTGGCCGTCGCGGACGACGGCTCGACCACGCTCACACCCTCGGGTCGCACCATGCGCCGCATCTACGGGGAACGCGATCTGCTGGTCGCCGAGTCGCTGCGCCGGGGGATCTGGAAGGACCTGGATGCCGCGTCCCTGGCCGCGCTCGCCTGTTCCCTGGTGTACGAGCCGCGGCGCGATGACGCCGGGCCGGGCGAACACGGTCTGCCGCGCGGCGCCTTCCGGCGCGCCTTCGACGCGACCCTCACGCTGTGGCAGGAGCTCGAAGACCTGGAGGAGGAGCACCGGCTGCCGGGCACCGAGCCGGTCTCGGCGGGCCTGGCGCTGGCGATGCACACCTGGGCGCGCGGCGGCATGCTCGACCGGGTGCTGACCGAGGCCGACATGGCGGCCGGCGACTTCGTGCGGTGGGCGAAGCAGACCATCGATCTGCTCGACCAGCTGTCGATCGTCGCCGACCAGCCGATCGCGGGGACCGCCCGCAAGGCGCTGGATGCCGTCCGTCGTGGCATCGTCGCCTACTCCACCGTGTAGCGCCGCCCGACGACCTCAGACCCCGCCCGGACGAACGCCATCCCTGGCTCGCCTAGGGTGGAATCCGTGCCACCCGACGCGCCGTCCCGTCCGCCGCTGCCGCGCCCGCTGCTGCCGCTGTGGGCGGCCGTCATCGCCGCGGCCGCCGGCGGACTCGCCCTCACCACGGCCTTTCCGGCGCTGGGTTGGTGGCCGATGGTGTTCGTCGCGATCCCGCTGACCCTGATCAGCCTCATCGGCCGGCGTATCTGGGCGGCCGTGCTGGTCGGCCTCGTCTTCGGCCTGGCGTTCTTCCTGGTGAACGTATCGTTCACCGCGCGCTATCTCGGTCCCGTCCCGTGGATCGCCCTCGCCACGCTCGAGGCGCTGCTGACCGCGGCGACGGCGGTTCCCATCGCGCTGGCCTACCGGTGGCTCCCGCGCGTGCGGACGGGCGCCTGGGCGCGCCTGCTCGCCCTCCCGGCGATCGTGGCAGCCCTCTGGGTTCTCAGGGAGCAGCTGCTCGGCACATGGCCGTACGGCGGCTTTCCGTGGGGACGCGTCGGCATCTCGCAGGCCGACAGCCCGCTCGCGAGCGTCGCATCCTGGGTGGGCGTCGCCGGCCTCTCCTTCCTCATCGTCATGCTGTGCGCGAGCGGTGTCGAGTGGGTGCGGCTCCGCCGGTATCGCGACATCCGCACGGCGATCCCGTTCGCCGTCGTCGCGATCCTCTTGTTCGCGCTCCCGCAGTTCCCGACCACGGATGCCGGGACCATGCGCGTCGGCGCGGTGCAGGGCAACGGGCCTGCCGGCTACTTCGACGAGCGCGGCCGCAACGACGTGCTCAACGCCCAGCTCCAGGCCACGGCCCCGCTCTTCGGCGAGGACCTCGACGTCCTGCTGTGGCCCGAGGGCGGCGTCGACTCGGATCCCACGATGAATGCGAGCACCGCCGCCACGCTGGACGCGCTCACGGATCGGCTGGAGGCGCCGCTCGTCGTCGCGGCGGTCACTCAGCGCGGCGACGAGTACTTCAACTCATCCCTGCTGTGGGAGCAGGACGCCGACAACCCGGTCGACGTGTATGACAAGCGGCACCCCGTTCCGTTCGGCGAGTACGTGCCCGATCGCTGGCTCTACCGCCTGTTCGCGCCGGACCTGATCGACCTCGTCCAGCGGGAGTACACACCCGGCGGCGCCCGGCCGTTCTTCGATGTGAACGGGGTCGGCGTCGGCCTCGCCATCTGCTTCGACGTGATCTACGACGACGTCATCTGGGATGGTGCGCAGGACGGCGCCGAGATCTACATGTTCCAGACCAACAACGCCGACTTCCGCGGCACCGACGAGAATCTGCAGCAGCTCGCGTTCGCGCGCATGCGCGCGGTCGAGACCGGCCGGTCCGTCGTCAACATCTCGACCGTCGGCACCAGTCAGATCATCGCCCCGGACGGGTCGGAGATCGCCGGCATCCCCGCCGATACCGCAGGCCACATGCTCGAAGACGTGCCGTTGCGCACCGGTCTGACCCCCGCGGTGACGTTCGGCGGCGCCATCCAGCTCCTGCTCGTGTGGGGCGGCGTGATCGCTCTGGTCAGTCTCGGAGTGCTCGGCCGCACGCGCCCTGGGGGGAACACGAAAACGCCGGCCCCGTAGGGCCGGCGTCGCGTGGATGCGGGTCAGGCGCTGAGCTTGTCGGCCGCGACGTTCTCGCCGGCTCCGCGGCGGGCGCGGATGAAGGCGAGGCGCTCCTCGAGGAGCTCTTCGAGCTCCGGAAGGGTGCGGCGTTCCAGCAGCATGTCCCAGTGGCTGCGGGGGATCTTGTCTCCGGAGTGGTCGACGGTCGCGGTGCCGTCGCCCACCCGCAGCAGCGCTTCGGCGCCGCACGTGCGGCACTCCCACGCGTTCGGGACCTCGGCGTCGGCCGCGAAGGTCAAAGTCGTGTCACGCCCACACACGGTGCAGGTGTAGCTGTGCTGTGCGCGTTCATGGAACACGACGCCCTCTTCGCTCTGTAGGCTCTGGGCGCCGAGTCGGATGCCGCGCAGACTGCGGTCTGCCATTTTGTGGTCCTCTCGTCGCTGTATAGGTATAACGAAGCGACCTGTGCGGATCATCCGAAGGAGCCCTGTTCACCCACCTTTCACAGTGGATGCACAGCGGGGCTGGCGCCGGGTCACGTGAGCGTGCTAAGACAGCGCGGCGAGAGCCACATCGGCGCGGTCGGTCACGATCCCATCGACTCCCATCGAGACGAGACGGACCATGTCGTCCGGCTCGTTCACCGTCCACACGTGCACCTCGACATCGTGCCGGTGAGCGGCGGCGAGGAGCCGCGGGGTGACGATGCGCAGCCGTCCCTGACGCTCGGGCACCTGCAGGGCATCGATGCCGGCCAGCGCGCGCGTGAGCAGTCGATCGGACCGTGCCGCCACGGCGGTGAGCACGCGGCCGATGGTGCCGCGACCCGCTGACGTCGCGGGACGGATGCCGCGTCCCGCCGCGTCGGCCGCATCGAGCGCCGCGCGCCGTCGTGCGTCCGAGAAGCTGGTGAGCAGCACCCGGTCTCCGAACGGCGCGATGGTCGCGCCGACGGCGGCTGCCGCATCCGTCGCCTTCACATCGAGGTTGAACCTCGTCGCCGGAAACGCGTCCAGCGCCTGTGCGAGGGTGATGAGCCCGCCGCGTCCGGTCATGAGCTCTGCGAGCTCCCGCACGGGGACGTCAGCGACCTTGCGGGGGTCGCCGGTCACGCGCGACAGGTCGTCGTCGTGGAAGAGCACCACCACGCCGTCGGCGGTCAGGTGGCAGTCGGACTCGACGTAATGAGCCCCGGCGGAGTGCGCGGCGGCCACGGCGGCGAACGAGTTCTCCACGATGCCGGTCCCGGCGGCCTCCGGCGTCACGAGACCTCGGTGCGCGAGCACGCGAGGCGCCGCGACCCCCGCGAACCACGGGTGCGTCACGGAGTGGGCGGGGTGACGGCCGGCGGCGGCCCGCCCAGCGCGGGCCCGCCCGAAGGGGCGCCCGTGCTCTGCGCGCGGCCCTTGGCCGCGGCATCCGTCATCACACCGGCGAAGGAGCCTGTCAGGCCCTTGAGCGCCTCGGTGAACTCGCTCGGGATGATCCAGAGCTTGCTGGACGCGCTGTCGGCGATCTTGGGGAGCGTCTGCAGATACTGGTAGGCCAGCAGCTTGTCGTCGGGGTTGCCGGAGTGGATCGCATCGAACACGGTCTGGATCGCCTCGGCCTCGCCCTGTGCGCGCAGCACGGCTGCCTGCTTGTCGCCTTCGGCCTTGAGGATCTCTGCCTGCCGGCGCCCTTCGGCCTCGAGGATCTGGGACTGCTTCGAGCCCTCGGCGGTCAGGATCGTCGCGCGACGCTCGCGCTCGGCGCGCATCTGCTTCTCCATCGAGTCCTGGATCGAGTGCGGCGGATCGATGGCCTTCAGCTCGACGCGCGAGACGCGGATGCCCCACTTGCCGGTGGCTTCGTCGAGCACCACGCGCAGCTGGCCGTTGATGTTGTCACGGCTGGTGAGCGCTTCTTCGAGGTTCAGGCCGCCGACGACGTTGCGCAGCGTGGTGGTCGTGAGCTGCTCGACGGCGCCCAGGTAGTTCGCGATCTCGTAGGTGGCGGCACGTGCATCGGTGACCTGGAAGTACACGACGGTGTCGATCGACACGACCAGGTTGTCCTCGGTGATCACGGGCTGCGGCGGGAACGAGACGACCTGCTCGCGCATGTCGATGAGGGGACGCAGACGGTCGATGAAGGGCACCAGCAGGTTCAGGCCCGGCATGAGCGTCTTGTGGTAGCGGCCCAGACGCTCGACGACGCCGGCGCTCGCCTGCGGGATGATGCGGACGGATCGGAAGATGACCACCAGTACGAAGATGAAGACCGCGATCGCGAGGATCCAGCCGATCACCGCGGGGATGGTGGAAGCGAAATCGTTCATACGGGAGCGGGTCCTAAACTGCGGGGGTCGGGGGAGTGGGGGAGTCGGAGCGCACGACCGCGGTCGCGCCGTCGATGCGGCTCACGCGAACCGGCATGCCGGGTTCCAAGTCGCCGGCCTCGGTACGGGCGGTCCAGATGTCGCCGTTGGCGAGCTTGACCTGGCCGCCATGGGCTCCGACGGACGAGACGACGGTGCCGCGCAGCCCGATGAGGGCGTCCACATTGGACGGCGTCGGGTCTTCGCCGCGTCGCAGTCGCCGCAGCAAGGGCGGTCGCAGCACCAGCACGAGGATCGCGGCGACGCCTGCGGCGATGATCACCTGGAGCCAGATCGGCGCTCCCAGCAGATCGGCGAGCAAGCCCGCGAGACCGCCGATGCCGAGCATCAGAAAGGTGAAATCGAGCGTCAGCATCTCGATGACGAGGAACACCAGGATGAGCACCAACCAGCCGATCCACGCCCACTGTTCGATGGTGTCGATGAGCTCCACGATGCGCCTCCTACGCTCGAACCTAGCAGGTAGGGTCTACACGTGACTGAGACATCCAACCCGCTTCCCGAGAGTTCCCTGAGCGGCAAGACCGCACTCGTGACGGGCTCGTCCCGAGGCATCGGCGCCGACACCGCGCGCTACCTCGCACAGGCCGGCGCGAACGTCGTCATCAACTACCGCAACAAGGCCCCGCGGGCCGAGAAGCTCGCGACGGAGCTGCGCGAACTCGGTGTGCAGGTGCTCGTGGTCGGTGCGGACCTCACGGATCCGGCATCCGTCCAGGCCATGTTCGACGAGGTCGCCCGCACCTTCGGCGGGCTCGACATCCTGGTTCTCAATGCGTCGGGCGGCATGGAGTCCGGCATGGCGGAGGACTACGCCCTGCTGCTCAACCGCGATGCGCAGGTGAGCGTTCTCGAGACCGCGCTGCCGCTGCTGGGAGACGGCTCTCGGGTCGTCTTCGTCACGAGCCACCAGGCGCACTTCATCCGCACGACGCCGACGATGCCCGAGTACGAGCCGGTCGCCCTCTCCAAGCGCGCCGGCGAGGATGCGCTCCGCGAGCGGATCCCCGCGCTGACCGAACGCGGCGTCGAGTTCGTGGTCGTCTCGGGCGACATGATCGAGGGCACCATCACCGCCACCCTGCTCGAGCGTGCCAACCCGGGAGCGATCGCTGCGCGTCGCGAGGATGCGGGCAAGCTCTACAACGTCTCCGAGTTCGCCGCCGAGGTCGCCCTCGCCGCCCTCGAGCCGGTGCCCGCCGACAACACCCGTCTGGTCGGCGACGTCTCGTCGTTCGGGGCGGAGTGATCGATGCGGGCACAGGACATCGAGACCCTCGTCTCCGTCGGACGCCCCGCGATCGCCACTGACGGCTCCTTCGCCGTCTTCGCGTCGTCGCGTCCTGACATCGCCGCCAACCGGGCCGTCGGCCAGCTCTGGCGCGTCGACCTCCCCGGCGGGGCTCCGCGCCGCCTCACCCGCGGCGTCGCCGACGGGTCTCCGAAGCTCTCGCCCGACGACTCGCGCATCGCCTTCGTGCGCGCCGACGCCAAGGGCAAGCCGCAGGTGCACGTCGTCGTGGCAGGCGGCGGCGAGCCGGTGCAGGCCACCGAGGCGACGCTCGGCGTCGAGGATTTCGCGTGGTCGCCCGACGGCGCGACGATCGCCTACCTCGCGCGCGTTCCCGAGAAGGGCCGCTACGGCAGCGTGGAGGGGCTGGATGCCGGGGCGGAGGCGCCGCGGCACATCACCGGTGTGCGCTGGCACGCGAACGGACTGGGCTACATCGGCGATCGTCCCGCACACGTCTTCGTGATCGCGGCGCCCGAGCCCGACTCCGAGCCGTTCTACGAGCCCGCCGCTGCCGTGCGCGCCGACGAGGCCACGCCGCCGAAGAAGATCCTGGTCGCCGCCGAGGCGCGAGCGCTGACCGAAGGCTCCACGTCACACGGCGGTCTGGCGTTCACGGCCGACGGTCGCGAGGTGCTGACGGTCCCGGACGACATCGAGGCCGACCGCCGAGACCTGCGCAACCGCCTCATCGCGATCTCGGTCGACGGGTCGGGCGAGCGCGAGATGCTCTCGGCCGAGGCCGGCCTCTCGCTGTCGGGGCTCGACGTCGCCGGTGACGGCACCATCGTCCTGTTGGCCAGCGAGGTCGGCGAGGGCGTCGACTTCGTCGCGCCGGGCGTCGGTCTCTGGCTGCTCGACGAGGGCGTCCCCGCGCGTGTCACCGATGCCGACACCATCGACCTCGGCGAGGTCGGCAGCCACATCACGGCCGTGGGCGACGACTTCCTGGTGCAGGACCGGACGCGCGGGCGCGTGCGGCTCATCCGCGTCAGTCGCGACGGCTCCCTCTCGGAGGTCCTCGGCGGCGACGTCGAGGTGACCGGCCACGCCGCTGGAGGCGACCTCGTCGTCGCCGCCGTGGCGCGTCCCGACTCGTACGGCGAGCTCGTGCTCGTCGAGGACGGCGGAACCCGCACCCTGACCTCGTTCGGGGCGCCCGCCGCGGCATCCGGCATCGCCCTGCCGCACGAGCTCACCGTCACTGGGCGCGACGGCTACCCGGTGCACGGGTGGGTCGCCGCGCCCGAGGGCGAGGGGCCGTTCCCGGTCATCCTGCAGATCCACGGCGGCCCGTTCGCGTCCTACGGCGTGCACCTCTTCGATGAGACGCAGGTGCTCGTCGATGCCGGCTACGCGGTGGTCTACTCCAATCCGCGCGGCTCGGCGGGATACGGGCGCGCGCACGGGCGCAGCATCCGTCAGCAGATGGGAACCGTCGACTTCGCCGACGTCATCGACTTCCTCGACGGCGCCATCGCCGCCGACGCGCGCCTGGACGGCGAGCGGGTCGGCGTCATGGGCGGCTCGTACGGCGGCTACCTGACGGCCTGGGTCATCGCGCACGACCACCGGTTCGCCGGCGCGATCGTGGAGCGGGGCTTCCTCGAACCTGTCTCGTTCCAGGGAACGAGCGACATCGGCTCGTTCTTCGGCGACGAGTACGTGGGCGTCTCGGCCGACGACATCGTGCGGCAGAGCCCGATGGCCGTCGTCGGCCAGGTGACCACGCCGACCCTGGTGATGCACTCGGAGCTCGACTTCCGCTGCCCGCTGGAGCAGGCGACGCGCTACTACTCGGCACTCAAGCGCCAGGGCACCGAAGCGGAGCTGCTGGTGTTCCCCGGTGAGAACCACGAGCTCACCCGGTCGGGCCAGCCGCGTCACCGCGTCGAGCGGTTCGATGCGGTGCTGGACTGGTGGCGCCGCCACCTGCCCGTGGACTGACGCGGACGCGGAACGACGACGGCCCCGGGAGCGATCGCTCCCGGGGCCGTCGTTCTGATCCGGCTGGGATCAGATGTCGCCCTTGAAGGTGAAGGCGCGCACGATGTTGATGATGCCGAGGACGATGAGCGAGATGCCCAGGATCCACCACAGCACGATGACGCCCCAGATCGGGGAGAACAGCACGATGATTCCCGCGATGATGCTCAGGATGGCGAAGAAGATCGACCAGCCCTTCGACGCGGCGTCACCGAGAGTCGACAGTGCGACGATGCCCTCGACGATCCACATGATGCCGATGAGGATTCCGAGGAACAGTGCGAGCCAGGCGGTGGTCTGACCGATGTTGAACAGCGCCACGACGCCGGCGATGATGAACAGGATGCCGAGGGCGATGTGCCCGACGCGGGCCCAGCCACCCTTGGTCTTCGAGAAGATCCCCAGACCGGCGTAGACGAGCCCGGCGGCGATGGCGTAGATCGCGATGATGACGGTGACGACGGCGGCGGTCTTTCCCGGCCAGACCAGGATCAGGATGCCGACGATGAGAGCGAGGACGCCGCCGACGCCGAGCGCCGTGCGGATCCCGTTGACGGCCGACTTCTCGGCTTCGGATGCAGTAGACATGGGGGCCTTTCTGAGAGTTCCCTGTACGTGGTGCGGGCAAAAGCTTAGACCCGCTGTCGAACTTCCGCGCGACCGTGAACGTGTGTTGCCGGATGCCCATCGCCCCGACGGGCCGAGCCGCGCTACCGTGAGCGTGCGCGACCGTGAGTGTGTGCCCCGGCGCGGCGCACAGGAGGAGGAGTTCGATGGCCGTCGTCTCGAGGGGGTTCGGAGCACGCCGTCGCGAGAGCGATCCACGGCTGCCACCCGGCCAGTACCTGACCGAGGACTTCCCGGTGCTGTCGGCGGGGCCCACGCCTCGCATCGACCTGGATCAGTGGCGGTTCGGCATCCGCACCGGGGGCGGCGCCGAGGTGTCCTGGACGTGGGACGAGTTCCAGGCGCTGCCGATCGAGGATGTCGACACCGACATCCACTGCGTGACCCGCTGGTCGAAGCTCGGCACTTCGTGGCGAGGCGTGTCACTGGACACGCTGCTCGAGAGCGTCGAATCCGACGCGTCGTACGCGATGGCGCACTCCTACGGCGGATACACGACGAACATCCCGCTGGACGAGCTGCGCGACGGACAGGCGTGGGTCGCCTTCGAGTTCGAGGGCGAGCCTCTCGACCCCGAGCATGGCGGGCCGGCCCGGCTCCTCGTACCGCACCTCTACTTCTGGAAGAGCGCGAAGTGGGTGCGCGGTCTCACGCTGATGGACGACGACGAGCCCGGATTCTGGGAGCAGAACGGCTACAACATGCACGGCGATCCCTGGACCGAGGAACGGTATTGGTGACCGTCGGAGGCTGGCAGCCTGCGCGCGTGGTCGATGCCGTCGACGCGACGCCGTCGGCGCGCCTGCTGAAGCTTCAGGTGCCCGGATGGCCGGGGAACGATGCCGGCCAGCATGTCGACATCCGCCTCACGGCCGAGGACGGCTATCAGGCGGTGCGCTCGTACTCGATCGGGTCGTACGGGCCGGGCGACACCATCGAGCTCGCCGTCGATGAGATCCCCGAGGGCGAGGTCTCGCCCTACCTCGTGCGCGATGTCCTGCCTGGCGACGAACTCGAGGTCAAGGGCCCGCTGGGCGGTTACTTCGTGTGGCGGCCCGGGGGAGTGGAGCCCGTGCAGCTCATCGCGGGCGGGTCGGGCATCGTGCCTCTGATGGCGATGGTGAGGGCCGCCAGGGATGCCGGGGCCGCGGCATCCTTCCGGCTGCTGTATTCGGTGCGCACGGCCGAAGACGCGATATATCGCGATGAGTTGGCGCGGGTGGCCACCGACGGGGGAGTAGGACTCACCTGGCGATACACGCGTGCGGCACCGACCGGCTGGCAGGGGCGCGTGGGGCGTGTCGATGGTGACGTGCTGCGGGGAGCCACCTGGGATCCGGATCGGCAGCCGATCGTCTACGTCTGCGGCCCGACGGGCTTCGTCGAGCACGTCGCCGATGCACTCGTCCAGCTGGGACATCCGTCGGCACGAATCAGGACCGAACGCTTCGGAGGTGCATGATGCGGGCAGAGATCGCTACCAGCACGGTCGACGGCAACGCCGCCGCAGGTCTGCTGTGGGACGTCTTCGAGACCGACGTCACGGCGTTGATCGCGGTGTGCGGCGGGTGTCACCAAGGAGCGCCGGTCGCCGCGGCCGTCGTCGAGATCGACGAGGCGGCCGCCATCGTGCGCTGCCGCACGTGCACGCACACGCTGTTCACGGTGCTGCGGCAGGACGGCCGGGCGCGGCTCGTCATCGGGAGCCTGCACGAGATCGTCCGCCCCTGATGAGCAGCGGGCTCAGGCGGCCGGCGACGGTCTGACGCACCCGGCTACCCGAGCAGCAGCGTCGCGACGATCAGCACGGGGACGCATCCGATCGTGGTCAGGAAGACGGTGTCGCGCGAGATCGTCTCGCCCACGTCGTAGCGCTGCGAGTAGTTGAAGACGTTCTGCGCGGTGGGAAGGGCGGCGAGCACGGTGACCACCAGCACGTCGTGTGCGGCGAGCCCGAAGACGAACTCCGCCAGCGCCCACGCGATCACCGGCATCGCGACGAGCTTCAGGCCGGTGGCGAGCATGATGTCGCGCCGGCGGCCGGAAGGCGCCAAGACGCGCTGGCCGTGCAGGGAGATGCCGTAGGCGATCAACAGGATCGGCACGCAGGCGTTCGCGATCAGCACGGCGGGTTCCATCACGATCGGCGGCAGTTCGATGCCCGACACCGAGACGAGGGTGCCGAGCAGCGAACCGAGCACGATCGGGTTCGTGGCGACGCGCGCGATCGCGCGCCACAGCGACGAGCGGGCAGTGGTGACGGCATCCAGGATCGCCATCGTGATCGGCGTGAACACCAGGAGCTGCATCAGGATCACCGGTGCGGGGTACGCGGCGCTGCCGAGCAGGTAGAGCGAGAGGGGGATGCCGATGTTGTTGGAGTTGACCTGGCCGGCGCTCAGCGCGCCGATCACGGTCTCACCGACCGACCGCCGCCAGGCGACCCGGGCGATGAGCGCGTGCGCGAGGATCACAGCGATGGCGGCGATCGCGGACACGGGCAGGAGCGCCGAGAACAGCGTGTGCACGTCGGCCTGTGCCAGCACGACGAACAACAGGAACGGCGAGAGCACGAAGAACGTCAGCCGGGCCAGCACGGGGCGCGCATGCTCGCCCAGGAGGTCGACGCGACCCAGGATCCAGCCCAGCAGGATCGCCACACCCACCACGACGAACCCGGTGAGCGACTCCAGCATGATCCGAGCCTAGGAAATCGTTCTCTCGGGGGCGAATCGGGCGTCGCCGTCTGGCAGACTGGCACGCGCTGTACGAAGGGAGTCACGGATGCCGCAACCCCGCGACCGCGCTACGCGCAAGGCCGATCTGCTCGCCGCGCTCACCGCGCCGGCCGTCGACGTCTGGGTGGCGAGCGCGTCACCCGATGCGGCGCCGCATCTCGTGCCGCTGTCGCTGGCGTGGGTCCACGACCGGGTGGTCATCGCCGTCGAGGGCGGATCGGTCACGGCCCGCAACATCGAGGCGTCCGGCGTGGCGCGCCTCGGCCTCGGGCCGACGCGTGATGTGGCAATGATCGACGCCGTGCTCGAGCGCTCGGTCGGAGTCGATGACGACGAATCGCTCGGCGCCGCGTACGCGGCACAGGCCGACTGGGATCCGCGAGGACTCGCGGGGTACGTGTTCCTCGTGCTCCGACCGACGCGCATCCAGGCGTGGCGCGAGTCGAACGAGCTGGCCGGTCGCATCCTGATGCGCGACGGCGAGTGGGTGGTCTGACCGGCGGCCACCGGAGGCATCATCCTCGGGGACGAGCTCGACCATCGGGAGCCGGCGAAGTTTCTGGAGCGAGATCGTCAGCGGCTCGCGTGTGCGCCTTTTCTTTTACAAGCAGCTCGTCGAGCCGGCTCTGCCGCTCGTGTCGCTCGGTGTTCTCCGGCAGCGGTGGCTTTTCGGCGGCGTCTCTTTCGTGGCCTACATCCGATGTCCGGCCGGAAGCGGTGCAACGGGTTGGTGTTCCCGTATGCGCCGATAATGCACATTATGTCAGCTCGAGTCTTTGTTGCCCTTCTGCGAAGTCTGCAATCACCCTCCCCTCGCGCAGACGGGTCGGTTGGCGGGCGAAGATGCTGATGCGGTCGCCCTGTTAAGAAAGCGGGCATCCGGTGGCGCTCGTGGCGGCGCCTGGGTCACACATGGTCTCCGTCCACTGAGGTTCGCCATCGTAGGAATCGAACGCGTTCGTCGTGTAGACGGCGACCTCGGCGCCAGTCCCTGCGAACGCGAAAGAAACGACCGGATCGCCGTCCGAGGTCGGGAACTCCAGGCGAGCTCGGCAGGCTGACCTGAAGAGACTGCCGCCGCCGAACTCCGCGCCGACGCGAGCTGCGGTACCCGCCGGGCATCCGCCCCTCCCCCGCTGCACAACTGACCCCGATACCGGACAAGCCAAGTGAGCACTTGCGAGCGAGTTTGGCATTCGGTCTCGCGCCGACAGATCGATGTACGAGCGACGCGCAGCGCACGATCGTCGGTGGCTCGACGAACCCCGCGTGCAGGCGGCCCTCTCCCCCACGGACCGGTCCGCGTTGGAGAACCTGTGCGCACGACTGCCCGAGCTGCTCCCCCACAAGACCGCCTGCCTGACGCACGGCGACCTGTGGGCGCAGAACGTGCTCAGCACGGCGGACGGGCAGCCCGCGCTGATCGACCCCGCCGTCTCCTACATGTGGGCAGAGGTGGACCTCGCCCACCTGTGGACGACAGGTCCACCTCCCGAGGCACGGGTCTTCTTCGACCGCTACGCGGAACTCACCGACCTCGATCGAGACTGGCGTGAGCGCATGCCGATCCTCCAGCTGCGCCAGCACCTCGCCGTCATCGCCCAGTCCGATGACGACTGGGGTGCAGCGGACACGGTGCGGACGACGTTGGCGCCGTTCCGGCGAATCACTCGGACCTGATCCGGCCACGGCAGGTGCGCGTCGCCGATCACGTTCCCGGTCGCAGCACGCTGCAGCACAATGCGTGAAGTGGCAGAACCGCGGCAGAGGATGCGAATTCGAACTCTCTTCTCCTGAAGAGCGAATGGGCCGTTCGCTGCGTGATTCCGCGGCCTCAAGAGAGGAAAGCTCCGCCGCCTGCATTGCTCGACACCGAGATACGCGGCGTGTCGCCGGTCAATGCGCTTCGGTCCGCCGGCATAGGTGGCGGGGGACGAATTCTCGGAACAACAACCACACCGAGCAAGCAGGCCGGGGCACCTGTTCCGTGACTCAAGGAGGTCGGGATAATGATGCGATGCCCGCCGTCATCATCGAAGTCCGCCGTCAGTACGCAGCCGACCAAGAAGTCGCCATCATGAACGCCGTCCACGCAGCGCTCGTCCGCGCCTTCGAGATACCGGCCGAGGACCACAACGTGCGTCTCGTCGTCCACGAACCACATCGATTCACGTGCTCGCCGGAGCTCGCGCATCCGGAGTATCGGACGATCGTCTCGATCGACTGTTTCGCCGGTCGAAGCCTGCTCGCCAAGCGGCGGCTCTACCAGGCGATTGTCGAAGGCTTGGAGCCGCTGGGCATTCCCCGGGATCATGTGTCAACCATCCTTCACGAGATCGCTCTCGAAAACTGGGGCGTCGGCGGCGGGCACGCCGCTAGCGACGTCGACCTCGGGTTCACCGTGAATGTATGAACTCGCCGACCGTCCGTAGCGCTCCCCCACACCTCGCTGCAGGAAGGAAGTCAGGGGTCATCGGCGATGCCGTGGCTTCTCGCGCAATAGCGGGTGGCGGCTCTGGGCCGCGTGGAGCGCCGGGATGAACTGGGCAGGAGCGCGAGGAGCCGCCAGAGCGTCCTACCCACGATCGACGCAATCGCCGGAACGGCGATCGCCGGGTTCGGCATCCGCCTCGCAAACGCCAAGTAGAACGTCGTCAGCCATACGGACGGAAAACTCTCTGCTCGCGGCGAGTCGCACCCGCCCGCGAGCGGGTCGTTCACGCGTCAGGACGGGCTGATGATCAGGTACCTCTCGTCTGTGATGGGTCCACCCCAGTAGGACGGGTCGTTCAGCCTGCGGACTTGCACGTCTTTGCGCTGATCACTGACGAGTCGGAAGCATTCGTCAGCAGTCAGGCCCGCTCCCGTGTGCCAGCGACCTTCGATGAGGATCAGCACGCCGTTCGGGGTGAGGAGCTCGATCCACTTCTTCAGCGCTGCCGCAGGATCGTGCATCGCCCACAAGACATGGCGGCACAGAACCACATCGAATGTCCCCGGCGGCAGCGGTGGCTCGGCAGCATCGGCCACGACGAACACCGGCCGTGAGGTTGTCTGTTCCGCCTTTGCGTGCGCTCGGCGAATCATCTCGGGTGAGAAGTCCACACCGCTCACGAGGTGCCCGCCGTCGGCGGCCAAGAGGAGTGACAGGGTGCCGGTGCCACACCCGAGGTCGGCGACCCGGAGCCCGCGACCGTTGATCAGGGGAATCAGCAGATCTGCCCAGGCCCGGCGCACCTCGGGGTCCCGGAGTCCGTGATCGGCCGCATCATCGAAGGCCACCGCTTCCGCATCCCACAGGGCTCTCGCGTCGTCCGTCATCCCCCTATGCTTCCACTCGGCAGCGACCAGACACTTCTGTCGATACCGCTTCGCCGTTGTGGGCAATGAGCCACGCTCTGGCGCCGGAGTCCAGCCTCGCCCACCACTCGATGGAATCCATGTGGCCACCATCGCACCAGCGGAAGCCGGCGGAAAACCGGTCGGTGAGCGAGCGGAGTGGGAGTGCTCGGGCGTCGGCTGGGGCGGCTTGCGACTCAAGCTGGGAGATCGCGCCTCACCGCTCAAGGAGGTAGAACCGGAAGGCGGCGAACCCGTCGATCGGCAAGACGCCGACGGCTGAGAAGCCTGCTTCGTGAGCGTAGCGTTCGAGGGTCGCGTGTCGCATGACCGTGCCGGTCGCGACCGACCCCGGTGTTGACATCGAGTCAGGGAGGCAGATCAGCAGACTGTACCCGTACATCGCCCGCTCGGTGTCGTCGCCCGGGGGCGAGAACGCCTCGGCGACAGCTTCGTCCATCACTACGACGACACCGTCAGATCTGACCGCGCGACTGATCGCGGACAGTACGGCGACGGGGTCCGGCATGTCGTGCAGTGCTTCGAAGACGAATGCGGCGTCGTAGCGGTCTTCTCCCCTATCGGCGAGCTGCTCTCCCCGGAGTTCGGAGAATGTCACGTTCTCGAGCCCTGCGGCATGCTCGTGTGCCGCCTCGATGGCGGGCGCATCGATGTCGAACCCGTCGACGATCGCATCCGGGTACGCCCGGGCAAGGCCTATCGTCGACCACCCGTGACCACACGCGACATCGGCGATCCCGGCATCAGGCCTCGACAGCACCTCGTGCACCTGCGGGACAGATGCGAGCGCTTTCGCAAGCACATTCTCGAACCAGGGGCGGTTGATATCGCCCTGCCCATCGCGCACGGCAGCACCGAACGCCGCCCAAGGTACGCCTCGACCCGAGCGGTAGGCGTCCATGAGGTCGGGCATGCGCAGCGCGACCGCTGCGAACATGTCCGCCAGCGGCGCGGAGTACCCGAGACATGCGCCGTCGGTGAGTACCGCCGCCTGCGCGGCTGGCAGACGGAACCTCAGCTCGTCGCCCTCGCCGTCGCTGTCGAGGATGCCCGCAGTCGCCTGCTGCTCAAGCCACTCGCGCGCGTACCGCCGATCGATGGCGGTTCGCGCGGCGAGCTCAGCCGCCGTGGCCGGCGCATCCCTGAGCACCGCGTAGAGCCCAAGGCTGGAACCGATGTGGATGGATAGCGTTTCCATCCCGCCGAGGAACCTGTCGAACACCCACCCCGCGAATTCCTCGACCGACTGCTCATCGGTCTTCTCGCCGTCGCGATCCACCGTGACGTCCATCCGCACCCCCGTTGAAAATGACGGCATCAACGAGCGACATGCTAGAACTCGCGCCCGCCATCCACCAGGCATCCGATGCCCGCCCACGGCACGTCACCTCACACCGTGGCGGCTAGGCAGCGACCACGCCGACGGGTGGCTTTCCGCGCACTTTCGGGAGGATCAGCGAGTCAGGAAGGCGAGTTCCGTCTCCCAGCGGGTCTTGCGTGGTTCGGCGCGCGGATCGGTGATGTAGATCTCGAATCGCCCAGCCCAGCCGGTGCCGGCGCCGGCTTCTCCGACGTCGAACAGAATCTGCCGCTCTTCGGCCCAATCGAACAGCAGCCGGTGAGCCCGCATCGAGTGGTTGACGTATCGCAGGACGACGTAGTCACCGCCCGGCATCGTGCCCGTGCGGACCTTGTCATCACCGGGGCTGGTCGCGAACGCACCGACCTCGATGTCCATGTCACCGGCCATGTCGACAGTGTGCAATCGCAGGTAGAACGAGCCGTCCGGCCGGACGGCGTGGACGTGCATCCACTCGATGACCTCCGCGATGAGCCGGTCGCGTTCGGCGAGCATCCCACGGAACGGAGTGCGCTTTCGGATGCCGAGGGTGGGGCGCTGCTCGCGGTACTCGAGGCGAGGGCCGTCGACAACGTCCATGCCAGCTCCCTTCCATAGCGATCGTGTTGACGGTACTGCACCGCCAACTTGCGCGGCGGTGCCGTCTGCGGGATCAGCTCACAGAGAGGTGATCCAGAGGCGCTGCCGCGTGAAGCGACAGGGACGAACTGTCATGAACCATGGCTCGCGTGCCGGTCGTCGAGCGCGCAGATATTCGGCTGGGTGAGAACACGGTGTCGTGCCGTCATTCGGGACGCCTCTCCACCCACGACACCATCGGATAGAGGCGCGCGCGTTTGACCGCGCTGCTAGCTTCTCGCTGGGGATGATCGATGCGCAACGAGCTATATCTGAGGAAGTGAGACGGAGCTTCGCCGACCCCCTCATGGACGCTCGTCAGAAACGGTCTGGCTAGGGCCGGCTCATCATATGTCCCACAGTCCGATGCGATTAGCGAAGTCTTCGGCGATGCGAGACACGACGCCGTCGTCCGCCACCGCGTCTCGTAGATCGTTGGCTGACGCGGCAGCGCCGTCGCACCACGCCAGCAGCTGATCGAGTTCTCCCGCGAGATCAGGGCGATGTCTGCGCCAGCGAGCCGCCGCTGTCGCCCGGTCGGTCGACCACGTGCCCTCGGTCACGCTGACGAGTCCAGCGGTCGCGAGCAGCGTCTTGCGGCCGACCAGCCTACCGAGGGCCGCGGCATCCGCGGTGCCTGCTTGCCGCCACCGGTCCAGCGCGTGACGGATGTCGCCATTGAACCCGCGTGCCGCGCGTGCGTCCCCCGGGAATCGGTCGTCGCCGACGGGCGAGTGGCCGAGAAGCGGAACGCAGTAGTGACGCAGGAACACCCGATTGCCGTAGGCCTCGTCGCCGGGCCCCTCGTGATCGTGTCGCCCGGCCACAGCAATTGCGACCTCGCGGCAGACCGACCGGTGCGCGTGGGACAGTTCCCGAGAGAGCGCCGCGGCGTGCTCCTTCTCGACACCGATCGCGATCAGATCGACGTCCGACCGGCCAGGCTCCGCCATTCCGGTGGCCACTGAGCCGTACAGCAGCAGGGCGGCATCCGTGTCGATCGCCTCTCGCCGCCGGAGATCGTCGAACGCGGACGTCGCATCGAGGACGACCTGCTCGAAGGCCGACGGGACACGATCGCGCGACGCCCCCGTACGGATACAGCCGTCGGTGGCCAGCCCTTCGTGAGGGTCACGCATGAGATGAGGGTAGTTGGCCGGTCACCCCTGCTCGAGTTCGCCGTCGGCACGGAACGATGAGCGGTCCACATGCGTGCGTCAGACGCCTGGTCGCTGGCGACGCGCGCCTTAGTCGTCCTGGAATAGCGGCTGAGGCGAACGCTATAGACCGACTCGGGCACTCCTCGTCCCTTATGCCGCGACACAACATCCATCACCGCGACATACAGCCAGAGCCGGTGCGCGGGCGACTGCCGAGGGACCGCACCCTTGCGCGTCCGTCACGGGCGGGGCGCGACCTGCAGGTGCTCGCCGGGAAGGCGTCGTGCGTGTCCGAGGGTCAGTACCGGTCCATCACAATCGATCCGAGAACGGCATACAGCTCCTCGACGCTCTCCCGCGGGGATCCCGGCCGGAACGACGCGTCGATGATGAGCGGCCCCAAGTCGACGTCGACCTGGTAGATGATGTCTGTCTGCCCTGCGACGTGGTTGTCCTGCGGCTGAGCGCCTGCGTGGGTGGCCGGCCATGCCACGTAAGCGCCCTCGTCGCAGGACGCGATGTCGAGATCCTCGGGTACGGTGAGCTCGAGTCGAAGCGCGATGGTTCCTTCGTCCTCCGAAGGATCGTCGATGATCACTGAACGCGCCTCTGTCGCGGCACGGCCGTTCTGCGCCGAAAGTCCGATCTGCGGATAGCTCATGAGAACGAGGTGGCCATCGGCATGGGTGTGGTCTGCGAGGTCGATCGGACTCAAGTCCGTGGTTCGCCGGCATGGGTCGGGATAGACGCCTGAGGGCGTCCAGAAGCTGATCGCCACCTCACCAGGTTCCCCGAGATCCTTGCCGATGTACACGTCGCCGGTCTCCCACCCGGGTGGGACGGTGTACTCGACGGTCTGAAAGTCTGACGCGCCAGGGTTCGCGTTGTTCAGAACATAGGTCGTGCCGTTCACGACGGGCAGTGGCTGTGGGCCATCGAAGGCAGGAACGTTGAACGGCTCAGCGGCACCAGTCGGCAACGCGGGCATATCCGTCGGCTCGGCGAGTGGCGTGCCGGTCGGTGAGGCGGACTCAGGCGTCACCGTGCATGCCGTGAGGCAGGCGCCTGCGAACAGGAGCGCGCCCAGACCTGCGGAGACTCGCGACGCACCCCACACACCACCCCGGCGATCCGAAGATGCCCCCATGGGCGCATTGTCCACCCCCGGGAGCCCCGCGGCAAGAGCTCGCCGTCGTCGCCCCCTCGGACCGGACCGAGCGCGACCAAAATCCGGCTGTCGGCACCCAGCCATGCGGTATCTAGCGCGTTACTCAGCTCGCGCGCAGCCGGTCCATCTCTGGGCGAGATCGCCTACGCGGCGACGATGCGTGCGCGGGCTCGGGCGTCAATGAGGATGTCGACGTTGTCGGTCCGCTGCTCCGCGGAGCCGCGGCCATACGGAAGTGTTCTCACCTCGTCGCGAACGATGCCACCGAGTAGCTGGCTCACGATCAATGGGTTCGGGTGGATGTGGGGGGCGATCCCAGAAGGGCACGATGGCCTGCGTCGCCATGGTGAGGCCGAGAGTGTTCTGCTCGCGCAGCAACACCTCGAGTGCACGGGCGAGGCCGGACTGTCGATCGGCGTCGTCGTCTGCGTGGAGTGTCTTGTTGAGCGGCTCGCTAAGTTCCTTCGCGCGTGTGAGGCGGTTGAACGACGTGCCGAACCATTTCGCGTAGGGGGGCCAGCGTCGTTCGAGCATGAACGCCAGGTGCATGGTGATCTGAGTCAGGCGGGCGGCGATGACGCGAGAGCCGGCTTCGTCGCCGACCTCGGCGGCGCGGCTCATCAGCGGGAGTTCCTGCGCCAGGCGGATCCAGTCGCACGCGAGGATGTAGCGCCAAACGTCGTCTGGGTACCAGGCCAGCGCATGGCGGGCCGCAATGAGCGCTCCGTCGCTATCGATGAACACGGGACCGGCGGTGACCTCGAGTGCGGCTTGTCCGGTAAGCGACAGCCAGTCTTCGACGGACGGGCCTATGCGCGGGTCGAAGCCGAGGCGTGCGTCAAGAAACGCGGAGACTGAGGTGACGTCCACGTGGTGGCGGCGCTCGGTCTGACCGGTGAATGCGAAGCGGGTCGGGAGCCCCTCGTACGTCTCGGGAAGCTGTCGCTCGAGTTCTCGATCTACCTCGTCGACGGCGTCCGCCGGTACGAACAGGTTCAGTCGGAGGCCCCAGTCGTGGTCTTGGGAGGTGCCGTCATCGAATCCGAGGACGTCGGAGCCCGAACCGACGCGGCCCGCAGCATATGGGAGGTGAGGGAACCGCTCCGCGAGTATCGGGAACACCAGATCCGAGTGGTAACGCCGCGCAAGATCGACGCCGTTCCAGCCGTTTTGCTTCACGGTTCGATCATGCACGACTCGACTGACTGCGTGCGAAGGTGGGTCCTGCTGCGCGCCGTTCAGGTGTCCACAGGGCTCGGCGCTTCGGTGGGGCTATCCGCGCCGATGCCATCGGTGAACGGCGACTGCCAGCATGGCGCTTGCGATGCCAACGAGCAGTACTGGAGTGTGGAGGATCAGCGTCGCGGATACCCCAGCCATCGCCGCCACGAGCAGTGCGTCGAGGGCCCAGATGAGTCGGATCGCCGCCCCTAGGTCGCCCATTGGGGTGGGGATGGGTGCGAGGAGGGCAGGTTGGAGTGGGCCTTTGAGGGCGTTGCTGACTCTTGCGACCAGGGTGAGGAGTCCGAGAGTCAATGCGCTCAGGAGTGGTGGGATGACTGCGATTCCCGTGGTGGCCGCGCATACCAAGACGGTGGCTACTAGGACGATCGCGGTCATGGTCACTGGGAAGAGCAGGTGATTTGTCAAGAGGTGCGCGTCGCTGATCCCATACAGCGGGAGGTCTGATGCGACGTAGGCGGCGTGGCGCAACCCGTCGGTGAGGGGTCCGAGTCCCGTGAACAGAAGCACGCCGGCCCCGGCCCCGAGAAGGAGGCTGGGTGCTGTGGGCGCGAATGCAAGCACGATGAGCGCACCCGCGCCGATGAGGGCAAGGATGCCAGCGATCAAGCGGCCCGGTGTGCGCGTCGCTCCGACGGCGTCGCGGATGAAGAACGTCACGGATAGCCGATTCATCGGTCGAACCGCGCGAAGACGGCGGCCCCGGTGTGGTCTTCCCTGGTAGATGGCGGCGGCGGTGCTGAAGTCCATGCCGGCGGCGTGAATCGTGACGGAATCCCAACGCGCCGCCTGCGCTGCGAGTTCTGCGTGACTGAGTCGGTTCATCACCGTCGGGAGCGAGGCGGCGAGTGCGATGGCCAGCGCGCATACCGTAGCGGCGGCGGACATTGAACCGACACCCGGGTAAGCGAGGGCAACCCCTCCCCAGGGGCTGAACGGTCGTGTACTGGGGAAAGTCGCGGTGGCTGCGCCGAGTGCCAGCGAGCCAAGGGCCAGTGGGATGGCGGCTCGGGAAAAAGCTTGGCCGATGAGCCAGAAGGCGGTTGTGATGATTCCGACTGCCGCTCCGACCGCGGTGAACGCCAGCGCGTGAAGCGGCTCAGCCAGGCCTCGGCTTACAAGGCTGCTCGCAACGACGGCCGCCGCGATCGTCGTCGACGCCGTCACCATGGCGCCGGCGCGCAGCACCGGGCCGGCGAAGGTGTCCGATCGGGGCAGGTCGATCGTCGCCAGCGCATGGGTGAGAAACGGGGGACGCAGGGCGGGGCCACGTTCGCGACCCAGCAGCAGTGCCCCCGCCCAAACGCACGCAACAACGAGCGCGGTCACTGCCGGCGCCGCAGGGGACGCGAACAGGGCAGCCCCTTCCATGCTGGACGCGCTCAACCACACAGCGCGCGCAACGGGCGCCGCGACCAAAAGCGCGACCATGAAAAACATGTAGACCAGGTAGCCGCGGTCGCCGGCGGTGCGAGCGCTACGTGCGCGCCATACACGAATCGCAGCTTCCGAGCGCGTGCTCATGCCGCGGCACCCAGCCAAACGGTCTGTCCGCCCACCCCGTCCGCAAGCGCTGAGCTGTGCGTGGCGAGCACCAGCGTTACGCCCCGCTCGCGACGAGCGCGCAAGACGCGGGCCACCGACTCAACATGCTCAGGATCCAGCCGTTGCTCCGGTTCATCGAGGATCAACACTTCGAAAGGGCGGGCAAGGGTCATCGCGAGACCAAACAACTGCGTCTGACCAGAAGAGAGCTCGTGCGGGAAACGCTCGCTCAGCCCGCTGAGCCCAAGCTCCGCCAGCACGTCACGTGTGGTCGCGACCGCCAACCTCGGTGCGCGCGCCCACGTAGTCGCGACCAGCAGGACATGGTCATGGAGGGTGAGGTCAGGCGCCATCGGCGGCAGCCCAATCATCGCCGCGACCCGTCGCCGGAACTCAAGATCCCGCTCACCCACGTCAGCACCCCCGATGCGTACGAGCCCCGCCGTCGGCTTCCGGACACCGGCAAGCACTCGCAAGAAGGTCGATTTCCCCGCCCCGTTCGGACCTCGCACGATCAGAGCATCACCGCGCCGCGCCCTCACCGAGACGGCAGCCAGAAGCGTCACGTCACCTATCGTCACGCAGACGTCGTCCATCTCGATCATGAACCCACTCTCCCAGAGACCGCATACCCGCAACTCGACAAGCCGCCCGCGCGGCGGCCTTGTGCGAGCAACGGGGAGTTGACGTTGCAGTACGACAGCCCAGTCGGGTGTTCGCTCGAGCCCCAGCCTCATGCTGATCCCCGAGCGGGGCCGGCCTTGTCGGCGCGCGACTTAGGTGCGTGTGGCCACGAACACCAACTCCAGTCCGGGACGATCGGGAGCCTCGCGCACTTCATCGACGGTGAAACCGGCGTCAGCGAGGGTCGTCTCGATATCGTCCCGCTTGCGGAACCGCAACGTCGACGAGGTGGGCACTATCGTCCGGTCAGGAAGAGTGATCGCCCCCTCGAACGTGACGAATTCACCTTCCACCCGAGTGACCTCCGCAAACGATTCAATGACGCCAACGCCGGCAATCTCCACCTGCCGCGGGGACCAGTCGCGGCTCCAGTCCTCCCACACCCGACGCGCTGGATCGCGCGACTCGAACACTAGTCGCCCGCCCGGACGCAACGCGGCGTGGATGCCGCGAAGCGTCGCGGTCCAATCGGCGTCTGTCAAGAAGACCTGCGCCACGTTTGCCGTCATCGTCGCGAGATCGACCTGCAACGCGGGCAGCGAGGTCGCGTCGCCGTGGAGGAAACGCACGCGGTCGGCCCCAGGCTTGGACCGGGCTACGGTGATGGACGCGCCGGCCGGGTCCACACCGACAACCTCATACCCACGCTCAGCGAGCATCAGAGCGAACACTCCTGTCCCGCAGCCGACGTCCAGGACCCGTTGCGCACCGAACTCGTCCGCGATCGAAACGTAAGAGTCGAGGTCGGGCCGGTCGGGATCCAACGGATCGTAGAGCCGCGCGAGCCGAGGATCGTCGAAGACGGCGTCAGGCACGTCGACAGCCTAAGCACAGGCCTCTCGCTGGCCAACCACCCGGACAACCAGCGTCCGCGCACGATCCCTCACCGCGCCGTGAACGAAGGCGGCTTCCTCTTCGGGCCTTCGCGCGCCCGCGAAGTCGTCGACGACCGGGACCACGATTAGGTCGCCGCGCAGGGATTCCCGTATTCGCCCGTCCCCCGACGGACTGATCGGTTTCTAAATTCGAACCCACCCAGGCTTGTCCAGCGCACTCCGGCCCATGCTCAGCGAGCTGTTTGAGCACACACCTCACACCCCTGGGCCGCCCGCCGACGCATCCCACCACGTTGGCTCCCCCAAAGTCCTGGATCGACACGCTCGGACCGTACACAGGGATCCACTGCGAACGCGCTGGGTGCGGGAGACTAGGCGTCGTGTCCACCCGATTCCCCGACCCGGCACAGGACGCCGACCACGACGATGCCGAGCGAGTCTTCGCGGACGCGGGCTGGAGACTTCTCGGCGCCGGAGACTGGGCGATCGCCCTGCTTTCACCGGACGGCCAGGCGGTCGCGCGCATCAGCCCGTTCGACCCCGCCGGCCGGTACACCGCCGAGCTGTACTTCCGCGCGAAGCACACGCTACTGGTGCCACGGCTGTACACGCATCGGCGACTGACCGGGGGCGGCGATCTCATGGTCATGGAGCGCCTGCATCCTGTGGACCCGTCGGATGCCGCCGGACTGCACCGCCTCATTCGGGAGGAAGACGAGAGTGTCGCCGAGCTGAGCGGCATCCTGCGCGCCATCCACGGGCGCGCTCTCGCGGAGTTACCCTGGTGCGGCCCAATCGATGAGAACCCGTCAAATGTCATGCGCGGATCTGACGGCCGCCTCGTGCTGATCGACCCGTTCTACGCGGACGGTCCAGCACTCTATGCCGCTGCCGAGTCGGATCCGGACGCCCTGGTCGCACGCATCCCTGAGGATGAGCGTCGATTCATGACCGAGATCCCGCTCGAATCGTCCGGGCCGTGGGCTGCAGCCGACCGGCAGACAATGCGCGCCCGCCTGGCTGCAGCAGATGCTCGGCGCCGACTCGCGCGCCGCTGACCACCGAGTAGCCGCCGACCTACGGCGGCGGATAACGGCAGCGGCCGGCTCGCAGGCCACCCATCACGATCCACATCCGCTCGACGTACGGAAGCGAGTCGCTCAGCATGCAATCGGGAGGGAACCTCGCAGGATCAGAAGTTGTCGGTTCCTTCGCTATCGAGAGGCGCACAACCGTGCCGATGTTGAAGCTGACCGATGTGTCCCTGAGCATTGAGGAACACAGTCCGTCTATTGGGGCTTTAGGGCGGCCAGGCATGGCGAGGGCCACCGACGGATCGATCCGACTGGATCTCGTACACGCGCAAGTGTCCTAGTCGGCGCGCACGTGGCCAATCGACTTGCTACCAAGCTGGGCGGGCGAGAAGACATCCCAGCAGCATCGATGCGGCGAGCGGTATGAAGCCGCCCAGCAGCGAGCCGAATGGAACGTCGCGTCTCAGGGGGCGGTGGGCCCGAGCGTCGTCAGTCGGAGGCGGCCAGCGATCCAGTCCTTGATCGCTGCGATCGTCCGAACCGCTCCAGGATGGGTCGGTTCGTCGATGTGTCCGTGGTCGGAGTCAAGTTCGAGGCGGTAGTGCGAATTGACGCCGGCCGCCAGCAACGTGGCGTGGAACTCCTCCGCCGACGGGCGCATTGCATCGAATTCGCAGGCGACGATCAGTGTGTCGGGGAAGCCGGTGCCGTCGCCGAGGCCAGGGAAGGCGTCCGGGTTCTTGAGCGCCGCACGGGAGCCCGCGTAGTTGATCGAGATCTCGAGGGTGCGGTCATCGACGGTCTCGAGGCTTTGCGTGGGTTGGAAGCTGTTGGGATGGAGTGCGGGGTAAACCAGCACCAGTCCCGCCGGCTCCATTCCCGGACGCGCTGAGCCTCGCCGCACCGCGCTGGCGGCCAGCGTCGCGCCCGCGCTGGCTCCGCCGACGTAAAGGCTGTGCGCATCGACTCCCAGCAACGTCTCGGCTTCTCGGACCGCGTACTCCCAGGCGCTCATGACGTCGTCGGACGGCACCGGATAGTGCACTCCTCGCAGACACTTGGTGTAGTCGATCGACAACACGGGTACACCGCTGGCCGCCAGTTCGAGCGACACCCAGTTCGCTTCCGGCATGTCGAGGTGGCCACCGAGGAAGGCTCCCCCGTGTGCCCAGACCAACCCTGCTCCACTCGGCTCGGCAGTCGGGTCCACGTAGGCGCGCGCCGCGAGCGTTCGACCAGCCAGCCTAGGGATCGTGACATCGCTCAGCACAACGTCCGCGAGATGCGGAAAGCGGCGGATCAGCGATCGCGTGTCGGTGTCGCTGCGCGGGTCGGCGGGCTCGCCATGCTCGGCGAGCCAATCGAGCTTGTCGTCGATGCTGAGCGCGCGGAACGCCTCGGACGTCATCTGGCCGGAAGTGGTCCCGTGATCATTCATGGTGCTACCGGCTGCATGCGGGGCGATCACGACGTCCACGCGGCGTCGAGGTCGGCTAGCACCTGGTCGACGTCCTTCTGGCCCGTGAGCAGCGCCTGCACGTCGGTGCCGAGCACGTTGAACACCGCCGGTGGCCAGACGTTGACAGGGAGGGTGGTGTAACTTCCCGCCTCCAGCAGATCAGCGACGGCAGCGTAGGCGGTGCCGCCGAGGTCGACGTCGGCGATGCCGGTGATGGGAAGGGATCCGGCGAGTTCGGCGTACTCCTGGGCCTGCTCTGGCTCGGCGAGCCAGTTCAGGTAGGCCTGTGCCGCGTCCTTCCGATCGCTCGCAGCGCTGATCGCCAGCGCGTAGTCCGAGCTGGCAAAGATGAAGGGTGCGCCGCCAGTGGGCATGGGTGCCGCTTCGACCACGAGCTGCGCGTCCGGCAGCGCCGGGCCGAGCTGTGCGATCACTCCGCCGGGAAGGAACGCGCCGAGAGACGCGCCCTGGCCGATCCCGCCCGTGATCGCTTCGAATCCAGCGCCTTCGGCGCCCGGCTGGAAGCAGCCGACGGCCTGCATGTCGAGGATGAGCTGGAGAGTGTTCTGCCACCCGGAGGTGGACGCGAACGTCGTCTCGCCTGAGGCGCGCTTCTCATCCCATTCGGGGTCCTGCGAGTACACCTGGCCAGCGGCCAGGCTGATCGCGGTCAGGCCAGCGTTGATGGGCACGCGTCCGGCCATCGCGTAGAGGGACACGCCATCCGCGTTGAGCGCCGGGCAGACGCCGAGCATCTCGTCGGTCGTGGTCGGATAGGTGACACCGGCGGCACTGTCGAAGATCGTGCCGGTGACACCGAAGTCAGTGGGCTGACCGAACATCTCGTCATCGACAAAGAACTGCGGGCGGTTCGCGTCGCCCACGAGGTCCGCGGTGGTGCCATCCAGCGCCGACACCAGACCTGCGTCGGCGAGAGGAATCAGCGAGACCGGCGTACCCGACCCGGCGGTTGCCATCACGACGTCGGAGGCGTTGCCGCTCTGCAGCTCCGTCCGCAACAGGTTGTCGTAACTGTCCGACGGAATGGCGTTCAGTGTAATCGTCACACCTTTATGCGTCTTCATGTACTTCTCGGCCATTGCCGCGTACGGGCTGTTCTCAGCCACTGGGTAGGACAGCGAGAAGTCGTCCGACGACTCTTGCGCACCGGAGTTCGCACAACCGGTCAGCCCGACCGCGATCGCGGCAGCGCCGAGGACGCCGACGGCGACCCCGCGCCGAAGAAATGTGGATGTCATGTCGAGTGTCGACCTCACTGTCGCTGGCCTCCCCCGTGGAAGCTCTCTGGCATGACTATAAACCGAATCCAAATTCGGATTCAAGCCTTTCGCAACTTCGACTCGATCACCTCAGCAAGAGGATGACGCTGCGCCCCAACTGCTCCTCGAACCGCGACTCCTCCATCGCACCGGCGCTGGCAGGCATCGCGGCGGACTCGTCCTGCCAATGACGGGTCGAAGCGAACATCACCTCGAACACCCACCCCAGCCATGCCGTGTCGACGGACGAAGCGCCTGCGCCCAGCGCGCGCGCCAGCGCGGCGACGACGGCGGCTCGGGTCTCCGCGAAGACCTCGGGGCCCGCCGACGCCATTTCGGGATCCTCCGACACCAGCGCCTGGAGCGCCCCGATAATCGCGACATTCTGGACCAGCTCGGCGACATAAGCATGCACGAGCTGACGCAGCGACGTATCCACTTCCTCCGAGAACTCCAGAGCATCCAGACGCGCCACCATGCTCGTCCGCATCCGCTCGAGCTCTTCCCGATGGACGACCCGCAACAGGTTGGCGCGACTTCCCACCCGACCGTAGATCGTGCCGACCGACACGCCCGCCAGCGCGCTGACATCGGCGATCAGCACCCCCTTGGGACCCTTCTCCGAGAGCAACTGCACCGTCGCGGCCCGGACGCGGGCGAACGACTCGCGACTGCGGCCCTGCTGCGGGGCGGCGACGCCTTCGATCTCCACTGCACTCTTCACCACAGCCGCGACCGTACCATTCGCCTGCGGCACAGAGTACCCGGCGCTGCCGGAGCAGATTGAGTCCGGTGCTTGCCGCGCGCAAGCACCGGACCGACCCATCCGCGCCGCGAAGGCGTGCGCCTCCCCTCGCTCGAGACGCCTCGTCAGAGCCATGTCTCGGTCGCGTCGCTGGCCCATGATGGGTTCGCGTTGATCGAGCTAGCGTCAAATCCACCGAGCTGAGACGCCGCGCGCCACGAGGACACGAGTTCGTCAGACACCTCTACGAGCGTCGGAGTCGTCACATTCACACGCGCGGTAGCGCGCCGAATCAGAAACCTTCCGGCACCCAAGCCTGCGTTGTACAGTGCGCGCTCGCGGCGATGGCGGTGACTGCATAGCGCGAGCCAACCGACGCTGCTCCCACGCACGCGGAGGTCTCTGAGCGTACGGATGCCGGTCCTCGAACGCACGCATGCCGGGTCACCTAAGCCGTATCCCTCACTCGCCTCAGGCGGATACCGATGCCGGATTTGGGTGGATGACTTCGGGCGACGACAGTCGCCTTGGCTCGGCGGCCGGTACCTTTGCGCTATGACGGAGCGCGCTGAGAACCTTGCCCCAGTGCCGGGTGATCAGACACTCCCCGCGGAGCGGCTGAAGGCGTTCGCGGATGCCGTCGTGGCGATCGCCATGACGTTGCTGATCCTGCCCTTGATGGAGAGCGTCGGCGATGCAGCTGCGGACGGACTGGCGACGATCGAGTGGCTGAACGAGAACGCGGGTCAGCTGTTCAGCTTCGCGCTCAGTTTCTTGCTCATCGCCAACTTCTGGCTCACCCATCACCGCCTGTTCGCCGGCATCCATCGGGTGACCGCCGGGCTGCTCTGGCTCACCATCGCGTGGATGTTCACCATCGTTTGGCTGCCGATTGCAACGGCTCTGCTCGGGCAGTTGGAAGAGGATGCCGGGCAGAAGGTGCTCTACATCGGCACGCTTGCGATGACGAGCCTCGTGATGCTGCTCATCCGCCTCTACGTGTTGCGGCATCCGGCGTTGCACGACATCCCCCGACCGCGCCTCCGGAGCGGGCTCGTCGCCGATGTCGTGATGCTGGCGCTCTTCCTTCTCGCGCTTGCGGTCGCTGTGCTGTTCCCGGCGGTGGGCTACTGGGCGATGTTCCTGCTCCTGCTCGTGGCGCCGCTGCATCGGCTGCTCGTGCGCCAAGAGTGACAGGCAAGAAGGTCGCTATGCCGGACACAAGGTTGCCGAGCGCGACAGTCTGTGTCTTGCGAGGGTCCGCTTGCGGGCGGGTGGCAACGGCTCGTGGCGACCAGCTCGACACGGTTCGCGAAGCGCTCGTTGGCGAACCTGGATCGCTTCAGGACACGGTCCAGCCGATGACCCGCAGCACGTCGCGCGCCGCGTCCTCCTCGCTACGGTGATGCGTGGAGACCAGGACGTCGCGGATCTGCTCCAGATCGGTCCGTTCGGCATGGTGGTCTACCCGAGCGCGAAGTGACGACCGCCACTCGTCCGTCGGTTCCCGCTGGGTGACCCTCGCTTTGAGCTCGTCGATGGGGGCAGTCAACTCGCACACGACGAAAGACGCTGCTGGGACCGCGGCGCGTAGTTGCTCGAGTCGCTCGGCGTCGGCGATGACGGTGGGGATGATCACGCGGATGTCGGGCACCTGCGCGTAGTTCGGCCAGATTGCTGCGAGGTTGGCGAGCCAGAAGTCGCGACGCGGCGACGGGAAGATGAGGTTCAGTTCGTCGACATCGATGACGGCGTGGGCGACGCCGTCGGCCCGGAGTTGCTCGGAGATCGTCCGAGCCAGTGTCGTCTTTCCTGAGCCAGGTGAGCCGTGCAGGATCAGGACGTGCGCGGAATTCACTCGGCGACCATACCAACACCCAAGCGGGACGCTCCTGCAGCGGACCCAAGGAAGTCCACCCTCACGTCGACCCGGCGCGAGGTCTGGTCGGTCAGCCCACGCCGAACGGAGGTGGGTCGTTAGGCACACAGTTGCCCGCAGCGAGCAGTCAGCTACGTCCGTGGTGGCCACGCGACGTTGCTTCCTCCGATCGCAATCGCAGGAAGATCCAGGTCCGGACGGCCAAGCCGACGCCGAGGATACAGACGAGAGCTGCGAGGACGACCAAAACTCCCGCAGGCCACTGGAAAAGGAAGCCGTAGACGAGGCAAGCGCCGGCGCCGAGAAAGACCAGCGCGCTCACAACGATGAACACGAGGAGCTTGCCCCGCGCCTCGGGAAAGCTCCTTGGAACCGTGACATCGCGCATGGCGCCAGTATCAACCGGCACCATGCTCCTGTCCATCTCCGCCTCGCAGCGCCTCCGCGTCCGGGCGCGCATGAATTCAGCGGGTGCGTACGACGGTCGGCCAGCGGGCGGGCTGCGAGTGCTCAGCATCATTCGCAGAGCGTGGTGTGGCTAGATCCCCTGGCGGTGGTGGTGCAGTTCGTCCAACCGGTGGTGAAGCTGTGTCGCGTTCCCTGGGCGCAGCTGGCGGAGCGTCGAGTTGTAGATGGCCTCAGCCGCCGCTTCGCCCAGGTTGAGCAGCTCGCCCAGTCGGGCAACGGCATCCTCATCCGTGTTCGATGCGGCGATTGCGGCAGTGACTTCAGCGAATGCCCCGGCGGCGGCGAGAACGCCCCGAACGCGAGCAACCTCCTCATCGACGGCCCGGCGGCGATCGTCGGGTGTGGGCTGTGACCGCCGCCGCTGCTGTCGGTGAGAGCCAAGCAGCTCCCGCGAGAGATGCACGTTGAGGGCCGTCTCGGTACGCACGCCGAGGCTGACCAACACGGCGTGCAGATCGTGGGCGCCGGGCTCGAGGCGTTCCCACGCAGTCGGCATGATCGCCACGCTCACGCGTGCGTACTCTCCCGGATCCAGCGGGACCGCCGTGCGCTGAGCGGAGTCCGCCCAGCCGAAGTGAAACGTCGTCTCGCCGGGTTCGGTGAACACGCCGACGACGTGAAATCCGTCACCGTTGGGGATCCAGCGGTCCGAGCCGGTGTTGACGATGTCGACGGCGAAACCGTCGGCGCCGGAAGCACCTTGCATGAGCGTCGGCCAGCGCAACGCGAGGCCCTGCCTGCGTTGCGCCCGGCTTGGGCGCAACGTCATCGTCTCCGGATGCACACGGACCGTGGCGTCGGATGACACGAACTGGACGTGGGCGACGCGCCACACAGTCGCCTCGGGGTCAACAGGCGCGCCGATGAGGATTTGGTCGGACTGGTGTCGCTTGAGGACGCGCCAACCATCCGGTGGTGCACCCGCAGCGGAGGCCTCGTCCACCCGCGCGCCGATCTCGGTTGCGAGCGTGTGCAAGACGACGCCCGGCTGTTGCAGCGCCGCGCGATCGACGTCAGCGGGGCCGAGCTGGGGATCATCATCAGACACGTCCATACTCCGATCCTCACACCTGAGGCGCGTTGCGCGCCCGCGGGCCGGTCCGCATCCGGGCGCGTGTCTCATTCGCCGTCGGGCGGGCGCGAGAGGACGAAGGCTGCCGTCAGGGTTGCCGTGTTCTCGGTCAGCGCGGCGACAGCGACGTACGCCATCTGTCTGGTGTCGCCGTCGTGGACGGTGACGGTCGGCACGTGAGTCATGTGTGGGCGGTAACCGGCACGCCAGTAGTCGGGGTCGGCTGCTGCAAAGCCGGGCACGACCTCCACGCGATCTGCGAGACGCTCGTGCATGTCGTTAAGGTGCGCGGAATCCAGGAGCTGAACAGGGACAGTCCGATCGCGGCCGAACATCGCACGGCCGGCGAAGCGAACCGACATCGGTCCGTAACCGGCGCAGGCTTCTTTCACTGCCCGCGCAAGACGCACGCCGGGCTCCCCAACCACGAAGTTCGACGCCAGAGTGACGTGTGCGGGCCACTCACGACGGTCAAAGGTCATTCCGACGCCGAGTGGGTCGAAGAGCGCGACCACGACGAAGAGTTGCTGACCTACGACCTTCTGCACATATCCAGTGTTCCCGACCAGTCCCGGAAGGTGGTGCGGTAGCCGGTCCCTCACCGCGCACGACGTGACCTGCGACCCTGCCTAATCGCGACCGCGTATTCGAATGCGCTGTCCTGTCCGTGAGTTCGGACGGGACAGCGTGGTGTGCACTTCACCCGTTCGTTGCGGGTTCGAAGCACTTCCGGACGTCCATGCCGCTCTCCTTGACCTGTGCCAAGACCCTGTCAGCGTCCTTGCCCGGCTCGATGCCCATGTCAGTCAGGCACTCGCGGTACCGGATGAATGTTTCGGACTCGTACGAATGGGCGATCTGCCACTGGAAGTCGACCGGTGCGAAGTCGACATAGCACTTTTCGTAGACCGGCTCGTACTGGGCCGGGATGGCGTAGTCGTACACACTGCCGACGACGCGCGTGCCGGCAAGCTCGGCGCCGCCTTCGTTCATGCAGGCTTCCAACTTGGCGAAGGCGTCGTCGTACACCTGCTGCGTGACGACTGTGACACCCTCGGGCAGGGGTCCTGCTTCAGGGTTGCTGGGTGCTCCGCCAGACGCAGCCAACCCGCCGACTGCCACCAGACCGGCCGCGGCGACGAGCGCGCCGACGATGATCGTTCGCTTCTTCATGTCTCGCTCCTCACGAATCCACCGAGCCGAGTTGGACGCCGCTGTTGTTGTAGGCCTCGCGGTACCCGTTCTACTCGGGCATATCGGGTGGCGTGCTGATCGCCTCGGGTGTGATCGCCCGTGTCCGACGGATCCTGCCGACGGCCCACGCGGCAGCGACGAACGAGGCGATCGCGAGAGCAACTCCACCGAGAAGCAGGGGACCCCAGTTCGCCGTTGTTGCGAGCCACATCGCGCCGACGAAAATCGCGGAGGCGACCACGAGGACGATCGCAGGAGTGGTGTACCGCATGGTGGCCACTCTGCCGTGAGATGCGAAGGTCAGCAACGTCTCGCACGTAGTCCGGTCGGTGACGCGCGGTATCATCGCGGCTCCGTCACTTCCACAGGTTGGCCAACACGCCGCTTGGTGCCTGGCGATGTCGGGGGCCACTGGCATTCTGTCGCCATGACCACAGGGGAAGTGACGGTAGAGATTCTCTCTCTGGACGAAGTCGACTCACGTCATCGCGAACTTCTCGACCAGGTCGGCGTGTCGGTATCGGAGCTGCGTAGCCGTGCGTACGCCTACGAGCTGACGATCGACGAGCTTGAGGTCCTCCGCGAACTCGAGCGTCTCGAGTTCCTCGCGGGGCGATGACCGTAACCCGGTGGATCCCCTCCAGGAAGAGGCGAATGCCTTCGCACTCGATCTGATGGAACGACTCGCTCGCATTCTGCCGGTCGGTGACCTTGGGTTCACGTCGACAGCTACGAAGCTCCGCGACGGCGGCGGACGTATGTCTGTCGCCTCGGCAGCTCGCGGCGGAATTGAGCTACAGATCGACCGAACTCCTCGCCTGCAGCTCGAGGTGGACCTCGACCTAGTCATGAGCCCAACCTCCCAGCGCGCGACAGTTCTCCGTTCGGCACTCCGCGTCCGACCCTGGCAAGTGGCGCGGCCGCTGTTCACGGTCGACTACGTTCGCGACGCTGGATCCAACATCCCCGCAGCGCATTACAACGTGCACTTCGACCATGATGCGGTCACCAACGAGCTGCTTCAGACGGGCGCTGCACGCAGAGGAAAACTGCACAAGAAGCGAGCGTCGCAGGGCTTGACTCCGAGACTTGCTGACCTCCATTTCCCGGTCGGTGGGCATCGATTTCGGCCCTGCCTTGAAGATGTCATCGACATGCTCTGGGCGGAGTTCGGAATTGACATGCGCCCGACGGCGCGAGCAGCGATCGAAGAAGGGCGTCATCACTGGCGCGAGATGCAACTCCGCGCCGCGGTTACCGACAATCCGGCTGCTGCGATCGCAGAACTGCGGAAGATGGGCTACGAGGTGGTTTGGACCCGGTCGGGCATGCCTGAACCGGACCTCCGAGCGGATCGAATTCGCGCGATTTGATCGCCTAGCGGTAGCGTCGCGCTGCCGGGTCGAATGCCGCTCTCGCCCACTGAGCTTGCCAACGTGTTGCCCGCAAGTCGGTCCTCTTGCGTGCGCGACTAGGACGTCGCGTCTGCAGAGAGCGGCGGCTTGCCGACGCGCGGCGGATCGCCACGCCCCAGCGGCCGGAGAGCGCGGGCAGGCATGGACGCCTTTCACACGCGCGTGCATGGCCAAAGCAGACTCGCGCGACGCGCCTGTTCCATCGCCCTGCTCTGCTGTGTTGCGTCAGACGGCGCGATGGCCCCGCACTGTGCGACTAGGAACCAGCGGTGGACCGGCTCGGGAGCGCTTGGCTCGACGGAGCGCCACGAGAAGTGGATGGAGTCCCAGGTGAGGCTTCGTCGGTCGATGATGGTTGTGTAACCGGCTGCGCGGGAAGCGGGCTACTGATCAGTTGCGAGCGCATCGCGATCCGGGTGTTGACGTTGCCGACGCCGCGAAGCAACCTGATCAGCTCTTCGTTTCTGGCGTACTCCGGGAACCCCTGCGGAAGTGTTCGCTCCACCAGAAGCACCTCGTTTGTAATGTCGGCGCCCGCTTCATGACGAGGCACCGGAAGGCCTGCGCGACGAAAGACTCGCGTCGCCGTTCCCCACCAGGGGTCATCTGCGCGCGGGATTTCTGTCGCTCGCCGTTTCAATGTGGCGAAGTCCAGGAACGCTCCGATGGGATCGTTGCCGGCGTCCGGACTGACGATGAAGTCATACACCTGCGGGTAGATGTGTTGAAGCAGATTGGCAGTCAAGGCGTGCGTCGGGTCGAGCGGATAGACGTGCCACATCGGGTCGAGGTCGCTCGTCAGGACGAAACTGTTCAGGATGCGCTTGATTCTGCGCGGATTACGACCCGCCTGTTCTGCGAGGATCTCAACGATGATGGGATCGACCAGTGCTGTCGTTCTTGATTCCTGTGTGTAGGCGTCTATGAGTCGCCGGATGTGCTCACCGCTTGGCGGTGGAAGACGGTATGCCACCTGGATGATCTTCTCCAGATAGGCTCGCCCCGCGCGCTCGGATAGTCCGGTGGTGGACGATACCCCGTCAGCGAGCACGGACAGGTCGCAGGCCAGGACGAATATCAGGCCGGGCGCGTCGAGGTAGAGCTTCATCGCCTCACACATCCGGACGACCGTATCTTCCGCGCATCGGTCGAGATCATCGACGAAGACGATCAGGCTGCGCTTACCGCCTCCTCGAGGATCGGAGTCGACCCACTCCTGCAGCATGCCCTCAATCGAAGACCGCAGGTTGTTGCGAAGCTCATCGCTGGCACCGGCCTGCGCCCAGAATTGATCCACCAAACGGGAAGCGCCCAATAGTCGGGCGCCGATCGACGCCACAACTCGGGCGATCACTGAGACGTGCCGCTGCCGCGCGGCTTTCCGAACCCACCGTCGCAGCACCCACGGGTCCAGTTCCACCAGCACTGACTTGACCAAGCTCTCCAATGCGAGCTCGCCCTGCGCAGTCCACGCGTTGAACGGCACGGTGACGACATTGGAGTCGGTGAGTTCGGCCTCAATCAGACGCAACAGGCTGCTCTTTCCCACCCCCCAACCGCCGTCGATCGCGAGAATGAACGGGGCCGCGTGGCGTGATGCGTTGAGGATGGCGGCTAGGCGCTTGGCCGTCGCTTTCGTGCCTAGGAGATCGTCGGCGTCCATGATGACGGGCCGATCATTCAAGATGCGGTAGTCCCCTGACGCCGCGAGCTGACCATCGCGCGCCGCCCGGCCCGCGACGCTGGCGCGAAGGCGAGTCTCGGAGACGCCAGTCAGTTCGACGGCCGTCGACAGGACCATGTCTTCGTCCACCACCGCATGCATTGATGCATCGACGCCCTCTAACCGCCAGAGTTTTTCCTGACGTAGACGCTGTGCCAGTAGTTGCTTCTCTTGATCGCGAAGCGAGGCTGCTAGCTCGAAGTCCTGGTCTTCAGACGCCTTCTCCTTCTGGATGCGGACAGCGGCGATCTTGTCGTCGAGTTCACGCAGGTCTACCGGAGGATTGCTCATCGCAATCCTCAGCCGTGCGCCGGCTCGGTCGATCAAGGCCCGCGCTCGGGAGTAGAGGTCACCCTCGTCCAGGTAAGCGTCGGCAACAATCGCTGCAGCGACGACGGCCGAGTCGGTGATCTGAATCTTGTGGTGTGCTTCGTATCGATCGCGCATGCCTTTCAGCCAGGTCATCGCGTCTTCCAGGGTCGGCGGGGCGAGCGTCACCGTGTCGAACAACCCATCGAGATCACTGACGTTTCGAATTGCGCTTCGGTAACCCTCCTCGGTCAGGATGGTGACTATCCGGATCTCGCCACGAATCAGGCGCTTGCGGACCCCCGCCGCAAGCGAGTTGGGATTTTCCGTCGCCAGCGCGTGGATGTCGGGAACGAAGAATACGGATCCGGCCGCCGCCTCGTGAGTGATGGCATCCGGCAGCTTGCTCAGATCCTCCTCGCCATCAGCGGCCTCTGCACGGCCTAGGTCGAGTTCGTAGAGTTCTCGGTAGCGGGCATCGGGAGACCCATCGCGGAACTTCCTGGCAAGTGCAAGAAGGAGGGCACGGCCATCCGCGCCGGGTTCCGCCAAGATCACCGCGTTGCTGGATTCCCTTCTCGCTAAGATCACCATGATCCGCGCGATCTCGTCCTCGAAGTTGCGACCTTCTATTGTCTCGTCCCACCGGTCGGAGAGTTGCGTCAGACTGACGAGCCGACCTCCGAACGCTTGGTCCACTAGATCGCCAGCCCTGGCCGTGGCCCGGTCTTCGTACGAAGTCATGAGAGCTCGGACCACTTCACGCGTGCCATCAAGGTCGGCGCCGAGCGCTACGAGTATCTCCGCCGCTACGCCGTCGCCTTCGTGGATGAGGCCGAGCAGAATGTGCTCGGTGCCGATGTAATTGTGGCTGAGTAGCACCGCTTCGCGTAGCGAAAGCTCGAGCACCTTCTTAGCACGCGGAGTGAACGGGATGTGGCCGGTCGGCGCGTCATTCCCTTGGCCCACGATCGCTTGGACTCGCTCGCGCACAGCGTCAAGCGAGATGCCGACACTCTCAAGCGCCTGTGCGGCCACGCCGCCACCCTCGTGGATGAGGCCGAGCAGGATGTGCTCGGTGCCGATGTAATTGTGGTTGAGTGTCTTCGCCTCTTCCTGGGCGAGGACGATCACGTGACGCGCGCGGTCGGTGAATCGCTCGAACATCGGTCTCCCTGCGTTGCCGCCGAATTCGGGTCCAGTTTCCCGCAAATGCACATCAGATGGTGGCCATCAGTCGCGGGGAGGGGAGAACACATGCGCCGGCCCATATGACGCATGCCTCACAGTTCGCTTGAGCGTGGCTGGCCGTACAGTTCTGCCATGTCATCAATCGCGGATGTCGACGCTCTCCTGCGACCCGCCACGGTCCACACCAGAGCGAGCGTCTTGAGTCGCCCGTCGAGCGTTCCCGCGAAGCCCGGGCTCTACGCCTGGTACTTCGACGAAGCCCCGCCGGGTGTCTCAGTCAGTGACTGTCACGTCACCGAACACGGCGCGCTTCTATATGTGGGTATCTCGCCGGGCCGACCGCCAGCTAACGGCAAAGCGCCGAGCCGTCAGAACTTGCGCACGCGGATCCGATACCACTGTCGGGGAAATGCAGCCGGCTCCACGTTGCGCCTCACTCTTGGGTGCCACCTCGCAGCCAAACTAGGTATCGTCCTGACCCGGGTCGGGAGCGGAGACCGTCTCACGTTTACGCCCACCGGTGAAGCGCTCCTCTCCGAGTGGATGGCGAAACACGCACGCGTTGCCACCCTCGAGCATTCCGCGCCCTGGGAGCTTGAGCCTGCGGTGATCAATGCAGTGCGGGTTCCACTCAACATCGACCACAACTCCGAGCACGCGTATTACCCGGTCAACCGGGCGCTGCGAGCGGAGCACAAGGCGGGTGCTCGAGCTCGGTCAATCTGGACGCCATAAGGTCAAACCAACATCCGGATCGCCAAGTCTGGCGAGCGGATACCGGTCCGCTTCCGCTCGGCGCCCGCAGGCGGGCCGGTGTGCGGGCGGTGCTCATCGACATTCGCCTATTCGGCGGGATCGTGGTCCTGAGGTCGTGCCCCGCCGCGGCTGACGAGCTTCATCGTGTCCCTGGCGGGAGCGCCGACTCCGCATGAGCGTCAGAAGAACCTGGACGAACTCGCCGACATCGACATCTGGCTACAGGAGGCCATCGGCGAGTAGACCGGCTGCTCAGCGACGGAGTGACCGCGCGGTAAGTCGCTTCAATTTGCTTAGGGGGCGTAGGGTGCGGGCTAGAAACCTCGCTGGTGAGTGAACTCGAATCGGAGCTTTGGGACCTTGGACCGGCCGAATCAGTCGTTTGATGATGTCCTGCGCGGTGGGAGCCTTTCTGAAGGCGACGAAGCCCCCAGGGCGCCCATCCGCGGAACAGGGGCGTCAAACGGAGGTTTCGCCGTAGCAGCGTGGTCAACCGCAGCGCTGTTCTGCGCCGCCGCGGCAGCGGTGGTGCTGACCTTCTCAATTCGGGACGACGAAGCCGCTTTGACCGTGGGGCTGAGCATCGCCTTGCAGTTGCTGACGTTGGCATTTCTGATCTGCGGGGCGGCTAGCGCAGCCTCCGTGGACGGCAGTAGGTGGCCCTCGGGTGCCACGATCGCGGTCGTTGCTCTCGTCAGCATCGGCCTCCTGGCGTGGGCGTACCTGGCGGTGGCAGCTGGCTCGGCATACGTCCCTTGACGTAAATCGCATCCGCTCCGAGTCTGTTCTCGGCGATGAAGTGCTTCCCCAGCAGCCATGTCGACGGCTATGCGCGTCGGACGGGGAGCACGTAGATGGCGATGGTCACTGCGAAGACGGGTCCGATGGTCCAGACGGTAGCCGGAACTTCGACGCCATCGCAGGCGAGACTTCGAACTGCCAACTGCTCCATGCTGTGAGGAGGGCGATCAGTGCAACGGGAAGCATGAGCCAGAGTCCGATAAAAGCCGCTCCCGCGCCGCCCCAGATCGCGATGATCGTGGGTCGATTGTGCCCCGCCGACTCGTGCGCGAGCTCTGCCATCATGCGGTCATCGTATTGCGCAGGGTGATATCGGCCACTCTCGAGCTCCCTATCGTCGTGCCTCGGTCGAGCGGATAATGAGGGCATGGACGCCCCTGGGGGGTCGGCCGGGCGCGAGGGGGAAGAGCTTCAGCGCGTACGGCGACGCGCGGCTGAGGCTTCAGCGGCTGACGGGGCGCGGGAGTTGGACGTATTGCGCGCACGGGCATATGGACCAGACTCCGACATCGGGGACGACCCTGTGGCGATGGCGAGGCTCATCGAGCTCGAAGCGGCTCATGTCGCCGCCGCGACCCCCGTCGGCACTACTGCGTCTGTCGACAACGGCGCGGCCCATGACGCGCCGAGGAGCGAGAACGCCGCGGTCGGCCCAGTGGCGCCGAAAGCAGAGCCGGTGGTCCCAACGACTTCAGGCGAGCGCCCCCGGCAGAAGGAGTGGCGACTTCCGGCGCTGACGCAAAGCCGCGCGTGGTGGATGGTGGGGTCGGTCGTGAGTGTCACCGTCGTCCTCTACGCCGCTATCTGGATCCTCTCGCCGCACCCGGATGCGACGCTGCAATCGACCGCGGCCCAAACCGACTTCAGTCTCATCCAGGCGCTGACTGGAGACGTAGGCGATCCGGACATGTCCACGCTGCGCCAATTCGAGGGGTACCGCGACATGACGGTCTGGTCCGTCGAGAAGGACACCGGCGACAACTGCCTCCTCGCCTGGGACCGTGAGGGCGGTCGATTCGAATACCAGTGCCAGCCTCCCGCGATCGAGCTCGCGCTCCACATGAGGGTGTTGGCGGAGGCGGAAGACGGCTTCGGTGATTGGCTCGCGGACGGCAGCGTCATCAGCCTTCACCTGCGCCAGGACACCGTGGATGTCTTCGTTCACCCTCCCGCACCAGCCGACTGAGTCCCGCCTCAGAATGGTTCCGTCGGGACGCGGTCCCTCTATCGCAGTCAGCCACCGTGGATAGAGGGTCCTTCGAATTGCGGCGACTGCTCCTATTGCTGCTGCCGTAGCCCACGCCGTACCAGATGAGCGCTGCGACCCTGCCGGCAGCTGTGAGCCACCAGGCAAAGAGGACGAGCACGTTACCGATGATCCGGGGACGAGCGACCAGATCGCAGCGGTGTTCGTACCGGCCGCCTGATCTGCTCGACCACTCTTACAGGCGGCTGTAGAAGTCTGCACCCGCTCTGGCACCTTGAGAACGGCATGAATGCACGTTTAGCCTGCCCGGTGATACTGCGCGCTCAGGAGGCCTAAACGTTCGGCCCCAGACGTACGTTTGGTGAGGAGTCGAGTAGCGCGCTTCTCAGCAAGCTTCGGCAAAGGTTGCAGCTTCGTGAGCAGCGTCATCAGCGTCTCCCCTCCTCCTCGGACAGCGGCGCGAGCACGCGGACGACGTGGCGGCGGCCGAGCGGCTGCTCAACACCGTGGCCGCCAGGGCGCGGGAGGTTCTCGCGGAATGGCCGGCCCTCGACTCCTGAGCTCGCCTTGGCCGTAGTAGGCCGCGCGGTCTGGCAGACTTCCGGGATGCCGCACTCCGACGCCCTCGCCCGGCTCTGGCCCGCTTCTGCTGTGCGGGTACGTGCCGGCGACCTCGAACTCCGTTGGATCGACGACGACCTGCTCGTCGAGCTCTCGGAACTGGCCGGACGCGGCATCCATGATGCCGACATGATGCCGTTCGAGCATCCGTGGTCGCGAGGCTCGGCCGACGAGGTGGCCCGCAGCGTGCTGGCCTACCAGTGGGGTATCCGCAATCGGATCTCCCCCACAGCCTTCGTCCTCGAGTTGGCGGTCTTGCACGACGGGACACCCGTGGGCATCCAGGGGCTCACCGCGAAGGACTGGCCGGTGCTGCGGAATGTCACGACGGGATCGTGGCTGGGCCGCGCGCACCAAGGACGCGGAATCGGGACGAGAATGCGGATGCTGGCTCTGCATCTGGCATTCGAGGGCCTGGGTGCACGAGAGGCGATGTCAGGGGCCTTCGTGGACAACGGCGCATCGAACGCCGTCTCGGAACGCGTGGGGTACGCCCGGGGCGGCGCGTCCCACGTCGCCCGCGAGGGCGCCGCCGTGGTTCACAATCACTACGTCATGTCGCGGGAGCGCTGGGAATCCGTTCGGTCCGACCACGCCCAGCGCCTGGGCGGCACCGTCGAGCTCCACGGGGTCGAGGGGCTTCTAGCCCAGCTCGAGTCGACGCCTGGTGGCGCTGAGGCCGGACAGCACTGACCGCGGGCGCGCCATAGCGCCCGCGGTCAGCGTGATCGTCAGAGTCCGGCGGCGTCGTCGGTCGTGCTCGTGCTCCGGCGTGTCACCTGCTCGTTGACGCTCGGGTCGACGGCGGTGCGGGTCACCGTGTCCGACCGGCGGCGGCGCGCCAGCAGAACGATTCCGACGATGAAGATGACGGCTCCGGCACCCATGAGGATGTAGCCGATCATGTCGAGATTCACCCATTCGACTTCGACGTTCACTGCGAACGCGAGGATCGCTCCGATCGCGAAGAGGGCGATGCCTGCTCCAATACTCATGCGAGGTGTCCTTTCCGGGGCGCGGCGATCAGCCCTCCCCTGTCCCGGGACGCGTGGTCCCACCGCTACCCTTGCCCATCACCCGGGGTTCGATGAGGGGCTTGACAGACGCGCCATGTATCACCTCCCCCGCATTTCGTTCCTTCTCAAAGACGAGAGGCCGTGGCGTGCACCGCCCGGAGCGCGCGACGCTCTCCTGCGGACAGGAGCGGACCGTGACAACGTCGGGCAGCATCTCGCGCCGCAGCAGACTCGCGGTGAGTGCCATCGCCTGCGCCGGAATCCTCGCGGCCGCGATCGCTCTCTCCGCCTGCGGGCCGGGTGGGCCGGCCGGGGGCGGCTCCGGCAGCGAGCAGCACACCGGGGCGCCGGGCGCCGGTTCGTCGGGACCCGTGGGTCCGGCGGGGCCCGACGAACCGGGCGCGTCGGATCCGGTGCTCCCGTGGGTGCCGGCCGGCCCGGCCTCGCCGGGCGATCCGCCTCAGCAGAGCTGGTACCTGCTGCTGCGCGACGCTGATTGCGCCGGTCTGGATGCCGCGGTCCGAGACGGCTCCGGGGCGCCGCTCTGGTCGGCGGCCGAGGCGGTGTGCACGGCGGTGGCGGGTGGGGACGCCGCCGACTGGACAGAAGCGCAGGCGCAGGTGACGGCGCTCCAAGAGGCATCCGAACCACCGGCGGACGGATGCCACGCCGAGGCCGTATACCGGATGCTGCAGCGAGCGGTCGAATTCCACGCTCAGCATCCCGAGCTGCAGGACATCCGCACGGCTCCCGCGCAGGGAACGGCATGCAAGCAGGAGCTCTACGGTGTCCAGCAGCAGGAGCCGTCGGGTGGGAGCGGGTCATGCGACACTCGCTGGTTCGTGCTCGACGCGCGGGTTCTGCCGACGACCGTCCTGACGGTCGACGGCGCGGACGTGAGCCTCACCGTCGGCGAGCGCGAGCATCTGTACTTCGAGATGCCGGCGCGCGAGCCGGACGAGGTCTCGACGATCGAGGCGCGCACCGCCGCCGGTGAACTCGTGGGCACGGTGACCTACCAGCATCTCGAGGACCAGTGCAGTCCATCCGGCACCGACCCGACTCCCACCGACCCCGGAGAGCCCGAAGAGCCCGGCGAGCCCACACCCACGCCGACGGTGCCCTGATGCCTTCGGCAGACGAGGTGCGGGAGCGGTCAGAGTCCGCCGAGCCGGCCCTGGATCCGTGGTCGCGCACGCTCAAGGCCATCTCGGCCGTCGGCCCGCCGGTGACCATCGCCGCCGCCCTGCTGCTCTACTTCGGCTGGGCGCGCTCCAACGCGCAAGCCAAAGCCATGGGCCTCGACGTGAGCCTGTTCGGCTACTCCCCGCAGGACTACATGCTGCGCAGCATCAATTCGCTCTTCCTCCCCCTCACGCTGCTCACCATCGTGGCCATCGGGTGGTACGCGCTCGACCAGGCGCTTCGCGCCGCGGTCGATGCCGGAAAGGCGATCCCGGCGATCCGCCGCGGGGCGCTCATCGTCATCATCGCCGGCACCACGGGCGCGGTCGTGCTCTTCGTCATCGCCCTCACTGCGCCGGATGCCGCGCTGCCGCTTCATCCCTATCTGATCGCCGGCTGCGTGCTCTTCGCCGCGTGGGGAATGCGGATCCACCGGTACGCCCGCGCGGCGGCGGCGGCTTCTCTGATGCGGCGTCGACGGGTCCTGGAGACGACGTTCGTGACCATCCTGGTGACGCTGCTGCTCTTCTGGGGGACGGCGGACTACGCGGAGGCCGTCGGTCAGGGGCTGGCAGCCGGCTACGAGCGCAGCATAGAGACGCTGCCGCGGGCGACCGTGTACAGCGATGCGGCACTCTCGATCGCCGGCGGGGGTGTCGTCGGCGCGACGGAGGGCACCGCCGAGGCGCCGCTGTTCCGCTACACCGGCCTGCGGCTTCTCGTGGTCAGCGGAGGTCGCATCTTCTTCCTGAACGACGGATGGAATCCGCGGGACGGTCGAGTGATCGTCATGCCCGACGACGGCAGCGTGCGCTACGAGTTCCAGAACTGAGCGCCCGTCAGGGCGGATCCCGGTGACTACTGTGGAACGGTGATCACTCCGTCCCGCTCTCGCGCGGCGGGGCCGGGACTGCGGGCGTGGGCGATCTGGACGGTCGGCGTGGCGGCATATGTCCTCGCGATCACGAACCGCTCCTCATTGAGTGCGGTCGGCGTCGAGGCGGCAGCCCGATTCGACGCCGACGCCGCCACCCTCTCGCTGTTCGCGGTCGTCCAGCTCGCCGTCTACGGCGGCATGCAGATCCCGGTAGGCGTGCTTCTGGACCGCTACGGGGCACGGCCGATCATGACGATCGGGATGCTGCTGATGGCGGCCGGACAGCTCACGATGGCCGTCTCGCCCAGCGTCGGTGTCGCCATCCTCGCGCGGATGCTGCTGGGCGCCGGTGACGCCGCGGTCTTCCCAGGCGTGCTGCGCCTCATCGCCACCTGGTTCCCAGCACAGCGCGGACCGATCATGGTGCAGCTCACCGGCATCGTGGGCCAATCGGGTCAGCTCGTCGCGCTCATCCCCCTCGCCGCACTGCTCCACGCGACATCCTGGACGATCACCTTCGGCAGCATCGCGGGGCTCGGCGTGCTGTTCGCGATCCTGGTGTTCGTCCTGATCCGCAACCATCCTCCCGACCGCGACGAGGACGTGTCGGTCGACACCGACACCGGTGCGATCCGCGTCGTGACGTCCTCGGTCGACACCGGGGTCGGCATCCGTGCCGCCTGGGCGCATCCCGGCACCCGCCTCGCCTTCTGGTCGCATTTCACGACGCCGTTCGCCGGAACCGCGTTCGTGCTGCTGTGGGGCATGCCGTTCCTCACCGCGGGCGAAGGGCGCACGACCGCGCAGGCCGCGTCGATCATGTCGTTGTACGTCGTGGTGGGTATGGCGCTGGGACCGGTCATGGGCGAGATCTCGCGGCGTGTGCCGCACCTCCGCTCCCGCGCTCTGGTGCTTCCGACGGTGGCGGTGCAGGCGGTCGCGTGGCTCGCCGTGATCGCGTATCCGGGGCCGGCGCCGCTGTGGCTCCTCCTGGCGCTCGCGGTCGCCCTTGCGACCGGCGGCCCGGCGTCGATGATCGCGTTCGACCACGCGCGCACGCACAACCCGTCCCACCGGCTCAGCACCGCGACCGGGGTGACGAACGCCGGCGGCTTCCTCGCGGCGCTCCTCGCGATCCTGCTCATCGGGCTGGCGCTCGATCTGCAGGGCGCCGGCACGCCCGCGACCTACAACCTCGACGCGTTCCGCATCGCGTTCCTCATGCAGGTGCCGTTGTGGCTCATCGGCAGCGTGTTCATCGTGATCGAACGCAAGCGCACCCGCATCCGGCTGGGCATGGATCCCCCGCGGGCGCCGCGCCGTCGTCGCGTCTGATCGCCCGCGGGGAGGCCGGCTGTCAGGCGGTCTGCAGCGTCTCCAGAACATCCTCGATGTCGTCGACGAACGCGTTGTAGCCCGCGATCGTCGCCGCCACCTGCTCGTCGGTGAAGTCGCTGCGGTCCTGGCGGATGGTGAGCACGGTGCCGTCGCCGATCTCTTCGAGATCGAACAGCACGGGCAGGCCGGTGTCGTCGCCGGGCTGGTCGGTCAGCGTCATCGCGAGGTGCGAGGGCGGATCGACGACCTGGTACTCCCCCGCCCAGTCGATCCGGTTGCCGTCGGGCAGCAGCATGACCGCGCGGAAGGCGCCGCCGGGGCGCACCTCCATCGTCAGGCTGTCCTGTGGCACCTCGACGGCTGCCGTGCCGAACCACACGGCGAAGTGCTCGGGCTTGGTGAGCGCCTCGAACACCAGTTCGCGGGGTGCTCGCAGGGCGCGCGTCACGGTGAAGTACTCAGTCATGGTCGTTCTCCTTCTCGAGGGGTGCGGCGGCGCCGCCTGTCGGTGCTCCCAGCTGCTGCAGGGCGTTGAGGTACTGGTCGAGTGCGCCGAGACTGTCGTCCCAGAACTGCGCGTAGCCGCCGATCCAATCGGATGCCGCGGCCAGGGGTCGCGCGTCGAGCCGAGCGGGCCGGAACTGGGCGTTGCGGCCCCGCGTGACCAGCCCCGCCCCTTCGAGGACCCGCAGGTGCTTGGACACCGCGGCGAACGTCATGTCGAAGGGCTCGGCCAGCTGTCCCACCGTCGCCTCCCCCTCGCTGAGCCGCGCGAGGATCGCGCGCCGCGTGGGATCGGCAAGGGCGGAGAACGTCAGGCTCAGTGCGTCTGTCATGTCTCCTCCGTGTTCAACCGTTTAGTACAATACCGTCGAGTTGAATAAGCGTCAAGCGTCTGTCGGAAGTGGGGGCTACCGTGAGCGGCATGCCTCGTGTGATCTTCTACACCGCCACGACACTGAACGGTTTCCTCGCAGACGATGACGACTCGCTCGAGTGGCTCTTCGCCGCGCCGGGTGGAGAGGGCGGTGACGACGACTTCCAGCGTTTCCTGTCCGGGATCGGGGTGCTGGTGCAGGGCTCGTCGACGTATCGCTGGGTGCTGGAGCACGAAGACCTCGTGGCGCATCCCGAGAAGTGGCCGTCGTACTACGGCAGTCGTCCGACATGGGTGTTCTCGCACAAGAAGCAGCCCGTGGTGCCGGGCGTCGACATCCGGTTCGCAGCCGGAGACGTCCGCGATGTCTGGCCGCAGATCAGCGAGTCGGCGGGCGACGGTGACGTCTGGGTGGTCGGCGGCGGCGATCTCGCCGGTCAATTCGCCGACGCCGGCCTCCTGGACGAGATCCGGGTGTCCGTCGCGCCCGCGACGCTGTCGTCGGGCAAGCCACTCCTCCCCCGCAACCTCGGTCCAGACCGCCTCGAATTGACCGCGGCGCGCCAGGCCGGTGCGTTCGCCGAGCTCACCTACGCGGTTCGCGGCGGCGCGGCGTGATGAGAAGTCGGCTCGGCGCTGGTCAGCGCGGCGCGGGAGAGACGTCGCTCCACTGACCGAACTTCGGCTCGCGACCGTCGCCCGACGAGGTGCCGGTGAGGCGCCGGCGCACCCAAGGTCCGACATGTTCCCGGTAGTAGGCCGCACCGCGCGCGCCCATCGGGGGCAGCGGGGGCAGCGACCACCAGTCCGGCGGCGGCTCCACGCCGAGCGCGTCGAGCACGCGCGCAGCGACGCGGTGATGACCGCGGGAGTTCATGTGCAGACGGTCCTCCGACCAGTAGGGCGGGGTCGCGAGCTCCTCGTCGAACCAGTTGTACGCCTGCACGACGTCGGTGCGCGCAGCGAGGCGCGACTCCACGGCGTAGGAGAGGAGGTCGCCGCGTCGCTGGATGACGCGTCGCAGCGGCAGCTGCGCTGTGGGGTTCGCGCCCGACAGCACGATGAGGCGCACGCCCTCTTCGTCGCAGCGACGCAGCACCGTCTCGAAGGCGGCGAGGACGTGCGCGACGCTCGTGCGCGGACGGAGCATGTCGTTGCCGCCACCGTTGAACGACAGGTGGGTCGGCTTCAGGGCCAGCGCCGGCTCGAGCTGCTGTTCGACGATGGGCCAGACCAGCTTGCCGCGGATCGCGAGGTTGGCGTATTCGATCGGCGCGCCCAGGGCATCCGCCCAGCCCTGCGCGACGAGATCGGCCCAGCCGCGCACGTGCCCGTCAGGGAGCTCGTCGCCCACGCCCTCGGTGAAGGAGTCGCCGATCGCGACGTACCGAACAGATGCCACGGGCTCCAGCCTACGACCGCTCCCGGGAGCGTCCTGCCACGGTCACCGGTCGTCGAGCGCCGCGCCGCGGCGGTCGACGAGCCCCCAGGCGGCGGCGGCAGCGATGGCGAAGAACACGGCGAAGACCACGAACAGCACCGGCGCGCCGCCCGCGAGCAGCAGTGCGGGCACGACCAACGGCGCGACGATCGAGGCGATGCGTCCGACACCCGCTGCCCATCCGGTGCCGGTCGCACGCAGTGAGGTCGGGTACATCTCGGGGCTGACGGCGTACAGCGCGCCCCACGCCCCGAGGTTGAAGAACGACAGGGCCATGCCTGCCGCGATGATCGCGCCCGGCCCGGCGGCGGTGCCGAAGAAGACCGCCGACACGGCAGAGCCGACCAGGAAGACCGAGAGCGTCAGCCGGCGGCCCCACACCTCGATCAGCCACGCGGCGACGGCGTAGCCCGGCAGCTGAGCGAGCGTGATCACCAGGGTGAAACCGAACGAGCGCACCAGGTCGTACCCCTGGGCCACGAGGATCGACGGGATCCAGATGAATGCGCCGTAGTACGAGAAGTTGACGCAGAACCACACGAGCCAGAGGCATGCCGTCCGCACGCGGAACTCCCGCGCCCAGAGCGCGCCCAGGCGCTGGCCGAGCGATGTCGCCGCGGCGGGCGGCACGTCGGCGCGCTCCGGCGCCGAGGCCGCCGCGGACGATCCTGCCGACTCCTCGAACGTGCGGACGACGGCCTCGGCCTCGCCGAAGCGGCCCCGTCGCTCCAGCCAACGGGCGGACTCGGGCAGTCCCCACCGCACGATGAGCGCATAGGCGGCCGGGATGGCCCCGAGCGCGAAGGCCCACCGCCAGCCGCTCTCGGACGCCGGGATCACGAAGTAGCCGATCAGTGCGGCGAGCGTCCAGCCGACCGCCCAGAACGCCTCGAGGATCACGATGAGCCGGCCGCGGATGCGCGCGGGGGCGAACTCGCTGACGTAGGTGCTCGCGACCGGCAACTCGGCACCCAGCCCGAGTCCGACCAGGAAGCGCAGCACCAGGAGGGCCGCCAGCCCGCCCACCAGCGCGCTCGCGCCCGTCGCCACGCCGTACAGCAGGAGCGTGAGGGCGAAGACCTGGCGCCGCCCGAAGCGATCGGCCAGGAGTCCGCCGACACTCGCGCCGACGGCCATGCCGACGAAGCCGATAGACGCGATCCACGCCGTCTCGCTCGGCGCCAGGTCCCATTGCGCGGCCAGGGCGGCGATCACGAACGAGATCAGACCGACGTCCATCGCGTCCAACGCCCAGCCGAGCCCCGAACCGGTGAGCACGCGCAGGTGCATGCGGGTGAACGGCAGTCGGTCGAGGCGCTCTGAGAGCGTCGACGCGCGGGTTGCGGCATCCGTCATAGCGTCATGCTACGGATGCCGGAGCCGCCGCGGGCGCTACGACAGCATGTCGCGGACGCGCGGGGCCACCTCGGTGCCGAAGAGCTCGATGGAGCGGAGCATCTTCTCGTGCGAGAGCGTGCCGGTGGAGAACTTCATGTCGAAGCGCGAGGCACCCAGCGTCCGGATCGTGTCGGCGATCTTGCGGGCGACCGTCTCCGGCGAGCCGACGTACAGTGCACCCTCGGGGCCGACGTCATGCTGGAAGCGGAGCCGGTTGTAGGTCGGCCAGCCCCGCTCGCGGCCGATGGAGTTGTTCATCGCCTCGAAGCCCTCGTAGGCCTCGTCCCACGCCTGCTGGTCGGTCTCGGCGACATGTCCCGGCGAGTGGACGCCGACGGGCAGCTGCGGCTGGTCGAAGGTGTCGAGCGAGCGGCGGTAGAGGTCGGCGAAAGGCCGGAAGCGTGCGGACGGACCGCCGATGATGGCGAGCATGAGCCCGTAGCCGTATCGCGCGGCGCGCACCGCCGACTCCGGTGTGCCCCCGACGCCGACCCACGCGCGCAGCCCGTTCTCGGTCTTCGGGAAGACGTCGGCGGCGTCGAGAGAGGCGCGCATCGTGCCGCTCCACGTCACCGGCTTCTCGGTGAGCAGTTGTGAGAAGAGATCGAGCTTCTCGTCGAAGAGCGCCTCGTAGTCGCGCAGCTCGTACCCGAACAGCGGGAAGGATTCGATGAACGACCCGCGCCCGAGGATGACCTCGGCGCGACCGTTCGACACCGCATCGAGCGTCGAGAATCGCTCGAATACGCGCACCGGATCATCGCTCGAAAGCACGGTGACCGCGGTTCCCAGATGGATCCGCTCCGTGCGCGCGGCGGCCGCAGCCAGCACGATCTCGGGGCTCGAGACCGCGAACTCGCGCCGGTGGTGCTCCCCCACGCCGAAGAACGACAGTCCGACGCGGTCGGCGAGCACCGCCTGGTCGACGACATTGCGGATGGTCTGCGCGCCGCTGACCAGCTCTCCGTCGGCGTCGCGGGTCAGATCGCCGAACGTGTCGAGGCCGAGTTCGAGAGTGGCGGGGTCGATCGAGGTCATGGCGTGCTCCTTCTATTCACTCGCATGAACCTGTTCGGCGGTCAGGGCATTCCCCAGACGCAGGCACGACGCGAGCGTAGCGTGGAGGGATGGCCCTGTTCGCAGATCGCCGGGCCGCCGGGCGGGAGCTCGCGGCGGCGCTCCAGGAGTGGCGGGGGACGGATGCCGTCGTCCTGGGCATCGCTCGCGGCGGCGTGGTGGTCGCCGCTGCGGTGGCCGACGCGCTCGGTCTGGAGCTCGATGCGGTGGTGGTGCGCAAACTCGGGGCGGCCGGCCACGAGGAGTTCGCCGTCGGTGCGATCGCCGACGGCGTGCGCATCGTGACGCCCGACGCACTGCGCTGGGCAGGGATGTCGTCGAAGGACCTGGAGCGCGTCGAAGCGGTGGAGCGTGACGAACTCGCGCGGAGGATGGAGGCGTACGGTTCGCGGGGACGGGAGGTCACCGGGCGCACGGCGCTCGTCGTGGACGACGGCGTCGCGACCGGCGCCAGCGCCGTGGCGGCGTGCCGGGCGGTGCGGGCGCGGGAGCCGGAGCGCGTCGTGCTGGCTGTGCCGGTCGCGCCGGAGAGGTTCGCCCCGCCGCCGGACGCCGTCGACGACTTCGTGTGCCCGCACCGGGAGTCGGACTTCTGGGCGGTCGGCGAGTACTACGACGACTTCCGGCAGACGAGCGACGCCGAGGTCATGGCGCTGCTCGGTGGCGCTCCGACAGGCTCAGCGACCGAGAACGGTCGTTGAGCGAGGGAGCGCCAACGACCGAGACGAAACGCATCGGGCCGACGGGCTGCGCCGGGTGCAGGGCGTTTCGTCTCGCTCGTTCCTCGCTCGCTCAACGACCGGACTGTCAGCGCGAGAGCGCCATGCGGAGCGTGTCGAGTCCGACGCCTCCGATGTCGAGGGCGCGCTTGTGGAACTGCTTGATCGAGAAGGCGTCGCCCTCGCGTTCGGCGACCTCGTCGCGCAGCTGCTCCCAGATGCGCTGGCCGACCTTGTACGACGGGGCCTGTCCGGGCCAGCCGAGGTAGCGGTTGACCTCGAACTTCACGAACTCGTCGGGCATATTGACGTTGCGCAGCATGAAGTCGAGCGCGAAGTCGGCGTCCCAGGGCCCCTGGCCGTCGGGTCGCTGCTTGCCGAGGTGCACGCCGATGTCGAGCACGACGCGCGCGGCGCGCATGCGCTGACCGTCCAGCATCCCGAGCTGGTCAGCAGGATCGGAGAGGTAGCCGAGCTGCTCCATGAGGCGCTCGGCGTACAGTGCCCAGCCTTCCGCGTGACCCGAGGTGCCACCGAGCAGGCGACGGTACGTGTTCAGCTGCGCGCGGTTGTACACGGCCTGGGCGATCTGCAGGTGGTGGCCCGGGACGCCCTCGTGGTACACCGTGGTGAGCTCGCGCCAGGTGTCGAACTCCTCGACGCCCTCGGGCACCGACCACCACATGCGGCCGGGGCGGGAGAAGTCGTCGGTCGGGCCGGTGTAGTAGATCCCGCCCTCCTTGGTGGGTGCGATCATGCACTCGAGCTTGCGGATGGGCTCAGCGATGTCGAAGTGCGTCTTGCCGAGCTCGGCGACCGCACGGTCGCTCGTCTCCTGCATCCACTTCTGGAGCGCGTCGGTGCCATACAGCTTGCGACTGGTGTCCTGCTCCAGGAACGCGACGGCCTCTTCGACCGAGGCGCCGGCCTTGATCTCGTTCGCGATCGACTCCTGCTCCGCCACCATGCGAGCGAGCTCTTCGACGCCCCAGTCGTAGGTCTCGTCCAGGTCGATCGTGGCACCGAGGAATCGCCGCGAGTGCAGTGCGTACAGCTCGCGGCCGACCGCGTCCTCCTCGCTCGCGGCGGGCGCGAGCTCGCCGGTGAGGAACGAAGCGAGCTCGTCGTAGGCGACGCGCGCCGCGTTGGCGTTGTCGGAGAGGTCGCGAGCGAGCGACGCCGGGAGCTGGCCCTCCTCGGGCGCGGCTTCCGCGGCGAACGTCGCGAAGAAGCCTCCGTCCGCCGTGTAGCGGGCGATCTGCGTCGCGACTTCGGTCACCTGGCGACGAGCGGGGACGACGCCCTGCGAGATGCCCTCACGCAGCGTTGCGACGTAGCCGTCGATCGCACCCGACACGGCGCCGAGGCGGGTGGCGATGACCGACCAGTCGTCGTTGGTCGCCGTCGGCATCAGATCGAAGGCCGAGCGGATGTCCTGTGCGTGCGAGGCGATGACGTTGATGTCGCGCAGATGCCACTTCGCATCGTGCAGGTCCAGGGCGAGGCGGATCTCGCGCGAGACGTCGTCCTTCGTCACGACGTCGACATCGTCGGCCGTCTCGGCGGCCTCGAGGGCGGCGAGCGTCTTGCGGCCCTCGTCGGCGAGCGCCTCCTGGCCGGCGGGGCTGTAGTCGCCGAACCGGTCGTTGTACTCGGACCGGCCGATGTACGTCGCGAGCGTCGGCTCGAGTTCGGCGAGGGTGTCGACCCACGCATCTGCGATCTTGTCGATCTGCGTGGGCGTGCGGGTTTCGTCTGTCATGGATCCGAGCCTAGGCATGAGACGCGGTGCCGACAAACGAGGTGCCCGGTTCCGCGGGCGACCGGCGAGCCCGTGTGATCAGTGCCCGGCCGCGTTCCAGTCGTCGCCGCGGCCGATCTGCACGTCGAGGGGCACCGTGAGCTGCGCGGCACCGCCCATGCGGGTGCGGACGACGTGCTCCGCGGCATCCCACTCCCCCGGTGCCACTTCGATGACGAGCTCGTCGTGGATCTGCAGCAGCACCCGGGAGTGCAGCTGCTGGGCGGCGAAGTCGTCGTGGATGTGGAACAGCGCGATCTTCATGATGTCGGCGGCGCTGCCCTGGATGGGAGCGTTGAGCGCGGCACGCTCGGCGTTCTCGCGCAGCACGCGGTTCGGGCTGGCCAGATCGGGGAACGGGCGGCGGCGGCCGAAGATCGTCTCGGTGTAGCCGTCGATACGCGCCTGCTCCACCGACGAGCGGAGGTAGTCGCGTACGGCGCCGAAGCGGGCGAAGTACTCCATCATGAGCTGCTTCGCCTCCGCCTGGTCGATGCGCAGCTGCTTGGAGAGCCCGAACGCCGACAGCCCGTAGACGAGCCCGTACGACATGGCCTTGACCTTCGTGCGCATCGCGGGGGTGACGTCTTCCGGAGCGACTCCGAACACCCGCGACCCGACGAAGCGGTGCGTGTCCTCGCCGGAGTTGAACGCCTCGATCAGCCCGGGGTCCTCCGACAGGTGCGCCATGATGCGCATCTCGATCTGCGAGTAGTCGGCGGTGAGCAGCGTCTCGTAGCCCTCGCCCACCATGAACGCGGAGCGGATGCGGCGGCTCTCCTCTGTGCGGATGGGGATGTTCTGCAGGTTCGGATCGGTGCTCGACAGACGCCCGGTCTGGCTGCCGGTCTGCACGTAGGTGGTGTGGATGCGACCGTCGGCGCCGCTCGTGCGGTCGCCGCCGATGGCGCTGTCGAGGGACTCGATGATCTGACGCAGCTTGGTCGCCTCGCGGTGCTGGAGCAGCAGGTCGAGGAACGGATGCGGGTTGGACTCCTGCAGATCGGCGAGAACTGCCGCATCCGTCGAGTAGCCGGTCTTGGTCTTGCGCGTCTTGGGCAGCTGCAGCTCTTCGAACAGCACCTCCTGCAGCTGCTTCGGCGAGCCGAGGTTCACCTCGCGGCCGATCGCCGTGTACGCCGCTTGCGCCAGCGCGTCCGCGCGGATGCCGAGCTCTCCGGAGAACTGCGACAGCCGCTCGTGCGAGACCGCGACGCCGGCGAGCTCCATGTCGGCGAGGGTGTGCAGCGTCGGCAGCTCGATGTCGGTGAGGACGGTCGCGACGCTCGTGGGCAGCTCCGCCCTGACGGCAGCGACGACCCGCATGAGGTACCACGACAGCTGGCCGGTGGTGGCGCCCTCCGTCTCGGGCACGAGCTGCGTGGGATCGGCCTCGGGCAGCTTCTCGTCCAGGTAGCGGTCGACCAGATCGGCCAGCGTCTTGTCGGGAAAGCTCGGACGCAGCAGCCAGCCGGCGATGATCACGTCGAACGCCAGCCCGCCCACGCGCAGGCCGGCGCGACGCAGCGCCTTCACCTGCGGCTTCGCGTCGGCGAACGCCTTCGGCGCGTCGGAGGCGAGCCACGGCTCGAGTGCGGCGGCGAGCTCGGGAGTCCAGGATGCCTCGGCCGCGGCTGCGCCGGTCGCCACGCCGATGCGCGCGGGCAGCCCGCCTTCGACCGCGATCGTCACGCCGAGCTCACCGGTGTGCTCCTCGACCCAGGCCGCGAACTCCGCCGGGGGCAGCTCCGCGGCGACCGGCGCGAGCTCTGCGGCGGCGGAGCTGACGGCGGCCATCTGCTGCTCGATCCCCGCGAGCTCGGCGACGCGCGGGATCAGGGTCTTGAACTCGAGGCGCGAGAAGATGTCGCGCACAGCCTGCGCGTCCATCGGCTGGACTTCGAGGTCGTCGGGTCCGAGCGGCAGCTCGACGTCCGTCATCAGACGGTTCAGGCGACGGTTGCGGCGGACGTCCTCGACGTGGTCGCGCAGGTTGCCGCCGACGACGCCCTTGATGGTGTCCGCCCCCTCGAGGAGCGCATCGAGCGAGCCGAACTGGTTCAGCCACTTCACTGCCGTCTTCTCCCCGACCTTCGGGACTCCCGGCAGGTTGTCGCTCGTCTCGCCGACGAGCGCTGCCACATCGGGGTACATCTCGGGCGGCACGCCGTAGCGCTCCATGACCGCGGCGCGGTCGTAGCGCTTGAGCTGCGAGACGCCCTGCACGTTCGGATAGAGCAGGACGACGTCGTCGTTGACCAGCTGGATGGTGTCGCGGTCGCCCGAGCACACCAGCACCCGGAAACCCTGTTCGACGCCCTGCACGGCGAGCGTCGCGAGGATGTCGTCGGCCTCGATGTCTTCCTGCTGCAGCACCCGGATGCTCATGGCGGCGAGGCAGTCCTGCAGGAGCGGGATCTGCCCCTTGAACTCGGACGGCGTCTCGGAGCGGTTGGCCTTGTACTCGGTGTACTCGCGGGTGCGGAACGACTGGCGCGACGTGTCGAACGCCACGGCCAGGTGCGTCGGCTTCTCTGCCTTGATCAGGTTGATCAGCATCGCCAGGAACCCGTAGATCCCGTTGGTGTGCTGCCCGTCCTTCGTCGAGAAGTTGTCGACCGGGAGGGCGTAGAACGCCCGATATGCCAGCGAATGGCCGTCCACGACGAGAAGGGTAGGCTTTGCGGAGTCCGTCACCCTGTAAGCCTAGTCAGGGCCCACGACAGTCGATTTCCGCGTCGCAGCGCCCCACTGCCGCCCCGATCCGAAGGTGAGCCATGCCCGACCACTCCCCCGCGGCCGTCGACGGAATCGAGTGGGCGCTGGGCCGTGGCATCGGTGCGCTCGCCGAGAAGATGGGCTTCGAATGGCTCGAATTCACGCCCGATCGCGCCGTGGCCCGCATGCCGGTCGAGGGCAACACGCAGCCCGTCGGACTGTTCCACGGCGGCGCCTACGTGGTCCTCGGTGAATCGCTCGGTTCGATGCACGCGAACTTCCATGCCGGATCCGGCCGGCTCGCCGTCGGCGTCGACATCAATGCCACGCACACGCGTTCGGCGACCTCCGGCTACGTCACCGGCGTTTGCACGCCCATCCATCTCGGCCGGAGCCTCACCGTGCACGAGATCGTCGTGACCGATGATCAGGGCCGCCGCTGTTCGACGGTGCGCATCACGAACCACATCAAGGACCTGCCCGCGCAGGCATGAGAAGAGCGGATGCCGCGACCCGCGGCATCCGCTCTCAAGAAAGTGGCGTCAGCCCTTCTTGGGGGCCAGCTGCTCGATGATCGCCTTCGCGACATCCTGCATGGTGAGGCGGCGGTCCATCGAGGCCTTCTGGATCCAGCGGAACGCCTCGGGCTCGGAGAGGCCCATCTTCTCGTTGAGGAGGCCCTTCGCGCGGTCGACGAGCTTGCGGGTCTCGAAGCGCTCGACCATGTCGGCGACCTCGGCCTCGAGCGTGATGATCTGCTCGTACCGGGCGAGGGCGATCTCGATCGCCGGCAGCAGGTCGTTCGGGGTGAACGGCTTGACCACATAGGCGAGGGCGCCGGCCTCGCTCGCGCGCTCGACCAGCTCCTTCTGGCTGAAGGCGGTCAGCAGCACGACCGGGGCGATGTGGTTCTTGCTCAGCTTCTCGGCCGCCGAGATGCCGTCGAGCTGGGGCATCTTCACGTCCATGATCACGAGATCGGGACGCAGCTCGGTGGCCAGGGCCACCGCCGTCTCACCGTCTCCGGCCTCTCCCACGACGTCGAATCCGTTGTCGCGGAGGATCTCGACGATGTCGAGCCGGATGAGCGACTCGTCCTCCGCAACGACGACTCGACGGGGGGTGGATGCCGTCGATGCGGCGGTCTGCTCCTGCTCAGTCACCATTGAATCCTACGGTATGGTCGTTCGCGGACGCGCGGCATGCCGCGCGGGCCGGTGTGGCGGAATGGCAGACGCGACCGACTCAAACTCGGTTGCCCGCAAGGGCGTGTGGGTTCGACTCCCACCACCGGCACGAACAAACCATCCCGAAGAGCGGATGCCTCGATGAGAG
>NZ_JAMXMB010000011.1 GCF_024055635.1 Microbacterium yannicii
TCGACGGGCGTGGTGACGTTCAGTCCTACGTCGGCGCTGCAGCGTGCGAAGACGTATGCGGTGACCGCGACGGCGAACGGTGCCGCGGTCTCGGGTGGGGCGTGGTCGTTCACGACTCTTCCGAACCCGTCGGTGACGGCGAAGTCGCCGGCTGCGGACGCGACGAATGTGGATCCGGCGACGGCGGTGATCTCGGTGACGCTGGCCAACGCGTCGGCGGGTGCGATCACGGTGACCTCGGGTGGTGCCGCGGTGGCGGGTACGTCGAGCTTCAACGCGTCGACGGGCGTGGTGACGTTCAGTCCTACGTCGGCGCTGCAGCGTGCGAAGACGTATGCGGTGACCGCGACGGCGAACGGTGCCGCGGTCTCGGGCGGGGCGTGGTCGTTCACGACTCTTCCGAACCCGGCCATCATGGCGAGGACGCCAGCCTCGTCGGCGACCGGAGTGCTCGTAAACGCCCCGATCACCGCGACGATCTCGAACGCGTCGGGCGCCGCGATCACTGTGACCACGGGCGGTGCCGCAGTGGCGGGCACCTCCAGCTTCAACGCCTCGACCGGAGTCGTGACCTTCACGCCGACGGCGGCTCTCGGCTTCTCGCGTAGCTACTCGGTCACGGCGACCGCCAACGGCGCCGCGCTCACCGGCGGGACCTGGTCGTTCACCACTATCGCGCAGGCGACTCGGTCGTCGAGCGCCCCGGCGGCCAACGCGACCAACGTCAACCCGACCGGGCTGACCATCACCGCAACGCTCAGCAGCGGCGCACAGGCTGGCGCCATCACCCTGGCGCAGGGCACGACGAACGTCGCGGGAACGTCGACCTACAACGCCAGCACACGCGTGGTGAGCTTCGTGCCGACGGTCACGCTCGACTGGACGAAGAACTACACCGCGACCGTCACGGCCAACGGCGGGGCGGTGACGAGCGGCACGTGGTCCTTTACGACGATGGCCAAACCCGACCAGGTGAGCCTGTTCACGACCGGCACGCCGACGAACCCGAACACGACGACCGTGCAGAACATGAACGCCGGCACACGGTTCAAGACCAGCGCTGCGGGTGTGGTGACGGCCATCAAGTTCTACAAGGGGACGCTGAACATCGGCACCCACACGGGTTATCTCTGGAACTCGGCCGGCCAGCAGCTGGCCACGGTGACATTCACCGGTGAGTCGTCTTCCGGGTGGCAGACGGCCACGCTCTCGACACCGGTTCGGCTCACCGTTGGTGCGGAATACCGCGTGAGCGTGTACAGCACGGCCCGGGTGTACGCGGCGACGACGGGGGGACTCAGCTCGGTCGTCACCAACGGACCGATCTCGACCATCGCTACCGGTGGCGCTTACTCTTACAGCACGGGGTATCCGAGCACGACGACGACCACCAAGCTCTGGGTCGACGTCATCTTCGATCCCGACAACTAATCGACTGGGTTCGGTAGCAACGATCACTCCGGTTTGGGGACCGGAGCGAAGGAAATGGGGGTAATCCGACGTGTCTTCTCGACTGAACGTTGCCGTGATCGGTGCGGGGTACTGGGGGCCGAACCTGGCCCGCAACTTCCGCGCTTCGGCGGACTGGAATCTGGCGGCAATCTGCGATCTCGACCTGGCTCGCGCGCAGCGCGTCGCCGACAGCGTCGGGGGGGTGCCGATCACGCCGAGTCTCGACGACGTGCTCACCGACCCGGCGATCGATGCCGTCGCGATCGCGACTCCGGCACGCACGCATCATCCGATCGTGCTGGCCGCGCTCGACGCCGGAAAGCACGTCATCGTCGAAAAGCCGCTGGCCGACACCCGCGAACGCGGAGTCGAGATGGTCGATCGCGCGCGGCAGAACGGTCTCGTCCTGATGGCGGACCACACCTACTGCTACACGCCCGCGGTCCTGAAGATCCGCGAGCTTATCGAGGAGGGCGCGCTCGGCGACATCCTCTTCGTCGACAGCGTGCGCATCAACCTCGGGCTCATCCAGCCTGATGTCGACGTCTTCTGGGACCTCGCGCCCCACGACCTGTCGATCATGGACTTCATCCTGCCCGGCGGGCTCGACGTCACCTCGGTGTCGGCTCACGGCTCGGATCCCCTCAACACCGGAAAGGCGTGCATCGGCTATCTCGCCATGCCGCTGAACGCCGGCGGAATCGCTCACGTGCACGTCAACTGGCTGAGCCCGACGAAGATCCGTCAGATGGTCATCGGCGGCACCAAGCGCACACTCGTGTGGGACGACCTCAATCCGCAGCAGCGCGTCAGCGTCTACGACCGCGGGGTCGATCTCGCTCTGCAGTCAAAGGAGACCGCCGACACGCGCGCCGCCAACATCTCGTATCGGCTCGGCGACACCTGGGCCCCCGCTCTGCCCGAGCGCGAGGCGCTCGCGAACGTCGCGGGCGAGTTCGCCGCTGCCATCCGCGAAGCGCGTCCCGCGCGCACCAGCGGCGAATCCGGGCTGCGTGTGCTCTCGGTCCTCGAAGCAGCAACCACCAGCCTCGGTGCACTCGGTGCGCCTCACCCCGTCACGTCCTACGTCAAGGAAGTTCAGGAAGCATGACCACCCTCGAAGGCACCCGCGTTCTCGTCACCGGCGGAGCGGGCACGATCGGATCCACCCTCGTCGACCAGCTGCTAGACGCCGGGGTCGCCCACGTCGATGTGCTCGACAACCTGGTGCGCGGGCGCCGCGCCAACCTCGACGGAGCCTTGGCGTCCGGACGACTCGAACTTGTCGACGGCGACATCCGCGACGCGACGCTCGTCGACGACCTCACCGCCGACAAGGACTTTGTCTTCCACCAGGCGGCGATCCGCATCACCCAGTGCGCGGAGGAGCCGCGCCTCGCGCTGGAGGTGCTCGTCGACGGCACGTTCAACGTCGTGGAGTCGGCGGCCAGGCACGGCGTCAAGAAGCTGATCGCGGCGTCCAGCGCGTCGGTCTACGGCATGGCCGAGGAGTTCCCGACGACCGAGCGCCACCACCATGAGAACAACGACACGATCTACGGCGCGGCGAAGACCTTCAACGAGGGACTCGTCCGCAGCTTCCGGGCGATGCAGGGATTGGACTACGTCCTGTTGCGCTACTTCAACGTGTACGGCCCGCGCATGGACGTGCACGGCCTGTACACCGAGGTGCTCGTGCGCTGGATGGAGCGCATCGCCGACGGCAAGCCGCCGCTGATCTTCGGCGACGGGCAGCAGACCATGGACTTCGTGTGCGTGCCCGATATCGCCCGCGCCAACGTCCTCGCGGCGCAGAGCGACGTCGTCGAGGGAACCTACAACATCGCCAGCGGCACCGAGACGAGCCTGCTGGAGCTCGCCGAAGCCCTGCTGCGAGTGATGGGCTCCGATCTGGGCGTCGAGCACGGGCCCGAGCGGGCGGTGAACGGCGTGGCGCGCCGTCTCGCCGACACGTCCGCGGCGAAGCGGGACCTCGGTTTCGAGGCGACGATCGGCATCGACGAAGGACTGCGTCAGCTCGTCGAGTGGTGGCAGCCGCTGCGCGAGGAGATCGCGTCCGGCCGGTCGGTGACCGTCTCGTGAGCGACCGCATAAATGTGATGGTCCCCTGGCTCGGCCAGGAGGAGGCGGATGCCGTCGCCGAAGCCATCGCCAGCGGATGGGTCGCTCAGGGCCCGCGCGTCGCGCGCTTCGAGAATGAGTTCGCGAGTGCGATGCAGGCGCGGTACGCGGTCGCGACCAGCAGCTGCACGACCGCCCTGCACCTCGCTCTGATCGTGGCGGGTGTCGGACCGGGCGACGACGTCGTGGTGCCGTCGTTCTCGTTCATCGCGACCACGAACGCGGTCAAGTACGTCGGAGCGAACCCCGTGTTCGCCGAGGTCGACCCGGTCACCGGCAACGTCACCGGTCACACTGTCGCAGAAGCGCTGACCCCGCAGACGCGCGCCGTGATTGCCGTGGATCAGGGCGGCGTGCCCGTCGACATCGACGACATCCGTTCGTTCACCGATCAGCTCAACATTGTCGTCGTCGAAGATGCGGCGTGCGGCGCCGGCTCGACGTACCGGGGTCGTCCGGTCGGTGCAGGCGCCGAGATCGCCGCGTGGTCCTTCCACCCGCGCAAGCTCCTCACCACGGGCGAGGGCGGCATGATCACGACGTCCAACCCTGACTGGGCGGACCGCGCGCGACACCTGCGCGAGCACGCGATGAGCGTCTCGGCGGCCGACCGCCACACGTCGGTGCTTCCGCCCGCGGAGGAGTACACCGAGATCGGCTTCAACTTCCGCATGACCGACCTACAGGCGGCCGTCGGCCTCGTGCAGCTCGGGCGCCTGCCCGCGATCGTCGCACGACGCCGCGAGATCGCCGAACGGTATCAGCAGGCGATCGGCGACATTGCCGGCCTGCGCGCGGTGGCTGACCCCGACTACGGCACGGGCAACTTCCAGTCGTTCTGGGTCGAAGTAAAAGACGAGTACCCGACGGATCGCGAGGGACTGCTCGAGGCGCTCGCGAACGCCGACATCTCGGCCCGTCGCGGAATCATGGCGTCGCACCGTCAGCCCCCGTACCGCGACCTCACGCCGGAGAGCGGTCTGCCGGTCACCGAGCACCTCAACGACAACACGCTCATCCTTCCGGTCTTTCATCAGCTGACGCAGGACGACCAGGAGCGTGTGATCGCGGTCCTTCGCTCGACGAGCGGGTCGGCGTAGTGGCGCGGGGGCTCCTCATCGTCGGCGCGAGCGGTCTCGCGCGCGAGGTGCTCGCCGCGGGGATCACGGGCGTCGTCGGCATCCTCGACGACAATGTGGGGCTCCACGAGACCGAGATCGCCGGCATCCCCGTCCTCGGCGCTGTCGTCGATGCCGTCTCCCGGGCTGAATCGCTGCTTGTCTGCGTGGGGCCGAGCCAGAGCCGTCGCAACATCGTGAGGCGATTCCGCAAGTTCGGGGTCGCCGAGGAACGGTACGCGACGTTCGTGGCCCGATCGGCACGGATCGGCCGTTCGAGTGACATCGGGCACGGCAGCATCCTCCTCGACAACGTGGTCGTGACGGCGGATGCCGCGCTCGGCCGCCACGTCGTGGCGATGCCGAACTGCACTATCACGCACGACGACGTGCTGGAGGACTACGTGACCCTGGCGGCCGGGGTCGCGCTGGGCGGCAGCGTCCGAGTGGGCGAAGCGGCGTACGTCGGAATGAATGCATCCGTGCGTCAAGGGCTCACGATAGGCTCCGAGTCCACAGTGGGAATGGGGGCCGTCGTGCTGAAGGACGTCCCCGCTGAAGCGACGTGGGCCGGCGTGCCGGCGAAGGACATCCGGGCGGACGAGGGGCGTCGATGAAGCACATCGTCCTGCCGCGCCGGGTGCGACGCACCCCGACGGTCACGGTGGTCATGCCGTGCTACAAGTACGGCCGGTTCCTGCGTTCGGCGGTGCGCAGCGCGCTGGATCAGTCGAGGGTCGACGTTCGCGTGCTGATCGTCGACGACGCATCACCCGACGATTCGGCGGAGGTCGCACAGCGTCTCGCGGCCGAGGACCCGAGAGTCCGGGTGCTCGTGCACGAGGTGAATCGCGGTCACATCCAGACGTACAACGACGGATTCGCGCTGGTCGACACGGACTACGTCACACTCGTGTCGGCAGACGACATCGTCGCTCCCGGGTCGCTGGATCGCGCCATCTCGCTGATGGAGCGCTACCCCCGCGTCGGCCTCGTCTACGGCGCGATCGCCACCTTCGCCGACGACGCGGACCAGCGACCGAAGCGCTCGCGCTGGTATCACCTCTGGCGCGTCTGGGGGCAGGACGAATGGATCGATGCCGTCGCCCGTTCCGGCTACAACCCGATCGCATCGCCCGAGGCTGTGGTTCGAACGGCAGCGCTGCGAGAGGTTGGCGGCTACAACCCCGCGCTCCCGCACACCGGAGACCTCGAGTACTGGCTTCGGATCGCCGCGCACTGGCAGGTCGGCGAGGTGCACGGCCCGGTCCAGGCGTACTACCGCGTTCACGGCGCCAACATGCATCTGAAGGATTTCGGAACACGGGAGGTCGATCTGCGGGAGCGCTTCGCCGCGTTCTGCGTGCTCCGAGATGCGGCGGTGCAGTCGGGACTGCCTCGTGCAAGCCAGCATCTCGACACCGCCCGCCAGGCGATCCTCGCGCAGGTCGATGCCCTGATCGCCGAAGAGCGCGCCGCCGGCACTTCGACCGCGTCGCTCGAGGCGTTCCAGCGGGAACTCGCCGACGGCCGCGCCCCGCGCCCCACCAACCCCGTCTCATCGGAGTCTTGATCACCTATGCCCACGAACAACGTCCCCATGCTGGATCTCCAGTATCAGCACCGGCTCGTCGCGGCTGAGGTCGCGGAAGGATTCACTCGCGTGCTCGATGCGTCGAGTTACGTGCTCGGGCCCGAGGCCGCCGCGTTCGAGCGCGCCTATGCGGAGTACCTCGGTGTCGCACACGTCCTGGGCGTCGGCAACGGCACGGACGCACTAGTGCTGGCCTTGCGGGCCGCGGGGATCGGCGAGGGCGACGAGGTCATCCTGCCGGCGAACACGTTCGTGGCGACCGCCGAGGCGGTTGCGCTCGTCGGCGCGAAGCCCGTTCTCGTCGACTCCGGCGAAGACTTCCTGATCGAGGCGGATGCCGTCGCCGTTGCACTCACTCCGCTCACGCGCGCGGTGCTCCCGGTGCACCTCTACGGCCAGGTCGCCGATGTCCAGGCAATCCGAGGTGTGGTGGGATCGGACGTCGTCGTCATCGAGGACGCGGCGCAGAGCCAGGGCGCGGTCCGCGACGGACGTGCCGCCGGAAGCCTCGGCGACATCGCCGCCACGAGCTTCTACCCCGGCAAGAACCTCGGTGCGTACGGCGACGCCGGCGGCGTATCGACCGACTCCGATCGACTCGCCGATGCCGTCCGGGCACTGCGCAACCATGGTGGTGTCGAGCGCTACCAGCACGATGTGATCGGCACCAACTCGCGACTGGACGGCCTCCAGGCGGTCGTGCTGAGCGCGAAGCTTCGGCGGCTCGATGAGTGGAACGAGCAACGCCGCACGATCGCCGATCGGTATCGTCTGCTGCTCGGCGACGTTGCGGCAGTCGCCCTCCCGATCGTGGGCGAGCGCTCCGCGCACGTGTATCACCAGTTTGTGATCCAGGTCGACGATCGGGATCGCGTCTTCGACGAGATGGCTGCGGCCGGCATCGGAGTAGGCATCCACTATCCCAAGCCCATCCACCTGCTCGGAGCCTTCGCAGATCGCGGACTGGGCGCCGCGGGAGCGTTCCCCCGGGCGGAGCGCCAGGCCGGCCGCATCCTGTCGCTGCCGATCTACCCCGGTCTCACGGAGCAGATGCAGGACCGCGTCGTCGAGGAGCTGATTCGATCCGTCGCATAGGCGGTGAGAGTGCAGGATGAGCGACCAGGGTCAGGAGCAGCTCGGCTCACGTGCCGCAGGCAGCGTGGCTTGGCTGACCGCGCAGACGTGGATCGTCAAGGCGGGCGGATTCGTTACCGTCATCATTCTGGCGCGCCTCCTCACGCCCCAGGATTTCGGGCTAGTGGCGGTGGCGATGACCATCGTGCCCTTGGTGTATCTGCTCGCGGAACTCGGGTTCGGGACCTACCTCGTGCAGGCGAAGGTCGCCGGCCGCCGGGCGATCGGCACCGCGTTCTGGTATGCCGTGGGTGCCGGCGTGATCCTGACGGCGGCATTGATCCTCTGCGCGCCCTGGCTGGAGGACCTCTTCGGCGTTCCCGGGGTCGCGGGCGTGATCGTTGGGATCAGCCCCGCCGTCATGTTCGTGAGCCTGGCGGCCGTACCGGTCGCGCTGATGCGCCGCGAGATGCGGTTCCGCGCGCTGGCGATCCAGTCCGCGGTCGCCGCGGTGCTCGCGCAGATCGTGGCGATCCTGCTGGCGCTCTCCGGGGCAGGGGTGTGGGCGCTGGTCGCACAGGTCGGCGTCAGCCAGGCCGTCACCTGGATCGCGGCCTGGATCTCGACCCGCTGGCGTCCGCCCGCGGTCTTCGACTGGCAAGAGTTCCGCACCATGTTCAGCTTCGGCGCCAAGGTCGTCGGCATCAACGGCATCGCCACCGTGCGACAGTGGGCGGAGAGCCTGATCATCACGAATGTGCTGGGCGCGAACGCGCTCGGCCAGTTGGCGATCGCACAGCGACTGATCCTGACCAGCCAGGAGATCGCCGGGGCAGCGATCGCTCCGGTGTCGACCGTGGTGTTCGCCCAGGTGCGTGACGATCCGGAGCGGCTCAAGCGCGGGTACGACCGCGCGCTGGCGCTCGCCTACTACGTGATCACGCCGGCGATGACGGCCATCCTGGTGACCGCTCCGGTGCTCGTGCCGTTGCTGTTCGGCGACCAGTGGACGGCGAGCGTGGTCCCCACCCAGTGGCTTGCCGTCGCGGCCCTGTTCACGATGGCTGCCGCACTGGATCACGGATTCTTCTACGGACTCGGCCGCCCCGGCCTCTGGCTGGTCTACGGGCTCGCCGTCGATGCCCTGACGGTCCTGGTCACGTTCCTGACGGCCGCCTACGGCCTCAACGCGATCACCGCAGGGTTCGCCGGCGTGGCCGCGCTGGCTGCCGTGGTGCGCTGGGTGATGATCTCGCGGATGCTCTCCACGTCACTGTGGACGGTCGCCCGGCGCGGCCTCGCGGCCGTCGTCCTCATGGCCGTGACGGGCGGACTCGGCTGGCTCGCCTTCACGCTGACGGGGAGCTGGCCCGGCCTGCTGCAGATCGTGCTCGCTTCGGTGGTCGTTCTCGCGGCGCACATGGCTCTCGCGCGGCTGCTGCTCGCACGCGGCTCGCAAGACTTCTTCGCCGAGGTGCGCAGGAGGCTGCGACCCCGCGCCCGCAGCTGAGGTCACCCCTCGGGAGCGACCGACTCGCGGCCCAGCTCGTCCGAGAGGATCTGGACGACGGCGCGCTCTGTCGGCTCCCACGAGCGACCCTGAACGCTCGCGGCCACTTCCTCGGCGTACGCGTCGGGATCGGCACGCGACACGGCGCGCGACAGAGCCTCGGCGAGCGCGCCAGGGGTCGCCTGAGCCCACTGGACGTGCTCATTGTCGAGAACGGCGCGCGCGTCCGGATGCTCGTTGACAACCGGGATGGCCCCGCAGGCGAGCAGTTCCTCGGGAACGAGCGACACATTCGTGAACGACAGCGAGATGCCCGCGATCGCGGAGTTGTAAAGCGTGGCGAGGACGGCTGGGGCGACGGTTCCGTGGTTGACGAACGGGAAGGGCAGAACCGGATCGGAGGTGCCATAGACATGGATCGGCTGGTCCGGATGCTTGCGGTGGAATCGCTCGATAGCGAGCACGGCGAGCCGGTATCCCCGGCGCTCGTTTCCGGGTCGCGCGTAGAACACGACGCCCGATCTCGGCCGTTGCGATCGCTGAAGGTGAAACGTCGAGGTGTCGGCACCGTACGGCACGAGGTCAGTCAAGACGCCGAGTTCGCGCAGGATGGTCGCATGGACCATCTCGCCCAACGAGATTGTGCGGAACCCGAAGCGATACGTGTCCTCCGCGAAGGCATAGTTCTCCCCGCGAGGAAAGAAGAACGGCTCGTAGTCCTGAACGAAGTAGAGCTTCCGCGCGTCTCGGGCTCCGCGTGTCGCGACCACGTGAGCCGTCGCCCACGATGAGGCCACCAAGGCGTCGTAGCCGTCGATGCGATCGCCCACTGGGGCGACCTCGCACGTGAGCCACGGCCAGGCCGTGCGGACGACCTCCGTGTAGTGGTCGATGTCTGCCTGGAACCGGTTGTAGAACAGCAGAGTGTTCTCAAACCCGGCCTCTTGCGCCGCACGGACCATCCGGAAGAGCGTCGTGTGACCGCCCGAGCCGGCTCCTGCGGGCACGACCACCCATCCGATGCGCGGAGGGTCGGACACCGGGCGAGGAGTCGCCGCAGGCTGTTGAGCGAGCGCGAAGGAATCGGCGAGATCGCGAAGATCGAGTGGCACATCGAGTTCAGCGATGCCGAATCGCTGTGCGAGTCGCTGAACACCGAGCTGCATCACGAGGCGCGGAGACTTGCGCAGTTTGCGGAGGAGGCTGCGGCTCGTCATGACGCTGCCGCCGGGGCGTCGGCGGTGTCGAGGGTGTCGAGCGCCCGCACGACACGTGCCGGGTTTCCCGCAACCAGCGTGTGGGCCGCGACATCCTTGGTCACCAGGGATCCTGCGCCCACGACTGCTCCGGCGCCGATGGTGACACCCGGAAGTACTGTCGCGCCTGCGCCAACCCATGCGCCGTCACCTATGACGACCGCACGGTTCTGGAGGTCGCCGGCGCGCTTCTTGGGTCCCGCAATCTGGTGCGAGCCGGTGATGACGGTGACGTTCATCCCGAACGATACCGATCGTCCGACGATGACGGGGGCGGACGCGTCGAAGAAGGTCCCGCGGTTGATGTAACAGCCTTGCCCGATCGCGATCGACCGGCCGCCGTAGTAGCCGCCTGCCTCTATGATCGACCGATGCACCTCGAGGCCTGACGCTCTGAGCAGAATCCAGCGCAGGTGCTCCGGAACGAAATCCGAAGCGACCACGGTGTTGAGCCAGACGTTCCGCAGCCAGCGGGAGATCACACTCCCCAGCCTTCCGATGACCCTCATCAATGACCTCCCCGCATCACTATAGGGCGGGGAGGTCATCGATGCTTCGGCGGCGGTGGGCGCCCGATCAGGGCTTGCGGACAGCGGCTCCGCGCCCGTCGGTGCCACCCGAGCTGTAGATGTAATTATCGGTCCACTGGTCCCAGCCCTTGCCACCCTGAACGTACGCCGCGCCCCAGCCGGTGCCGGTGAAGCGGTTGTCGACCGCCCGCATGTTCGAGTACGGCTCGTAGAACTCATTGAGGCCGAGCTGGTAGCCCTGGCCCTCGAGCAGGTTGCCCTGGACCAGGACGTTGTCGATTCGACCGGCGTACGTCTGGATGAAGAGGGCTCCGGTGTCGTTTCCTGAATTCGAGTTGAATCTGTTGTTCAGGACGACCAGCTGGCGGTCGGAGCGCTGGGCGTCGGTGAAGTCACGAATCGTGAAGGCATCCGAGTGGGTCCCGTTTGTCGCTCCGTCGCCCCACGCCACCAGGCCCGTGACGTAGTTGCGCTCGACGCGGGCATCCAGGCTCGAGCCTGCGTTCATGATCGCCAGTCCGCTGCCGAAGCCGTGGACGTAGTTGCTCACGAGATCCGCGATTCCGATGAACGCGGTCGCCCAGGCGGCATCCTCCTTGCTCAGGAGGGAGCCGTCGAACTCGCTGTTGCTGATGGTCACCTTCGCCGGTGCGATCTGGAAGTTCGACGTGTTCTGTGTGCTCAGCACCGGCATACCGCGCGCGGCGCTCACGGGCTGGATGCAGCTCTTGTCGATCGTGATGTTGCCCGCCGACAGGTCGAGGCCGCCGGTGATCCGCACGCCCGACAGCACGCTGCCGGCCGGCACCTTGCTGCTACCGGTGTAAACCGGCAGGCTCGCGCACTTCAGTCCGAGCGGAGCCAGCCCCACTGTGTTGGAGTTGACGGTCCAGCCTGCTCCCGACGTCGAGCCCGCGGGGGGCGCTGGGGGAGTGGTCGGGGAGGGCGTCGGGGTCGGGGTCGCGGTCGGCGTCGGGGTCGGCTTGGGGGTCGGGGTCGGGGTCGGGGTCGGCGTCGGCGTCGGCGTTGGCGTCGCGGTGGGGCGCGGGCTCGCCGTCGGCGTGGGCCTCGGCTGAGTCGGCGCGGTCTGGGTGGGCGTCGGGCTGGGCGCCGGGATTGCCGACGTCGACGGCGCGTACACGACGTCGACCAGGTAGTTCGAGCCCTTGTACGTGTTCTTTGGCAGCGCGCTCGCGCCGTACGTGTAGACGCCGGCGCCACGGCCAAGCGAGAAGCCGTTCTGGCTGCGCGCGGTGACCAGGTCGTTCTCGGTCACCGGGTACCCGCCGGAGGGGGCGAAGTACGACACGACGTAGGTCTGGCCCGCCGTCAATGCGACCGGCTTGGTGAGCGAGACGGTCCGCCAGCCCTCCTTGGTGCTGGCAGCGAAGCTGACCTTCGCCAGGGCGGCGCCCGAGGCTGACCAGAGCGTCGCGGTCGTCACGCCGCGGGCCTTGCTGCCCTGGTAGTACTGCAGAGCGGTGACGGTTCCGTTCGAGTCGGGAGCGAACTTCACGCCGAGCTCGACGGCTTCGCGATCGGTGTCGGCCGCGATGCTCGGCGCGAGCGTGTCGGAGAAGATTCCACGTGTCGATGCGGCCGCCACGGCGGGGATCGCGGTCAGCAGACCGAGGCCGAGCGCGATGCTCGCGACTGTGGCGACGCCGGCGCGGACGAGACGAACCCGTGCGCGCTCGCGGCGGCGCGCAGTCGCACGGGATCCAGCAGAATGAGAAGGCATAGGGGATGCTCCGGGGGTCGGGGTCCCAAGAAGGCTAAGCGGCGTTGCGTCGTCATTCCGACTATATGAGAAACGCCTCATGGCGGAAAAGCACATTCTCATCCTCGCGCATGCTTCGGCGGGGTCTCTCATCGGCCGAGGCGAGCCTTCGCACGCTGCATCCCGTCCTTGCCGAGGATCGCGATCGCGACCCGCCTAGCGGCGCTGCGCCCCTCGTCGCGGAACGTGCGCGCCGGTGCCGATATCAGCCTGTCGCGCAGCAGCGCGGTCCGTCGCGGAGGCGTCACATCTTCGAGCGCTCCGGGGAACAGGTCCCGCCAGGGCTGCGGTGTGGTGAGAGTGCCGCGCACGCGGTTGCTGACGTTCTCACCGTGCACGACCTGCAACCATCCGGGCGATCCGCCGACCTCGACGACGGGCATGTTGCGCCGCAGCATCAGATGCCAGTCCGACCAGCACATCACCGGGTCGTCCCACGGTTCCGCCACCGAGCAGAAGGCGTTGTCGGGATCGCGGCGACGGTAGACGCCGGCATTCGACTTGATGATGCCGTTGACCAGGAAGACCGCTCGGCGGTCAGCGAAGTCGACGGCGCGCTGCACGCGTTCGGCGAAGTCGGCGGCGAGGCCGTCGTCGTTGTCGAGGTTCGTCGTCACGAGCATCCGGCCGTGACCCGAGGCAACGGTGCACACATCGAGGAGCAGTTCCTCCCGCGACACCTCCGCCCGGTACATCGGGGTGAACAGCCCAGACTCGACGTACGGTGCGATGGCGGCCCGGAGCCACTCGGGGCTTTCGGGGTCGAAGTAGATGATCCATTCAGGAGACGTGGTCTGTGCGGCGACCGACGGGGCGCAGTATCGCTCGAACAGAGACCAGCGGTTCGCGAGCCAGGTCTCGCTCGCTCGGATACGAGCTTCGCTGCCGCCAGACGGGAGATTGAAGCGCGTCAGGAGGACGTGGTCGATCGCCGGAGCCGTCATGCGGTTCCGCCGGGCGTATCGCGATCCCGGAGGAATCGTCTCAGCTCGCCCTCGTCGTCCAGGTCGACGACCTGCACGACGTCGTCGGATCGGGCCGCCTCGTGCGCGGTGTGGGGCCACGCCGCGCGACGAGCCGTATCGACCGGTATGCCGAGCAGTTTGTCGAACACCGACACGTAGGCCTGCGCCTGCGGTCGCCAGTCGAGCACCTCGGCGACGCGAGCGCGCGCCGCCAGGCCAAGTTCGACACGTCGTTCGTCATCGTCCAGCAGCGCTTCGACCGCATCGGCGAATGCGCCGATGTCGCCCGACGGGACCATCACCCCGGTGTCGCCCGCCGAGACTCTGGTCTCGGCGAGATCGAACGACACCGACGGCAGACCGTAGGCCATGTACTCCATTGTCTTGTTCATGGTCGACACGTTGTTGAGGGGAGTGTTCAGATCGGGGCCCAGCCCCAAGTCCGCCGAGCTGAGGTACTGAGCGATCTCGGCCGGTCCTACCCGTCCTGTGAAGACGATGTTGTCGGTCAGCCTGCGCTCGACCGTTTCGCGCTTGAGGTCCTCGAGACAGTCGCCGAACCCCAGCAGCACCGCCCGCACGCCGGTGCGCCCGCGGCGATGCACGAGCTCGTCCATCACCGCGACGATGTTCTCGACGCCGTCCTGCGGCCCCATGATCCCGATGTAGGCGAGCAGGTGCTCCGCGCCGGACCGAATCGACGGGTCGGGGTAGATCGGACGCATCACGGCGGTGTCGGGTCCGCTGCGAACGACCGTGACGTGGTCCGGATCCAGGTTGCCTCTCGTCTCGGCGACGCGCTTGTACGACCCGTTGGTCGAGATCACGCGGTCCGCGATGCGGTAGGTATTGCGTTCGAGCAGCACCAAGCCGCCCAGCTGGAGGCGCCCGCCGATGCCGGTCGGCTTTCCGAAGCGCGACAGGAAGAGTTCCGGATTCAAGTCGTGCTGATCGAACACGAACCGCACTCCGCGCACGCGCCACAGCAGCGCGAGGAGCCAGTAGGTGTCGGGTGGGTTGCACGCCTGGATCACGTCGAACCCGTGGCGCCGCCGAACGCGCAGCGACAGCGCCGCAGTGCGCACCCAGGAGTACGCGAACTCGATCGCGAAGCCGAGAAGGCCCTTCGCCTCGGGTGCGGGCGCGTACTTGTAGATCTGCACGCCGTCGAGCTCCTGGTAGGAGGGATCGCCCGGCCCCTTCGGGCAGATGACGGCAACCGAATAGCCCTGGGCGGTCAGCGCCTGGCACTCCAGCCAGACACGCCGATCGAGCGGCACGGGCAGGTTCTGCACGATGATCAGGACCCGTCGGCCCGCTCCAACCTTTGCCATTACGCGTTTCCCCCAGTCCGCGTCGAAGATTGATGACCACAATCTAGCAACCGAGCGGGTCTCGGGCGATCCTTCGCTACGATCATCCTGTGTGCGGAATCGTGGGGGAGATCCGCCTCGATGGTGCTGGGGCGTCGCGCGGCAGGCTCGAGGCGATGGCAGGGGCGATCCATCATCGCGGCCCCGATGACGAGGGCTTCTGGGTCGACCAGGCGATAGGCCTCGGGCACCGCCGTCTCTCGATCATCGATTTGAGCGGCTCCCACCAGCCCATGCAGGGCGTCGACGGTCGCTGGACCATCGTTTTCAACGGCGAGATCCTCAATTATCGCGAGTTGCGTGCCGCGCTCGATTACCCGTTCCGCACCGACGGCGACACCGAGACGATCCTCGCCGGCCTCACGGTGCACGGCATCTCCTTCATCGAGAAGATGGTCGGACAGTTCGCGTTCGCCGCGTACGACAGCGCAACCGGCACGACGCACCTGGTGCGTGACCGCCTTGGCATCCTGCCTCTCTATTACCGCCAGACGGCGGACTCCTTCCTCTTCGGGTCCGAGATCAAAGCGATCCTCGCCGGGATGGAGCAGAAGCCCGATGTCGACGTCGAGAGCCTCGACGCCTACCTCTTCGGCCGCTCCGTGCCAGCGCCGTACACGCTGTTCGCCGGCATCCGCAAGCTACCTGCCGCCCATCTTGCCGAGCTGCGCGCAGACGGTCGGTTCGTCACGCACCGCTACTGGTCGCCGCCGACGGAAGAGGCGCGCACCTGGTCTGCCGGCGACGCCGTAGACGCCGTCGACGAGGCCGTGACCCGGGCCGTGCGCTCCGCGCTCGTTGCCGACGTGCCCGTCGGCGCGTACCTGAGCGGAGGCGTGGACAGCAGCCTGATCGTGCAGAAAGCTGCGGCCCTGCACTCCGGCGGCCGGCTCAAGACGTTCGCGGCGGGCTTCGGCGATCCGCGCTACGACGAGCTCCCGTTCGCACGCCAGGTCAGCAAGCACGTCGGGTCCGACCACCATGAGGTGCACGTCGACGCCCGGGACTTCGAAGCGCTCTGGCCGACTCTGACCTGGCATCGGGATGCTCCGATGTCGCAGCCCGCCGACTTCGCGGTGTATCGATTGGCCCAGGCCGCGCGCGAGCACGTCACTGTCGTGCTCTCCGGCGAGGGCGGCGACGAGCTGTTCGCGGGTTATCCGAAGTACGAGGCCGCCAACGCGATGGCCCTCGCCTCGATCATTCCGGGAGGGCTTCGCCGTGGGCTCGCCGGCGCGGTGGACGGCGTGCTCCCCTCGAAGCTGTCACGCGCGCGCATCGGGCTCAGGGTCTGGGGCGCCGGCGACCGCGACGCGCAGTTCCGGACGTGGTTCGCCCCGTTCACCGAACGGGAGCGGTCGCAGCTCCTCAACGGGGTGGCCACCAGATCGACGTCACTCGCCGACGCGTCCGACGGGAAGGACCCGATCCGCGCCATGCTGCTGGCCGATCTGCGCAACTGGCTTCCCGACAACCTCCTTGAGCGTGGCGACCGGATGTCGATGGCGACGTCGCTCGAACTGCGACCGCCGTTGCTGGATCACCGGCTGGTCGAACTCGCCTTCCGGCTGCCGTCAGACGTAAAGGTGCGGTCCGGTCAGACGAAGTGGGTGCTCAAGGAGGTCGCCCGACGGAACCTGCCACCCGAGATCGTGGATCGCAAGAAGGTCGGCTTCCGCGTGCCGCTGGATGCGTGGTTCCGATCGTCGCTGCGTGACTCGGTCCGCGATCGACTCACAGGGTCCGGCTCCTTCGTCGCGGAGACGATGGACCGCAAGGCCGTCCGCGAGCTGCTCGACCGTCACGACAGCGGACGGTTCAACGAAGAGGCGAGCATCTGGACGCTGATGTCGCTCGAGGTATGGCACGAGACGTTCTTCTCGGGTTGATCAGCTGCTCTCGCGCGAGCTCGCGTCGCGCTCCCACCGCGCCGACGATCGCGAGAACTTCGCACGCAGCCGTGCGACGACGACGATCGTGAGGTAGACGACGACGTCGCCCGCACGCCGAGGCTGTTGGCGAACGATCGCCGCGAGATCGGCGAGCTGACTCTGCTGGCCGCTGGAGAGCCCGCTGCTGTGCGCCGCCACCTCGGACTGCGTGCGGTAGCTGCGGCGGAGGATGCGCTGCAGATCCGCCAGACGCCGGGGAGTGGTCACGACCACGGGATCCGTCGGCACGATCACCGCTTCGTCCGCCGCGAACAGGCTGTCGATGAACAGGTCGTCGGACACCAGATCGGGGAACTCCTCGAATCTCGCCCTCCCCGACTCGGACAGGGCATAGCAACCCGCCCCCCAGAGCGCAGACGAGATGCTCGGAAGGTCCGCGCGCGTCCGGTACCAGGCGCGGACCGGCCACGACGCGCGGCTGCTGTCGAAGACGTGTGGCGGTCGACCCGCGACAGCGCCCTGCGTGAGCGCGTCGACGACGGCGAACGCCGCGCGGCTCGTGAGGACGACGTCCGCATCGAGATAGATCCTGGGACCGGCGCCGGCGAGTCGATCTCCTTCGCGCAGCGCACCGATCTTGGATGGTGCCGCCAGTTCGACGACGTCCACGCCACGGTAGCCGAGCGCGATCTGCGCCGTCGCGTCGGTGCATCCGTTGCACACCACGATGAGGCGGATCCCGCTGTCGGCGCGGGCGTCCGCGAGCGCGTCGAGCGTCCGCCCGATCACCATCGCTTCGTTGTGGGCGGCGATGATGATCGTGCCCGCGGTCATCTGTTCCCTCCTGGCAGATGTGCGCGGTCCCTGCGCAGCAGCAGTGCGCGCAGAGCAGCACGAGCTCCTGCGCGGTGCGGTCGTATAGCGTTGCGCAGGACCAGGATGAGACCGAACATCGCTGAGGCGGCCGGCCGGTGCCACTTGCGGTAGTAGCGCAGCTTGTTCACCTCGAGGAGCGCATCGAGCTGGGGCGATGATCCGGAGCCGCCGCCGCGATGGGTGACGACCGAGGTCGGCGTGAAATCGATGCGCCCGCCCGACTCTCGGATACGGCGCGCGAAGTCCGTCTCCTCCGAATACATGAAGAAGCGGGTGCTGTCCCAGTCGCCCACGGCGTCGTACACTTCTGAACGGATCGAGAGTGCGGCTCCCGTCGCCCAATCGATCGAGTGCGGACGCTCATACGCACCCGCGTCGCGCACGGTTTCCGACAGCGCCGCGGGTCGCTGGGGCCATCCGTCGCCGAAGAGCGCGTCGCCGAGCGCCCGAAGGAGCGTGGGCTCCCGTCGCAGCGAATTCATCCGGTCGCCGCGCTCGTCATGGATGAGCGGCACGGCGGCGGCCGCGCCCGAGTCGAGCTGTGCGCCGAGGGCGCTCAGCGCCCCGGCGTGCAGACGCAGGTCTGGGTTCAAGACCACGACCCAGCGCGACGGCGGTGATGACCTGCGCCCGACGTTGATCCCGCCCGAGTACCCGAGGTTTGCGCCGGCTTCCACGACGGTGACCTGGTCGTGTGGCTCCAGAAGAGCCGCCAATGGGTCGTCGACGGCGTTGTTGACGACTGTCACATGCCAGGTTCGGCCGCCCGCCGCCTGATCGACGGAGGCGAGTAGCTCGCGCAGATCACCTGCGCTGCGAAATGACACGATGACGATCGCGAAGTCGATCATCCCCCCCGCCTTCCCCGGGCGACCCCACTCGCCCGTCACCTAACGTAGTGGCTCGCCGGCGGTGGCCGCAGACGTTTCGGAGAGGTTGCCCAGACTGTGTCCAGGCGCGGGTGGGTACACTCGGGATGCGTTCGGAGTGCGCGCTCCAGGGGGGAGGAGTCGGTGTGACTGTACGCGAAGTCCTTCGCGCGATCACGCGGCGATGGTATGTCCTCGCGATCGCTCTGTTGTGCGCTCTCCTGCTCGGCATCCTGTTCACGCGTGGCTCTGGAACGTTCACCACCAAGACCTTGGTGAGCTTCACGCTGCCAGCGCGGTCTACCCTTCAGGCAGAGAGCGGAAACAGCGACACCAGTGTGATCGCCTTCGCCAGCGCTGTCGCCGCGGAGATCAACAACGGTAAACCCACACCGACCTACTCGTCCGCGGATGCACCCTACTATGGGGCGGGCGTGCGAGAAGGCGTCCTCGTCGGGCTCCGAAACGAAGGGGGACAGTGGATCGCCAGCTTCCCTTCCGCCACCATTGAGATCCAGATCGTGGGCCGCACGTACGAGTGGGTGGAGAACAAGCAGAAGGACCTGCTTGAAGATGTAGAGAACACTGCGATCGCGCAGCAATCGGCCGCGCTGACGACGCCGGAGCAGAGGATCACCATGACGGTCGAACCCTTGACGACGAAGATCGATGAGATCCTCGTCAGTCGGACCAGCCAGATCGCGGCCTGGATCGCGCTTGTGCTCGCCGCGCTGATCGCGGGTACCAGCGCCTGCGTCGGCTGGGATGGAATCATGGCCGCCCGACGACATGGCCGACAGGCGAAGGTGCGACCGCTGCCCCGACTGGATCGCGTCACGGCATGACGCTCGCGGATACTCTTCGTGGCCTCCTTCGCAGGTGGTACATCGTCCTGCCGGGCATCATCCTTGCGCTCGCTGTGGCGCTCGGCACATTCTTCGTCGTGAAGCCCGGATACGAGCGGACCGCGACGCAGCTGCTCCTGCCTGGCGCGGGCACGATCCCCGAGGGCGCGACCAACCCTTATCTGTTCCTGGGCAGCCTCGCCCAGGCCGCCGACATCGTCGTTCGGGCGATGGGGTCGGATGAGGTCGCCGGCGAAGTCGTCGAGCGCTACCCAGGTATCGATATCCAGGTCGCTCGCGATCCGCTCGTCTCCGGTCCCGTGATCCAGTTCACGGTCACCGCTGACAGCGACGAGGAGGCCGCCGGGGCCATCGACCTGCTCTTGGAGCGATCGGCAACGACCCTGGAGGGGATGCAGGCCGACCAGGGTGTTCGACCTGACGACCAGATCACGTCCTCGGTGCTGACGAAAGACACCGAGAGCACCCTGGAGCAGAAGAGCCGGCTGATGCTCACGGCAGTTGCAGGCGGAGTGCTTATTCTCATCACGCTCGTGGTCGCCAGTCTCGTCGATGGTCTGTCGCGACGGCAGCGGACGAATGGCCGCAGTCGGAGCATGGCCTCCTCCTCAGACGACGCCTCGGCGGCGACCGCGGAGGATGCGAGCCGTCAGCTGGATGAGTGGGAGGCGCCGGATGCCGCCCCCGCGGCCGAGGAGCCTCTCCCGGCCGAGCCGGCGGAGCTATCGGACACGCAGGAGATCCTGGCCATCATCATGGACGAGCCGGCGGACGCCGAAGCCGCCCCCGTCAGGAGGCCGGGGGTCCGCGCGAAGCGCGGCGGTACGGTCGAACGGTAGCCCGCCGGATGACGGAACCCCGTGGTGACCTCAGGCCGGTGGCCGCGGTGCTTCACAGCGCCTCCGGACGAAGCCGTGGCGTCACCGCTGCGACGATGCTCACGATCTACATCGTGCTGCTCTTCGCGATCCCTTCGGCGGCCACGATCTCGGCCCTCGGCGGCCTGGGGCGGCCATCGGTGCTGTGGGGCCTGGTTCTGTTGTTCTGGTGGCTGCTCTCGCGCCTGCAGGTGCGTGTCCACGATGCCCGGCCGGTCTCGCAGCCGATTCGCTACGCCTTCGGTGCACTCATCGTCGTCATCCTGGTGAGCTTCGCGGCCGCAATGTTCCGCGGGCAGCCGGTCGACCAGATCAGTCCCGCGATCACCGCGCTGCTTCGCACCGCGTCGTGGAGTGGCGTCCTGCTCGTCGCAATGGACGGCATTCGCACGCACGACGACCTGGCGCGACTTGTGCGGCGCCTAGCCATCGCCGGCGGCGCCATGGCGGGCCTGGGGATGCTTCAGTTCATCATGGGAGTCTCGTTCATCGACTGGGTCGGTACACTGCCCGGCGTCACCATGGACACCGAGGGCACGAGCGTCCGTGGCGCGTTCGTCCGGGCATCCGGCACCGCGATTCATCCTCTCGAGTACGGCACCGTCGTCGTCGCGACCATCCCACTCGCGCTCACCGTGGCGGTCACACGCGGCTTCCGCGGCGCTGCGTCACGAGTGGGCGCGCTCTGGTGGACGCCGGTCGTGGTCAGCTTCATCGCGGCGATCGTGGCGGTCTCGCGCTCGGCGATCGTCGGTCTCGCGGTCGCCGTCATCGCGTCGCTCCCCGCGCTTCCCAAAGCAATGCGGTCATGGTTCATCGTCGGAGGGGGAATCCTCGCCGTTGGTGTCTTCATAGCCGTTCCACGCTTGTGGGGAACGATCGTCGGACTCTTCGCGGGGGCGTCCGACGACCCGAGCACGCAGTCGCGCACCAACGCACTTGCGCGGGTGCCGGAGTTCATCGGGTCGTCGCCGTTGCTGGGGCAGGGATTCGGAACGTTCCTGCCGCGCTACTACATCTTCGACAACGGATGGGTGCTGGTGCTGGTCGAGCTGGGCATCTTCGGACTTCTGGCACTCGCCGGAATCGTCGTGACCGCGCTGTGGAGCGTGCTGAACGGAAGCCGCCGATCCGACTTCCAGGACACGAAGGCGATCGGAAAGGCCATCGCCGCGAGCATCCTGACCTGCGTCGTCCTGTTCGCGTTCTTCGACGGCTTCTCCTTCCCCATGTCGGCCGGCTACTTCTTCCTCCTGATGGGGCTCAGCGGGGCGCTTCGCACGATCGCGGCCGCCGATGTCGACGTCAGCGCGGGGACTGCCCGAGCGGTCGCTTCGATAGTGGGAACCGAGGACGAATGACCGAGCGCTGGACACCGTTGCGCCGTGCCGCGGCTGTGGGTCTCCTCGTGTACGGGGCAGGCGCGGCGGTGATCCTGCTCTCACCCGTGAGCTATGCGGGAATCGTCGAGGCGATCGGCCGGGGGCTCACAGACGCCACGGGCGTCGGCTTCGGCTCTGGGTGGGTCGAGTTCGTCGCGAACATCGCGCTCTTCGTGCCCTTGGGGCTTCTGCTCACGATCTTCTTCCGTCACCCCTGGGTCGGCGCTGCGATCGCCGTGGTGGGATCTGCGCTGGTGGAGCTCGTCCAGATCGTCATCCCGTCTCGGCAGCCCAGCCTCCGCGACATCCTCGCCAATGTGATCGGTGCGGTGATCGGAGCCGCTGCGGCTTCATTGATCCTGCGCCGCAGTGAGCGCCGCCGGCGCGTCGCCGCCGACGATACCGCGGCCGACCCCCTGACGGGACCCATCCCCCCGTCACCCTCGCACGGCGGACGGTGACCAGGCATGCGGGATGAACAGCTCGGGCTCGCCCGAGCCGTCGGCCGCGAGGCTCCAGACGTCTGAGTCTCCGACCGTGGCGTTGGTCAGCCCGTAAAGCAGGGTCGCATCGTCCAGCCAGGCGATCTGGTCGTCGACGCTGCGGGTCTCGGCATCGAGAACCCGGAAATCGCCGCTGGCGACATCCATGACGGCGGGCGTCCAGTGCACGGTCGCGCCGGAGCCTCGTGTGACCCGCTTGAATGCGATCCGCGTGCCGTCGGGGGACAGGGAGGGGCACTCGACCGACTCCGCGACGGTGCGCATCGTCTTCGACGGGATGTCGCCCTTCACGAGGTATGTCGCGCCCGCAGTCGTCATGCCGACGGTGGCGTAGAACGTCGTGTCGTCGATGAAGGTGATGCCCCAGTAGTTCCGGTCGACCGGAGCGCTGACCTCTCCGTCGACGTAGAGCGTCCATTCCTCGAGATTGCCGCTGACGTCCGACCCGTCCGCAGCACGATGGATCGTGGTGCCGGTGGAGAACCCGATGGTGGCATAAGTGTGGCCGGTTACGAACGAGGTGGTCGCGACCAGGGTGCCGTCAGGGGAATACCGCGTACGGCTCGGGATGCCGGGAAGCGGCCACTGCTGCAGCTGCGATTCGTTGTTGTCGTAGAGCGTGGCGGTGTAGGTCGGAGTGATCCCACGCTCCGAGCGGAGGCAGGAGAACTCGTCTTCGATGGCGGCGACACGGTCGCACGCCGTGGAGGTGACCGCGCGCGCGCCCGCGGGATCTCCCAGCGGCACGCTCGACACCAAGCCGTATCCCTGACCCGTCGCGGTGTTGCGGAAGACGATGCGGTCGCCCTCGGCCCAGCCGGAGGGTGAGATGGTGTCGACGTCGCTCGGCGCGGCCAGGCGCGCCTGGTACTGCGCCCAGGCGAAGACGCCCATCGCGATCGTCGCGCCCACGGCGATGACCGAGATGGCGATGATGATCGTCCACCGCAGGCGTGCCGTCACGAGCTCGCTCCCTGCCCGCGGGCGGACAGATACGGCCGCAGCAGCAGTGCGACGAGGGGGATGGCCACCGCGAGGAGCCCGGAGACGATCCACATGGCGTTCTCACTGCCGACGCCGTACCAGAGCAGGCCGAACCCAGCAGCGGACAGGAACCTGGTCACGGCCACCACCGTCTGTGCGGCGGCGATCCCCGTGCCATGCGTGTCGGGAGTCGTCAGCTGCGCAGCGAGGGCGGCGAGCACGCCGTCGGTCGATGCATAGAACGCGCCGAGGAACACGAGACACAGCAGGGTGGCGGCGATGTCTGCGATCGGCAGAGCCGCGATCACGTACGCGGCCAGGAGCGCGAAGTGGCCGAACACGAACACCCGCGCGCGCCCGACGCGATCGGCCAGTTTGCCGAGCGGGATCGCGAACGCCAGGAACGCGACGTTGGTGCCGACGTACATGAGCGGGAACCACAGCGCGGCGAAGTCGCTGCGTGACTGCAGGACGAGGTAGATGAATCCATCCCCGATGGTGAGAAGGCCGAGGATGCCCGCCGCTGCCAGCACTCTGCGCATGGGGCCGGCAGTGACGATCTTCCAGTCGAATCTGGGTCGTGGAGCCGGCGCTGGCGCGGGAGCGCTCTGCGAATCGACTTCGGTCGACGCTGTGGACGTCTCAGCCTGACGGTCGCGACGCGGGCGGACGTTCGGGACGAAAAGCCCGAGGATCGCGACGCCGACCACGGCGAACCCCAGCGACGCGACGAAGATCGTGCTGTAGCCATCAGGGATCAGCAGGAGTATCACGAACGCGAGGAGCGGTCCGATCGCGGCGCCGACGTTGTCCAGCGTGCGATGCACGCCGAACGAGGTGCCCAGGTTATCGGGACGGGAAGCAGCCGTGATGACCGCGTCGCGCGGCGCGGTGCGGATCCCCTTGCCGATGCGATCGGCCGAGATGACCGCGGTGATCGCGGCGAAACCTGACGCGAACAGCAGTCCCAAGCGAGCGACTGCGGCGAGGGCGTAGCCGACGAATGCCACCCACTTGGGCTGGTCCAGTCGATCGGATGTGTAGCCCGCTGCAATCCGTGTGATCGCGCTGACTCCCTGGTATATGCCGTCGATGAAACCGAAAGCGACCGTCGACAGGCCCAACACGCCTGTGATGTACAGCGGCAGGATGGCGGTCACGGACTCGGATGAGATGTCGGTCAGCATCGAGACAATGCCGAAGGTGACGACCGTGGAAGAGACCGTACGCACGCCGCGAGCTGGCCGGGAGGAGGTCGGCTGCCCGGGCGCCTCCGTGGCCTCGTCAAGGAGCGGGCCGGCTTCGTCCTCAGGCTTCGGCTTGTTCGAGAAGGATATGTACACAAGCGCTCATTTCGTCCGGAAGACGCCGTAGATCGAGTATTGGATGCCGGTACCCGATGTGGACACCGCGAGGGTGAGCGACTCGTACGGGCCGACGTATCCGAGGTTCCCGTCCGACATCGTGGCTTCACTGAGGCCGAGCGATGTCCACAGTTCGGTGTAGTGGGAGCGGATGCTCTCCGGCGTCGCGTCGGTGCGTGCGACCAGCGTGACCTGCATCGTGTCGCCCGCGGCGGCGATCGAGCTGGACAGGACTTCGGATCCTTCGATCTCGCCCATGACCTCAGAGGGGAAGCCCTCGACGAGGGCGCCTTCGCTCGTGCCCGACTCCGGCAGCGGACCGGACACCAACGGCGTCGTGGACTCCAGCGATGGCAGTCTGCCCGTCGTGGTTGCGGTCGGTGGCAGGACCTCAGATCCCGATGTCGGCGTTGCACCGGGGACAGGGCCCGCGGTGGACGCAGGGGATGAAGATGCCGACGCATCCGGGCTGCCGCTGCTGCGCGCGCTGGTTCCGGCCGATGCGAACAGCCAGATTGCGACCATGATCCCCACCGCGACCAGCGCTCCCGCGGCTGTGAGCACGACCTTCATAGCCGGAGTCAATGGTGTGCGCGCCGGTGCGCCCGTGCGCGCCGTCGTCGGTTCGACTGGCTCTTCCATGCGCGGCCCCCAAGCCGTGATCTCGACCCACCCCCCAAGGCGAGTCCTGCTTCCACGTTACCGCGCGAACTCGCGCAGACGGTCCTAGGGATCCGCGGCCATGGCCCTGCTTGGGGGAAGGGCTGCCGTCGCCTGCCTGGACCGCCAGTGTGCACCTGACGGGATGCGACGGGCACATGGCCGCGGATCCGGTTCAGTCCGGCCGACGACGTCGTTGTCGTCGGCCGAATGCCCTGCGCGCCATCAGTAGGCGCCCTCGGGCGCGATCATCACCTTGGCGGTGCGCCACATGATCATGAGGTCGCTGGTCACCGACCAGTTCTCGACGTAGCGGAGGTCGAGACGCACGCTCTCCTCCCATGACAGGTCGCTGCGGCCGCTGACCTGCCACAGGCCGGTGATGCCGGGCTTGATGAAGAGGCGGCGGTAGACCTTGCCGTCGTACTCGCGCACTTCCTTCGGCAGCGGCGGGCGCGGGCCGACGACGCTCATGTCGCCGATCAGCACGTTCCAGAACTGCGGCAGCTCGTCGATCGAGTACTTCCGCAGGATCGCCCCGATCCGGGTGATCCTCGGGTCGTTCTTCATCTTGAAGAGCACGCCGTTGCCCTCGCTCTGCGCTTCGAGGGCGGCGAGCTGGGCCTCGGCATCCGTCCGCATCGTGCGGAACTTCAGGATGCCGAACTCCTGGCCGTCGCGACCGATGCGGGTCTGCCGGAAGAACACGGGGCCGCCGTCGTCGAGCTTGATGATCAGGGCGATCAGCGGCATGACGATCAGCGAGAGCGGAATCATCACGAGGAACGAGAAGGCGACGTCGACGGCCCGCTTGAGCGCGTGCTTGCCGCCCTCGAACTCGGGGATCTTCACGTGGATGAGCGGCAGCCCGTCGACCGGACGCAGCGAGATCCGCGGGCCGGCCACGTCGACGACACGGCTCGAGATGATGAGCTCGGATGCCGTGCCTTCCAGCTCCCAGCTCAAGCGCTTGATGAAGTCGGGGTCGTCCTGGGGCTGGGTGGCGACGATGATCGTGTCGGCCTCCAGCATGCGGGCGTGCAGGGCGACCGATCCCATCGGCCCGACCACGTCATGCGTGCGGCCGTCCACGACGATCGGCTCGAGACTCTGATCGGATGGCGCCGTACCGATGGTGACGTATCCGGAACCGCGCTCGTCGAGGGTGCGCAGCACGTACTCGATGTCGTCGCGGCTGCCCGCGACGATCGCGCGCGAGGAGTAATGGCCGAAACGCCGCTGGCGCAGCAGCCACTTGCGCCACATCCACCGTCCGACCAGGAGGGCGAACAGTCCCGCGGGCAGCGCTGCGACGAGCTGCAGTCGGACGCCCTCCCACTGGAACAGGACGAAGATCATCGCGATGACGCCGAAGGCGAAACCGGTCGCGTGGATCACACGCTTGTACTCCGTGGCGCCTGATCCACTGACGGATGCGGCGCGGCTCTGCACCAGCGACAGCACGAGCAGCCAGACGGCAGCGGTCAGGACGGCGACGCGGGCGACCGTGAAGACGCCCGTCGACGATACCGACGTGTCGATCAGTGCGGTGAGCGCGGTCGCGCTCACGACGACCACGGTGTCGGTCGCCCGCTGTCGACGCGCGTAGCGTCGCTCCCACAGGCGCCGGCGCTCGATCGCCGGTTCCGTCCGCGGTACGAGCGTCGTGATCGGCTTCGTCGCGATTGCGCGCGGTGTCAGTATCGGCTGGAACGCGGGTGCGTCCAGCCCGGTCGCGGTGCGTGCGCCGGCGTCGATGGCCGTCATCGTGCTACCCCCACGCACGACAAGCGCACGGCATGTGAAAATGCCATTGCGAAATATCCCCAGTGTTCTCGCGGTGGCCGGGTAACCAACCGCTTTTCCCCAGTGCGCCCACCGAGTCCCCACTCGGTGCGGGCGTCGGATCCCAAATCCGTCGCCCCTACAGGCCCGAAGGGCCTCACGCGATTGTCACTTTACAACCGGTGCTCGGACTACGGAAGCGCCGTTACCTCAGGCTTCCCTCTGTTTCCGTCCACCCGCTCGATTACAGACGAGACGGCATTGTGTCGTCTGATACAGCGCCGTGGATAGCGGCTCCGGTCCAACGGGAACCGAGGTCATCGGCCCCGCCTGTCCGTCTATCCGATGAGTCCCACCAGCGCGTCGAGCCCCATGCCGTAGTTGATGCGCACCGTGGGCAGGGCGAGCTTGTCGGTGCCGATCGTGACGTAGCCGGGCTCGATCGTGCGGGCCATCTCCCAGCCGGCCTGCCGGAGCCCTTCCTTGGCGGTGTCGTTGTAGTGCCCGAACGGGTAGGCCATGACCTCCTTCGCGCCGAGCACGCCGGCGGACGCCTGCATGTCGGCGACGATCTCGGGCACGCCGAGGTTCGTGATGAGGCCATCGCCGTTGGCGCCGGCGCGGTGCATGTCGTGGGTATGCGAGCGGCGCAGCACGTACATGTTGGGCGGCGGATCTTGCCGGTAGGCGGTGATCAGGAACGACGTCGTCAGCACCTGGTGCGCATCGACGACCGGCGCAGCGAGGTCGAACCATGTCTGGTCGGCGTCGTCGTCGGTCACGATCACCGAGTGGTTCGGCAGGAACAGCCGTCCGTCGATGAAGGCCGACAGCTCATCCCACGTCGGCAGGTAGAAGCCGGTCGTCGCGATGTGGTTCATGTGCGCGTCGAAGTCGCCGATGTAGGCGTAGTTTCCGCGCAGCCAGCCGCTCTCGCCCTCGGGGTTCGCAGTGAACTGGTGATACATGAGGATCGGGATGCGGGCGTCCTCGGCCGCGTTCTGCTCGGGGCTCATCCACGCGCCGTGGAGCGTGACGCGGCGGTCGGTGCACGCCACCGGCTCGGAGCCGTTCACGCGTGCCGGCACCGCAAGGGCGGTGGCATCCGCCGGCGTCGCGTACCACCCGGCGAACACCAGCCCGTCGCGCGAGGGGATCGGCAGCCCCACGTAGAGCGCGCCCTGGGTCTGCAGCATGGGCGCGTCGACGATGCCGTCACCCGCGAAGCTCACCGCACAGGCGGCGGGGTCTGCAGTGGTCGCCAGGAGCTGTTCCTCGGGTGTGAGCGGCGTGGGTGTCGGCGTGGGCGTGGACGCCGGCGTCGGTGCGGTGCTGGGTGCGGCATCCGTCTCCCGGCCTGCCGCGCCGGCGTGTGCGAACCCGATCGCGGCGACCGTTCCGCCGACGACGGCGAGTACCACCACGGCGCCTGCGATGCCCGCGAAGAGGCGGCGCCCACGTCGCCGCTTGTGCGGCCTCGCGGGACCCGTGCCGAAAGTCGCCATGCGAGACTCCCCGAGTCCGGACCGCGCATCCCCACGTGCGATCTCTGTTCGGATGCTACTCGGATGCCGCGACCCATCGCCGGACCCACCACGCCGGTTGTGGATGACCGCGTGGCGGGCCCGGCCCTGGGCTCGCTACGCTCGGGTGCCATGCTGCCTCAGGACTGGATCGAGCACCGCCGCGGCGACGGAGAGGTGCTGGGCTGGATGTACGCCGACGGCGAGGGGTTCCGCGTGTTCGATCTGCTGGGCCGCGAGCGCACGCCGGGTGGCCCCGACGGCGAGCCGCTCGAGTGGCTCGCCGCCGAGGAGCTGCTCGACGAGCTGGGCATCGGCTACCTCGCCGATCGCTGGACGCTGCGCCTGCCGGACGGCGCCGAGCGCCCGGTGCGCATCGCCGAGGCCAGCGCGCGCGGCGTCACCGTCGTCGCCGACGAGTTCGGCGCGGCCTCCGCGGTCGGCGCCGACCCCGAGCGGTTCCGGCTGCCGTTCCCCGTGACCGGCGAGCTCTCGCCGCGCTGACAGGGCCGGGCCACCGCGGTCCCGTGATCACCCGAAGCGCGTGCGGCAGCGCACTCACGGCCGCCCGACACGTGGGTACAGTGGCGGCATGACGACGCTCGTGCTCACCGTGGTCGGCGACGACCGGTCCGGACTCGTGGCGGCGGTCGCCGACGTCGTCGGGACCCATGGCGGCAACTGGGAGAACAGCCAGCTGGCCGAACTGTCGGGCGCCTTCGCCGGCATCATCGAGGTCTCGGTGCCGGCGGAGCGCGCCGACGAGCTGAGCGAGGCGCTCTCGGTACTCGACGGACTGCTGAAGGTCACGGTGCACACCGGTACCGGGGAGCCGCCGCCCCCGACGGCGCGACCGCTGACGATGCAGGTGATCGGCAACGACCGTCCCGGCATCGTGCGCGACATCTCCACCGCGCTCCGCAACCATGGCGTGAGCATCGACAATCTGACCACGCGGACGGCGGATGCCCCCATGTACGGCGGACGACTCTTCGAGGCCACGATCGTGGCCCGGGTTCCGGCATCCGTCGATGTCGACGCGCTCACCGCGGACCTCGAGCGCCTCGCGACCGAGATCCAGGTCGACGTCACGCTCGCCCCCTGAGCGTACGAGAGCACCCCCCTACACGCGTCAGACGAGGTCCCGCAGCCGTGCGCTCAGCCCGCTGCCGTCGCCTGCGCGCCGCTCGTAGCCCACGGCGATGATGAGCAGCACCGCGCCGACGACCGACAGCGTGATCCACCAGGGCATGGCCTCGATGCCGCGACCGATCTGCACCATGAACGCGAGCACGTTCTCGATGGGCAGCACCACGATGCCGATGACGAACGGCGCGGCGAGCCGCTGCCTGGCGCCGACGAGGATGGCGACGAGGGCGATCGCCATGACGAGGATCGCCCGCCATGTCCGCGGATCGGTGTAGGTCGCGGCGACCGAGGCGCTCAGCATCGTCACGAGCCCCGGCCCGAGCAGCGGCCACGACCCGGTCCAGCCGGCGGGCCACGTGCCGAGACTTCGCAGCGCCGCGTCGACGGCGGGCCGCCGGAGCGCCAGCGCGCCGGCGGCGAGCAGGAACAGGCCGAGCGGCAGCGAGAACCACTCGACCCGCAGGTCGCGGGGACTCCACGCGACCACCGCCGTCACGAACGACACCGCGAACAGGAACCACACCGGCGGCAGGCCCGTGGGCCCGCGCACTCCGCGAGCGGCGACGGCAAGCATGAACGTGAGGAAACCGAGCAGCAGCGCCCACATCGTCCAGATCACGAACCAGTCGCGCTCGATCGCGGGCCAGGTCGCCGCCGCCAGAATCACGACGGCGGGGGCGCCCAGCCACCGAGTGCCGGCGAGCCTCGAGCCGGCCGGTGCGAGTCGATGCAGGCTCCGTGCCGCGCTCGCCGCAGCGCCGCAGCCCACCAGCCCGAACGCGAGTGCGGCGACGATCACCGGGTCGGTGGGCGCCGGGTCGAGGCCGGCGCCCCACCGCACGCCCTGCACCGCCGCAGCCGCCGCTGCGACGATGGCGACGGCCAGGGTGGGCGTGCGCAGCACCCGTAGCCGGCGCATGCGGGGGCGGGATGCGCGGGTGACGACGACGGATGCCGCTCCCAGCGCCCACGCCGCCGCGACGAGGGCGAGCGCCCGGCCCGGGAAGCCGGCGGCGGCCGCCACCGTCAGGATGGCGGCATCCGTCCCCCTCAGCACTGTTCCGCCCAGCGCCGTCCCGCTCAAGGCGAGGGCGAGGAGCACGGGGACCACCGCCACGGTGAGGCCGACCGTGTACAGGCCGACGGCGCGGCGGCCGCGGGCGGTGAGCACCGCGCCGACGACCGCGGCGCCGAGCGCAGGAGGCAGCAGGTACGGTTCGAGCCCTGTGACACCCGCGAGGCCCCAGGCGCTCCACAGGGCGCCCGTGAACGCGGCGCCGGCGAGCGGCCACGCGTAGCGGCGAGGCGCGACGAGGGCGGTCGCGGCGAATCCGGCGCCGAGGATCACGAGCACGAGAAGCGTCGTGGGAAGCCCCGCCGACGTCCGCACGAGTGAGAGCGCGACGGCGATCGCCGCAGTGAGGAGAGCGGATGCCTCGACCGCACGTCCTGCCGCTCGCGCCTGGGCCTGCGGCAGCCGGCGGTCGAGCGCGTCGGCGATCAGGTCGGCCGAGGCCAGCACGCCGGCGACGACCGCAGCGATCACGGGGAGCACGACGGGCGACCCGCTCATCGGCAGGAGCTGAGCGCCGAGGCACACGACGACCACCGCGATGGACGGGACGAGCGTCACGGCGGCGAGGGTCCGCACGACCACCCCGAGGCCGCGGCGCGTGGTGCTGACCAGGGTCAGTGCGAGGCCGAAGATGACCGCGGTCGACAGCGCCGTCCAGCCGCTGCGCTCGAAGACCACCTGCAGCACGCCGACCGCGAACGGCACCGCCGTCACGACGAGCACCGCGTACCACTCGCGCGATGGGACGCGACGGGCGAACGTCACCGCGATGGCGACGATGCCCGCGGCGCAGGTGGTGAGACACACGACGACGAGGGGGTCCGCGCCGGCCCGGCCGACTGCCGTGGCGAGCACCACCAGCGCGTACGCGAAGCCCACGCCAACGTGCACGAATCGCCCCGCGCGTGGCACGGTGAGCGCAAGCACGCCGATCGACGCGACGACCGCGGCACCGGCCCACAGCGTGAGGTCCACGGCGAGAGCGCTGTCGCGCCACGACAGCACGGCCGCGAACACGACTGCCGCGTGCGCGCCGGCGACGAGCGGCATGCGCACGGCGGCGGAGGCGTCGCGCATCCGCGTGGCGACGATCGCGCCGGCGACCACGGCGGCGACGAGGCCGATCGCCACGCGCGCCCACACCTCCACGCCCGGCAGTGACAGCACCGTGAGGAACGCGAGCATCGCGTACCAGGCACCGAGGAAGCCGAGCCATCGCGTGCCGAGCGGCTGCGGCATCCACTCTCCGTCGGGCTCCGCGGTTGGCGTGGTCCCTCCCGGGGCGGCGCCGACGGGTTCGGCAGTCGCGTGGCCCGACGCCACGGGGGTGTGGGGCGCGTCCGGTGCATTCGGGGCGTGCGCCGCACGCCCCAGGTGCACGGTGTTCGCCCCAAACCCGTGCGGGGTGATGGATACCGCGACCCCAGCTGCGTCGACAGGCTCTCGGGTGCGCGTGAGGGCGGCGAACGACGCGAGCGACAGGGCGAGGGCCGCGAGTCCCGCCGTCAGGCCGGTCGCGCCGCCGGGCAGCAGGAACATGCGGTCCGCGGTCGGGCTGAGCAGAGCGCCGGCGAGCGACAGCAACGCCGTGAGCGTCGGGATCGCGGCGATGATCGCCACCACCGTGACAGCCCCGACGAAAAGCGCCCCGCGCGCGACGACGCGATGCAGTGGGGTGAGCGCGCCGACGGCGACGAGTCCCACCCCTGCGGCGACGGGGAACGCCGCGAACCACGTCGCGATGCCGAGCGGGGGCATCTCGAGCGGCAGCATCGACGTCGCACCGACGATCGCCGCGCCGGCGACGCCGCTCCACAGCCGGCCGGCGGGGTGGTGCGCCGAGGCGACCGCGATCGCTGCGATCGACACCATCGTCGCGCCGGCGAGGTACGCGGTCGGCACGGTGGTGGCGGCATCCGTTCCCCAGACAACGACCAGCGCGACGGCCGCGAAGCCGAACTGGGTCACCGTCAGGGCCGTGCGCTCCGCGCGGAGCGGGCGGCCGAAGCGGGTGACCACGCGGCCCGCGAGCGCCACCAGGGCTCCCGCGGCGGCCGCCGAAGCGAGGCAGCCCGCGGTCGTCGCGAGCGCCGAGCCCGCACCCAAGGCGAGCAGGAGCGGCACGAAGGCGAGCGACAGCATGCCGATCCAGAGCCAGGCACGGATGCCGGCACGCGGCGCGAGTGCCGCCAGCGCGCCGCCCGCGACCAGCGTGGCGAGCGCGGTGAAGACCCAGCCGTTCGCGTCCGGCGGCAGGAGTGGCAGGGCCGCCGTGACGGTGAGCGCGACGAAGACGACGCCGAGTGTTCCGATCGCCTCGGCCGAGAACCGCAGCCGCCGCCGGGCGAGGAGCGCCGCGCCGGCGAGGAACGCTGCCGCGATCGTTGCGATGATCGCCGCGCGCGGCCAGGGATCGGCGAGGTCGGGGTTGAAGAACGTGAACACCACGGCGGCGACGGCCACGAGCGCGGCGCCGGCGACCGCCAGCACCGACTGCACCGTTGCGGACGCCCGCGCGCTGGCACCGGCTCCTGCGTGCGCGGCGGCGTCCCCGTCCCCGTCGCCAACGCTCGCCGCGCGCGCCGCGAGGTCCTCCGGGCGCTGCACCGACGCACCGGCCGCGCTCCCGCCGGCCGCGCTCGCGCCGGCCGCGCTCGCGCCGGCCGCGCTCCCGCCGGCCGCGCTCCCGCCGGCCGCAGCGACAGGCAGGAGCGGCACCTGCCCGAGGAGAACCTGGCGTGCCCGCAGCGCGTCGGCGGCGTGCCGCGACGCGAGCCAGAGGTCACTGCCGATGCTGCCAGAGAAGTCCGCCCCGCAGGTGGGGCACCGCTGCGCGTCGACGATCCCCGCGGCGCAGACCGGGCAGCGCACGACGTCCAGCAGCTCCGCGATCGCGGTGTCGCTCCAGGCATGCGTCCGCCGCTCGCTCGCCGTCGCGGGACTCACGCGTCGTCCTCTCTGGCGGCGATCGCCGCCGGATGGTCGTCGGGCACCCATTCGAGGATGTCGCCGGGCTGGCACTCCAGCACGCGGCAGATCGCGTCGAGGGTCGTGAAGCGCACCGCCTTCGCGCGCCCGTTCTTGAGCACCGACACGTTGGCCGGCGTGATGTCGATCGCCGCGGCGAAATCGCTGACCGACATCTTCTTCTTCGCCAGCTGCACGTCGAGGTTGATGATGATCGGCATCACACCACCTCCGAGAGATCGTGCTCGAGCTGCGACGCCTTGCGCAGCAGTCCCCGGAGCACGACCAGCAGGAGCGACAGCCCGGCGCCGACCACGATGCCGAGCAGGCACAGCAGCACGATGGACGGCGATCCTGCCGGCGCAGTGAGGAGGAAGCCGAGGGTGGCGACGACGAGGACGGTCGCGAAGACGACGGCGCCGAGGCTGACGTCCACCCACACGAACGCGCGCGGCGTGAAGATGCTGTCGGCGCGCACGAGGGTGAGCAGTCGCCAGACGCAGACGAGCACCACCTGAGCGCAGAGGGTGAAGATCACGCCGATGACGATTCCGGGCACCTCGAGGTAGGCGAGGTACGGGTACATTCCTGCGAGCGACCGGGCCATGCCGGGAAGCACGACGACCTGGCAGAGCAGCAGCAGGCCGATCAGGACGGCGATGATCGCCTTGAGAACCACGATCGTTGTCGGGCGCATCATGAACCTATCGATAAACGGCAAGGACCTATCGAAAAACAATAGCCTCAGCATCCGTCCCTCACGCAAGAGGCAATCCTGGGAAGCGTCTGGCAACCGGCATGCGCGGCCGAGGGCTGGTCTGCGACGACCGCGCCGAGTAGCGTGCCGACGCATGGGCTCACTGATGTACTTCAACTCCGCGTCGCTCGACGGCTACATCGCCGGCCCCGACGGACGATGGGAGTGGGCGACCCCCGACGACGAGGTGCACTCGTTCGTGAACGACCTCATGGCTCCCGCGGCCACCCATCTGCTCGGGCGTCGCGCCTACGAGGTCATGAAGGTGTGGGACGACCTCCCGCTCGACGACCTTGCCCCCGCCGAGCGCGAGTTCGCGTTGCAGTGGCGCGAGGTCGACAAGGTCGTCTACTCGCAGACCCTCGAGGCTGTGTCGACCGGTCGGACGGAGCTGCGCCCGGCTTTCGACCCCGATGAGGTGAGGGCGATGACGGATGCCTCGGCCACCCCGCTCGCCATCGGCGGCGGCCGTCTCGCCTCGGCGGCGGCGCGCGCAGGAGTTCTCGATGAGGTGCACGTCGTCGTGGCGCCCGCGGTCGTCGGTGGCGGCATCCGCTTCCTCGACGAAGGGCTGCGGCTGGATCTGGAGCTCTTCGCCGAGCGCCGGTTCGGAAACGGCTCGGTGTATCTCGGGTACCGCGTGCGGCGGGAAGATGACGCCTAGATCTCCCTAGCCAGGGATCCGCGAAGCGGCCGATTGTGCCGGCTCTCAGCTCCGACGCGCGATCGGCACTCCGAGCGGTAGGTGGACGAAGGACCCGCCAAGAAGTTCGCCGGGATCGGGTTCGGGTGGCCGCTCCCCGGTCGCCTGCGTGAGTCGTTTCACGGCGTCGTCCGCGGGCTCGTAGCCGATGGCTCGCCCAGGTTCGAGCGGGAACCATCCCGGCTCGTTGTTCGAAACGCCCCACACGATGTGGTGTCCCGGGCCGTCGAAGGCGATCGCAGCCTCGAACAGCCGCGCGGTGTCATCGACCGACAACCACGTGGCTGCAGTGCGCCCTGCGGACGGGGCCTCTCCGAACGTGCAGAGGCGGGCAGAGACCACGCTCATCCCGTAGCGGTCGGCGAACAGGGCTCCCAGCGCCTCGATCGCCACCTTCGTCACGCCGTAATAGGTGTCCGGGCGGGCAGCATCCTCGTCCGCACGTGACCCGGGCAGATAGCCGACGGCGTGGATCGAGCCGGCGAGCATCACTCGCCGCACCCCGGCGGCCCGCGCGCTCTCCAGGGCGACCCGGGTTCCGTCCACGTTCGCGGCCAGGAGATCCGCCCACGCCGCTTCGGAGGAGATCCCCGCAAGGTGGACCAGCGCATCGGCGCCCGTCAGCACAGCTGTCAGCGCTGCCGCGTCGGCGACAGAGCAGGTGGTCCAGGTGCCTGGCCACTGCGCGGCATCCGAGGGCGGCGCGATGTCCACCAGCCGCAGTTCATGTCGGCGCGCCAGCAGGGGGACGACGGCGCGGCCGATGGTGCCGGCTGCTCCGGTGAGAACGACGGTGGACATCCGCGCTCCCTACACGCTCAGCAGCCGACGGGTCTCTTCGAGCCGCGCCTGCGGCACGAACTGCCCGAAGGTGTCGTTGGCGAAGAAGGTCACGCCGTCGGTGAGGTCGCGGTGCGTGCGCAGGACTTCGCGCTGGTACTCGTAACTGCGGATGTCGTCCAGGTGCGTTCGGTACGCGTACCACGGATCGACGAAGTCCACCGCGTACAGCGTGCGGGCCCGCATGTCAGCCTTGCTCCGAAGATTCGGGATGATCTCCGTCCGTTCGACCAGCACGGCGAAGGTCGACACGATGATGGCGTCGAGGGCGTCGTAGCACTCGTCGGTCATGCCCCAGACCTCCCGCTCCACTTCCGCTCGCCAGTAGCTGTCCATCCAGTAGATCTGACGATCGCCCATCGCCGTGCGCAACCCCGTGAAGAACGCCTGGATGCCCGCGCGACGCTCCGCCGTGAGTTCGGGAGCGTTGTCGGGGTGCCAGATCCCCAGCAAACCGAACTGGTTGCCCAGGAGCACGCCGTCCACCTCGAAATCGGCGACGAATGCGGCAGTCTGGCGGGCGACGAACTCACCTGCGAGCGTCCCGGCCGGGATCCCGTCCGGCCAACCGGCGTACGCGCGCGGATCGTGGCGGAGCGGAAGAGTGACGTCGATGAGCCCGGGGATCTCATGACCGCCTGCGTCGGCGCGTGCGGCGGCGACCTCGGGATGGCGGACGGTCTTCCACTCGCTGCGACAGAACTCGGGACCCGGCTCGAGATACTCCAGCAGTCGGAGACGGATGCCGCGGCGCGACGCCTCCGCGCGCAACGCCGCGTAGATGCCCGCGAGGGTCCGGTAGTCCATCGTCTGCTCGGAGAGCACCATCATCGGGCCCGCGGAGTAGGGGTTCGAGGAGCGCTCGCCACCCTCCCGGACGCGCTCCAGCCAGTTCGCGTTGTGGTCGCGCACCGACTTCTCGAAGGTCCTGCCCCCTTCGGGATCCCAGGCATAGGCGTTGTACCGCGCCCAGTCGAAGGTCTCGTCGGCGCCGTGAGGTCCCCGCCAGTCGAGGACATGATCCCCGTTGCCGGCGCAGAACACCACGGTCAGGTCATTGCCGGCGATCCAGTCCGCGTGGTGGTCGAAGAACGCCTCCACGCCCGCGGCCGGAGCACGCAGGTCGTCGAAGATCTTGGGGGTCACCCAGAGGCAGACTTCGTGGGGCATGGTCATGCTGTTCCTTTCAGTGCGGACAGTGCCGCAGGTCAGACGGGGGAGGGGGCTGCCACCCTCGTCAGAATCGCGGCAGTCGGGGGTCGAAGCCGGGGTCGACGGTGCGGGCGTACGACGTGTCGTCACGGACGGTCCGACCCGATGCGATGTACGCACGATGCAGGCGCTGCACGACGTCACGCCGCAGCTCCACGCCGAGTCCCGGTCCGGTGGGCACGGCGATGGCTCCGCCGGTGAAGTCGGCCGCTTCGCGCTCCACGATGTCGTCGCGTGCGTTCCAGGGGTAGTGCGTGTCACTCGCGTAGGTGAGCGCCCGGGATGCCGCAGCCACATGGGTCATCGCGGCCAGCGACACCCCGAGGTGGGAGTTGGAGTGCATGGAGACGCCGAGTCCGGCATCCGCACACTCCTCGGCCAGATCCAATGCCGGGCGTAACCCGCCCCAGTAGTGGTGGTCCGCCAGCACGATGTCCAGTGCGGATGCCGCGACCACCGACTCCAGGTCCTGCGGTGTGTTGATGATCATGTTGCTCGCGAGGGGGAGTGCGGTGGCGGCACGCACGCGCGCCATGGCGTCGATGCCCAGAACGGGGTCCTCGAGGTAGTCCAGGACGCCTTCGAGTTTCGTCGCCGCAGCGAGCGCTGTCGCCTCACTCCACGCGCCGTTGGGATCGATGCGCAGCAGTGTGTCGGGCAGCTCGGCGGCCAAGGAGTGGATCGTCGCGATCTCGGTGTCCGGAGCGAAGACCCCGGCCTTGAGCTTGAGCGAGCGGAATCCGAAACGCTCGACGAACATCCGGCCGAGGCGGACGATGCCGTCCGGGTCGAGCGCGGAACCCCATTCGTCGTCGTCTCCTGCCGCGGGATGGCCGCCCCACTTGTAGAACAGATATCCGCTGTAGTCCACGCGCGCGCGCACCGCCCCGCCGAGCAGCTCCACGACGGGCACCCCCTCCAGCCGTGCCCACGCGTCGGTGAAGGCGACATCGAAGGGCGATCGGGCGAGGTTGCGCTGCACCAGCGGCAGTTCAGGACCCAGCACCGCCGCGACCGCCGCATCGAGCGCGCCCGGGTCGTCCACACGCGACCCGAGCAGGCGGGGACCGATGGCGCGGATGCGTTCGAGCAACGGGAGATCACCCGCCGCTTCGCCCAGCCCCACCGTGCCGTCCTCGAGGGTGAGCACGACGAGCGTCCGCAGCGCGAGTGGTTCGTGGACTCCCCAGGCGTTGAGGAGGGGCGGGTCTGCGAAGGCGAGCGGGATGACCTCCACCGTGCGTAAACGGCTCATCGTGCGACCCGCTCGTAAGGTCCGGGAGAGGCAGGAAGGCGGCGCGCCCCCTCCCTCTCCCGGACGGCGGTTCCCGTCGACGCGCGGGCGGATGCCGCGTCCGGCGGATGATCCAGGTTTCGCCTGCGTCGGACGGACCGGTCAGCGAGCGCCTTGCCGGTGGGAGTCTGCAGTCGGTTCCCGCCACCGTCGACATCGCGGGCGGAGGATGCGTCGAGAGGAGCGGTCACGTCAGGCGCAGGGACGTCTGGCGGACCATCAGCTGAGGCGCGAACTCGGCCTCTTCCGGCTGGCCCGATGAATCGGCATCCAACAGCTTGAGCACGGCCGCCGCTCCCATCTTGTCTCCGGCGTGACGGACGCTGGTGAGCGGGACGATGGCGAGCTCAGCGAACTCGATGTCGTCGTAGCCGACCAGGGACAGCGTCTGCGGGATGCTGACGCCCGCCGCGATGAGCCGGTGCATGAGCCCCAGAGCGAGCAGGTCGTTCCCCGCGAAGATGCCGTCGGGGAGCTCCCCGCGCCGCAAGAGCTGCTCGGCGATCTCCTCTCCCGCTCGGGCCGTCTGAAGCGGCACCGTGATGGTCTCGAGGGTGATGCCCGAAGCTGCCGCGTCCACGGCATCCGTCGCCCCATCTCGGCGGTCGACCACCTGAGGGTGGGGTCCGCCGACGAACAGCAGGCGACGCCGGCCCTGGCTGATGAGGTGCTCCGTCGCCAGCCGTCCGCCGCTGCGGCCGTCACCGCTGACCGACGGGTAGATGGTGTCACCCTCGGGCTTGCCGAGAAGGACGAAGGGCGTCCCCTTCTTGCGCAGCTCCACCAGCTCCTCGGGGACAGCTCCGACGGGTGCGATGAGCACGCCATTGACCTGCTGCGATTCGAAGAATCGCAGGTACTGCCGCTCGCGTTCCGGATTGTCGTCCGCGTTGGCGAGGAGGATGAAGAGGCCGTGACGTGCGGCCTCGGTCTCCACCCCCGATGCGAGCTCGGCGAAGAAGGGGTTGCGACTGTTCGCGACGACGAGGCCCAGCGCCTGACTGCGTCCGACGCGGAGCCGGCGGGCGGCGTCGTTGCGCACGTATCCGAGTTCGGCGATGGATGCCTGCACGCGTGCGAGCATCTCGTCCGAGAGCCTGCTGGGCTGGGTGAGCGCGTACGACACGGTTGCCCGGGACACTCCGGCATGCGCAGCGACATCGCTGACAGTGACCGTCTGTCGAGTGCTTTCCGTCGTCATGGTGTATCTCCGTCGTAGTGGTGGGCGGACCGGCCGCGTACCGCCGGCCCGCCCGATGCGGACTACCCTTCGCTGAACGCGAGGTCCATCCGCTCCAGCACCTGAGCAGGTGTGATGGTGGCGTTGAACAGCTCCTGGATGGCCGCGAGGTGCTCCGCCTGGACCTTCGGGTTCGGCCAGAACACGTCCGGGAACGGGGTGTCACGACCTTCCGCCTGGTACTCGCCGACTGCCGCGAGGACCGGACCGGTCTCGAAGTCCTCGGAGGGCAGTGCCGGAGCAGCGCCCGACTCGGTCGCATAGATGGCCTGGCCCTCGCTGGAGGCGAGGAACTCCATGAACGTGCGCGCGAGCTCCGGGTTCTCGGCATCCGCGTTGATGGCGTATTCGATCCCCACGGAAACGGGCAGGTAGGTGTCGGCCGGGTCGTCGGTCGCGGGGAGCGGGGTCATCGAGAAGGTGGTGCCATCGGCCGCGTACTGCTCCGCGTTCGCGGCGGCTGAAGTGACCTGGATCGCCCCGAGCGCCGTGCCCTCGCCGAGACTGGTCATCTGCTCGTCGTAGCCGACACCATTGGGGTTCTCGTTGAAGCACCCGGCGCTCTGCATCTCGGCGTACTGGTCCATGGCGGTCTGCCATTCGGACTCGCCGAAGGTGGTCTCGCCGTCGAGCTGCTGGTCAGTGAACTGGGGGTCCGGTCCGTAGACGAGAGTGGAGGTGAGGGCGTAGGGCACGAGCTGCGTCGTCCACGCCGACTTCAGACCCAGAGCGAACGCGACCGTCCCCTTCTCGGTCGCCGCCTCGCAGAAGTCGAGCACCTCGCTCCACGTCTCAGGCGGGGTGAGCCCGGCCTCCTCGAGCGCCTGGTCGTTCCAGACCGCGCCGATGCCGACGACGGTGACGGGGAGGCCCACAAGCGTTCCCTCGCTGTTCTCAGAGACGGCTCGCTGGGCGTCGCTGAGGTCGTCGACCCACGCCTCGTCCTCCAGCGACATGAGCAGGTCGTCGTCGCCGAGAGTGCGAACGGCGGTGGCGTTGCCGCCGCCCGGCCAGATCCGGAAGACGTCCGGCGCCGTGCCGGCGGACAGCTGGGTGCGCAGCGTCTGCTGGTACGAGGCATCGTCGTTGGCGAATGTCGCCTCGACGGTAACGCCGGGGTTCGCCTCCTCGAAGGCATCGATGACGGCCTGCGCCGGAGCTTCGCCCGCAGCGGAGAAGGTGAGCACGGTTCCCTCTCCCTCCGCTGTGTCGCCTGTGGCGGTCGAGCAGCCGGCCAGCGCCAACGCCACGACTGCGGCTGACCCTAGCGCCACCGTGCGTCGGCGTCCTGATGTGAGATTCACTTTTCCTCCTTTGGAATAGGGCAGATGCCCGTAGTGCATGTGTTGCGCGCCGCTGGGAGAGTGCCGGGACACTACCCTTTGAGCCCTCCCGCAAAACCCTTGATCACGTACTTCTGCAGGGAGAAATACACGATCAGGATCGGGATGACAGTGATGACGAGCCCCGCGAAGATCAGTGGCCAGACCGTGACGTACTGACTGACGAAGCTGTAGATCGCGACAGGGGCCGTGGTGTTGTCGCTGCCCGACAGATAGAGCAGGGGGACGAAGAACTCGTTCCAGATCCCGACCAGATTCAGGATGATCACGGTGCCCGTGACGGGACGCACCAGAGGGAAGACGATGCTCACGAACGCGCGCACGGGGCCGCAGCCGTCGAGCAGGGCTGCCTCCTCGTAGTCCATCGGCAGCTCGCGCAGGAACGTCGTGTACAGGAAGATCGAGAACGGCATGCCGGTGCCGACATTGATGAAGATCACAGCCGCCAGTGACCCGATGAGGTGGATGTCCCGCATTGTCGTATATAGCGGCAGGAGCGCGAGCTGGGCGGGGACGATGAGACCGCCGATGAACAGGTAGAACGTCCACCGCGACCAGCCGCGGGTCACCCGGGCGAGCGGATATGCGGCAAGGGCGGAGATGATCACGATGAGTGCCACGCTCACGACCGCGATGACGGCGCTGTTGACCAGCGCGGCTCCGAGCTCGGCCTGCTCCCATGCCTGGACATAGTTGTCGAGCGTCGGAGGCCATGCGAAGGTGAGGGCTCCCGTGCCGCTGTTGACGGGCTTCAGAGAGACGTTGACCAGTGCGACAAGCGGAATCGCGAAGACGATGGCTGCGAGGATCAGGACGATCTCGCGGATGAGAGTGGTCGCGGTGTAGCGGCGGTACATCAGCTGGCCTTCCGCGAGGTGAGGCGGTACTGCACGGCGGCCAGTCCGGCGATGAGCACCGTCATGACCACGGCGAGAGCCACCGAGAAGGGGTACTCGCCGAGCGCGAACGCGTTCTTGAAGATGAGGGTGGAGATGGTCTCGGTCGCCGTCCCCGGCCCTCCTCCCGTCATCGCGACCACCTGGTCGAACTGCTTGAGCCCTCCGATGAGCGACAGCATGACGTTGATGACGACGGCGCCATTGAGCAAGGGGAGGATGACGCTCCAGAAGCGGCGCCACGGTCCCGCGCCGTCGATGATGGAGGCCTCCATGATCTCGTCGGGGATCGCCTGCAGCCCCGCGAGGAAGATCACCATCGAATAGCCGGAGAACTGCCACACGATCGCCACGATGATGGAGCCGAGCGCGAAACGCGGATCGCCGAGCCAGTCCTGTGCGAGCCCTCCGAGGCCGATGGCTCGCAGCGCCTCGTTGACCGCCCCGTTCGGCGAGAGAAGGTAACTCCAGACGTACCCGGCGACGAGGGGCGTGAGCACGACCGGCGCGAAGAAGACGACGCGGAGGACGTATCGCGACTTGACGACGGAGTTGAGTCCGAGCGCCAAGGCGAGACCGATGGCGTTCTGCACCACGGTTGCGACGACGGCCAGGACGATGGTGTTCAGCAGCGCGGCGCGAGCGGCACGGTCGTTGAAGACGTCGGCGAAATTCTGAAGCCCGACGAAGCTCCAGTCATCACCGAGACCGTTCCAGTCGGTGAAGGAGAAGAAACCGCCGCGCACACTGGGCACGACCACGATGAACAGGTAGATCGCAATCGCTGGCGCGATGAACCACCAGGGCACCTGCACGCCCGCGCGGCGTGAGGGTCGCGGATTCGGGGCGGACCGCCGCGTCCGCTGAGGGGGGCGCGGCAGTTCGGCTGCGGGCGCCGCCTCGCTTGTCGTCCAGACCACTTCGTCTACTTCCCCTCGCGATCCGTATTGACATGTGGATCGATTCACAAGACACTTTACACACACCTGGCGGATGATGCGCAAGCTCGATTCTCGCCGCAGGTGAATCGATCCACATGCTAGTGGTCAATGTCCTTGAGCGAGGTTTTCCTGTGCACATGAACGGCGTGCTGTTCTTCCCTGTGACGCCTTTCGATGCGTCCGACCAACTGAACGTGGAGGTGTTCGAGGAACACCTCTCCCGGGCGCTGGCCCACTCACCGGGTGCCGTCTTCCCCGCGTGCGGAACGGGCGAGCTCCACGCGCTGGACGAGCGGGAGTACGACACCCTCGTCAGCGTCGCAGTGGCCGCAGTAGGCGGCTCGGCACCCGTCATCGCCGGCACGGGAGGCAGTGTGGCGCAGGCGAGATCCATGGCGCGGGCCGCCGCGAAGAGGGGCGCCGATGCACTCCTCGTCCTTCCCCCGTACCTGGTCTCCGGTCCGCAGCGCGGGATGGTCTCATACGTCCAGGCAGTGGCCAGCGCGTCCGACCTTCCGGTCATCGTGTACAACCGTGGACTGGCGACATTCACGCCCGCGTCGATCGCCGAACTGCTCGAGGATCCTCGGATCATCGGCGTGAAGGACGGGGTCGGAAACATCGCCGCGGTCCAGCAGTTCACGCTCGCGGCGTCGCGCACCGGCCGGGATGTCCTGTTCTTCAACGGACTGCTCACCGCCGAGCTCAGCCAGCGCGCGTACGCGTCGATCGGTGTCCCGCTGTATTCGTCGGCCGTCTTCGCGATGGTCCCTGAGGTCGCGAGCTCGTTCTTCGAGGCCTACGTGAACGGCGACACCGCACGTCAAGCTGATCTATTGACGCACTTCTACGAGCCGCTCGTCCGTCTTCGCGACCGCGTGCCCGGGTACGGCGTCTCGCTCATCAAAGCCGGATTGCGGCTTCGAGGTTTGGACGTCGGGTCGGTTCGACCCCCGCTCGTTGACCCGTCTCCCGACGACCTGCGTGAACTGGAGCGGCTGCTGTCCGTGGGAGTGGAGCTCGCGGGATGAGCGTCATCGAGGACATCGATCCGGTCATGGCTGCGGCGGCCGCGGCGGCACCCGCAGCCGGTGCCGCGACCCCTGCCACCCGAGCGGGCTGGCTCGACGCGGTCGCGAAGGCGCTCGACGCGTGTGCCGACGAGCTCGTCGGAATCGCGGATCGGGAGACGCGCCTCGGCGGTGCCCGGCTCTCTGGGGAACTCGTGCGCACCACGAACCAGCTGCGCTTCTTCGGGCGGATCGCCGTCGAAGGTTCGTACCTCGAGGTCTGCATCGACCACGCCGATCCGGCAGCTGTGCCACCGAGGCCGGATCTGCGGCGCATGCTCCGACCGCTGGGGCCCGTTGCGGTCTTCGCCGCGTCGAACTTTCCTTTCGCATTCTCCGTCGCCGGCGGAGACACCGCATCGGCTCTGGCTGTGGGCTGTCCCGTGGTGGTGAAGGCCCACCCGGGACACCCGGAGCTCTCCCGGCGGGTGGCCGGCATCATGGCCGCCGCACTCGCAGACGCCGGGGCGCCTGACGGTGTCTTCGGGATGGTCGAAGGGTTCGAATCGGGACCGGCGCTCGTGACACATCCCACGACCTCGGCTGTCGCGTTCACCGGCTCGACCGCGGGGGGTCGCGCGCTGTTCGACCTGGCCGTGGGGCGGCCGGACCCCATCCCCTTCCACGGCGAACTGGGAAGCATCAACCCCGTCGTCGTTCTGTCCGCCGCTGACGCGGCTCGTGGAGGCGAGCTCGCCGACGGCCTCGCGGCGTCCATGCTCTCGGGCGTGGGTCAGTTCTGCACCAAACCGGGGGTGGTGTTCGTTCCGCGACGCTCCAAGGTCGAGTCCTCCATCCGCGTCACAGGCCCACTCCCGACGATGTTGACTCCCGCCATCCAGGCGGCGTTCGAGCGCGGGATCGCGGATCTCATCTCCACCCCGGGAGTCGAGGTGATCTGCGGCGACCCAGGGGGCCCGGTCGTGCTGGCGGCGGACGATGTGGCGGTCATACGTCACCCGGCCCTGCTGCGCACGGAGGTGTTCGGACCCGTCACCTTGCTCGTGAGGTACTCGGGTGAAGGACTGAGCGAGGCGCTGCGCCTCCTCGAGGGCAGCCTCACCGCAACCGTGCACGCAGAACCCTCCGACCCTGTGGAGGCTGTGAGCGCGCAACTGGAACCGCTGGTAGGTCGCCTGCTGTTCGACGGGTGGCCCACCGGAGTGGCCGTCGCGTGGTCCCAGCACCACGGCGGACCGTGGCCGGCGTCCACGTCGCAGTTCACCTCGGTCGGCGCCACCGCCGTGCGGCGCTTTCTGCGACCGGTGGTTTATCAGAGCGCTCCGGACGCGCTCCTTCCCCCGGCGCTGCGAGAGCACAACCCGTGGGGGATCCCGAGGCGGGTGGACGGGCGCATCGATCTCCCCCCGCGAATGGCCGGCTGACGGCATCCGTCTCGCCGGTCGGCAGCTCCAGCCTCTCCCCGATCACCCGGGAGCTTGCGCCGCATCCGCTTCCTCGACGAAGGGCTGCGGCTGGATCTGGAGCTCTCCGCCGAGCGCCGGTTCGGCAACGGCTCGGTGTACCTCGGGTACCGCGTGCGGCGGGGGTGAGGGGTGCGGCGAGGGGGACCGGCCGCGGACGCCGGATAATAACTGCTCGCGAGGACGCGGATCAAGGGGTTTGACATCGCGGAGGTGCGCCATGATCATGCGGGCATGAGCGAATCCCTGGCCCCGACGTCGATCCGTGCAGCGTGCTGCAGCTGACCGGATGCGGGTCGATCACCATCGACCGGCACGGGGTCATCCTGAACGTCAATGACAACATCCTCCAGTGGCTGAACTGCGAACGGGCTGAGGTGGTCGGGCGGCAGCTCGACGCGTTTCTGACGTTGCGGATGCCGCTGACCGGGTCGGCCGGGATGCTCCCGACCGACGCGACCCTGCGTGGCGTCTCCGGGGTCGTGAGGCCGGTCGTCGTCGGCTCGCTGGAAGAGTCCGGCTCCGGGACGCAGCAGATCGCGGTGTACGACGTCTCCACGCGATCCGCGTTCACCCTGGGCTTCCGCGGCGCGGAGGCCAAGACCGAGCGGGGCCGGCAGCGGCTGCAGATCCTGCTCAACTCCGCCGTCGGGTTCGGGAACGTGCGCTCCGAGGCGGATGCGGCCGAGCTGCTGGCGGATGTGGCCCAGCGCTCCTTCGCCGCGAGCTTCGTCAGTGTGCACCTTCTCCGGCCGGAAGGTCTCGTCCAGGTCGCGGGGGTGAACCCGCTCGCGGCGCACTGGCCGCCAGGATTCCGGCCGACCGGTGCGGTGACCCTGCTCAGCGGGGAAGTGCTGGTCGTGCGCACTCCCGCGGACGCGGACGGGTACCTGCCCGGTGTCGGCATGAGCGACGTCTACCGAGCAGGCGGCATCCACGCGGCGATCTCGTCGCCGTTGCGATCGCACGGCGAGGCGATCGGCTCGATGATCTGCTACTTCGACCACCCGCGCGAGTTCGATGAGGAGGCCGTGCCCCTCGCCGAGGCACTCACGAACCAGGCTGCGCAGGCGGTCGCCCGCATCCGCCTCGAAGACACCCTGCGCCGTGCCGCGATGCACGACGAGGTCACCGGCCTGCCCAACCGGCGCCTGGTCGAGGAGGATGTCACCCGGACGATGCGCGACTGCACCGCGCTCAGCGTGCTGTTCGTCGACTTGGACGGCTTCAAGGCGGTCAACGACCACCTCGGCCACGCCGCCGGAGATGCGCTGCTGCGGGAGGTCGGGCAGCGACTGCGCAGCAGCATCCGTGAGAGCGACGTGCTCGGGCGGTTCGGCGGGGACGAATTCATCGCGGTCGCCGCGGTGGACAGCGACGGCGACGCGGCGATGCTCGCCGACAGGATCCGAGCCGCGATCGCCCAGCCGTACGACGACCTGCCACCCGGGATCGCGATCACTGCGAGCGTCGGCGTCGTCACGGTCGGCAACGACGGAGCCCCTGTCATGGATCGGCTCATCCGCGCAGCCGATCACGCGATGTACGACGCGAAGATGGCGGGCGGCGACCGGGTCGCGGTGGGCGAGTTCTCGGACCACCAGCCTCGTGAGGTGGCGGGACTGGCGACGGACGACGGCGACGGGACCACGATCGGGTAGCGCGGGCCGGTATCACCGGCCCGCGCTCGACCGACGCACCTCAGTCCGCGGTCTCCTCAATCGGCGCCGTCGCGGCCGCGAGGCCCTGTTGAGCCAGCCACGCCAGCACGTCCTCGGCGACGGCCTGCCAGCCGGCATCCAGAGTCAGGGAGTGCCCCTTGCCTTCGTACTCGTGATAATCCGTCACCGACGAGGTGTTGTCGGCGTAGAGCTTCGACACGGCGACCGTCACCGACCGGGGAACGGTGTGGTCCTCGGTGCCGGAGGTGAGAAGCAGCGGGCCGCGCGCGGCGGTGTGGGTATCGACCGCGGCCGGCGAGTTCCGGACGAAGTTGGCGGTCGCATCCTCGAAGAGGGGGCGCCCGGGACCCGGGATCGTCCACGCGGCATGCAGAGCATCCGACTCCTCGTCGCTGATCGCGTTGCCGAAGGCGTACTTGAACTGCTTCTCATTCAGGGAGACGGTCCGAGACTTGTTCGCGGGGTTGCCGAGAACAGGGAACCCCGACTTCAGCTGCGAGAACGGAAGGATCTTCACGCCCTTGATCGGAGCGGGATCGATCGCCACAGCGGCCGCTACCAGGTCGTTCGCGAGCAGTTCCTGGGCGATCAGCCCTCCGAAGGAGTGGCCCACCACGATGGGCTTCTCTCCGAGCTGGTCGATGATGTCGGCATAGTGATGGCAGATCTCGGAGATGCCTTGGTTGTCGAGCCCGGCCGGGTTCCCGCGCGTGGCTTCGACCGAGTCCAGGTCGCCGGGCCAGCCGGGGGCCGATGTGGTGTAGCCGCGCTCCTCGAAGAGATCCTGCCAGGGCTTCCAGGCGGTGGCGTGGATCCAGAGTCCGTGGATGAAGACGACGTGCGTGGGCATGGATGCTCCTCGGGTGTGGGTGGGTTGGGTCGGGGCGCGTGGGCTGGGCATGCCACGGGGAGGGCGACGGCTCAGAGCGTCTTGATGAGACCGCCGTCGATGAGGAAATCGGAGCCGGTGACGTTCCCCGCGCGCTCGCTCGCGAGCAGAAGCACGAGATCGGCGACTTCACGGGGTTCGGTGAACCGCCCCGTGGAGAATCCGCCCTGTCCCGCGACGACCCGCTCTCGGGCCGTGGCGAAGTCGACGCCCATCTGCGCCGCAGCGGTGGCGGCGACGCCGTGCTCGCCGAGCCAGAGATCGGTTGCGACCGGCCCGGGACTGATGCTGTTGAAGCGGAGGTTGTTCGGCCCGTACTCCTTCGACAGCGACTTGGAGAGGTTCCAGACGGCCGCTTTGGCGGCTGAATAGTCGATGACTCCGGGATCGGGAAGGAAGGCGTTGACCGAGCCGATGGTGACGACGTTGCCCCGGCCGCGTGCGATCAGTTCGGGGATGGCGGCGCGGGTCATGCGGACCATGGTCAGGAAGCAGAGGTCGATCGTTCGTCGCCAGGAAGCGTCATCGATCGAGAGGAAGCCGTCGAAACGCAGACTGACGGCCCCCACGTTGTTGACGAGGACGTCGAGCCCGCCGCGTGATCGTGCCGCATCGACCAATGCCTTGGGAGCTTCGTCGGCGGTCAGGTCCACCGGAACGAACGTCACCGCTCCCGTGTCGATGAGCGTGCCGAGAGCAGCGGAACTCGACCGAGATCCCGCGACGACATGTACGCCCTCGCCGGTGAGGGCCGTCGTCACTGCGAGCCCGATGCCCTTGCTCGCGCCGGTGACGATGGCGATCTTTCCGTCAAGTCCGAGGTCCATGGCTGCGACGATAGAAGTGCCGTCAGGCGGAGGTCGTGCCCCCGGTCTTCCTAGGTGTGCCACGGTCACCCTCGCCGGGTCTCTGCGCGGCGAGCAGCGACAGCATCTGGATCTTCTCCGCCGACGGACTGCCGGGGGCCGCGACGTACATGCCGAGCGCTTGGCCGCCCGTTCCGGGGAGATTGAACGTCTGGTAGCGCAACTCGATCGATCCGACCTCGGGATGCTGGAATGTCGACGGGTGCCCGCCGGGCATCCGCGTCTCGTGGCGCTGCCACATCCCCTCGAACTCGGGGTCCATGGCACGGAGATCGTTGAGCAGCGACGCCATCGCGGGGCCGTCGTCGTGTGGATCGACCGATGCCCGCAGGTACGCCACCGCCCGCGGAGCGGTCAGCCGCCAGTACGCGTCACGTGGCAGTCCCGGGTCGAAGGTCAATTTCACGAGGTTGTTCCCCACCCGGAATCCGGGGCTGAGCATCTGCCCGAGAGGATTGACGTAGATGATGTCCAGGCGCCGATTCACGACGTGCGCGGGTATCGAGGCCATCGAGGTGATGAGACCGACGAGACTCTCGCTGACGGTCTCAGGCGGCGCGGCACGCCCGACAGCGGGGCGAGCGAGCCGGTGCAGGTGCGCAGCACCGTCGGCGTCGAGGGCGAGCGCGCCGATCAACCCCGCCAGTACAGCGGTGGAGGGGTTGTGCTCTCGTCCCTGCTCGAGCTTGAGGTAGTAGTCGGCACTGATGCCGGCGAGCATCGCGACTTCCTCGCGTCGCAGCCCGGCGACCCGTCGTGGCGAGTGGCTGCGGGGAAGTCCGACGTCTCCCGGCTCGAGCACGCTCCGACGTGCGCGAAGGAACTGCGCGAGCGGATTCACACCGTCCATGCGCACGCCCCTTCCCTACGGCACAGGATAGGAGGTCGGCGTGTACGGAGCGTGTCCCTCTCGCTCCTCCTCACATGGGCCGGCGCGGTACCGTCTCGCTGTGGGCGGCCAGCCAGAAGAGCCGCTGCTCGGACTCGCTTCCCGGCACGGTGTGGCCCATGACGACGAGCTGCCGGCTGTCGGGCAGGCGCAGCAGCTCGTAGGTGATCTCCAGCCGGCCGACGTGGGGGTGGTCCATGCTCACGTCGAGGGCATACGAGCTGGGCAGGGTGCCATTGCGCCACGCGATCTCGAAGGCGGTGCTCCGCAGAGTCAGCTCTGCGCGCAACTCCGCGAACCGCTCGGCGTCGGGACCCACCGGGTCCGGGTCCGCCACCGCCTCCTTCAGCAGCTCGATCATGCGGACCGACACCTCGCTCCATCGGGGGAGCGTTTCGCGCGCGCTCAGGTTCACGAAGGTGGCCTCGGCGAGATTCACGCCGGCGGTCAAGCTGGGAGACACCGCGCGGGCCAGTGCGTTCGAGGCGATGACGTCGAAGCGTTCGTTGGTGACGACGGCCGGCGTGGTGGGGAGCGAATCGATCAGTTCAGCAACGAGCGGATCGACGTGCTGCATGGCGACGAGCGTAACCGGACCCTGGGGATGCGGTGATGTCCCTCCTGCTCCTAGGCGGGCCGGGGTCAGCGTGGCCGAGCCGCTGTCATCCGAGCGACCGGAGAGCCTCCGCTGCGGGTGTACCCGGCTCGGCGTAGTGCGCGACGAGGGTCAGCTGTGCGTCTCCCGGCACGGCGAGACTCTGCCACTGGAGCGTGAGCAGACCGACGCCGTCGACATAGGTCGTACCGACCCCGCTCGATTGCACGGTGACATCGTGCCGGCCCCAGAGCCGGGCGAAATCCGGCTCGGTGACGAGCAGCCGCCCCACGAGCTCGTGCAGCCGAGGATCGTCTGGATCGCTGCGTTGCCGCAGAGCGGCCAATCCCAACAGGACGTGATCATCCCAGTCGGGCAGGTTCTCGCGGGCGGCTTCGGAGAACAGCGTGTCGAACATGTTCGACCCCACGGTCCCGAAGGTGAACACACGGCTCGCCCGTTCGTTCACAGCAAGGACGTCCTGGCAGGAGTTGATCACGTACGCCGCGGTCTCCTCGAATCCGTCCAGGAACGCGAACACGTCGTCGCCGAGCGAACCCGGCAGCGGAGCGAATGAACGCTGCGGCGGTGGGTCGGCGATCCTCGAGAGGTAGGAGGTCGCCGCCTCATCGAGATTCAGGGCTTTCGCGAGCGACGCGAGCACCTGATCGGACGGATGCGTGTCGCGACCCTGCTCCAGGCGCAGGTAATACTCCCGGCTGATGCCGGCGAGCAGCGCCACCTCTTCGCGACGGAGCCCGTCCACCCGCCGGCCGGCAACCGTCGGCAGTCCGACGTCGGCCGGCCTGACGGTCTGCCGGCGCGCACGCAGATAGTTGCCGAGCTCATTGATCGCCACGGACCTCAGCGTAGGGTGCGGCCTCCGGGAGCGACTCACGCTGCAACCAGAATGCCTCGGTGCGGTGGCGGGGCAGAGGAAATGAAGAAACCCCCTCCTGTAGAAGCCAGAAGAGGGTTTCAGTGGCTCCGACGGGCGTCGATCCCGTGACCTCACGATTTTCAGTCGTGCGCTCTACCAACTGAGCTACAGAGCCGCGCGGCATCTCTGCGTGGAGGATTACTCCTCTATATACAAGACCTGCCGCGTCCTAGACGAAAGGCCCTCTTCGAAAAAAGGGCCCGTCGCTCGGAGCGACCCTGACGGGACTTGAACCCGCGACCTCCGCCGTGACAGGGCGGCACGCTAACCAACTGCGCTACAGGGCCATGCTTTTGAATTGTGGGAGTGACCCCAACGGGATTCGAACCCGTGCTACCGCCGTGAAAGGGCGGCGTCCTAGGCCGCTAAACGATGGGGCCGGGTGAACCCTGGGGCTCACTGCCGAGGACCAAGCATACGTAATCACCAACCAAAACGCGAATCGAGGGCGTGGCGTCCTTGTGGATCATGCCGGCCGGGCGCACACTGGCCGAGCGACCGCTGCCCGGGCGGCGGATGCCATGCGTCCCTGGGGGGTTGCGCATGTTGCTGATGTTGCTAGTGTGAAACGAGTTGACGCCGCGAGGGGAGAACTCGGTGCAGCCCGATAACGTCACCGCGAAGACCCTGACCGATGCCGCCGACGAATGCGGGTGCGCCCCGTCTGCGGCGGAGCAGCGGCGCCTCTGGCCCGCGATGAACCGGCGCAGCGCGCTGGGGCTGGGCGTTCTGGGCTTCGCCGCGCTGAGCGCGGTGGGGGGCACGATCGGGCCGCTCGTCAGCCCGGCATACGCCGCCGACTACCCGTCGTGGGACGACGTCGTCGCCGCGAAGAACAACGAACAGGCGAAGGCCGCCGAGGTCACGAGGATCCAAGGCCTCATCGCCGGGCTCGAGGCCGATGTCGCGGCCAAGAATCAGATCGCCCAGCAGTTGGGCGACGAGTTCTACGTCGCCCAGCAGGCGTACTTCGACGCCGCGCTGCGCGCGGACCAGCTGCAGCAGCAGGCAGACGCGCAGGCCGCGGCCGCGGTGGATGCCGCCAACAAGGCCGGCAGAGTCGCGGCGCAGCTGTACCGCAACGGCGGCGACGACACGTCGCTCGAGCTCTTCTTCGCAGGCTCCGCCACCTCGGCGGACGATCTGCTTGCCCGCCTGGGTACCATGGACAAGCTCGTCCAGCGCAACCAGGACGTCTACGCGCAGGCGGTGACCGCACGCGACTCGGCGCAGAGCCTCAGCGATCAGGCCGCCGTGCAGCGGACCGAGCGCGACCGGCTGCAGAAGGTCGCCGAAGAGAAGATGATCGCCGCGCAGAAAGCCGCTGACGAGGCGCAGGCCGCGCTCGACGCGCAGAACGCGAAGCGCGGCGAGCTCGAGGCGCAGCTCGCCGCCCTGCAGGACACGGTCGCCAAGACCGTCGCCGACTACGAAGAGGGCGAGCGCGTCCGCAAGGCGGCCGAAGAAGCGGCTCGCGCCGCGGCCGCGGCGGCGGCGAAGGCTGAAGCCGATCGCCTCGCCCAGCAGAACAACGGCGGTGGTGGCGGCGGCGGTGGCGGCGGTGGCGGTGGCGTCGTGGGCTCCGGCTGGGCTCGCCCGTCGTCGGGCTGGCGCAGCTCGGGCTATGGTCCGCGCACGGTGCAGTGCGGCAACAGCTACTGCTCGAGCGGCTTCCACCACGGGGTCGACCTCGCGGCGGGCTGCAGTTCGGGCATCTACGCGGCATCCGCTGGTCGCGTCGTGTATGCCGGCCCGAATGGCGGCTACGGCAACTACATCAAGATCGACCACGGCGGCGGCATCGGCAGCGGCTACGGTCACATCCGCAACGGCGGCATCTTCGTCGGCGTCGGCCAATGGGTCGGTGCGGGCCAGCTGATCGCGAGTGAAGGAAACACCGGCAACTCGTTCGGCTGCCACCTGCACTTCGAGACCTACGTCAATGGTCGCGACGTCAACCCGATCTACTTCATGGCCGACCGCGGCATCTCGGTCTGACCCAGACGCCCGAGACGACGAAGAGCGGTCCCCGCTCCCCCTCCAGGCGCCGCTGGCGCGTCGCCCGGAGCCTCTGGGGGCGGGGGCCCAGCCGACGGCATCCGCTCTTCGTATGACAGCTGTCAGAGCGTGTTCGGCGCGACGCCCTCACCCTGGGTCGCGGTCTGGCCCTCGTGCTCCTTGAAGCGGTCGAAAGCCTCGCCGACGAGACGCTCGGCCTCGGCCGCGCTCGCCCACTCGTCGACCTTGACCCACTTGTTGGGCTCGAGGTCCTTGTAGTGCTCGAAGAAGTGCTCGATCTCCTTGCGGGTGAACTCCGGGATGTCGTTCACGTCCTGGATGTGCGCCCAGCGGGGGTCCTTGCCGAGCACCGCGACGACCTTGTCGTCGCCGCCGGCCTCGTCGCTCATCTTGAGCACGCCGACGGGGCGGACGCTGGCGAGCACTCCGGGCGCGAGCTCGAAATCGAGCAGCACCAGCACGTCGAGCGGGTCGCCGTCCTCGCCGAGCGTGTTCTCGAAGAACCCGTAGTTGGTCGGGTAGCCGAACGCGGTGTAGAGGATGCGGTCGAGGAACACCCGGCCGGTGCCGTGGTCGACCTCGTACTTCACGCGGCTGCCGCGCGGGATCTCGATGACGGCGTCGTACGCGCCCATAGTGAAGCTCCTTCGGAAAGACGGTGGGATGCCGCGACAAGCCTAGTCGCGCGACTCTTTGCGGCGTGCCCCGGGGTTCTTCCGGAGACGTGCCGGGTCGCTCGGTGAAAGAACCGGGCGGAATCGGCTCCAGAGGCCGCTTCGCACGCGCGTATTGCGGATCGAGCCCGCGTTCTTCACGCAGATGGCGGGATACCGTGGAGCCGTGGAGGAGCGCAGGCCCGGACTGGACCCCGCCGTCGCCGAGGTGCGGCTCGCGGTGCGGCGTGCGCTCGCGGGGCTCGAACCCGGAGCGACGGTGATCGTGGCGCTGTCCGGCGGCGCCGATTCGCTCGCGCTCGCGGCGGCGACGGCGTTCGAGGCTCCGAAGCTCGGCCTGCGCGCCGCGTCGGTGACCGTCGACCACGGACTGCAGGACGGATCGAGGGATGCCGCAGCCGCCGCGGCGGCGAAGGCCCAGGCCCTCGGGCTCGAGGCGGTCGTGACGCGCGTCGAGGTCGGCGCCTCGGGCGGGCCCGAGGCAGCGGCACGCGACGCGCGCTACCGCGCGCTGCGCGAGGCGGCCAGCGACGCCGGCGCAGCGGCGATCCTCCTCGGCCACACCCTCGACGACCAGGCCGAGACGGTGCTGCTCGGCCTCGCCCGGGGAGCGGGCGCGGCCAGCCTGCAGGGCATGGCCGACGTCGCGGAGCTCGACCACGTCGCTCTCCTGCGGCCTCTGCTGGGGGTGCGGCGGTCCACGACCCGCGCGGCGTGTGCCGCCGAGGGCCTCGAGCCGTGGGACGACCCGCAGAACGCCGACCACCGGTTCGCGCGGGTGCGCGTGCGCGAGAGGGTGCTGCCCGTCCTCGAGGCCGAGCTCGGGCCGGGCGTCGCCGACGCCCTCGCCCGCACGGCGGCCCAGCTGCGCGAGGACGCCGAGGCCTTCGACGAGATGATCGACGAGACCATCGAGGACATCGTCGAGCACGCGGAGGCAGGGATCTCGGTCTCGGCGCCTGCTCTCGCCGCGAACCCGGCGGCGCTTCGCCACCGCATCATCCGACACGTCGTCGCGAGCGAGTTCCACGAGAGCCTCACGCGGTCGCAGACCCTCGAGGTGGCGCGGTTGGTGACGGACTGGTCGGGTCAGGGACCCATCGACCTCCCGGGATGCCGCGCCCGCCGCGTCGGCGGACGCATCGAGTTCACGGCGCGCTGAGTCGCAGCAGGCGCCGGACGGGTGTACAGCGGCACCCCTCTAGACTCTTCCCATGCGCGCGGCCGACGTCTCTAGCGACCTCAACGAAGTCCTCGTCACCGAGGAGGAGATCCGAGCCAAGCTCGATGAGATCGCAGCGCGGGTCGCCGACGACTACGCCGACGAGGATCTCCTCCTGGTCGGCGTGCTCAAGGGCGCGGTCATGGTCATGGCCGACTTCTCCCGGGCGCTGAAGAAGCACATCACGATGGACTGGATGGCGGTCTCCTCGTACGGGGCCGGCACGAAATCCAGCGGCGTGGTCCAGATCCGCAAGGACCTCGACACCGACATCCTCGGCAAGCACGTGCTCATCGTCGAGGACATCATCGACTCCGGCCTGACCCTCAGCTGGCTGCTGGAGAACTTCGCGGCCCGCGGCGCGGCATCCGTCGAAGTCTTCGCACTGCTGCGCAAGCCCGAGGCCGCCAAGGTCGAGGTGCACTGCAAGTACGTGGGCTTCGACATCCCGACGGAGTTCGTCGTCGGCTACGGCCTCGACTACGCCGAGAAGTACCGCAACCTGCGCGACGTCGCCGTCCTCGCCCCGCACGTCTACTCGTAGTCAGCGCGTTTCGTCTCGCTCGCTCGCTCGACGACCGAGACGGAACGTCGTGAACGAGGCGATTACGCCCGGGGCGAATGCACAGTCGACGCCTAGGAAGCGCGCGATACCCTGATTCAACCGTCGACGGGCGCTCTCCTGTCCGCGATGGCACGTCGACGAAAGGGGTCGGGCTCTCGCCCGCGCCATGGACTTCAAGAAGATCACCCGCAACCCGCTCTTCTACGTCCTGCTGATCGGGGTCTTCCTCATCGTGGGGTTCTCGCTCATCTCGAGCCTGAACGGTGCGAAGCAGATCTCCACGCAGGAGGGTCTCGAGCTGCTCTCCGGCGAGACCGTCACCGAGGTGGTCAACACCGACGGCGATCAGCGTGTCGACATGAAGCTCTCGAAGGAGTACGAGGGCGCGACGGACGTCCAGTTCTACTACGTCACCGCACGTGCCGCCGAGGTCGTCGACGCGGTGAACGCGGCCGACCCGAAGGACGGCTTCAACGACGCCGTGCCGCGTGCGACCTGGTTCGACGGCTTCCTCTCGCTCCTCCTGCCGATCCTGCTGCTGGGCCTGCTGTTCTGGTTCCTGATGTCGAGCGCGCAGGGCGGCGGCAGCAAGGTCATGCAGTTCGGCAAGTCGCGGGCGAAGCTCGTGACCAAGGAGATGCCGCAGGTCACGTTCCAGGATGTCGCGGGCTCCGACGAGGCGATCGAAGAGCTCGAAGAGATCAAGGACTTCCTGAAGGACCCGTCGAAGTTCCAGGCGGTCGGCGCCCGCATCCCGAAGGGCGTGCTGCTGTACGGCCCTCCCGGAACCGGCAAGACCCTTCTCGCACGCGCCGTCGCCGGCGAGGCGGGCGTGCCGTTCTACTCGATCTCGGGCTCGGACTTCGTCGAGATGTTCGTGGGTGTCGGCGCCAGCCGCGTGCGCGACCTCTTCAACACCGCCAAGGACAACTCCCCGGCCATCATCTTCATCGACGAGATCGATGCGGTCGGCCGTCACCGCGGCGCCGGCATGGGCGGCGGCCACGACGAGCGCGAGCAGACGCTCAACCAGATGCTCGTCGAGATGGACGGCTTCGACCCGAAGGTCAACGTCATCGTGATCGCGGCCACCAACCGCCCCGACATCCTCGACCCGGCACTGCTGCGCCCGGGACGCTTCGACCGCCAGATCGGTGTCGACGCGCCCGACTTCCGCGGTCGCACCAAGATCCTCGAGGTGCACGGCCGCGGCAAGCCGCTGGCGGACGGCGTCGACCTCGAGGTCGTCGCCCGCAAGACGCCCGGCTTCACCGGCGCCGACCTCGCCAACGTGCTGAACGAGGCCGCCCTTCTCACCGCGCGCTCGAACGCGCAGCTGATCGACAACCGCGCGCTCGATGAGGCCATCGACCGCGTGATCGCCGGCCCGCAGCGCCGCACCCGCGTGATGAAGGACAAGGAGAAGCTCATCACCGCGTACCACGAGGGCGGTCACGCGCTCGCGGCTGCGGCGATGAACCACACCGACCCGGTCACGAAGGTCACGATCCTCCCGCGTGGCAAGGCGCTCGGCTACACGATGGTGCTGCCGCTGGACGACAAGTACTCCGTCACGCGCAATGAGCTGCAGGATCAGCTCACCTACGCCATGGGCGGCCGTGTCGCGGAGGAGATCGTGTTCCACGACCCGACCACGGGGGCGTCGAACGACATCGAGAAGGCGACCAGCATCGCCCGCAAGATGGTCACCGAGTACGGCATGACCGGCGACATCGGCCCGGTCAAGCTGGGCCAGTCGTCGGGCGAGGTCTTCATGGGCCGCGACATGGGCCACGGCCGCGAGTTCTCGGAGCGCATCGCCGAGCGCGTCGACACGCAGGTGCGCGACCTCATCGAGCAGGCCCACAACGAGGCCTACGAGGTCATCAACGCCAACCGCGCGGTGCTCGACAAGCTCGCCCTCGAGCTTCTCGAGAAGGAGACGCTCGACCACCTGGAGCTCGCCGAGATCTTCAAGGACGTCAAGCGCCTGCCCCCGCGTCCGCAGTGGCTGTCGAGCGAGCAGCGCCCGCCGTCGACGCTGCCCCCGATCGACGTGCCGAAGCGCCGCGACGAGGCAGGCCTCGCCGCGAGCGTCGAGGCCGAGCAGCCGGCCGCCGAGAAGGCGTCCAAGCGTCGTGCCACCGGACAGGCGCGGCCCGCGACCGCGTAGGCTCGGCCCGTGGCCGTCGATCGTGAGCGCATCGCCGCGCTCGTACGCGAACTGCTGGAGGCGATCGGCGAAGACCCCGAGCGCCCCGGACTGAGGCAGACGCCCGAGCGCGTCGCCGACGCGTACGCCGAGTTCTTCGCCGGAGTGGGAGAGGATGCCGCGGCCCCGCTCGCCCGCACCATCTCGGTGTCGCGCGGGCCGGCGCCCGACACACTCCCGTCGGGTGCCGTCATGCTGCGCGACATCCTGTTCCGCTCGGTGTGCGAGCACCATCTGCTGCCCTTCCGCGGCCATGCGCACCTCGCCTATCTGCCCGGCGAGCAGGTCGTCGGGCTGGGGGCGCTGCCGAAGGTCGTCGAGATCCTGTCGTCGCGCCCTCAGGTGCAGGAACGCCTCGGTGAGCAGATCGCCGACGTGATCGCGGCATCCCTCGACGCGCGCGGGGTGCTGGTCGTGCTGGAGGCGGCGCACGAGTGCGTGACGATGCGCGGCGGACGGCAGCCCGACGCCTCCACCGTCACGATCGCCGCTCGCGGCGAACTGGCCGAGCCGGCGGCACGCGCCGAGCTGGTCGCCCTGATCGGTGCGTCCCGGGGGATGCGCGCATGACGCTCATCATGGGCGTCGTCAACGTGACGCCGGACTCGTTCAGCGACGGCGGACGGCATGCGGATGCCGAGGCCGCCGTCGCCCACGGACTGGCGCTGCACGCGCAGGGCGCTGACATCCTCGATATCGGAGGCGAGTCCACGAGGCCCGGCGCCGACCGCGTCGATCCTCGCGTGGAGCAGGACCGCGTGCTCCCCGTCGTGCGGGCCCTCGCCGACGCCGGTGTCGTCGTGAGCATCGACACGATGAATGCCTCGACGGCGCTCGCCGCCGTCGCGGCCGGCGCACGCATCGTCAACGATGTGTCGGGCGGCATGGCCGACGCCGACATGCTGCCGGCTGTCGCGTCGACCGATGCCGACGTGGTGCTCCAGCACTGGCGGGGCCACTCCGCCGACATGTACGCCCGAGCCGTCTACGACGATGTCGTGACGGAAGTGGTCCACGAGCTGCGCGCACGCGTGGAGGCCGCGGCGCTGGCCGGGATCGCGCCCGATCGGGTGATCGTCGACCCGGGCATCGGCTTCGGCAAGCTCGGTGAGCAGAATTGGCAGACGCTGCGCGGGCTCGAGCGCTTCGTCGCGATGGGTCCACGGGTGCTGATCGGCACGAGTCGCAAGCGTTTCCTCGCCGACGCCCTCGTCGGCGACCGCGGCGACCCCGCCGACGCGACCGAGGCGACCGAGGCGAGGCGCGACCTGGCGACGGCCGTGACCAGTGTGTTGGCCGCCCAGGCGGGAGTGTGGGGCGTGCGCGTCCACGATGTCGCCGCTACGCGCGATGCTCTCGTGATCGCCGAGCGCTGGACCGGCGTGCGTCAGGCCGACCGATCGCGCAGCCGGGAGGGCTGATGGACTTCATGGACGAGATCACGCTGACCGGCGTGCGCGCCTTCGGGTATCACGGCGTGTTCGCCGAAGAGCGACGCGAGGGTCAGGAGTTCGTCGTCGACGCGACGCTGTTCGTCAGCACCGCGCAGGCCGCGGCATCCGACGACGTCGCCGACACGGTCCACTACGGCGAGGTCGCCGAGCGCATCGTCGAACTCGTCGGCGGCGAGCCGCTGAACCTCATCGAAGGCCTCGCCGTCCGCATCGCCGACGACCTCCTCGCCCGCGACGGCGTGAAGATGGCAGCGGTCACGGTCCACAAGCCCCACGCGCCGATCACCGTGCCCTTCGCCGATGTGTCGGTGACCGTCCGGCGCGTCCGCCCCGGAGAGCAGAACTGGACGGTGGGATCGTGAGCCGTCGCCTCGCGCAGGGCTTCGATCGCGATGTCGAGCGCCATCCGCGCGGCCCCGTCGAGGCCGTCGTCGCCCTGGGCGCGAACCTCGGCGATCGCGCCGAGACCATGACGGCGGCGATCACGGACCTCGCCCGGGTGCCCCTGGTCGACGCCGTCCGCGTGTCGGAGCCGATCGAGTCTGTCGCGATGAAGCCGGAGGGACCGGATGCCGCGGCCCCGGCGTATCTGAACGCCGTGGCGATCCTCACCACGCGCCTCGCGCCGTCCGTGCTGCTGGGGTACCTCCATGCCATCGAGCAGCGGCACGGCCGGGTGCGGTCGGCCGCCCGCTCCGCGAACGAGGCCGGGTGGGAGGATCGCACGCTCGACCTCGATCTCATCGCCTACGGCGATGTCGTCAGCGACGACCCTCGACTCGTGCTGCCGCACCCGCGCGCCGCCGCCCGCGACTTCGTGCTGGGGCCCTGGCTGACCGTCGACCCGGATGCTGTGCTGCCGGGTGCAGGTCGTGTCGACGAGATCCTCCGGCGGCTGGGCGAGGCGGGGCCGCGATGAAACGCACCGGTGCCGGCGTTCTGGCCATCTCGGCGATCCTCGGTGTCGCCGCGGGCTTCCTCGTCGACCAGCTGCTCACGTCCTCCGGGCGCCCGACGTTCACCCCCGCGGTGACCCTGCCGATCCTCCTCGTCCTGCTGGGCGCGCTGGCGATCGCGCTGGCCGTCCCGATCCGACGCGCCACGCGCGGCACCTCGACGGCGAAGGTCGACCCCTTCCGTGCCGTGCGCGTCGCGATGCTCGCCAAAGCCTCCAGCATCGTGGGCGCCGCGGTCGGCGGCGTCGGAGCGGGTCTGTGGATCTTCCTGGCGACCCGGCCGGTCACGCCATCGCTAGGCTCGTTGGGAGCGGTCATCGCGACGACCGTGAGCGGCGCCCTGCTGGTCGCCGCCGGCCTCGTCGCGGAGCACCTGTGCACCATCCGGAAGGACGATGATGACGAACAGCCCGGAGGCGACGACCCCGGACTCGAACCCCGCCTCCACGACCACTGAGGCCGGGAGCGGGTTCGACGGCATCGTCGAGCCGCGATCCGAGAACCGGTTGGTGCTCCAGGGTGGGGTGTGGCACCAGATCTCGCCGAAGTACGTGACGGTGCAGCTGATCTCGACCGGCTCGTTCCTGGTGCTCGTCATCGCGGCCACCCTGGTGCTCACGCTGCTGATGCACCAGCTGTGGGCCTGGATCCCGGGCGGCATCCTGACGGTCATCCTCGCCTGGACGCTCGTGATCCTGCCGCGCCAGGCTCGCTCGATCGGCTACCAGCTGCGCGCCGACGACCTGGTCTTCCGCCGCGGCATCCTGTGGCAGCGGTTCGTCGCGGTGCCGTACGGGCGCATGCAGCTGATCGACATCACGCATGGCCCGCTCGACCGGGGCTTCGGAATCGCGCAGCTCAAGTTCGTCACCGCCGCGGCAGCGACCGGCGTCGTGATCCCGGGTCTCGAGCAGACCACGGCCGAGACGCTGCGCGACCACCTCGTCGACGTCGCCGAGAGCCGGCGCACCGGTCTATGACGTCGACCTCCGAACCCTTCGAAGCACCCGGCACGTCGACCGGCGTGCCGGGCGCGCCGCCCCCGCAGCTGGTGCGATCGCCGCTCAGCGACGGCGAATGGCATCGCCTGCACCCGCTCACGCCGCTCCTGCGCGGCGGGCTGTTCCTCATCGTCGTCATCGGCATCGTGTTCGCGAACCTCCGCGATCGCCTCGTGTTCATCTTCCTGCCGTGGCTCGCACCCGACATCGAAGACGAGGTCGGCGAATGGGAGGGAGCCGAGGGCGACCCGATCGACTTCATCATCGCGAACAACCTCTACGTCCTCGCCGGGCTGGCGGTGCTCGGGGTGCTGATCGTGCTGGTCGCCGTCTTCTACACCTCCTGGCGCTTCCACACGTTCCGGATCACTGACGACGACGTCGAGGTGCGCAGCGGCATCCTGTTCCGGACCCAGCGCCGTGCCCCGCTCGACCGCGTGCAGGGCGTCAATCTCACCCGGCCGATGATCGCGAGACTGCTGGGCATGGCGAAGCTCGAGGTCGTCGGGGCCGGAGCGGACGCCAACGTCAAGCTCGAGTACCTCTCCACGGCCAACGCCGAGGCAGTGCGCGCCGACATCCTGCGGCTCGCGTCCGGCCGTCGCCTCGGCATGACGTCCGGGACCGCCGCCCCACGGCCTGTGGGCAGGGCTGCCATGCTGAGCCAGACGGTGGGGCGCGAGATCACCGGCCTCATCGAGGGGCCCGAGGCGCCGGTGGCTGAGCTCGAATCCGTCGTGCACATCCCGGTGGGCCGGCTCGTGGCATCCCACATCCTCAGCATGTCGACGCTGGGGCTGCTGGTCGCCGTGGTCGCGATCGTGATCGGTGTCAGCCAGGGCGTCACCTGGCTGCTGTTCGGCTTCGTACCGGCCATCATCGGCTACGGCGCGTACTGGCTGCGCTCGATCGTCCGATCGCTGCGGTACGCGATCGCGCCGACGCCCGACGGCGTGCGCATCACGTTCGGCCTGTTCACCACCATCACCGAGATCGTGCCGCCCGGGCGCGTGCACGCGGTCGAGGTGACGCAGCCGATCCTCTGGCGCCCCGCCGGCTGGTGGACCGTCCGCATCAACCGCCTCACCGGTCGCAGCGTCGCCGACAGCAGCACCGATCAGTTCACGACCGCCCTGCCCGTCGGCACCGCCGCCGACGTCGAGCGGGTGCTGCGGCTGCTGCAGCCCGCTCTGCCCGACGGCGAGCGGGCTCTCGTCGTGCAGCAGGGCATGTTCGGGCCGGGGGAGGGCGACACCTTCACGAACACGCCGAAGCGCGCGTGGTGGATCCGGCCCCTGTCGTATCGCCGGAACGGATTCCGGCTCACCGGCGACGTCCTGCTGATGCGGCGCGGCGTCGTGTGGCGCAAGCTGGTGATCCTGCCGCTCGCACGCCTGCAGAGCCTCGGGCTGTACCAGGGCCCGCTCGACCGGGCGTCGGGTGTGACCAACGTGCGCGCGCACGTGGTGACCGGCCCGGTATCGCCGTTCCTGGCGGCGGTCGACCGCGACAGCGCGCTCGAGCTCTTCGACGATGTCGCGCGCGGTGCGGTGCGCGAAGCGCTCGCCGACCGCACGCATCGGTGGGCGCAGGAGGCGACGGATGCCGCAGCCGTCGCACCCGCCGGATCCACCGCAGCGGACGACGCCGGCGACGTTCCGTCTCGCTTCGGTCCCTCGACGTCCGAACCTCCGGTTGCGGTGGTCGAGCGGGCGAGCGCCGGCGAGCGAGACGACACCCGCCGAGCCTCCGAAGGCACGCCGAGCGAGGAGGACCGCACATGACCCGTGACGGGCGACTCGGAGTCGGGATCATCGGGGCCGGCCGTGTCGGGCCGGTGCTCGGTGCCGCGCTCGGCGGTGCCGGTCACGCGCTGGTCGGGATCACGCAGGGCTCCGACCCGGAACGGGTGCAGGCGATCCTGCCGGGAGTGCCGGTGCTGGACGCGACGGAGGTCGCACGGCGGAGCGAGCTGGTGATCGTCGCCGTGCCCCACGACCAGCTCGAGGGACTCGTGGCGGGTCTCGCCGAGGTCGGCGCCTGGCAGCCCGGACAGCTCGTGCTGCACACGGATCCGGCCTGGGGCGCCGGCATCCTGTCCCCTGCGGTCGCCAAGGGAGTCATTCCGCTCGCCGTCCATCCCGCGATCGAGTTCAGCGGCACATCGATGGATCTGCGGGCGCTCGCGAGCGCCTACGCCGCGGTCACCGCGCCCGGGCCGGTGCTCCCGATCGCGCAGGCCCTCGCGGTGGAGCTCGGCTGCGAGCCGGTCGTCGTCGAGGAATCTGCCCGGCCGGCGTACGGCGAGGCCATCGCGACGGCGCGCGTCTTCTCGCGGTCGATCGTGCACCAGGCGGCGGCGCTCCTCGCCGAGGCGGGGGTGCCGTACCCGGGGTCGTTCCTCTCCGCCCTGGCGCACACCACGCTCGATCACGCGCTCGCCGAGGCTGGCTCTGGTCCGGTGAGCGGTGAGCCCCCCGCTACGATCCAATGATGATCAGCACCATCGACGGGCTCCGTGCTCGGCTCGCCGAGGTCCGCGCGACGGCACCCGAGGCACGTGTCGCCCTCATCTCGACGATCGGCTCCCTGCACGACGGTCACATCGACCTCGTGCACCGGGCACGTGAGCTCGCCGACATCGTGGTCGTCTCGGTGTTCGTCAATCCGCTGCGCTTCGCCTCGCCGGCCGACTTCGCCGCGTATCCCCGCACCCCCGACGAGGACGCCCGGCTGCTCGAATCCCTCGGGGTCGACGTCGTCTTCGCGCCGGAGACGAAGGAGCTGCTGCCCGACGGCTCGGCGACGACGAAGGTCACGGCCGGCGACCTCGGCCTACGCTATGAAGGACGCTCGCGCCCGTTCTACTTCGACGGCCTCCTCACCGTCGAGGCGAAGCTGTTGCACCTCGTCCGGCCCGACGTCGCCGTCTACGGCGAGCGCGACCGGCAGCGCGTCTTCCTCGTGCGGCGCATGGTCCGTGACCTGTTCTTCGACGTCGAGGTGGCGACGGTGGAGACGGTACGCGGCGACGACGGCCTGCCGATCTCGACCCGCGTCGGGATGCTCGAGGACCGCGACCTCGCCGCGGCGGCCCTCCTTCCGGCGGCCCTGGATGCCGCCGCCGCCAACGCCGACCGCGGCATCGACGCGTGCATCGCCGCGGCCCAGTCCGCGCTCATGGGCGAGCCGCGCATCCGCCTGGAGTACCTGAGCGTCGTCGACCCGACGACGTTCCTTCCGGTCGACGAGGGCAGCACCGGTCCGGCACTCGCCCTCATCGCCGCGACGGTGGCAGGTCACCGCCTCATCGACAACGCCGAGATCTACCTCGGCTGAGGGTGCCGCGACGCCGGCGGGGGCCGGCAACGCAGGCCGCGGCATCCGCTCACCGGCAGAGCTGCTCGGCAAGGCCGGAGACGCCCGCCGATAGAATGGCGAGTCCGTGCTGCGCGGAGCATCCCCCACGGAGCACCTGCCGCAGCGCACATGCCATTCAAGGAGCCCATCCCGTGACCGACACGACCTCGCCTGCCGAGACCGACGAGCCGACCGAAGAGGAAGTCTTCGAGCAGAAGGCCGTGCGGCTGGCCAAGCGCGAGCGGCTGATCGCGGAGCGCACGGATGCCGCGGGCGGGGCGTACCCGGTCAGCCTGCCGATCACCGACACCATCCCCGCGCTGCGTCAGCGCTTCGCGGAGCTGGAGGCGGGAGCCGAGACGGGCGTCACCGCCGCCGTCGCGGGTCGTGTCGTCCTGAGCCGCAACGGCGGCAAGCTCTGCTTCGCGACGCTGCAGGCGGGAGACGGCAGTCGCATCCAGGCCATGGTGTCGCTCGCCGCCGTCGGCGACGAGTCGCTGCAGGCGTGGAAGGAGCTCGTCGACCTCGGCGACCACGTGTTCGTCAGCGGCGAGGTCATCTCGAGCCGTCGCGGCGAACTGTCGATCATGGTGTCGGAGTGGGCGATCGCGGCGAAGGCCGTCCTGCCCCTGCCGAACCTGCACAAGGAGCTCAGCGAGGAGAACCGTGTCCGCAGCCGTTTCCTCGACCTGATCGTGCGCGATCGCGCCCGCGAGACCGTCGTCGCGCGGGCAAAGGTGAACGCGAGCCTGCGGGCGACGTTCGCCTCGCACGACTTCATCGAGGTCGAGACGCCGATGCTGCAGGTGCAGCACGGCGGCGCCTCCGCCCGGCCGTTCATCACGAACTCGAACGCCTTCGACGCCGACCTCTACCTGCGCATCGCGCCCGAGCTCTTCCTGAAGCGCGCCGTGGTGGGCGGCATCGACCGGGTCTACGAGATCAACCGCAACTTCCGCAACGAGGGCGCCGACTCGACGCACAGCCCGGAGTTCGCGATGCTCGAGGCCTACCAGGCCTACAGCGACTACCACGGCATCGCCGATCTGACGCAGGAGCTCATCCAGAACGCCGCGATCGCCGTGGCCGGCTCCACCACGGTCACCTGGGCGGACGGCACCGAGTACGAGCTCGGCGGCCAGTGGGACCGCCTGTCGATGTACGGGTCGCTGTCGGAGGCGGCCGGCCGAACGATCACGCCCGAGACGCCGTTCGAGGACCTCGTCGCGCTCGCGGAGGCGGAGGGCGTCGACCTGCCGCCGCACGCGATCCACGGCAAGCTCGTCGAGGAGCTGTGGGAGCACTTCGTCAAGCCCGGCCTCACCCGCCCGACCTTCGTCATGGACTTCCCGCTCGACACCAGCCCGCTCGTGCGCGAGCACCGCTCGATCGGCGGCGTGGTCGAGAAGTGGGACCTCTACGTGCGGGGCTTCGAGCTCGCGACCGGCTACTCCGAGCTCGTCGACCCGGTCATCCAGCGTGAGAGGTTCGTCGAGCAGGCCAAGCTCGCGGCCCGCGGCGACCTCGAGGCGATGCGGATCGACGAGGAGTTCCTGCGCGCGCTCGAGCACGGCATGCCGCCGACTGGGGGCATGGGCATGGGGATCGACCGCCTGCTCATGGCGATCACGGGGCTCGGCATCCGAGAGACCATCCTCTTCCCGCTCGTCAAGTAGTTCGGCCGGTCGCCCGCCGCCGGGCATCGCGTCACCGTCCGTTCGCACGCCGGAAGGCCCAGTCGGGCAAGTGCCCGGCACCGACGAACGAGAGCACGATCTGAGACAGACCGTGTTCGGGCTCGATCTCGCACGCGCGCTCGGCGTAGGCCGCCGCATGGGTCGAGCGTCCGAGTGCCCACGACAGCCAGGCGCACATGGCGAGGGCGCCCGGCTGCGATGCGCGCGGCGAGAGTGCGGCGGCGTGCCTGGACAGGGCGAGTGCGGCCTCGAGCCGTGAGACCTGCGGCTGCTCGCCCTCGCCCCACATGCGCATCGCGAGGTGCGCCGGATACTCCTCGCCGGCCTCCCAGCGCAGCTGCGCGTCGAACGCCTCGTCACCCTGCGCGAGGTTGCCGCTCCACTGCACCAGCGCCACGTCCCGCAGCGCGGGACGTGCGAGGCACCACACCAGAGCGGCCATGCCGTACACGTCCCCGGCTGCGAGCTGTCCTGAGAGAGCGTCTTCGAAGAACCGCGGCAGGTCGTCCAGACGGCAGACCGTCGCCAGCGCCTGCGGGTCGACCCGCGATGACGCCTCGCTGTCGGATGCCTCGTGCTCGACGGCGCCTGACACCGGAGCCGGGACTGGTCCGAGGTCGCTCGCACGTGTGCGCGGTGAGATGCCGGTGACCGCACCACTCGTCGGCCGGGCGACCGGCCGCGCCACCGGCCGCCCGAACGAGTCCCGATCGTGGTCCGGCGCCGCGGAAGCCCGTGGTGACGCGGAAGCCGGTGATGACGCGTTGCGCCGCGGTGCAGCGCGGCGCGGCCGGCGAACAGAACGCCCCGAGCCGCCCGCGGTGCCGCTGTCGGCATCGGGCCCGCACAGCACCGAGACCGCTTCGCCGAGGGCGGTCATCGCCTTCGCCACCTGGGCCCGTTCCTCGGCCGAGCATGCGGGCAGCTCGGCGCCGGTGGCCTGGTCGCCGTCCGGCGCGGGGACGTCGTCCGGGCCGACCCAGGTCAACTCGTCGAGGGGCCGCCCCGCCGCCGGACGGTCCTCGTCCAGGAACGATCCCCACCCGTCGGCGGCGACGCACAGCAGGTCGGTGACGCGCAGGCCGCACGCGTCCGCGCGGCGCTCGAGCGCAGCGAAGAGCTCGAAGTGCGGCATCCGTCCGTCGTCGTGGAACCGGGCATCCGTATACGCGATCGCGGCGATGGCATCGGCCTCCGGCAGGCGGCAGGCCATGCCCGTCACGGTCGCCGCGGTGCGGTCGAGGGATTCGCCGTCGCCCTCGGGCAGGTCGAAGCGCATCGCTCCGAGACTGCTTCCGCCATGAAACGGGATCACCACGAGACTGCGGGTCGGGTGGTATCCCAGCATGCGCGGGACGACGGACAGGAACTGCGCGGCATCCGCGGCTTTGACGACGGTGGGGGTCATGAACGATGAGCCTCGCGGACCATACCGCGGCGCGGGACGTGGATGGGTTCGACTGGGGATGGCTTCGAGAACGGGCCGCGGGAGCGCATCGGGGGAGGAGCCGGCGACGGCTGTGCACAGGTCGCGCATCGCGCCCATCTCCGCCGGCTGGGGCGGAGCGATACCCGCACCGCGTATCCTGGAGACATGGATTACTGGGTCGCGGCGCTGTGGACGCTCCTGCCGACCGTCCTCGTGTCGCTGATCTTCTTCTTCGTGCTGCGCAGCATCGTCCGCGCCGACCGCACGGAGCGGCGGGTCTACGCGAAGATCCAGGCCGAAGAGCGCGCCAAGCGCGGACTGCCGCCGGTCGCCCCCGGTCCGGCCGACGGCTGACGTCCACCCCCCTCTCACGACCCCACCGCCCTGCGCGCCGGTCTGCTGAGCCGCTGACCGGCCGGCGCCGGCGCGGTCGCGACACCACCGCCTGCGCAGAGGCGTCGGTCGCCCCCGATAGTGTGAGCAGACCGCCGCCCTTCCGCTCCGTCCGACCCTGTCGAGAGGCACTGCTCGATGATCACCATCACGTTCGATGCGACGTGGTGGGTGGTGCTCGTCTTCGTCCTCGACCTCGTGATCCGTGTGGCGGCGATCATCATCGTCCCGCGCAACCGGCGCCCGACGGCGGCGATGGCGTGGCTGCTCGCGATCTACTTCATCCCGATCATCGGGGTGTTCCTGTTCCTGCTGATCGGCAACCCCCGGCTCCCGCGCAAGCGGCGGCGCAAGCAGGAGCGCATCAACGACTACATCCACGACACCAGCACGTCGCTCGACTTCGGCACGCTGCGCCCGCACGCCCCGGCCTGGTTCACCTCGCTGGTCACGCTGAACCGCAACCTCGGTGCCATGCCCCTCGCCGGCGACAACGCCGCGCACCTGATCCCGGACTACCAGGAGAGCCTCGACGCAATGGCCGATGCCATCCGCGAGGCGAAGCGCTATGTGCACGTCGAGTTCTACATCCTGCAGACGGATGCCTCGACCGACAACTTCTTCCGCGCGCTCGAGGAGGTCGCGGCCCGCGGTGTGACGGTGCGGGTGCTCCTCGATCACTGGGCGAACCGTGGCAAGCCGTACTACAAGCGGACGCTCAAGCGCCTCACCGACATGGGCGCGGAGTGGCAGCTGATGCTGCCGGTGCAGCCGCTGCGCGGCAAGTACCAGCGGCCCGACCTGCGCAATCACCGCAAGCTCCTCGTCGTCGACGGCCGCGTCGCCTTCACCGGGTCGCAGAACGTCACCGACTCGACCTACAACCTCCGCAAGAACATCAGGCGCGGCCTGCACTGGGTCGACCTGATGGCCCGGATCGAAGGCCCGGTCGTGGCATCCGTCAATGCGGTGTTCCTGAGCGACTGGTACAGCGAGACCGATGAGGTGCTCACCGACCAGATCGACCTCTTCGACGTGACGAGCGGACCGGGCGACCTCGACTGCCAGATCGTCCCGTCGGGACCGGGGTTCGAATTCCAGAACAACCTCAAGCTCTTCGCGGGCCTCCTCTACGCCGCACAGCGCAAGATCATCGTGGTCAGCCCGTACTTCGTGCCCGACGAGGCGCTGCTCCTCGCGATCACGACGGCGTGTCAGCGCGGCATCCATGTCGAGCTCTTCGTGTCGGAGGAGGGCGATCAGGCGATCGTCTACCACGCGCAACGCAGCTACTACGAGGCGCTGCTGCGGGCGGGCGTCAAGATCTGGATGTACAAGAAGCCGTACATCCTGCACACCAAGAGCCTGACCATCGACGACGAGGTCGCGATCATCGGCTCGAGCAACATGGACATGCGCTCCTTCGGTCTCAACATGGAGATCTCGCTGTTCGTGCGCGGCGAGGAGTTCGTGCGCGAGATGCGGACCGTCGAAGACAGGTACCGCTCGCTCAGCCGCGAGCTCACCCTCGCCGAGTGGGAGAAGCAGCCGCTGCGCTCGACCGTGCTCGACAACCTCGCCCGGCTCACCTCCGCCCTGCAGTGAGGCGATCTCCCGGCGGATCGTGACCAGTGCGTGACCGTCGTTACTGAGATTTGGGCGCCGGTTACGACACCATAGGGATGACGGATGCCGCGGGGGATGGCGTCCGCGAACCGAGGAGGCTCTCGCATGCCCAACCGCTCTCGCTCACTCGCCGTCGCGACAGGCATCGTGCTGCTCGCCGCCGGCCTTCTTACCGCCTGTGCCACTCCCGCCGGTTCCGGGGGGACGCCATCCTCGTCCGCCACGACCAAGGGCGACGACGGCAACGAGCAGGACGTCAGCGCGGCCTGGCTCGACGGCGGACGCATGGTCGGCATCGTCACGCAGGGCAGTTCCACCTGCGTGCCCACCGCCGAGGAGGCCACCTACGCGAACGGCGTGATGAAAGTCACCCTCGTGGAACCCGCCGCCGACACGGCCTGCACGCGCGACCTCGTCCCGCGGGTCTCGCTCGTGGGAACCCCGAAGGGCGTCGATCCCGCCAAGGGTGTCGAGATCGAGGTGACCGGCGACGGCGGGCAGGGCGACACCGACCTCGACGGCGTCCCGGACCTCGCCACCGGCGGCGAGACCGACTACCTTCCGAGCGCCGGCTGGACCGACGTCGACGGCCAGTTCGTGATCCTGTCATGGGGCTCGTCGACGTGCGCACCCGTGATCGAGAACACCGAGGCGACCAGCGCCAGCGAGGTCACCGTGACCTTCGTGACGCCGCCCGCAAACCAGGTCTGCACGATGGACATGGTGCCGCGCGGCGTCGTCACGGCGGTGAACGGTCTCGAGGACGAGGACGCCGACACCTTCGCGATCCTGACCGGTGCCGAGTTCGACAACGTCCGCATCCCGATCTACCCGAACTGACGCGTGTGATTCCGGATGCCGCGGCCCGCGGCATCCGGAACAGCACGGAGCTCGACCCTCGTTCTCGCGTCGCGAGCGAACGCTGCAGTTTGCTGCGAGCGCGCCGCCGCCCGATGCGGCTCTCGCCGGAAACTGTCGCGTTCGCGCCGAGCGGATGCCTCGGCTACGAGTCCGCGCGCACCAGGAGATCGCCGATCTCGCAGTCGAGCGCGCGGCAGATCGCCGACAGCGTCGAGTAGCGGATGGCGCGGGCCCGGTCGTTCTTGAGGATCGACAGGTTCACCACCGACACCCCGACCAGCTCGGACAGGCGGGTCAGCGTCATGCCCCGCTCGAGCAGCAGCTCGTCGAGCCGGCAGTGGACACCCGAGGGCCCCTCGTCGTCGGCCGGGGTCATACGAGTCCGTCCGTGTCGCGCTGGAGGCGGATGCCGCGGCGGAACGCGAGCGAGATGAGGCCGAGCACGATCGCGGCGATCCAGATCGGGATGAACGACGCGGTGATGGCCCAGGAATCGGGTAGGAATTCGCCGAGGCCTGCGGCGGCGAGGACGCCGTTGCGTCCGAACGTGTCGAGAAAGTAGACCGCCAGCGCCCCGCCCAACATCGTCCAGCTCGCGGCGTCGAGGAGCCGCGGATTGGTCGGGTCGAAGAACCGTCCCCTGAGGAACCGCACCGCCAGCGTTCCGAAGAGCGCGATCACCACGAGCCATGCGGCCGCGCTCACGATGATCGACGCGCCGACCGAGAACGTCGAGACGGCGTTGACGCCCACGGCGATCACGTCGCCTTCGGTCACGCGCACCGTCGTCACGGGCAGGCCGTCAGCGGGCGCGAAGTCCGCAGGCACCCCGGCGAACGGCACGGGGACCGAGATCCCTTCGAGCGTGAAGGTCTCGAGCCATCGGACGACCGATGCCACCACGACGATCGCCGCGACCACGCCGGCGACCACCAGGGTCGAGATGATGTCGTTGCGCTCCTTGGTCGTCGTCTCGGGCATCAGACCAACCCCTCCGTCTCCCGCTGCAGGCGCGTGCCGATCTGGAACGCAGCCGCGACGAGTGCGAGCGCGAAGCTCCAGCCGACGGGTGCGAGGTCGAGCTGCATCAGGAACATCCAGAAGACGTCGGTGACATCGGGGTTCGTCGCCGTAAGATCCTCGACGAGCATCGCCCGCCCCCACGCCCCCGCGAACTGGCCGAAGAGTCCACCCGCGATCACGAGGCACGCCACGACACCGATCGCGGCCGGCATCGAGGTGCGGAACGGCCGCGCGCGGATCAGCGAGACGCCGAGCCACCACGCCATCGCGCACACGCCGATCGTGGCGAGTGCGGGAAGCGCACCCTCGAGCAGCAACAGCCAGCTCACGCCGGTCGGCAGTGATGCGAAGGTGACGTCGGCAGAGGTGTACACGGCGGCGGTCACGTCCGTGATCCCGTCGAGGGCCTCGACGTCGCCACCCGTCACCGGCATGGCGACGGTCGGGTCCTCTCCGAAGACGCCGATCGCGCGCTGCACGATGGCGACGAGCGCCGCGATCCCGACGCTGACCGCGCCGGTGGCGATCAGTCCCAGAGTGATCCCTTCGGCGAGCGAGACGTGTGTCCGCTGTGAGGAGTGCATTGCTCGGCTCCGTCCATATCGATAAACGTTGTTATCGACAAACGATATGCCACACGACCGCCTCGGCGCAAGGCATCCCGCATCTCAATGTCGGCGCGGCCGCGCTATGCCCACGGCGAACACGGCCGTACGCTCCCGACCGCCTCGTTACCCTCGATGTAAGGCGCAGTGGGCTCAGCAGACCCGCATCGCCCAGGAGGAGTGAATGATGTTCGAGAGATTCACGGACCGTGCCCGTCGTGTCGTCGTCCTCGCCCAAGAAGAGGCGAAGATGCTGAACCACAACTACATCGGCACCGAGCACATCCTGCTCGGTCTCATCCACGAGGGTGAGGGCGTCGCCGCCAAGGCCCTCGAGAGCCTCGGCATCTCGCTCGATGCCGTGCGCGAGCAGGTGCAGGACATCATCGGCCAGGGTCAGCAGCAGCCGACCGGCCACATCCCCTTCACGCCGCGTGCCAAGAAGGTGCTCGAGCTGTCGTTGCGCGAAGCGCTGCAGCTCGGTCACAACTACATCGGCACCGAGCACATCCTCCTCGGCCTCATCCGTGAGGGCGAGGGCGTCGCCGCCCAGGTGCTGGTGAAGCTCGGCGCCGACCTCAACAAGGTCCGCCAGCAGGTCATCCAGCTGTTGTCCGGCTACCAGGGCAAGGAGCCCGCCGGCGTCGCGAGCGGCGCGGGCGAGCAGACCCAGGGCACCACCCAGGGAGGTTCGCAGGTGCTCGACCAGTTCGGCCGCAACCTCACGCAGGCCGCACGCGACAACAAGCTCGACCCGGTGATCGGACGCGAGAAGGAGATCGAGCGCGTCATGCAGATCCTGTCGCGCCGGTCCAAGAACAACCCCGTCCTCATCGGCGAGCCCGGTGTCGGCAAGACCGCGGTCGTCGAGGGTCTCGCACAGGCGATCGTCAAGGGCGACGTGCCCGAGACGCTGAAGGACAAGCAGGTCTACTCGCTCGACCTCGGCTCGCTCATCGCCGGCTCGCGCTACCGCGGCGACTTCGAGGAGCGCCTGAAGAAGGTCACCAAGGAGATCCGCACGCGCGGCGACATCATCGTCTTCATCGACGAGATCCACACCCTCGTGGGTGCGGGTGCCGCCGAGGGGGCGATCGACGCGGCGTCGATCCTGAAGCCGCTCCTCGCCCGTGGCGAGCTGCAGACGATCGGTGCGACCACGCTCGACGAGTACCGCAAGCACTTCGAGAAGGATGCCGCGCTCGAGCGCCGCTTCCAGCCGATCCAGGTCGCCGAGCCGAGCCTGCCCCACGCGATCAACATCCTCAAGGGTCTGCGCGACCGCTACGAGGCGCACCACAAGGTGCAGATCACGGACGGCGCGATCGTCGCGGCGGCGAACCTCGCCGACCGCTACATCTCGGACCGCTTCCTGCCCGACAAGGCGATCGACCTGATCGATGAGGCCGGCGCCCGCCTGCGCCTGTCGATCCTGTCGAGCCCGCCCGAGCTGCGCGAGTTCGACGACAAGATCGCCAAGGTCCGCGAAGACAAGGAGCGCGCCTCCGAGGACCAGGACTTCGAGAAGGCTGCGGGCCTGCGCGATGAGGAGAAGTCCCTCCTCGCCGAGCGCCTGCGCCTCGAGAAGCAGTGGCGCTCGGGTGACGTCGCGACGCACGCGGTCGTCGACGAGGGGCTGATCGCCGAGGTGCTCGCCCAGGCCACCGGCATCCCGGTCTTCAAGCTGACCGAGGAGGAGTCGAGCCGTCTCGTCTTCATGGAGAAGGCGCTGCACCAGCGCGTCATCGGCCAGGAGGAGGCGATCGCCGCGCTGTCGAAGACGATCCGCCGCCAGCGTGCTGGACTCAAGGACCCGAAGCGCCCCTCGGGCTCGTTCATCTTCGCCGGCCCCACGGGCGTCGGCAAGACCGAGCTCGCCAAGGCGCTCGCCGAGTTCCTCTTCGACGACGAGCACGCGCTGATCTCGCTCGACATGTCGGAGTTCGGTGAGAAGCACACCGTCTCGCGCCTGTTCGGTGCCCCTCCCGGGTTCGTCGGGTTCGAAGAGGGCGGCCAGCTCACCGAGAAGGTACGCCGCAAGCCGTTCTCGGTCGTACTCTTCGACGAGATCGAGAAGGCCCACCCCGACATCTTCAACTCGCTCCTGCAGATCCTCGAAGAGGGTCGCCTGACCGACGGCCAGGGTCGCATGATCGACTTCAAGAACACGGTGATCATCATGACGACGAACCTCGGCTCGTCGGCGATCGCCGGAGGCCCGGTGGGCTTCCAGGTCGAGGGCAACGCCGGCACCACGTACGAGCGCATGAAGGGCAAGGTGAACGAGGAGCTCAAGCGCAACTTCAAGCCCGAGTTCCTGAACCGCGTCGACGACATCATCGTCTTCCCGCAGCTCGACAAGGACGAACTGCGCCAGATCGTGGGTCTGTTCACCAAGCGCCTCGGCGAGCGCCTGCTCGATCGCGACATGACCATCGAGCTGTCGGATGCCGCGAAGGACAAGCTCATCGAGATCGGCTTCGACCCCGCACTCGGTGCGCGCCCGCTGCGTCGCGCCATGCAGCGTGAGGTCGAGGACCGCCTGTCGGAGAAGATCCTGCACGGCGAGCTCCACCCGGGCGACCACGTGAAGGTCGACGTCGAGGACGGCGAGTTCGCGTTCGAGCACGGCCCGCGCGGCGAGAAGGTCGCGGTGGGCGTCGTCCACAACGGCGAGATCTCCGCCACGCCGGATCTCGCGGCGAACGCGTAACCCTTCGACAAGCTCAGGGACCGGCAGCGGTTGCTGAGCCCGTCGAAGCACACGAAGAGCGGATGCCGCGGCCCAGAGCCGCGGCATCCGCTCTTCTGTGTCCGCTCAGTGGTGACCACCTGCGTGGTCGAGGATTCAGGAGACACGCCGCAGCCGGCGCCCCGGGTGAGGGCCCAGCGGCGATTCTCTGAATCCTCGACGGGCGGGACACGGGGACCGGCTGCCGGAGCCGGGGATCTACGCTGGACGGGTGGCAGAGTTCACGGTCAGGCCCGCGCGCACGCGCGATGTCCGCCGCATCCAGGCGCTTCTCGAGCCGTTCGTGCAGCGGCGCATCCTGCTCGGCAAGGACCTCGTCGTCCTCTACGAGGCGACGCAGCAGTTCCTCGTCGCCGAAGACGCGGACGGCGAGCTCGTCGGCTGTGGCGCGCTGCACGTCATGTGGGAGGACCTCGGCGAGGTCCGCACGCTGATCGTGGCCGACGGCTGGCTTCATCACGGCGTGGGGCGGGCGATCGTCGAGGCGCTCGAGGCGAACGCCCGCACACTCGGGCTGTCGCGCCTGTTCTGCCTGACGTTCGAGGTGGACTTCTTCACGCGCCGGGGGTTCACGCCGATCGGCGAGCAGGTGGTGGATCCCGACGTCTACTCCCAGCTCATCCGCTCGCCCGACGAGGGCGTCGCCGAGTTCCTCGACCTCGCGCACGTGAAACCGAACACGCTGGGCAACACCCGCATGATGAAGCGCCTCTGACCGGCGCCATGGCGAGGCCCGTCCGGCTCGGCGTGTCCGGGCGCGCCGACGGGAGAACACCGGCGACGCGGTTAACCTGTGAGCATGACCGGCACCACTCCGCGACGCCGCCCCTCGCCGGCGGTATACCGTCGCCGGCGTCTCGTGCTGCTGATCGCTCTGCTCGTCATCGCGGGCGTCGTCTGGCTGTTGATCGCTCAGCCGTGGGCGGTCGCCGCGACGGACTCGTCGAAGAAGCCCGACACGGAGCAGTCGCAGAACTCGGCCGAGTCCCTGCCGGTGCCGTCGTCGCAGGCGACCGTCGGGGGCACGGACACCGGCGTCGTCGAGGGCGCGGTGGTGGAGGGCGCGACGCCGACGCCCGGTGCGACGCCGGTGGCGGCGCCCTGCGTCGCCAGCGAGATCACGGTCGATCCCGTGACGAGCGCCGACACCTACGCGGGCGACCAGAACCCGCAGTTCTCGATCACGCTCACCAACAACGGCGCCGACTGCACCCTGAATGTCGGCACGAGCGCCCAGTCGTTCACCGTGACGAGCGGTGACGACGTGTGGTGGCGCTCCACCGACTGCCAGAGCGAGCCGAGCGACATGGTCGTGCTGATCGCGGCCGGCCAGACCGTGTCGAGCGCCGCACCCCTCACGTGGGACCGCACCCGCTCGGCCGTCGGCACCTGCGCCGACGGCAACCGGCCTCTCGCGCCCGGGGGCGGGTCGTCGTACCACCTCTCGGTCGAGATCGGCGGCGTCGCGTCGACCGAGCCGAAGCAGTTCCTCCTCTACTGAGGAGATCCGCGTATCTCCGCTGTAGATCAGGCCTGAGTCCGCCTGGAAACAGGGGCGCTGGCAAGGGCGCCCGTTCGACTCGGCGGCGGAGCAGAGTCAGTCCCTCCGTCGCCGAGTCACACCATGACAGCTCGGTCCCCGAAGTGTCACCGGCACAGCGGGCCACGTGTTCACGATGTGAAGCCCTCATTGCGGAATGCGCAAATTGCCGGAATCACATGCTCATGCGCCGTTGGCTATGCCATCGTGGCTAGTGGTTTCGTCGGCACGCCAGTCCCATCCCCAGTGGGTCCTCGTTGGGCGGTGCGGGTTCCTGTCCCCAGCAGGAACCGCACACGCCGTAGAAGCCCGGTCCCCCTCGAGCTTCGGTTAGCTGGCAAGCACGGGCTCGAGGGGGGCTGCTCAGAAAGCGCCCGCACAACTCGGCCGTTCCCCAGTTTCCCCAGTTGGCTTGTCGCGAGGCGAGACCCCCAGAGTCTCCCCAGCGCCCCACAACGTCGCCAAGCAAAAAACTACCTTGTCCCCCAAACGGGGGACATCCACTTCCGGGCATCTTGCGGAAATCTTGCGCTTTCCTTCTACTCCCGTTCAGACGGCCGCGGCTCTTGCCCCGGAGGAACAGCAGTCCGCCTCCGCCGCACGCGTTTCCCCGCGGGCGGTCGCGCGGACCTGCCCCGCCGGTCGGGCAGCGTGATTGTGCCTACCGGTGAGCAAGTGTGGATTCTCCACACGTCGCTTCTTGTTATCGACGCCGACGATCGGCGCGATGGCTTGCCTGCTCATGCCCGGTGGGAAGTTCGGCGACGAGTTCCTGCCGATGGTCGCGCCCCAATAGCAAAAGGCGCGTCGCCCAGGTTGGTGCTTGTCCACCGGGCCGGGGTTCCTTTCCCCGGCCAGGCTTCGCGCCTACCACCGACACCACGACGGGTGTACCCTCGCCATTGCAGCCCTCTCACCCGACACGGGAGAGCCGCACCACGCCTTTTGGGTGCTGGAGAACCGTGGTTCTGGCAAGGGCGCCGGTTCGGTCCGGCGACGAAGCTGGGTCAGTCCCTTCGTCGCCGGGCTTAATGAGCCGCCGTGGATGCTTGGCCCGTCCAACCGCGGCGGTAGCGGGAAGTTCATCGTCGGCAGCGTCTCACTTCGAGGCTGCGCCCCATCGCATCAACCATGCTCAGAGGCGTCTCAAGTAGATACTCACCCCGTCATCATCTTCGACGTTGAGATACTTCTGCCCTGTCCACAGCTCAACTGAGGTCGCTGCTCCGCCCGACGCCGCTCGGCTGCTCGCGCGACGACGGGTCGCGGCATCCGTCGACCGAGTGCAACGACGAAGCGGGACGGCGCCCCACGCCGCCCCGCTTCGCCCTCCCACCTGAGGGTCTGGCCGAACTCCTCTAGGTCTTGTCGCCGAACACCTCGGTCTCCATCGCGTCGTAGCCCTCCTCCAGGGGGTCACCGTGGGTGCCGCCCGAGAGCGCGTACTCCTCCTCCGGCGAGAGCACGAGGCGGTGCCGGAAGTAGAGCGCGAACCCGACCAGGATCACGACGTAGACGATGGCGATGGCCACGATGGCCGGACGGGCAGGCTCGTTGATGAAGAAGCCGAAGAAGATCAGCACCGAGACGGCGCCCGCGATGACGGCGCCGGGGATGCCCCACGGGCTGCGGTACGGGCGGTCCGCGTTCGGATACTTGCGGCGCAGGATCACGTACGACGTCATCTGCAGCGCGTAGGCGATGACCGCCCCCCAGATCGCGATGTTCAGCACGATCGCTCCCGCCACGCCGGTGGTTCCGCCGAGCGAGTCCACGAGCACGAGGGCGACGAAGCCGATCACCGCGCCCACCACGAGCGCGACCCAGGGGGTCGCACGCTTGCCGGTGAGCGACAGGAACTTCGGGTAGTAACCCGCCCGCGACAGCGAGTACATGTTGCGCCCGTAGGCGAACATGATGCCCTGCAGCGAGGCGAGCAGACCGATGAGTGCGAACAAGGCGAGCACGGCCGCCAGTTCGTCGCCGACGATGGCCCGGAAGCCGTCGAGCAGCGGCTCTCCTGCGGTGCCGGTCGCCTCGGCGCCGACCACACCGGTGTTGAGGAACAGCACGAGCAGGCCGGTGACGATCAGGGTCGTGCGGGCGATGAAGCCGGCACGGGGGATGTCGCGCTCCGGATTGTGCGACTCCTCCGCCGCGAGCGGGAGCTCCTCGATCCCGAGGAAGAACCACATCGCGTACGGCAGCGCGAACAGGATCGGGATCACGCCGTGCGGCAGGAAGGCACTCTGGCCGGGATCGGGAGCGATGTCGAAGAGCTTGTCCCAGCTGAACTGGCCGGAGAAGATCGCCATCACCGAGAAGACCAGGATGATCGCGATCGAGATGATCGACACGACGATCGCGAACTTGAAGGAGATCGCTGCGCCCGCGGCGTTCAGCGCGATGAAGGCGGCGTAGAGGATGATCCACCACACCCACGTCGGCATCGAGAAGTTCAGCAGCTCGCTGGTGATCGCGTCGGCATAGGACGCCGAGAAGTACACGATGACCGCGGTCGTCGCGACGTACTCGATCGTCTCGGCGGCGCCGGTGACGAGGCCGCCCCACGGCCCCATCGCGGAGCGCGCGAACGAATAGGCCCCGCCGGTGTGCGGCATGGCTGCCGCCATCTCGCCGATGGAGAAGATCATGCCGTAGTACATGACGACGAGGATGGCGAAGGCGATGAGCATGCCGCCGAAGCCGGCGAAGTCGATGCCGAAGTTCCATCCTGAGAAGTCGCCCGAGATGACGGCGGCGACCGCGAGGCCCCACAGGCCCCAGACGCCGGCGGAGCGCTTCAGGGTGCGCTTCTGGAAGTAATCGTGGCCGGCGCGTGTATAGGTCGCTCCCGCGACCTTCGACTGTCGGCGGGAAGAGGATGCCGGGGACTCCGGCGGAGTGGCACTGCTCGCTTGGGACATCGGTCCTCCAAGGATTAGCGAAGGGAGGTGCGCTCGGGTGCGCGGATGCGCTTTTCGCCGATTGTGGTGCCTATTGGTCGGCTGTGTCTACCTTTGAGGAGGAATTTGGTTAGAGTGTGCGGGTGAGCGCGGTTCGGGGGGACCGCGCTCACGAGTCCGTCGGACGTCGACACAGGAGGAGGAGCGGATGCCGGGAAACCTCACCGTCGAGCAGTTGAACGCCGGGATCGCGGCGGGCGACATCGACACCGTCGTCGTCGCCTTCGCCGACGCGCAGGGGCGGCTGGTCGGCAAGCGCGTCTCGGCACGGCTCTTCCAGGAAGAGGTGCTGCCGCACGGGGCCGAGGCCTGCAACTACCTGCTGTCGGTCGACGTCGACATGAACACCGTCGATGGGTACGCCATGTCGAGCTGGGAGACCGGCTACGGCGACATGATGCTGCGACCCGACGTCACGACCCTCCGCCGCCTCCCGTGGCAGCCGGGATCGGCGCTGGTCATGGCCGACCTCACGTGGGAGAACGGCGAGCCCGTCGTGCAGTCGCCCCGCGACATCCTCAACCGGCAGCGCGCCCGCCTGGCGGACCGGGAACTTGTGGCGTTCTCGGGCACGGAGCTCGAGTTCCTCGTCTTCGACGATACCTATCGGGATGCCTGGGCCAAGGGCTACCGCGATCTCACGCCGTCCACGGACTACAACGTCGACTACGACCTGCTCGCCTCGGGGCGTCTCGAACCGCTGCTGCGCGACATCCGTCTCTCGATGGACGGTGCCGGCCTGTACACCGAGGGCGTCAAGGGCGAGTGCAACCTCGGCCAGCAGGAGATCGCGTTCCGCTACGCCGAGGCGCAGGAGACCGCCGACCAGCACGCCATCTACAAGAACGGTGCCAAGTCCATCGCCGACCGGCACGGCAAGGCGCTGACGTTCATGGCGAAGTTCAACGAGCGTGAGGGCAACAGCTGCCACATCCACCTTTCGGTGCGATCGGCCGTCGGTGATCCCGTGATGGCGGGCGACGGCGAGCACGGCTTCAGCCCGCTCATGGAGCACTGGATCGCCGGCGTGCTGGCGACGCTCCGTGAGTTCACGCTGCTGTTCGCGCCGAACATCAACTCGTACAAGCGGTTCGCGAAGGGGTCGTTCGCCCCCACCGGCATCGCGTGGGGAATCGACAACCGCACGTGCGCACTGCGGGTCATCGGCCGCGGCTCGTCGCTCCGCGTCGAGAACCGGGTGCCCGGCGGCGACGTCAACCCGTACCTCGGCATCGCTGCGATCATCGCGGGCGGCCTGCACGGCATCGAGAACGAGCTGCCGCTGCCCGAGCGGCTCGAGGGCAACGCGTACACCGCGGGCGTCGACCACCTGCCGACCACGCTGCGCGAGGCGGCGCAGCTGTTCGGCGAGTCGGCCATCGCCCGCGACGCCTTCGGCGACGAGATGGTCGAGCACTACCTGAACCAGGCGCGCATCGAGATCGAGGCCTACGACGCTGCCGTGACCGATTGGGAGAGGGTCCGTGGGTTCGAACGGCTCTGACGCTTCGACCGGCTCAGCGACCGGGGGTGCCGGCTCAGCGACCGGGGGTGCCGGGGCGACCGGGGGTGCCGGCTCAGCGACCGGGGGTGCCGGGGCGACCGGGGGTGCCGGCTCAGCGACCGGGGGTGCCGGGGCGACCGGAGGTGCCGGGGCGAGTTGGGATGCGGTCCCTGAGCCTGTCGAAGGGCGCCGGCCGGTCATCGGCCTGACGACCTACCTCGAGCAGGCGAAGCAGGGGGTGTGGGACGTCCGCGCCGCGTTCCTGCCGCAGCAGTACTTCGACGCGGTGACCGCGTCGGGCGGCATCGCCGTCCTGCTGCCGCCACAGCCCGAGCCCGACACCGCGGCCGCCAGGGTGCTCGACGGGCTGGACGGCCTGATCCTCACCGGGGGACTCGACGTCGACCCGTCGCTGTACGGCGCGGAGCGCCATCCGCTCACCGATCCGGCGCGTCCCGATCGCGACGCGTGGGAGCTCGCCCTGTTCCGCGGCGCGGAGGAGCGACGGATGCCGGTGCTCGCGATCTGCCGTGGGCTCCAGCTCGTCAACGTGGCGCGCGGCGGCACGCTGCACCAGCACCTGCCCGAGGCGCTCGGCACGGAGCGGTTCCGCATCGGCGGCGGGGTCTTCGCGACCAACGAGGTCGCCGTCGATGAGGGCTCGCGTCTCGCGGAGCTCGTGGGCGTGGGTGGCCTCGACGTGCACAGCTACCACCACCAGGGCATCGACCGGCTGGGTGCGGGGCTCGTCGCGACGGCGCGCACCGACGACGGCCTGGTGCAGGCGTTCGAGTCGGACGGCGACGGGTACGTCCTCGGCGTGCAGTGGCACCCCGAGGAGAACCGCGAGGACCGCAGGCTCTTCGCAGGGCTCGTGGCGGAGGCATCCGCGTTTCGTCTCGCTTCGCTCGCTCAACGACCGGAGGTAGGTTCTCGGTCGTCGAGCGAGACGGAAGGTCCCGAGTCAGGTCCCCGGTCGTTGAGCGAGCGCCCTTCGACAAGCTCAGGAACCGCGAGCGAGACGAAACGCACCGAGGCGGTTTCCCGGTCGTCGAGCGAGCGCGCTTCGACGAGCTCAGCGACGGCGCGCGCCCCGCGGTCGAACGGGGTGCTGGCATGACGTCCACGTTCACCGTCATCGACCCGACGACCGCGCGGCCGATCCGCGAGATCGCCCGCGCCGATGAGGCGCAGACGGATGCCGCGATCGCCCGTGCCGTCGTCGCCCAGCGTTCGTGGGCGTCGCTGCCGCCCGTTGCGAGGGCCGATGCGCTGCGCGCGTTCGCGCGCGTCGTCGAAGCGCATGCCGAGGAGCTCGCGCAGCTCGAGGTGCGGAACTCCGGGCATCCGATCGGCTCGGCGCGGTGGGAGGCGTCGCACGTCGCCCAGGTGCTGAACTTCTACGCCGGCGCCCCCGAGCGTCTGAGCGGGCAGCAGATCCCGGTCGCCGGTGGGATGGACGTGACGTTCCACGAGCCCTACGGCGTCGTCGGCATCATCGTGCCCTGGAACTTCCCGATGACGATCGCGTCGTGGGGCTTCGCCCCGGCGCTCGCCGCGGGCAACGCCGTCGTGCTCAAGCCGGCCGAGCTGACGCCCCTCACCGCGATCCGCCTGGGTGAGCTCGCGCTCGAGGCGGGGCTCGCCGACGGTCTGTTCACGGTGATCACCGGGTCGGGCTCCGTCGTCGGGCAGCGGTTCGTGTCGCACCCCGACGTGCGCAAGGTCGTCTTCACCGGCTCCACCTCGGTGGGGATGGATGTCGCGGCCGGCTGCGCCCGCGAGCTCAAGCCCGTGACGCTCGAGCTCGGCGGCAAGAGCGCCAACCTCGTGTTCGCCGACGCGGACCTCGAGAAGGCGGCGGCCGCCGCGCCGGGAGCGGTGTTCGACAACGCCGGACAGGACTGCTGCGCGCGCAGCAGGATCCTCGTCGAGCGCTCGGCGTACGACCGCTTCCTCGAGCTGCTCGAGCCGGCCGTTCGGGCGTGGCGGGTCGGCGACCCCGCCGACGAGGGGACCGACATGGGACCTCTGATCTCGGCATCCCATCGCTCCACCGTCGCGGGATTCCTCGATGGGACCAACGTCGCGTTCCGCGGCTCGGCGCCCGCCTCGGACGACCCGATGCTCGGAGACGGCTTCTGGTTCCCGCCGACCGTCGTGCTCGCCGAGCCGCATGACCGCATCGCACGCGAAGAGGTGTTCGGCCCGGTCGTCGCGGTGCTGCCGTTCGACGACGAGGCCGACGCGATCCGCCTCGCGAACGACACCGCCTACGGTCTTGCGGGCTCCATCTGGACGGAGAACCTCGGGCGCGCGGTGCGGGTGTCGCGGGGTGTCAAGAGCGGCGTGCTGTCGGTGAACTCGCACTCGTCGGTGCGGTACTGGACGCCGTTCGGCGGCATGAAGGCGTCGGGGCTCGGCCGGGAGCTCGGGCCCGACGCGGCGGAGCACTTCACCGAGACCAAGAACGTCTTCTTCGCGACGGAATGAGAGGAACAGCATGGATCTGACCCAGCGGCTGAAGGACCGGGTCGCGATCATCACCGGCGGTGCCTCCGGCATCGGCCTCGCGACCGCGCGGCGCTTCGCCGCGGAGGGTGCGCGCGTCGTGATCGCCGACCTCGACCCGGTCACCGGCGAGGTCGCTGCCGACGAGGTCGACGGCGTGTTCCGCGCCGTGGATGTCGCGGACGAGACCCAGGTCAACTCCCTCTTCGACGGCGTCGCGGCCGAGTTCGGCCGCGTCGACATCGCCTTCAACAACGCGGGCATCTCGCCCGCCGACGACGACTCGATCGAGACCACCGAGCTGCCCGCGTGGGATCGCGTGCAGGACGTCAACCTCAAGAGCGTCTATCTCTGCTCGCGCGCGGCGCTGCGCCACATGGTGCCGGCGGCTAGCGGCTCGATCATCAACACCGCATCGTTCGTGGCACTGCTCGGCTCGGCCACGTCGCAGATCTCCTATACGGCGTCGAAGGGCGGCGTGCTCGCCCTGACCCGTGAGCTGGGCGTGCAGTTCGCGCGACAGGGCATCCGCGTCAACGCGCTGTGCCCGGGGCCGGTGAACACTCCGCTGCTGCAGGAGCTCTTCGCGAAGGACCCCGAGCGCGCCCAGCGCCGGCTCGTGCACGTGCCCATGGGGCGCTTCGCCGAGCCCGAGGAGCTCGCCGCCGCCGTCGCGTTCCTCGCCTCGGACGACGCGTCGTTCATCACCGCCACCGCGTTCGTGGTCGACGGCGGCATCACCAACGCATACGTCACACCGCTGTGAGAAAGGCCGGTCGTTGAACGAGCGAAGCGAGTCGAAACGCCCCGGGCGGGTGCGGAGAGTCCGGTGCGTCTCGTCTCGGTCGCTGCTCTCCCTCGCTCAACGACCGGGGCTCGACGAAGGCGGTGTCGCATGACCGATGCTCCCCTGCACGAGGTGCGCAGGGCCGTCTACCGGCCGGTGCGCGAGGGTAACGCGCTCGAAGACACCGTCGCACGCCTGGTGCAGACCATCCGGCTCGGCGTCGTCGCGCCGGGGGAGTCTCTGCCATCGGAGCGGGAACTCGCCGTGCTGTACGCCGTGAGCCGCGACACCGTGCGCGAGGCGATCCGCGAGCTGGCCGACACCGGCTACCTCGTGCGCCGGCGCGGCCGGTACGGCGGCACGTTCGTCGCCGATCCGCTCCCGCAGCCGCCGCATCCGCGCGACGTGACGGCGGCCGAGCTCGAAGACGTGCTGGGCCTGCGTCGCGTGCTCGAGGCCGGAGCCGCCCGCGCCGCTGCCGCCCGCAGTCTCGACGCCGCCGCGCGCGACGAACTGTGGGCGCGGTACGAGGTCGTGGCCGAGGCATCCGAGACCGACTATCGCCGGCTCGACACGCTGCTGCACCTCGCGATCGCCGAGCTCGCCGGCATCCCATCGCTCGTCGCGCTCGCCGCGGAGAACCGGGCCCGCGTCAACGAATGGCTCGACACCTTCCCGCTGCTGCCGCGCAACATCGAGCACTCCAACGTGCAGCACGAGCACATCGTGACCGCGATCCTCGCCGGGAGACCGGATGCCGCCGAAGCGGCGATCCTCGAACATCTCGCCGGCTCGGAGGCACTGCTGCGCGGGTTCCTCGCCTGATCGGGGTGATCTGCCGCGGGGTCTGCGGGCGATCACGCCGGAACGGCTGATTAGGCTGGACGGGTGGCAAGCAAGAAGCGCGCGAACAAGCAGAAGGAACCGCTGGAGTTCCGCAACACCCAGCTCGCCGACGCGCTCCAGACCCAGGACATGGCAGCCGTCGCCTTCGCGCTGCGGCACGGTCCGACGGTCGCGCCGCTGATGCGGCCCGGCGATCGCGACAACCCGCTCGACGTCGGGGAGGTGTGGACGTACCGCGACCCGAAGACCGGCGATATCGCGCTGCTGCTGTTCAGCGACGCCACGCACAAGCCCGCCTCACTGCCGCCCGGCGTCGCACTCCAGTCGCCGGCGTGGCTGCGCGCGTTCCTCGGCGCTCACGAGGACGAGATCACGACGGTCTTCTTCGACATCGCCGGCCCCCACCCGCTGCAGGCGTCGCCCGCCGACCTGATCGCCGCACTCGACGCCTGACGCGTCCAGCGGTGAGCTTCACCGGGTTTGGGGCGCGTCGCACCCGTCTGGGGCGCGTCCGGTGCGCCCCGAACGACAATTCTGCGCCCCAAACCCCTGATGCGCCGGGTGGGCACCCGCTCGACAGAAACGGGACTCTCCGGTGAAGAGTTTGCATCTCCGGGGGTGACGGGGCAGACTCGCCGGGTGGAATTCCTGCTCGTCGGAATCGTGTGCGCGGCCGGACTGGTGATCCCCATCGCCCTCGGGTACGTCGACCCTTCGCGTCGACGCCGGACCCGGGGTCGCTGAGCGGACGGGCCGAACCTCAGAAGTCGGGGATGTCTTCCCCTGGCCGGCCCTTGGCCCGAGCCCGCACGTCGCTGACGGCGCCGCCCAGCGACCCCGAGCGGTGGTCGATGACGTCTCGATACCCGAGGCGGGCACCTTCGCTGCGCCGCTGCGTCGCCTGGGTGACGGGCCGCACTTCGCCTGCCAGGCTCAGCTCGCCGACCGCGGCGATGTGACGGGGAATCGTCCATCCCTCGACCGCGCTGGCCACGGCGAGAGCGATGGCGAGGTCGGCGGCAGGTTCGGCGAATCTCACTCCGCCGACGGTCGAGACGTACACGTCTTGATCCGAGGTCTTGATCTTCATCCGCTTCTCGAGCACCGCCAGCACGGTCGCCACGCGTGCGGCGTCGACGCCGTTCACGATGCGCCGCGGGTTGCCCGACTTGCTGTCGATCGTCAGCGCCTGCACCTCGACCGGGAGTGCCCGGCGCCCCTCGAGCGCGATCGACACGCAGGTTCCCGGCTCGGTGCTGCCGTGCCCCAGGAACAGGGCGCTCGGATCGGGCACCTCGGCGATCCCGGCGCCGGTCATATCGAAGCATCCCACCTCGTCGGTCGGCCCGAAGCGGTTCTTGAGGGCGCGCACGAAGCGCAGCGACGTCTGGCGGTCGCCCTCGAACTGGCACACCACATCGACCAGGTGCTCGAGGATGCGGGGGCCCGCGATCGAGCCGTCCTTCGTGACGTGCCCGACGATGATCGTGGGGATGCCGCGGTCCTTCGCGACACGGATGAGGGTGGCTGCGACCTCGCGCACCTGTGACGGATGCCCGGCCATGCCCTCCGACAGGGCGGACGACACCGTCTGCACGGAGTCGACGATGAGCAACTCGGGTGCGACCTCGTCGACGTGACCGAGGATCGTCGCGAGATCCGTCTCGCTCGCCAGGTAGAGCTCGTCGTGGAGGGCGCCGGTGCGCTCGGCCCGCAGGCGGACCTGCGCCGTCGACTCCTCCGCGCTCGCGTACAGCACACGTCGGCCCGCGTGGGCCGAGCGGGCGGCCACCTCGAGGAGGAGCGTCGACTTGCCCACCCCCGGTTCGCCCGACAGCAGGATCGCCGCACCCGGCACGAGACCGCCGCCGAGCACCCGATCGAACTCGCTGACGCCGCTCGTGCGCCGCGGTGCGTCCGCAGTGTCGATGCGGGTGATGGGCTGCGCCGTGCGACCGGCGCCGGGGGCGACCGGCGTGATCGAGCGCAGGATGCCGGTCTGCTCCGCGGCCTCGACCACCGTGCCCCACTGCTGGCACTCGCCGCAGCGCCCGGCCCACTTGAGCGTCGTCCAGCCGCACTCGGTGCACCGGTAGGGCGCGGTCTGCGTCGGGCGTCTGGCAGCGGGCATGGCTTCAGCGTACGTCGAGGTCACGACATGACCGGGCCGGCGGGCCGGGCGTGCGGCGCGGTCAGTCAGCCGCCGCCGTCAGCGAGGCCGCCGGCGTTCACGGGCCGTGCCGATAACGCGTGTGCGCGCGACGTCCGTCGACTCGTTGCTGCAGGGCCAGACGAGCGGGGGCGGATGCCTCGGCCGCCGGCATCCGCTCATCTTGCCGTCAGTCGCGCAGCGAGTCGGCCACCTGCTTCAGGGCGTCGGCCGAGGCGTGGAACAGCTCCAGCTCGTGCGCGTCGAACTGCGTCTCGCGGATCGGCACGGCACCCGCGGCGCTGACGATCGACGGCACGGACAGCGCCACGCCGTCGACGCCGTGGAAGTCGCGCAGCACCGGCGAGACGGGCATCACCGCGCGCTCGTCGTTGAGGATCGCCTCGATGATCCGTGCACTCGACAGCCCGATCGCGTAGTTCGTCGCGCCCTTGCCCTGGATGACCTTGTAGGCCGCATCGCGGACGTCGATGGCGATCTGGTCGAGCTCCTCGACCGTCAGGCGGTCGCCGCCAGGCGTCACCCATTCCAGGATCGGGACGGTGCCGATCGTCGCCTTGGACCACAGCGGGAACTCGGTGTCGCCGTGCTCGCCGACGATGTAGGCGTGCACGCTCGATGTCGAGACGCCCGCCCGCTGGGCGAGCTTCCACCGCAGGCGCGAGGTGTCGAGCACGGTGCCCGACGCGAAGATGCGCTCCGACGGAAGCCCGGTGTCCTCCTGGGCGAGCACGGTCAGCACATCGCACGGATTGGTCACGATGACGTAGATGGCGTCCGGCGCCGCGCTGAGCAGCTGCGGCATCATCTTCTTCATGATCCCGGCGTTGACGCCGGCCAGCTCGATGCGCGTCTGACCAGGGTCCTGCTTGGCGCCCGCCGTGATGACGACCACGTGCGAGCCCTCGACGACCGACAGGTCGCTGCCGCCGACGATGTCGCTCGTGCCGGTGAACTGCGTGCCGTGCGCGAGGTCGAGCACCTCGGCTTCCACCTTCTGAGTGGCGATGTCGTAGAGCGCGACGTGCCGCGCGGAGCCCCGGATCAGCGCGGCGTACGCGGCGCTCGAGCCGACGCTGCCGGCTCCGACGATGGTGACTTTCGAGTTCTCGATGACGGCCATGCCGCCAGTCTTGCAGGGGGCGGCGCCCAGACCCAGCCTCGCCGCCGGGTGGCGGCATCCGTCATGCGTCAGGGTGAGGGAGAAGCGGCGGGAGTGCGAGCCGGATTGCGGATGCCGAGGAACGACGTGACGCCTCCGGCGATCATGAGCGTCGCCGTGACGAGGGCCGCGCGGTGGAATCCCTCGAGGTCGAGGCTGCCGCCGACGATCGTGGCGAGCAGGGCGACCGCGATGAGTCCGGCGACGCGCGCGACGGCGTTGTTGACCGCCGACGCGATGCCCGAACGCTCCGGCTCGATCGCGCCGAGGATCGCGGAGGTCAGCGGCGCGACGGTGAGCGCGAGGCCCGCACCCATCACGATCATGCTCGGCAGGATCTGCCACCAATACGAGAACTCTTCGGACGTCGTGAGGAGCAGGAGTGCGCCGATGCCCATGGTGATCGGGCCGACCGTCATGAAGAACCGCGGACCCCATCTGCCGCTGAGCGCGCCGACGCGGGAGCTGAACAGGATCATCAGGATCGTCATGGGAAGGCTCGCGAGTCCGGCGAAGGTGGCTTTCAGCGCGGCGCCTTCCTGCAGGTACACGACCACGACGAGGCCGTTGAGGGCGAGCGCCCCGTAGATGAACGCGGTCGCCACGTTGCCCGTCCAGAAGTTGCGCACCCGGAACAGGTCGAGTGGCAGGATCGGGTGCCGCGTGGTGCGCTGACGGAGGATGAAGGCCGCGAACATGCCGGCGCCGAGCACGAGCGTCAGCCAGATGACGGGCGAGCCCCAGCCGAGGTTGGGCTGCTCGATGAGGGCGTAGACCATCCCGCCGAGACCAAGTGTGCACAGGGCCGCGCCGATCCAGTCGATCGAGGCGTCGGGATGCCGCGAATCGCGGAAGCCGCCGCGCGCCAGCAGCACGAGGGTGACGGTGATCGGCACCACGTTGATGAGGAACGCGAGTCGCCAGGAGACCAGGTCGACGAGGATGCCGCCGATGAGCGGTCCGACGATCATCGCGGATGTCGTCATCGCGGTCCAGATGCCGATCGCGCGACTCTGCGCGGCGCCGCTGAAGTTGGAGGTGATGAGCGCCAGCGAACTCGGGACGAGGAACGCGCCGGCCGCGCCCTGGACAGCGCGCGCGACGATGAGGAACTCGGCGGTCGGTGCGGCCGCGATGGCGATGGACGCGATGCCGAAGCCGATGAGTCCGATGCGGAGGACGAGGACGCGGCCGTACGCATCGCTGACCGAGCCGGCGACGAGGATGAGTGCGCCCAGCGTGATGAGGTACGCGTCGACGACCCACTGCTGCGTCGTGATGCCGCCGCCGAGCTCGGCGCTGATCGAGGGAAGGGCGACATTGACGATCGTGCCGTCGAGGAAGGCCACGAAGGATCCGAGCACCGCGATCCACAGCACCGCACGCTGGACGGTGCTCATGCCGCTGTTCGGCGCGGATGCGGGTCTCGCCGCGTCGGAAGCAGGCTGATGATCGGTCACCAGCCCACGCTAGACCCGGTGGACGACACCGAGGGCGGCATCGCGGGATGCGGGCTATCGGCGGGCGACAGCCCCGCCCTACGATGGCGACAGCGCCGCGCCGCGGTGTCGACGGACGACCCGGGGAGCTGCGATGTGCCGCTGGCTGGCTTACACGGGGGAGCCGCTGCAGCCGGCGGCCCTCATCCTCGACGCGCAGCACTCGGTCGTCGCGATGGCGGAGAACTCGCCGCTCGGCGCCGAGACGGTGAACGGTGACGGCTTCGGGTTCGGGTGGTATCCCGTCGCGAATACGGATGCCGCGGGGCCGCGGCATCCGTCGGTCTTCCGCAGTATCGAGCCGGCGTGGAACGACCAGAACCTCCGCGAGATCAGCCGGGCGGTCGTGAGCCCGCTGTTCTTCGCGCACGTGCGCGCGGCCGCGGGGCCGCCGATCCAGCAGACGAACTGCCACCCGTTCCGTCACGACAACTGGCTGTTCATGCACAACGGCGCGATCTCGCAGTTCGGCCTGATCAAGCGCGAGCTGGCGCTCGCCGTCGACCCGTCGCTGTATCCGCTCATGCAGGGGACGACCGACAGCGAGGTGCTCTTCCACCTTGCGCTGACCCTCGGTCTCGCGGACGACCCGATCGGTGCGGTCCGGGCCGCCATCCGCCGCGTGGAGGAGGCCGGCCACGCCGCCGGCGTGCAGTTCCCGATGCAGGGCACGCTCGCGGTGTCGGACGGCGAGACGGTGTGGGCTTTCCGGTACTCGTCGCAGGGGCGGTCGCGCTCGCTGTTCCACTCGGCGGACGTCCCCACGATCCGGGCGATGTACCCGGACGCCGACCGGCTCTCGCTCTTCGGCGATCACGCGCAGGTCGTCGTGTCGGAGCCGCTGAACGACCTGCCCGGCGTGTTCCGCGAGGTTCCGGAGTCGACCGTCGCCGTCTTGGACCCGGAGGGCTATCACCACGAGGCGTTCCTCGACGCGTGAACCGCGGACGGCTAGCCTGACCGTGCAGCGGACCGAGCCGCGCGGACGGAGCATGCCGATGGACTACGGGCTTCACATCGCAGATTTCACGTGGCGCAGCGGCGCCGCCCAGCTGGGGCCCGCGCTCGCGCAGCACGTACGCAACGCCGAGGCCGCCGGCATCCGTCGCATCACCGTGATGGACCACTTTTGGCAGCTGCCGGGTCTCGGTCCGGTCGAGCACGAGATGCTCGAGGCGTACGCGACGCTCGGGTTCATCGCGGCCCACACCGAGAAGGCGATGCTGCACGCCCTGGTGTCAGGAGTGATCTATCGCCACCCGTCGCTGCTGGCGAAGCAGGTGACCACCCTCAACGTGCTGTCGGGCGGTCGCGTCGGCCTCGGGATCGGAGCCGCCTGGAACGAGCAGGAGTGCCGCGGGCTCGGCTTCCCGTTCCCGCCGGTCGCCCGGCGCTTCCGCGAGCTGGAGGAGACGCTGCAGATCTGCCTGCAGATGTGGTCGGACTCGGAGGAACCGTTCGAGGGAGCGATCTGGCAGCTGGAGCGCACGCTGGACTCGCCGCAGAGCATCAGCCGTCCGCATCCGTATCTGCTGATCGGCGGGGGTGGCGAGAAGAAGACGCTCCGCCTGGTGGCGCAGTACGCGGATGCCTGCAACCTCGGTGTGAGCGGCGGCAACCTGCCCACGCACAAGCTCGACGTGCTGCGCGGCCACTGCGACGACGTGGGCCGCGACTACGACGACATCGAGAAGACCGCGATGATCGCGATCACCCCCGAGTCGACCTCGACCGATGTGGCGGCGCTCGCCGAGTCGCTCGCGGGCGTCGGCTTCACCGCGACGTATGTCTACGCGGTCGGGATCGACGAGCCGGAGCGGGTCGTCGACGTGATCCGCGGTGCTATCGAGCGCGGCTGAACGCGGAGTCGGCGCCGATTCGCGGCATCCGTCGACGTGTCGTAAGATTGTCGGCGGTGACGTGTCCGAGCGGCCGAAGGTGCAACTCTCGAAAAGTTGTGTAGGGTAACCCCCTACCGTGGGTTCAAATCCCACCGTCACCGCCAGAAAAACCCCTGATAATCAGGGGTTTTTCCATTACCGCAACCACAGAATGCCCACACCGCGCCCACATTCGGCCCCGATTCCACCGCCTGAGAGGCGAGCGCCCGCGGCGAGGTGCTGGACTTCATCGAACGGATCTTCCGCCTCAGTCCGCGGAATTCCGCGAGTCTGAGGTCATGCCGCTGATGGAATGCGCGCACGGGCGGCTGTAACCCGCCGTCCCTACCGTGGGCATGTTGCCCACCGGAGACCGAGCTTTCAAATTTGTCCGTCTCCGCGCTTTGGGTCACACTCAGGGACCGTTCGCGCGGTCAGGTCAAGCTGATGACCGTCCTGCCAATCTCCCGTCTATCCTCTCCGCCGAGCGGCGAGTCGGTCGGTCAGTCACACTGCGTCAGCGTCATGTGCCGTCGAACAGGGCGAGCATGGCGCGCTTGTCGACCTTGCCGGTGGCATTCACCGGGATCGCCTCGACGACGACCACCAGCTCGGGTGTCTTCTGTTTCGCGACGCCGCGGCTGGTCATGAAGTCCGCGAGCGCCGCGGGGGTAACGTCCTCGTCGCCCACCATGACGGCGCCGATGCGTTCACCGAGCCGCCCACCGGGAACCGCGATGACCGCGATCGCCTCGATACGAGGATGGGCGCGCAAGTGCTCCTCGATCTCGCGCACGCTGAACTTCTCGCCGCCGCGATTGATGATGTCCTTGGTCCGGCCGCTGATGCGCACGTACCCGTCGGCTCCAAGGAACCCGACATCACCCGTCGTGAACCAGCCATCCTCGCTGATCGCCCCCATAGCAGTGTCCGCCCCCACATAGCCCAACATCATCTCCGGTCCGCGGAGGAGCAGGTTCCCCTCGTCGCCGGGTTGGAGATCGCGGCCGTCGTCGTCGACGACGCGCAGCTCCACACCCGGGGCGAGCCGGCCGTCCGTCTCGGCCCGTGCCCACAGCGGGTCGAGTTCGCTTGAGAGCGTCGAGGTGGGCAGCTCGGTCATCCCCCATGCCCGATACGCCGCGATACCCAGACCGTCCGCATCCCGGATCAGCTCGGATGGCACGGCCGCGCCGCCGCAGCAATACTGGCGAAGACTCGACGTTGTGCGGCCGGCTGCTGCGTACGCCGCGAGCAGTTCACGAAGGAACGGCGTCGCGCCGGCCATATAGGTGCCGCCGTGACGTTCGATGAGTTCGACGGCCTCGGCGGCGTCCCATCGGTCCATCAGGATCGATGCGCCGCCTACGCGCGTCGGGATGAGGAATCCCTGCAGCAGGCCGGTGATGTGGGTCATGGGGGAGGCCATGAACATGCGGTCGTGGTAGGTGATGCCCCACTCCGTGACGCAGGAACGCAATTCGTGCATGAGTCCGGCGGTGGAGTGCACCGCTCCTTTCGGCGCCGCCTCGGTCCCCGAGGTGTAGAGGATGAGCGAGGGGGCGTCTGCCGGGGCAGGCTCGACGGTCGGCGGCAGCGCTCCCGATCCTTCACCCTCAGCGTCGAGCCAGCCCGCGTGGGCCCCTTCTGCGAGGAGACGCACGCGAGGCTCGTGCCCGACCGTGGCGAGCACCGCGTCGAACTCCTCCGGAAGGCGTCGCCCTCGTACCAGCGCGTTCGTGATCACGGCGACAGGACGGGACTGCTCGACCACCGCGGCCAGCTCGCGGGCGCCGTAGATCGGGACGATCGGGCTGCTGACCGCGCCGATGCGCCAGATCGCCGAGGCCACCCATACCGCTTCGGCGTCCGTCGGCAGCATCCAGCAGACCGTGTCTCCGCTGCGCACGCCGTGGGCGACCAGGGTGCGCGCGACCGCCAACGCGCGCTGCTGCAGCTCCCCGTAGGTGAACTGTCGCGTCCGGGTGAGCACCGCGATCCGGTCGGGCATGGTCCGGGCGCGGTCTTCGAGCATCCAGCCGAGCCGCTCGTCGGTGTGGAATCCGTGCGAGCGCCAGGTCTCTTCGATCGCTCGTCGCGATGTGGTGGAGAGCTGCCTGGCTTCGGGGGTTTCGGTCGTCATCGTCCGTCCTCAACGGTGAAAGGGGGTGAGGTTGCAAATCCTCTAATCTTTATATAGTTTAAAACCGCTTCCCGTCATCGTCGACTTCGAGGTGGAACCCGAATACATGGACCAGTTCATCCAGTCGATTCTGCTGCCCGGGCTTTCTCAGGGGGCGATATACGGCCTGATCGCCGTCGCATTCGCGGTGCTCCATCTGACGACAGGTGTCATCAACTTCGGCCATGGCCAGCTCGTCGTGCTCGCTCCCATCGTCATCCTGCTGAGCGCGGCAGCGGGCGTGCCGGTGTGGCTCGCTTTCCTCCTCGGGTTCGCAGCCCTGCTCATCGCGGCGCTCGTCACGGAAGTCGTCGCGATCCGGCCGTTCGTCCAGTCGGGCTCCGCGGTCTCGTGGATCCTCTCCACTTTCGGCGTCAGCATCGTGCTGACCGAGATCCTCGCCATTCCGGCGGGCGGAGAGGCGACGTACTTCCCATTCGGCATCCCGTCCACGCCCTTCACCTTCCTCGGCTTCCGCGTCTCCTGGGCGGAACTGGCGACCCTGCCCGTGCTGCTGCTCGTCGCGGCGGCCCTGCTTATCTTCTATCGCCGGACCCGCGTGGGCCGCGAGCTCCGCGCCGTCGGGCAAGATGTGCGCGGTGCGGAGGCGTTGGGTATCTCGAGGGCACGTGCGTCGCAGATCACCGTGCTCATCTCGGCCGTCATCGCGGCGATCACCGGATACCTCGTGGCGTCCTCGCAGATCCTCATGCCCAACCTCGGTATCTTCTTCCTGTTCTACGGCTTCGTGGCCGTCTCTATGGGCGGGATGAACAGCGTCCCGGGTGCTGTCATCGGCGGCGTGGTGGTCGGGCTGGTGAGCCAGGGCGCCGCCGTCTACATGGGGCCGCTCTACGGCAACCTCGCAGTCTTCGTGCTGCTCGTCCTCGTCTATGTCGTCAGGCCGCACGGGATCTTCGGCTCGCGGCCGGTCCGGGAGGTCTGAAATGGCGCGTCTCCAAGAGAACCTCCGCACCGGCAGTTACGCAGTGCAGGATGCCGTCAACCGCGGCCTCGATCGCGTGCTCGATCGACTGCCGGCGCCGCTTCGCCGGGTCGCGGTGATGCCATCGGTCCAGGGGCTCGTGATGGTCATCGTGGCACTCGCGATCCTGCTCATCACCGGTCCGATGTCGTACCCCGCGTACGTGGTGCTGCTCATCTGCGTCTACCTCGTGTCGGTGTACGGCGTGAACGTGACGATCGGCTTCTCGGGCGTGCTCTCGCTCGGGCAGGGCGCGGCATTCGCGGTGGGCGCGTACGTCGCCGGCATCCTTGCGGGCACCTACATGTGGCCGATCTGGCTCACCCTGCCCCTCGCACTGCTGAGCGGCGTTGCCGTCGGTGCGCTGGTCGGCCTGCCTGCCGGCCGCCTCGCGGCGCTCGGCCTCGCGATGCTCTCGCTCGGAACGGTGCTGGTCGTCTCCGACATGCTCGTCGCGCTGGACGACCTTACGCGCGGCCATGGGGGCATCTCCGGGATCACTCCGTTCCTTTCGTTCGACCCCAGCAGCTACGTGCTGTGGGAGTGGTTCGTGCCGCTCGTCATCATCGGCATCGCGTTCCTCGCGTTCTGGTTCCACGCCCGCTATCGCACGAGCCGCATCGGTCGCGCGACCGCGGCCGTCCGCGATGAGCCCATCGGCGCATCCGCTCTCGGCATCGGCGGCTACGTCACGAAGGTGGCCGCGTTCGCCGTGGGCTCGGGTCTGGGCGGATTGGCGGGCGCGCTGTTCGCCTACCTGTCGGTGTACATCTCACCCGACGCGTTCCTGCCGTCGCTGTCGATCCTCTTCCTCGTGATGGCGGTGCTGGGCGGTCTGGGATCTCAGCTCGGTCCGCTGGTCGGTGTCATCATCCTGGTGATCGTGCCGCTGATGCTGGCGCCTTACCCGCACGTGAACATCATCGTCTACGGCGTACTGCTCGTCCTCCTCATGCGCCTGCGTCCGCGCGGGCTCTTCAGCCGCACCGCTGCGGCGGCCGACCCGGTCAGAACATCGCTCCGGCTCGACGGCACCACCGATGGCCCCAAGGCTGCGGCATCCCTCGCCGAACCCGTGCCCGCGGCATCCGTCACAGCCGAACCCGAACCCGAGCCTGCGGCCGCGGCCGCTCCGAAGAACGCGGTGTTGAGTGTCGACGAGGTCAGGCGGAGCTTCGGAGGTGTGAAGGCTGTCGACGGTGTGACGCTCAAGTTGCGTGAGGGCGAGATCCTCGGCCTGATCGGACCGAACGGCTCGGGCAAGACCACGATGCTCAACCTCATCGGCGGCTACTACCGCCCGTCCGCGGGCAGTGTCGCCCTCGATGGCGTCGACATCAGCCGCTCGCGCCCGCAGGAGAACGCGCGCCGCGGCATCGCCCGGACATTCCAGACACCGAAGACCTTTGCCGGGATGAGCATCGACGAGCACATCGAGATCGCGGTGCAGCGACAGCTGGACGCCTCTCCGGAGCGGGTTGCGGCATGCCGCACCGCCGCGCTCGCCCTCCTGGAGGCGGGCGGCCTGAAACCGGACGACCTGAAGATGGGACGCCGCGAGAGCCGGTTCCTCGGCCACGGACAGCTGAGGTTCCTCGAGGCTGCAATGGCGGTGGCGCGATGCCCCAAGGTACTGCTGCTCGACGAGCCGGCAGCCGGGCTGTCCGCCTCCGAGATCGACGCGCTGGAGACCATCGTGAAGGAGGTCGCGCGCGCTGGCGTCGCAGTGATCATCGTCGAGCACCACCTGGAGATGGTCAGCCGCCTGGTCGACCGCATCGTCGTGCTCGACCTCGGCCGAGTGCTGTGGGAAGGCCACCCCGACGATCTGCACGACGCCGAAGCGGTCCGCGCCGCATACATGGGGACGGTGTGATGGAAAGCGAACTGGTCGTCCAGAACCTAACGGTCCGATACGGCGCCGTCGTTGCCGCAGAGGGCGTGAGCTTCACCGTGAAACCCGGCGAGTGCGTCGTGCTGCTCGGCGCGAACGGAGCCGGGAAGACCTCGACGCTGCACGGCATCGGAGGGCTCACCCCGTCGGTCGGCACCGTTCGCCTCGGTGATGTGGAGCTCGGCCACCTGTCCGCGAGCAGGCGGGCACGGGCGGGACTGGGCCACGTCCTCGAAGGCCGCCATGTGTTCCCCGACATGACAGTGGCCGAGAACCTCGACGTCGCGCGACCACGATCCGGAGCGAAGCCGCCCGTCCGGCCGCTCGAGCTGTTGCCGGAACTCAAGGAGCACCTCAACCGCGCCGCCGGAAGACTCAGTGGCGGTCAGCAGCAGATGCTGGCCATCGCGCGGGCCGTCGCCGGTGCGCCCCAGGCGATCATGCTCGACGAGCCCACCAACGGGCTCGCACCGAAGCTCGTCGCACGAACGACCGAGATCATCGCGACCCTGCGCGACCTCGGCTACGCCGTCCTCGTGGTGGAACAACGCCTCGAGGTCGCGCAGAACCTCGCGGCCGACGTGCTGGTCCTGCGGCACGGTCACATCGTCCACGAGGTGAACGGCACGGATCCGGAGCTGCCGGATCTACTGCACGCCGCCTACCTGTCCTAGACGGCACCCGACAACCGAAGGAGAAACATGTTCCGCACCAAGAGAGGGCTGCTGGGAGCAGTCTTCGCGGGAGCACTGGCGCTCTCGCTCGCCGCGTGCTCGAGCGGCGCCGGAGGCGGCGCCGCGGCGCCGAGTGAGAGCACCGCCGAGCTCCCCGACAAGCTCACGATCGGGTTCGTCGGCTCGCTGACCGGTCCGCTTGCAGCATCCGGCATCAACTCCCTCGCGGGATTGAAGGCTGGCGCCGAGTACGCCGAGACGCTGCACCCGGGCATGACCATCGAGGTCGTCGAGCGCGACACGGCAGGCGAAGCCACGGCCGCCGTCGCACAGACGCGCGAACTCGCCCAGGCCGGTGCGACCGCGATCTTCTTCACGACCGAGGCATTCCCGGCCGTGCAGGACGTCCTCAACCAGGTAAAGATCCCCGGCGGCACCTCCGGCGGCATCGCCGCGGTGCTTCCCGAAGTGGGCGATTCGAATCGCTACAAGTACGCGTTCTCGACGGGCGCCGGCAACGCCGGCGAAACGGCGATCACTCCGCTGCTGGACTACGCATCGCAGTTCGGCGACAAGATCGGACTGGTCGAGGACGCGTCGGCGTTCGCCGTCGCGCAGGCGGACCTCACGGAGGAGATCGTCGCCGAGGACTACCCGGACGTCGAACTCTTCCGCGTGAGCTTCCCGGCGTCCGCGAGCGATGCGACGGCGCAGCTCAGCACACTGCAGCAGGAGGACGTCGATGCGGTCGTCATGTGGCCGTATGGCACGCCCGCGGTCACGGTGATGAGCTCGTTCGACAAGCTGGGCTGGTACCCGCCGACCGCCGGCACGCTGGGCCTCGGAACTCCGGCGATCGTGGAGGCCACGCCCGCCGAGCTGGCGGAGAATCTCGCAGCCGGACCGATGGCGAAGACCTTCCTCGACCCGGATCTCGACACCACGGGTGTCGTGTCCGAGTTCGTCACCCGCTACATGGAAGCACTCGACAAGACGGAGTTCACCCCGCTCGACACGGTCGGCGCGAACAGCTTCGACTGGTCGGTGCTCATCGCTCAGGCCGTGGCCGACACCGGTAAGACCGACGGCGATTCGATCAAGTCCTTCCTGACCTCGGGTGAGGAGTTCACCGGCGCCAACGGCGTGTACGTCTTCGGACCCGACAAGCGCATCGGCATCGACGCGAGCGAGCTGCAGCTCTACCGGTCGACCGAGCCGTGCTCGCCCGAGGGCATCTGCGTCCCCGTCGAGTAGACGACCCCGCATGAAGAAGAGGTCCCGCCTTCGGGCGGGACCTCTTCACGAGGCATCAGCGCTCCGGCAGGGGATGCCGGTAGGGCGGGCCGGCGAGAAGACCACCGTCGACGGGATACGACGCCCCCGTGCAGAACGCGGCTTCGTCGCTCGAGAGAAACCCGACGACCGCCGCGACCTCTGCCGGGTCGGCCACACGGTACAGCTGGGGAAGCCCCACGCCCGCCGAGCCGGATTCGGCACGCTTCGTCGGCGTGGCCGAGGCCCACACGGCGGTGTCCGTCGGACCCGGGTGAACGGCGTTGACACGGATGCCGAACGGGCCGCCTTCGATCGCCGCGGCCTTCATGAGACCCACCACCGCGTGCTTACTCGTGATGTACGCACCCATCCCGCCGCTGCCGCGCAGGCCGCCGGTCGAGGACGTGATCGTGATGACGCCGCCCGTGGCCTGCTCGCGCATCGCCCGCATCGCCCGGGTGGTGCCGAGCCACACTCCTCGGACGTTGACCCTCATGACCACGTCGAACGCGGTGAGCGGGTAGTCGTCCATCGGCGCGGCGGGGCCGAGGATGCCGGCGTTGAGGAAGGCGATGTCGACACGGCCATGACGAGCCATACACTCCGACACGTAGTCGTGCCCCGGCTCCGCGTCGGCGACGTCGGCCGGGAAGGGTTCGAAGGCCGGTCCGAGTTCGGCGCGCACGGAATCGAGTGCGACGTCATCCGTGTCCACGCCGACGACGGTGGCGCCCTCGGCGACGAACATCCGGGCCGCTGCCCTTCCGATGCCGTTGCCGGCGCCCGTGATGACCGCGACCCTGCGGTCGAACCGGCTCACTGCTCCTCCTCCGCGACGAGGGCGGCGGCGATGTCTTCGACCTGCCAGCCTGTCGGCGAGGCCGCGACCGTGCGCAGTGACGATCCGTACCGGCCGAGCGTCGTTCCGTCGAACCGCAGCACGGCACCGGTCATGGGGGCGCTGGCATCCGACAGCAGCGCCGTCACGACGGGGGCGACGCGCGACGGATCGGGCATCGGCGGACGGTCGGATCGATGATCGGCCTGCGACATGCGAGTGAGCCCGAGCGGTGAGATCGCATTCACCCGTATCCCGTGCGCACGGCCGGCCAGCGCCCAGTTCGCGGTCATCGCGGCGACGGCGCCTTTCGATGCGCCGTACGCGCTCATTCCGGCAATGCCGTCGCGGGCCCCCGAGACGACGGTCACCACCGAGCCGCCGCGTCCTGACTCGACCATGGCGCGCATCGCATGGCGTGCGGTGAACTGGACGCCGAGGATGTTGACCTCGGCGATGGCCCGCAGGTCGGCCTCGTTCTCGTCCCACGGGTCCGCGCTGCGCATGATCGCCGCGTTCGCCACCACGCCGTCGACGCCGCCGTACTCGCGCAGGCAGCGTTCGGTCAGGGCCCGCGCTACTGCCCAGTCGGCGACAGAACCCGTCACGGCGACGGCATGGCCGCCCGAGGCGCGGATCGCCTCGACCGTCTGCGCGGCGGCATCCCCGTCGATGTCGCCGACGACGACCGACGCGCCGGCCTCCGCGGCGGCGATCGCGTACGCACGGCCGAGCCCCTGCCCGGCACCGGTGACGATGATGCGCTTCGCCGCGAGCACGGTCAGTCGCCCCCTGCCCAGCGTGGCGCGCGCTTCTCGAGGAATGCCCGCGGACCTTCTTGGGCGTCGGGATGCGGCCAGTGATCCTGGACCGCCTTCCAGCCGGCGTCCATTTGGCGTCGCATCAGGTCGGCCTCGAAGTCGCGGATCACGGCACGGGTGGCGCGGACTGCTTCGGGAGAGCCCTCTGCGATGCGTTCGCCGAGAGCGGTCGCGTGCGCCAGCAGTATGTCGGCGGGGACGACCTCGGATACCAGCCCGGCCTCTTTCGCGCGGGCGGCGTCCAGGGTCTCGGACCGGCCGAGCAGTGCCATTCGCACGATGACGTCGCGCCGGGCCTTGAGCATGAGCTCCACCGGCTCCATGCCGCTGACCTGACCCACGGTGACGTGCGGATCCACGAATCGTGCGGTGCCGGCAGCGATGCAGAGGTCGGCATCGGCGACGAAGTGGAGACCTCCGCCGGCGCAGACCCCGTTGACCGCGACGATGACCGGCACATCCAGGTGCGGGCCGGGAACGAAGGACAGCTCCTCTGCGGCGTCGCGCCCGATGCGGGTGCGCGGCTGGGCGAGCATGGCCGCGTCCGCGCCGGCGCAGAACGCGTTGCCGGCGCCGGTGACGATCACCGACCGCACCCAGCCTGCGGCGGCCACCGTGCGCCACAGCGATCGCAGGTCGTCCATCATCGGCTCCGTCAGCGCGTTCGCCCGCGACGGCCGATTGAGCGTGACGATCAGTGAGGACCCGGCGGAGTCGAGTAGGAGGTCTTCGCTCCGGGGGAGAGCGGAGAGGCGATCATCCGTCACGGGGGGTCCTTTCGGAGGAGGCGAGTTCGGCGGCGGCTCGCCGATGGCCGGGGGCGTCGCACGCGTCGCGATATTCCGCCGCCAGACGGCGAGCCAGCTCGGCGACGGGCGGGCTGTCGTGAATCAGCTCGATCCCTTGTCCGGCCGACCATAGGTCCCGCCATGGGCGCACGTCGTCCGGTAGGTGCTCGTGGCCCCGGTTCGTGGGGTCGGGAAGTGCCTCGATGTCGATGGCGTGGTGTTCCAGCGAATCCAGCATCCAGTTGGCGGGCACACCGTTCACCTTCGCGGTGTAGCGCAGGCGCCTCGAGTCTCCGCTGACGATCCACTCCTTTTGCAGCGGGTTCGCGCGCGATTCGACGGTGGCGGCGAAGCGTGTTCCCACGAACGCCAGGTCGGCTCCGAGAACCTCCGCAGCGCGCACGGCGGCGCCGGTGGCGACGGCGCCGGCGAGCGAGATCGTGCCGTCGAACATCGACCGCAGTCTCGGGATGAGTGCGAGATGGCTGACCGTGCCGGAGTGGCCGCCGCCTCCCGCGCCGATGCAGTTGAGCCCGTCCACACCGGCGGCGATCGCCTTCTCGGCGAAGGTCACCGACGTCGCGTCGTGGTGCACGAGCAGGCCGCGCTCGTGGGCGAGTCGCGTGATGACGTCGGGCTTTCCCACCGAGGTGATGACGATGTCGACCCCGTGCCTCGCGCAGGCGTCGAGGTCCGCCGCCATCTCGTCCTCGGGGAGCGTCGTCGGGATGTTCACCGCCAGCGGCCCGGGATGGCGCCCCCGAATGTCGCTCGTCGCCTGGCCGGCGTCGCGGATGCGGCACAGCCAGTCCGCGAACTGATCGGCCGAGCGGGCATTCTGGCGTGGGAAGGCCCCGATGAACCCGCAATCGCGGGCGGCGGCGACCAGCTCGGGCCCAGAGATGAGGAACATCGGCGCGCACACGATCGGAAGCGTCAGCCGCCGCGCGATGTGATCGGGGAGTGTCATCGTTGATTGCCTCCGATAATTACATCAATCATTATAGAGATTACCGAGAGAGGCTGCCATGACCGATCAGATCCGATTCCGAGTCCGTGTCGCCGACGACGTGATGGTGCTGACCTTCGACCATCCTCCGACACGCAATGCGCTCGACCGGGCCACGCGCGCGCGCCTGGTGGAGGTGCTGCAAGAAGCGGATGCCGCACCCGACGTCCGCGCGATCGTCCTGACGGGCACCGACCCAGCCTTCTCGAGCGGCGTCGACGCGAAGCAACTCCTCGACGACCCTGACTACACGCGTCTGCCGGTCGATCCTGCCACCGCGCTGCGGGCTCTGGCGACGCCGACGATCGCCGCGGTGAACGGCTCCTGCGTGTCAGGGGGACTCGAGATCGTCCTCGCCTGCTCGATGGTCATCGCTTCCACCGAGGCGCGCTTCGCAGACACCCATGCCAAGCTCGGGCTCACTCCGGGGTGGGGTCTCAGCACTGAGCTGCCCGCCGCCGTCGGGGTGTGGCGCGCACGGCAGCTGACGCTCACCGCACAGCCCATCGATGCCCGCACCGCGTACGACTGGGGTCTCGTGAACGAGGTCGTCGACCATGGATCGCTGCAGCGCCGCGCGCTGGACCTCGCCGGGACGATCGCTCAGCTCGACGCCATGAGCGTTGGAAATGCGGTGCGGCTGTACGCCGCCGGCCAGCAGGCGTCGTTGGGCGCAGCCCGCGCCGTCGAGCGCGCCGCTCTGGGCGGCTGGGCGGTGGACCGCTCGTCGGCTCGAGCGGCGTTCGATCAGAGGGTCTCCCCGCCGTCGACGTAGATGACCTGCCCCGTGATGAACGAAGCGAGATCGCCCGCCAGGAAGGCCGCGAGCGCGCCGAGTTCGCGGACATCGCCGGCGTGATGCATGGGGATCCGCTCCCGCAGCCACGCCTGTCCCTCTTCGCTATCGTGCAGCGCCTTGGACATGTCGGTGCGGAAGTGCCCGGGTGCGATCGCGTTGACCGTCACGCCGTGCTCCGCCCATTCCTTCGCCAGCGCGCGCGTGAAGTGCATCATCGCGCCCTTGGCCACCTTGTAGGGGCCGGACAGGTTCGGCGTGCGTCCGACGGCGCTGGAGCCGATGTTGATGACACGTCCCCAGCGACGCTGCAGCATTCCGGGACCGACGAGGCGGATGAGTTGCAGGGACGCACGCACGTGGGTATCGAAGATCGCGTCCCACTCCTCGTCGGCCATTCCAACGCTCGCCGGCCCGGAACCCGGCTGCCCCACAGCGACGCCGTCGTCGACCGGCAGGGGGATGAAGGGGCGCTTCAGATTGACGCCGGCGTTGTTGACGAGGATGTCGATCCCGCCGAGTTCTGCGAGGACCGGCTCGACCGCTGCGGCCACTCCTTCGGCGTCCGTGAGGTCCGCGGGGGCGGCGACCGCATGGCCTCCGGCGGCATCGATGAGCGCGACCGTCTCGGTCACCTGCTCTGCGTGGCGGGCCAGGATGACGGTGCTCGCGCCCGCCTCTGCGAGCGACAGGGCGATGGCGCGGCCGATGCCGCGGCCGGACCCCGAGACCAGCGCGGTGCGCCCCGCCAGCGGACCGGAGGGTTCGGGCAGATCAGGCATGTTCATGCTCCCTTCGGCAGGCCGAGGACACGCTCGGCGATGATATTGCGCTGCACCTCGGAGGTGCCCCCGTAGATCGTCGCCGCCATCGACTCGAGATACTCGTCGAAGCGGTCGAGGGGAACCTCGTCCTCGTCTGCTCCGAGCTCCAGTGCGAGCGCGGCAGCGCGCTGCACGGACTCCGATCCGAAGAGCTTGAGGATGCCCGATATCGGCGAGTAGATCCCGGCTGTGCGGGCACCGACGCTGCGCATGCCGGTGAGACGGATCGCCTCGGTGTCTGCGAGCAGTCGACCCACACGCTCGTTCGCGTATGACGGCCGCGCAGGGTCGTCCAGAACCGGAGCGAGCGCGCGCTGCATCTCCAGCCAGTTGTGGACCCAGATCATGTCGCGTTCGTGCTCGAGGGCCGACACTGCGACGCGCCATCCTCCGTTCAGCTCGCCCAAGAGCTGGTCGGCGGGTACTTCGACATCGTCGAAGAACACCTCGCAGAAGGACTCGATCGACGGTCCGGCGGTGCGGATCCGTCGTACGGTGATGCCGGGCGAGTCCATGTCGACGATCAGGCAGCTGATGCCGCGGTGCTTCGGCGCGGTCGCATCCGTTCGCGCGTAGAGAGTGCACCAGCGTGATCCGTCGGCCTGCGTCGTCCACACCTTCTGGCCGTTGACGACGAACATGTCGCCGCGGCGGACGGCGGTCGTGCGCAGCGACGCGAGGTCGGAGCCCGCGTCGGGCTCCGACATCCCCAGCGCCCACCACGCCTCGCCCCGCAGCGTCGGGCGGAGATACCGCTCCTGTTGCTCCGGGGTGCCGAATGTCCGCAGTGCCGGGGCGACCACGCCGGCCGCCTGGATGTTCATTTCCCGCGGGATACGCAGCCGGGCGCCCTCGATACGGATCGTGAGCGCCTCGGTGCGCGGCAGGTCGCGCCCGCCGAGGCCGTGAGGCCATTCCGGGATGAGCCATCCCTCGTCGAACATCGCCGCCTGGAACCTCCGGCGCAGATCTTCGTCCTCGCGGTACCCCGCATAGGCGACCGCGTAATCATCGGGGAGAACGGTGTCCAGAAAGGAGCGGAACTGCGTCAGCGAATCGGTCATCGCACGGCCCCCAGTGCTTCGGCCGCAACGGCGGCATAGAGTTCCCCCGGATTCCCGAGCAGCGGGATCGTGTGCCGTGCGCGGCGAACCGCCAGCGGGCTGTCGGACTCGAAGGTCAATCCCATAGCCCCGAGCAGCTGTGTCTGCAGCGCGACGCTCTGAGCCGCGGCATCCCCCGCGGCCGCCTTCGCGAGCCGTGACAGGCGGGACCCCTCGGCGGAGTCGCGCGAGGCGCCGAGGGCCACAGCGCTGCCCAGAGCCAGGCTCCGCGCGCGCTCAACCAGGACATACGCGTCGGCGAGCTGATGTTTGACCGCCTGAAAGCTCCCGATCGAGCGCCCGAACTGCTCGCGACCGAGGGCATGGGTGATCGCCCCATCGAGAGCGCGTGCGGCGACGCCGATGAGCTCCGCAGCCACGCAGGTGCGCGGCGCGGCCACGACGACGTCGCGATGCTCGGCGCAGGCGTGTTCCCGCGAGGGGATGTCGTCGAGCGCGAGCCGTGCGAACGGGCGAGATGGGTCGACGGCGGGGATGACGTCCCGGTCGACCCCCGTGAGGGTGAAGACGCGGACCACGCTCATTCCGTCGGCGGAATCGACAGCGACGGCGATGTCGGCGTCGGTGCCGTCGAAGACATGGAGCGTTCCGCCGCGGATGCGCGCAAATGCGAGCCTCGACGAGGCGGTCGTCTCATCGAGGAGCCCCGCGGTGAGCAGCACTTGTGCGGCCATCGCATGTGTCAGCAATGGGGCTGGCAGCAGGGCTCGGCCGGCCTCTTCGAGGAGGGCCGTGAGGTCCACCAGCGTACCGAGGCCATCGAGTTCCTCGGGGAGCCCGATCAGCGTGTAGCCGTGCTCGACCAGCGGCTCCCAGAGATCCGGGCGCGGGTCGCCGTCGTACGTACGGCGAATGTCATCGGCCGAGAACAGCGCTGCGAAATGATCGCGAGCGGCCTCAACGATCGCCTGGGTCTCTTCGCGCGGGATATAGGCGTCCCAGTCGATGACGCGATCCGTCACCGTTGACGTTGCTTCGTTCACGACGGTTACCCTATCAATCCTTTAGAAGATTAGCTCTAGGCTTTGCTATGATCGACGGGATTACTCTGTAATCTTTATAAAGTTAACCGACAGATCACAAGGTGGTGATACGTGCTCGACTACCGTGAACCCGAGTCCGTCTCGCGGTTGCGGTCCGACCTGCGTGCTCTCATCGCAGAGCACCTTCCAGCCGACTTCCTCGGCGCGTTCACGCCGGACCCCGCAGACTTCGCCCTCACCGAGGCGTTCTCGCGCGAACTCGGAAGACGTCAGTTGCTTGCGTCAGCCTGGCCTCGCGAGTTCGGCGGCGCGGCGGCCGACGTCTGGGAGCAGACGGCGGTCCGCGAGGAGATGTGGGCGGCGCATGAACCGCGCGGCGCCCAGTACATGGGCGTCAACTGGGTCGGTCCCGCGATCATGCGTCATGGGACACCTGCCCAGCAGGCGCAGCACCTGCCCGCCATCGCGGCCGGCGAGGTCGTGTGGTGTCAGGGATTCAGCGAACCCGGTGCCGGCTCCGATCTGCCGGCGCTGCGTACGAAGGCTGTCAAGGTCGACGGGGGATGGTCCATCACGGGGCAGAAGGTCTGGACCTCGTACGCGCGCATGGCCGGATGGTGCTTTCTGCTCGCCCGCACCGGTACCGCCGGTGGCCGCAAGAGCGGCATCACCGTGTTCCTGATGCAGATGGACCAGGCGGGGGTTGAGGTCAGGCCGATCGGAGCGATGCTCGGCGAGCATCACCTCAACGAGGTGTACCTCGACAGCGCCTGGGTGCCCGACGATCAGGTGCTCGGCGAGATCGGCGCAGGGTGGGACGTCGTCGCCGAGGTGCTCGGATTCGAGCGCATCGGCATCGCACGCTACGCCCGCTCGGAACGGCTCCTGCGAGAGGCGCCCGAAGCGCTGGCCGACCGCTGGCACGACCTCCCGGAGTCGCTGCACGAGCGATGGGCGGCGGCCCTCGTGCGCGCACGCCAGGCTCGGCTTCTTGCTTATCAACTCGTGGCTGCGAACGAGTCCGAGCTGTCACCGCTGTCCGCGGCCGCCTACCGCATCGTGGTGACCACCCTCGACCAGGAATCGGCGGAGATCCTCATGGAGATGCTCGGACGGGATGCCGTCGGAGCGACGCCGCAGTCGACGTACTTCGAGCGCGAGGTCGAGGACCACTGGCGGTACTCGCAGGCCGCGACCGTGGCATCCGGCACCGTCGAGATGAACAAGCAGACGATCGCCAAGTCCCTGGAGCACACATGAACTCGTCCCTGGCTGAAGAGGCCGTCGAAGTCGCCGGCGTCCTCCGGGAGAGCATCGCGACCGCGGGGGGCGTCGACATGCTTCGCCGGGCGGTCGATGACCCGGCGGTGCGAGATGTCGCGGGTGATCTGGTGGATGCCATCGGCCTCTGGGAACTCGAACCCCTCGAAGACCCACTGCAGCTCGAAGTCGCGGCTGCAGCGAGCCAGGCCGCCGGCTTCTATGCTCTGCCGTATCCCGTGACCGAGCGGTTCGCCAGATCCGCGGGTGGCGAGGCCACGGCCGTCGTGGGCACGGAGCCGACCGTTCTGGTGGCGCACGGTGATCTTCCGCTGGACTGGACCGGCGTCGATCCCGACGGCTTGCTGCACCGCCTCACCCTCGATTCGGCCCCCCTCGGCACGAAGCTCGCACCGTTCGCGGTTCGGATGGCGGCTGAGCCGATGGGTGAGCGGGCGCCCGCCGCGGCATCGCTCGGACTGACACTGCAGTCCTGGTGGCTGCTTGGCCTACTCGAACACGCGGTGGCAGATACGGTGCGCTACACCCGCGAGCGGGAGCAATTCGGCCGGCGACTGATCTCGTTCCAGGGAGTGGGATTCCAGCTTGCCGACATGGCCGTCGCCGTCGAGGCGCTCGGCGAACTCGGCAAGTACACGCTGTGGCGCATCGCCACTGCGGGCGACGGTTCGCTCGTCGACGCGGTCGCGCTGCGGTCGGCTGCAGTGGCCGCCGCTTCGACGGTGCTGCGTGGCGCGCACCAACTGCACGGGGCGATGGGCTTCACCGACGAAGTCGACGTCTCATGGCTGTCGCGAGCATCGCAGCTGGTGCGTCGGCTTCCCGAGGGCGCGCACAGCACCGCTGCGCGTTTGGTGGCGCTGATCGACGCGGACGGATGGGCCGACTTCGGATATGCCGACGCGCCTACCGCGGAGCGGACGGCGGAGAGTGTTCGCTACGCGTAGCGTGTTTCCGAGAGGTCGAATCGCATAACCGTATAAGGTTTGCGAAGAATCGAGTTCCACGAGGTGAGGCGCAGGCGTGAGTGAATCGGGCACGAGCCAGGGCGCGCGGTTGGGCTTCTCGCCTCGCGTGGCGGAGTCGATTGCAGCCGACCTGCGCAAGCGCATCCTTCGCAGCGAGTCGGACAACGTGCCTCTTCCGCGTCAGGACGACTTGACGGCACAGTACGGCGTGAGCGGCCCTTCGCTGCGCGAGGCTCTGCGCATTCTCGAGGCCGAGGGGCTGATCACTGTGCGCCGCGGCAAGTTCGGCGGCGCCTACGTCCACAAGCCCAGCTGGTCGTCGGCCGCGTACGCGTTCGGGCTCTCGCTGCAGGGGCAGGGTGTCACGGTGGCCGACCTCGCCGCCACCATCCTGACGCTCGAACCGATGTGCGCCGCGGCCTGCGCCGCACGGGCCGACCGCGGCGAGACGATCGTTCCCGCGCTCGAAGCCAGCCTGACCGAGACCGAGGCCCACATCGGCGACGGCGCGCGGTACTCCGCGGCTGCACGCGTGTTCCACGACATCCTCGTCGCCGGCCTCGACAACCAGACGATGCAGTTGCTGGTGCGCAGTATGGTCGCGATCTGGTCGATCCAGGAGCAGATCTGGGCGGAGTCCGCCAATGCCGCGTCCCAGTACCCCGGCGTCGAGCCGCAGAAAGAGTCGTTCCGGACCCACGCAGCGCTGGTGCGCCTCATCGCCGAGGGCGATGTCGAAGGCGTCACAAAGCTCGCTACGGCGCACCTGCGGGCCACGCAGGCCATCGTCTTGGAGCGATACGGCAACGAGGTCGTCGACGGTTCCTCGCTCGCAGCGGTTCAGGCCTTCAAGAGCCTCTGACTCAGTCCAAGAAGAAGTCGCCGTCGAGGCCTTCGTCCCGGCCCGAGTAGGCGTAACCCGAGAAGTCGGTCACGCCGGCTTCTCGGAGCACGTCGTCGTCGATGAGCAACTGCCCGGTGCGCGCTCGGGACCGGGTGGTGAGGATCGCGTATGCAGCGTCCGCCATGATCTCCGGTCGCCGCGCGCGGGCCAGCGCTTCGTCGCCGCCGAGCAGGTTGCGCACAGCATCCGTCCCGATCGTGGTCCGCGGCCACAGCGAGTTCGCCGCGATGCCTGCCGACGCGAACTCCGCGGCGATCGTGAGCGTCACCAGGCTCATGCCGTATTTCGACAGGAGGTAGCCGGGAAACTCGGCGAGCCACCGCTGCGACGTGAGATTCAACGGCGGGCTGAGCGTGAGCACGTGAGGGTTCTCGCTCTCACGCAGATGCGGAAGGCAGGCCCGGGTGAGCATGAAGGTGCCCCGGGTGTTGATGTCCTGCATGAGGTCGTACTGCGCCGGCGTGAGGCCCAGCGTCCCCCTCATCCGCAGTGCGCTGGCGTTGTTGACGCAGATGTCGATGCCGCCGAAGGAGTCGACCGCCGCGGCGGCGGCCGCAGCGACGTCATCGTCTGATCTGACGTCACCGACGACGGCGATTGCGCGTCCGCCGGCGACCTCGATCTGGGCGGCAGCGTCATGGATGGTCCCGTTCAGACGCGGGTCGGGCTTGTCCGTCTTCGCGAGCAGCACGATGTTGGCGCCGTCGCGGGCCGCTCGCAGCGCGATCGCCAGGCCTATGCCGCGGCTGCCGCCCGACATGACGATCGTCTTGCCTTTTAGCGTGCCGTGGAGCTCGAGCGAGGACAGGGTCATGCCTGCTTCTCTTTCTGACGATGGACGAAGCCGCGGATGAGCGATGCTGCTGAAGTGGATGCCGCCGCCGCGACGAGCGCCGCCCGTTCGGCGTCGAGCGCGGCCGCGTACTGACCGTCGGTGTCGCCGCGCAGCAGTCGTCGGGTCGCCGACATGTGCGCTTGCGAACGGCCGGTGGCCGACGAGGCGAGCTCCGCTGCGCGAGCGGCAGGATCCGTCTCGACGACCTCGGCGACGAGGCCGGAGCGCGCGGCGGTCGCGGCATCCATCACACCGCTCAGCGCACTCATCTCGGCCGCCCGACCGAGGCCGACGACGCGGGGGAGCAGGAACGAGACTCCGCTGTCGGGGGTGAGCCCCACCGCCTCGTAGGCGGTGAGGAACCGCGCGCGCGGCGAGGCGATCCGCACATCGGCGTTCAGTGCGAGGCCGAGTCCGCCGCCGGCCGCTGCGCCGCCGATCGCTGCGAAGATCAGCGCATCCAACGAGGCGAGCAGGAGCAGCCCCTCATGGAACGTCTCGGCGAGCAGATCGAGGTAGGTGGGGAGGTCGGGCGCCTCGCTCATTTCGCGCACGTCGCCGCCGCCGCAGAAGGCGCGCCCGCGGGCCGCGATCACCACTGCGGCGGGTGGCTGTCGCTCCAGGTTTCGCATGTGGTCCCGGAATCGGCGCGCGACGGCGAGGTTGATGGTGTTGGCTGCGTCGGGACGATTCAGGGTCAGGTGCGCGACGTCGTCGGCGAGCACCAGTTCGACGGGATCCGACATCATTCAGCTCGGCGCCATGCGCAGCGCGCCGTCCATACGGACGGTCTCGGCGTTGAGGTAGTCGTGCTCGATGATCATTCGCGCGAGCTCAGCGAACTCGTCGGGTCGAGCCAGGCGCTGCGGGAAGGGGATCGAGGCGGCGAGCGACGCTCCCACCTCCGGCCCGAGGCCGGCCAGCATGGGTGTGTCGACGATGCCCGGTGCGATCGTGTTGACGCGGATGCCGACCGCGGCGAGGTCCCGTGCCGCGGGCAGCATCATGCCGACCACGCCACCTTTCGACGCAGCGTACGCGACCTGCCCGATCTGGCCCTCGAACGCCGCGACCGAGGCGGTGTTGATGATGACCCCCCGCTGCCCGTGCTCGTCCGGTTCGGTCTGCGACATGGCGGCGGCCGCGAGCCGCAGCACGTTGAAGGTGCCGACGAGGTTGACCTCGACAGCGCGACGGAAGAGGTCGAGATCATGCGGGCCCTTCGAGCCGAGCACCTTGCGCGCCGGCGCGATGCCCGCACAGCTGACGACGATACGAAGAGCTGGTTGATCGGCCGCGATCGAGTCCACCGCGGCCTGCACGTCGTCGGCACTGGTCACGTCCGCGGCGACGTAGCGGATGCCGGGGGCAGGTGCCGCGTGGTCGACGGCGGCCGGCAGATCGAGAGCGACGACTTGCGCTCCCGACTCGGCCAGACGGCGCGCGGTCGCGGCGCCCAGGCCGGATGCGCCGCCCGTGACGAGGGCTGAAGTGGTGGCGATTTTCATGCTTCTCCTGCTTCGTCGGAGGGGTGAAGACTGCGGACGATGAGTTCCGCGAGTGCGCGGTAGGCCGCCGAGTCGTCCAGTCCGGCGGTGGTCTCAATCTCGCCGCGATGGATGGCTTCCATGACCTGTGCGGCGACGGCTCCAACGAACGCGGCGTTCTGGTCGCCCGAGGCTGCCTCGCGCACCAGCGACTGCACTTTCTCGGCGGCGGCTCGGGTGTTGGTCTGGTATATCTCCCGGGTGGCCGGCCAGGCGTCGAGGTCGGCGAAGAAGGTCGCCGACGCGGGGGCGAGCTGCTCCGAGATCGCGACCAGATAGCTCCGGATCTGCTCGAGCGGATCGTCGATGGTGCGTAGGAGCCGAATCTCGACGCGGTCCGCCGCGCGGCGGAAGAAATGCCTCACGCCGGCCACCACGATCGCCTCCTTCGAGGGGGCGATGCCGTAGAGGGTCGTCTTAGAGCACTGCAGCTCACGTGCGAGATCCTCGACGCTCGCATCGGCGAAGCCCTCGCGCAAGATGACGTCCACCAGCCGCTCCAGCAGCGCGACGCGGCGCTGGGTCTGATTCGACGCAGTCGCCCTATCGCGAAGAAGTGTCATACTCAGCAGAGTACCAGACTCGCTGATCTAGTACTGATCGCAGTACTGAAATCAAAAGATTAAGAGGATTGCACTGTGAGTTCAATCGCCGAAGCCACGTCTGAGATCGCCGACGACCTCCTCTCGCTCACCGCGGACATCTGCGCGCGATCCCTTGCTCCGTATGCGGCGGCGGCTGAGCAGGCCGAGCGATTCCCTCGGGAGCAGTTCCGCACGCTGGGTCAGGCCGGCCTGCTGAGCCTGCCGTACCCGGAGCAGTACGGCGGGGCCGGGCTTCCCGCAGAGCTGTACCTCCAGGTATTCGAGTTGCTTGGGCGTACCTGGGCGTCGGTCGCCGTCGGCGTCAGCGTGCATGCGTTGGCCTGCCTGCCGATGGCGAGCTTCGGAACCGACGAACAGAAGCGCCGTTGGCTGCCGTGGATGCTCTCGGGCGGATCCCTCGGCGCGTACTGTCTGTCCGAGGCGCACGCGGGATCGGACCCCGCCGCGATGCGCACCCGCGCGACCCGCGTCGACGGCGGCTACGTCCTCGACGGCGCAAAGGCGTGGACCACACACGGCGGCGAGGCGGACTTCTACACGGTGATGGCGCGCACGTCGCCCGATCCGCGAAGCGGGATCTCGTGCTTCTTCGTGCCCTCGGACGCCGTGGGGCTCTCGGCATCCCCTCCCGAGCGCAAACTCGGTCTGACGGCTTCGACGACCGCCACGGTCAACTTCGACGGGGTCTTCGTCCCCGACGACCGGGTCATCGGCGGCATCGGGGAGGGGCTGCGCATCGCCCTGGCGGCGCTCGACTCCGGCCGGCTGGGGATCGCGGCGATCGCAACCGGCCTCGCGCAGGCGGCACTGGACGAGTCGGTCGCCTACGCACGCGACAGGGAGGCGTTTGGCCAGCCGATCATCCGGCACGAAGGCGTCGGGTTCATGCTGGCCGACATGGCCGCGACAGTCGAGACGGGTCGCGCCATGTACCTCACGGCCGCGCGCCGACGTGATCGTAGGCTCCCGTTCACCCGCGAAGCGTCCATCGCGAAGCTCGTCGCCACGGATGGAGCCATGGCGGTGACGATGAACGCCGTGCAGGTCCTCGGTGGCGCCGGCTACACGAAGGACTTCCCCGTGGAGCGGTACATGCGAGAGGCCAAGGTGATGCAGATCTTCGAGGGGACCAACCAGATTCAGCGCCTCATCATCGCGCGCGACCTCGAGCGCGCGGCGAGCTGAGAGAGAAGGAACGAGTGATGCAGACAGCCGTGATCGTCGATGTCGTCCGGACGCCGTCGGGTCGGGGGAAGCCCGGAGGTGCGCTCGCCTCCATCCACCCCGTCGATCTCGCCGCGCGGGTACTTTCGGCACTGCTTGATCGCAACGGGCTCGAATCCGTGCAGGTCGACGACGTTCTCATGGGGTGCGTGAGCCAGGTGGGAGAGCAGGGAGCGAACATCGCCAGACAGGCGGTGCTGGCGGCGGGCTTCGACGAGAGCGTGCCGGCTGCAACGATCGACCGGCAATGCGGATCGAGCCAGCAGGCCGTGCATTTCGCAGCGCAGGGAGTGATGGCTGGTGCGTACGACATCGTCATCGCCGCAGGCGTCGAGTCGATGAGCCGCGTCCCGCTGGGCTCCTCGGCCGCAGGTGCCCCGCCTGCGCCGGGCCTGACGGGCCGGTACCCCGCGGGACTCGTGAACCAGGGCATCTCGGCCGAGTTGATCGCCCAGCGCTGGGAGCTCTCGCGGGAAGACCTCGACGCCTATTCCGCACGGTCTCATCAGCGCGCGGCGGCGGCCGGGGCCTGCGGGCTGTTCGACTCGCAGTTGGTCTCTGTGGACGTGGCCGGCAGCGAGGTCGACGTCGACGAAACCATTCGACCGTCGACCACCGTCGCCGGCTTGTCGGCGCTGCCGCCGGCCTTCCTCACCCCCGAGGCCGAGGCGCGGTTCCCGCAGCTGTCCTGGCACGTCACCGCGGGGAACTCCTCACCGTTGACGGATGCCGCGTCAGCCGCGCTCATCATGAGCGAGAGCAGAGCCACGGAACTCGGACTACGGCCGCGCGGGCGGTTCCATGCCTTCACGGTGGTCGGGGACGATCCCGTCATGATGCTCACCGGACCCATACCGGCTACCCGGCGCATCCTTGAGCGCTCCGGGCTGGTAATGGACGATCTCGATGCGTACGAGGTCAACGAAGCGTTCGCCTCAGTTCCCCTCGCGTGGGAGCGTGAGCTCGCCGCAGACCCCGAGCGGCTCAATCCCTGGGGCGGTGCGATCGCCCTCGGTCACGCCGTGGGAGCCTCCGGTACGCGACTCCTCGGCACGCTGCTCGCCCACCTCGAGCACACGGGCGGCCGGTACGGACTCCAGACCATGTGCGAAGGAGGCGGCATGGCGAACGCGACAATCATCGAAAGACTCTGACGTGACAGAGGAGGAGATGACCCGCACGACGATCAGCAGCGCAGTGGGCTGGATCGAGCTTCACCGTCCGCGGAAGCTGAACGCCCTCAGCGCTGCGTTCGCAGGCGCGTGCGACGCAGCCGAGCGAAAGGACCGGATGACCCCTTCCGCTCAGACGCCCCGCCGCCGATTCTCTGACCGGTGAAGGTCGCCGGTATGGGGCAGTCGCATGAGGATGTGGCACACGGCACCGCACTGGGCTTTCGCGCGGGCTGCCGCTCGCGTGGCGGGTGCCCTCTCCATCAGTCGGCGACGCTTTTGACTTGCGTGGAAGCTGAATTCGCCCGCCGGGGAGACTACGCGATCGCTCGCCTGCCGATCGACGAGCCGGTGGCTCGCGTCAAGGCTGTAGCAACACCGCAGTCGAGCCGCGTGCAGGAGCGCCCGCGTGAACGTCGTGAATCGATGCGGAACCCTCGAACGGGCGCGCGGGTGGGGAAGCGGGCATCCTCTGAGCCGCCGCATGGCACGACGGCGCGGTATCTGCGAGGTTGTCGGAGCAGCGGTGACTGCCCACGGAACGCTGATGATCTCAGTTGTGTGGAGGCTCGCAACGCCGCAAGGCGCAATCAAGCGCGAAGGAGGGGCGTCCCCGCGTACCGGGCATCCGTCGATGCGACCCAGGTTGCAAGAGTGATAAGGACCCTGCCCGACACCGGGGTGAGCCTGCGGCAGTTCGCGAAGAAGAGCGGGGTTGGCCGCACCACGGTTGCCGGCCTCGCTAATGGGAGCGTCCCCAGAGTCCATCCCGACACGCTGGCGCGACTCGCTCGCGCTCTGGATGCGATCCGACCCGCGATGGAGAAGGAGAGGGCCTAGAGTCGCATCCGTTCGGCTCCATGGGCCCCAATGCCCTGGACGCGACGAAGTCGTGGCGTCCGCCGCTGCAGCACCACGTGCGCACATCGCCGCGTGCCTGGACCGCACGGCGCCTCTGGTGGAGTCGGGCGGGGGAGGGCTCGGTCCGTAGTGAGGTCACTCAGACAGGTCGCGCTCGTGGCGCTGAGATGCGAGGCAACCGACAGTAGCGAATGAGGCGATCGAGGCGGATGGATGCGCTCAGCTTGCGCCCCGATTACGTCCGGCTGAACGACCTCCAGCATCGCTGAACGTGCCACACAGGACCGCGAACCGCGTCGAATCAACTCGACTGACTACGAAAGGCCGTGGACGCCATCCCGGCGGCCGGGTTCGACTCCCCCTTTCTGGATGACCGAGGCGAGACTGATACTCGGGTGTTGTTGCCGCGACATGAACTGCGGTGACACGCTTAGCAGACAAGACGATTACGTCGACGATCGGTCACGCGCGTAACGCCGGGTAGAGAACTCGTGCCCACATGGTGCCCACAGATGGTCACGGTCGGTACGGGCCCAGAGGGAACGGCAGCAAATTCTCGGCGGTCGCAAGCCGCGAACTTCCGCCGTTGAGACTGGTTGAGATGGATGTAGCCTCTTTGGGTTCAAATCCCACCGTCACTGCCATTCGAAACCCACTCAAACTCATCAGACTGATCGAGTTGAGTGGGTTCGTTCTGTTTGCATCCAATTCAGTTGGTGCCAGGGTGTTGTGCCTCACCAGCGATTCGTTGGGCCTGAGCCTTGACCCGCCGTTGCACACCATCGGAGGCGCTTCGCGATCGACTGAGCACTCTGTCTGATCCGCGTGAGTCCGCGGTTCCGTAGCAGCAGGTTGGCAACACCTGCCGAGTGTGGGATAGCCGGAGGCGGCGCAACATTTGCTGGAGGCCGGAGGCCAGCGGGCTGACTCGGAGTCGAAGTCGCGTTCGCGGGTTCCGGACGTCCGGACCCACGGAATCCTCGTATGTTGCCCTTGTGTCGCCTGCGGCGCGTGAGCGGCGCGCCTGTCCCCCGTCCCGCCCATGGGCATCAAACCCACGGGAGGGGCGTGACAATGCCTTCCGCAGTCGGTCCCGCTGCGACCGTCTGCCTGCCCGCTTGGGACCCATGTCCCAGTGGCCGTGGAACACAAGCTCCACTGAGCGGTGGCCATCCTCGCTGGGCAGAATCTGGATCCTGCGATCTGGCCACGCCGCACGGCGCACATACGGACCCCACACCAGCGCAACTCGAGTAGATTCTGACTTGCAGGCGCGAATCTACACGAGTAGCATCGTGGACGATCGACCCAGCGACCTACTTTGGTCTCGCGAGTTAGGAACAGATGAGCCAGTCACCGCAGACTGCCCACACACCGGTGGACAGCATTCTTGAAGAATTCGTCCTGGACACCGACATCGGTACGGACGTGGACGATCTCCTTGCGCTGTCGATGGTCTTCGGCTCTCCCGAGCTCGCCATTCGTGCCGTCACGACCGTGTACGGCGACGTAGCCTTGCGGGCCCGCATAGTGGCGAAGACCTACTCGGCAGCGGGTCGGCCGCAGCCGCCGATCGCGCCGGGGTTCGCTGAGACGCTGTCGGGACGCGACGTGTGGTGGCCAGGCCACGAGGGGGCGACCATCACCGACCTCGACGCGCAGACCTATCGCTCCGACTCTTCAGCCATCGAGCTGTTGGCTGCGAGCCCGACGGTCCTGGCGATCGGGCCGCTGACCAACATCGCCGTCGCGGTGCGGCGCCCGGAGTGCGTCACCGGACGAGTCGTCCTCATGGGCGGTGAGTTCGCAAGCGGCACCATCGAGCACAACATCCGCTGTGACGTCGACGCGGCCCGTGCGCTGTTCGGCGCGGGCCTGCCCGTCGTGGCGGTCGGGCTCGAGCAGACCGGCCGGGTCCGTCTCGGGCACGAGGAGCTCGCGCGAATCGAAGCGGCGGGCGCCCTCGGCGAACTGGTCGGCAGAGAGATGAAACGGTTCTGGGAGTTCGCCGAGCAGGACTACAACGTGCCACACGATCCGATCGCGGTGCTCACCCTTGCGCGCCCCGACCTGTTCGAGTTCACCTCGGGCACCGTGACTGTCGCCGACGACGGCGTCACCAAGTTCCGCGCCCACCCGGACGGCGTCCACACGATCGTCACCGATATGGACACGGATGCCGTGGCATCCGAGATCACCCGACGAATTCTCGCCGCGGCCGGGATCGCCGCTGCGCGAATCCATTCCTGAACTCCACCCTGCAAACACTCGACGAGGAGAGAATCCATGCAGAAGAACAGAGCACTTCATGTGTCATTCGTCGCCGGTGCAACGCTGGCGGCTCTGACGCTCAGCGGCTGCGCCGGTGCGAACCCGAGCGACGGCGCAGCCGATGGCGACAAGGTCACCTTGACGTTCGCCAACGCGGATCCGGCCGAGACCTGGGCGAAGGTGATCGACGCATTCGAGAAGGAGCACCCCGACATCCATGTCAAGCAGCTCAACATCCCCTACGCGCAATACACCAGCACCATCAACCAGCGCCTCGGTGGAGGCGGAGGCGGCATCGACGTCATGGTGGTCGACGCCGGTGGTGCGGCGATGGATTGGACGAACCGCGGATTCCTCGCCGATCTGAGCAACCTCAAGGATGACGCGGTGGCAGCTGCTGTGTCCGAGAGCATGGTCACCGCCCGGGAGGTCGACGGCGTTCTGCGCGCGATCGAACCGTGGACCACATCACAGTTCCTCTACTACAACACCGACCTCTTGGAAGCGGCCGGAGTCGAACCACCCTCGAGCGAGCCGAGCGAACCGTGGACGTATGAGGAGCTCACGCAAGCCGCCCGCGAAGTGAAAGAGGCCGGAGTCACCGAGTATCCGTTCCTCTTCGACCAGTGGGACAGCTACTACCAGCTCCAGATGGTCGGGCGGTCTGCCGGCGGTGGCGACGGCATCGACGAGGAGGGGGTCGTCGACTTCTCCAATGCCGGGTGGCAAAAGGCGCTCACCTGGTACCACTCGCTGTTCGAGGAAGGGCTGTCGCCTCGCGGCATCACCAACGACAAGAACGGCGCGCTCTTTCAGAACGGAAAGGCCGCGTTCATGATCTCGGGCCCGTGGGGCGTCGCCGTCAACGGGGCAGGCGACATCAACTGGGGCGTGGCGCCCGCACCGTACTTCGAAGGGGGCGAGGCCGCCACCTCGACCGACTCGTGGGGTGTCGGCATCGCGGAGAAGACCGAGAATCGCGAAGCCGCCGACGAGTTCCTTCGGTATCTGACGATCGACCCCACCGGAAACGCGGAGTCGGCAGAAGTAGCGGGCATCACGCCCACCAACAAGGACGCGTATGCCGAGTACGCGGAGCGTGTCAGCGCCGTCGCGGGCGAGGCATCCGCTCCCTTTGGCGCGATCATGGAGTACCAACTCCAGAACAATGCCGTTCACCGCCCGATCGTCGTCGGCTACAGCGTCTTCGAGCCAGGAGCGAACCTGATGTTCTCGGACATCCGCAACGGCTCCGATCCCGCCGAACGCGCCGCTCAGGCCGACAAAGAGATCACCGCTCAGATCGAACGACTGAAGTAAGGCAGCTATGAGCACCACGATGCAACGGCATCGGGAAGGGGCGGCGGATCCTGCCGGGTCCGCCGCCCCGCTTCCTCCCGACCGACGAAAGACACGTCGAAGCCGCGCCGCCCGGACGACACTGATGGCGCTGCTCATGCTCGCGCCGGCGCTTCTGGCGCTCGTGTTCATGCGCGTGCTGCCGATGATCACCGCGGTCGGGCAGAGCTTTCAGACCACGTCGCTAGCGACCGGCGTTACCTCGTTCGCCGGCATCGAGAACTATGCATACCTCTTCACGGACCCGGGCTTCCACTCGGTGCTGCTCGTGACTCTCGTGTTCAACCTCGTCCTGAACCCGGTCATCGTCGTGCTCTCCGCTGCGCTCGCACTGCTGACGGTGCAGAACGTGCCTCTTGTCGGTCTCTGGCGCTCCCTGATCTTCGTGCCTGCGGCCGTTCCCGGCGCGGTGGTCGCGCTCATCTGGTCTACGGCGCTTCAGCCGGACGGCCTGGTCAACGCGATCCTCGAGACGGTAGGGCTTCCGCCACAGCCCTTCCTGACGTCCGCGAACCAGGCGGCCTTCTCGATCGGGCTGATGGTCACGTGGGGTGCCATCGGCTATTGGATGATCTTCATCATCGCCGGACTGAAGGACATCCCCGACAGCCTCTACGAGGCGGCAGCTCTCGACGGCGCCGGATGGTGGCGTCGACTCTTCTCCATCACCCTGCCGCTCCTCAAGCGCCCGATGTCCTTCGTGCTCATCGCCTGCACGGTCGGATCGTTCCTCATCTTCGCGCCCGTGCAGGTGCTCACCAAAGGTGGGCCGAACGGTGCGACGAACTTCATCATGTACGACATCTACAACCGCGCGTACCTGCTCAACGATCTAGGCGTCGGTCAGGCCGAGGTGGTCGTCCTGATGCTGCTCCTGTCGGTCATCGTCGCCATCCAGTTCCGTCTCCTCCGGGAGGACAGGCGATGAGGCGCTCTCGCGGTGCAACGATCACGTTGTCGATGGCGGGAGGACTCATCGCCATCGCGGTCTTCCTGCCCCTGTGGTGGGTCTTCGTGTCTTCCACTCGCCCGGGGAACACCTACGTCGAGAACATGACGCCGCTGTCGTGGCTCGCATTCATCCCGTGGGGCGGCGACCTGACGAATTACGCCGGCCTGTTGAGCGGTCCGTTCGTCGTGGGGCTGTTCAACAGCTTCCTGGTGGCGGGCGCGACGATCCTGTTCGGCCTGATCATCGCCGTGCCGGCCGCCTACGCGCTCGCAACACTGCAGTTCCGTGGGCGCGGACTGATCTTCACCTTCATCGTGATCGTCGCCATGATCCCCTTCGACGCGATCGCGATTCCGCTGTCCGCGCTGTTCCAAGGCTGGGGCCTGTCGGACTCGTACGCGGGCCTGGTCCTCCCCGCCCTCGCCAACGGCTTCGCGATCTTCGTACTCCGCCAGTTCTTTCTCGGCATCCCATCTGAGCTGATGGATGCTGCCGAGGTCGACGGTCTGGGCACCCTCGGAACCCTGTGGCGCATCGTGCTGCCGCTGTCGAAGCCGGCTCTCATCGGCGCCGGGATGATGCTCTTCCTCTCTCAGTGGCAGGCGTACCTCTGGCCGCTCCTGATCGGCACATCGCCCGAACGGCAGCTGGCGCCCATCGCGCTGGCGAACCTCAGCACGATGTTCACGGTCGATCTCGGACAGATCCTTGCGGGGTCGTTCGTACTCAGCGTGATCCCGATGATCCTTCTCCTGTTCTTCCAGAAGCAGTACACCCAGTCGCTCTCGACGACAGGACTCAAGGGATGAACCTCGATGTCGTCGTGGTCGGCTCGCTCAACCTCGACCGCACGTACACGATGCCGATGCTCCCCGATGCGGGCGAGACTCTGCACGCGACGGGAACCATGGTGTCGTCCGGAGGAAAGGGTGCCAATCAGGCGGTCGCCGCGTCCAAACTCGGCGCACGCGTCGCGTTGGCGGGCGCTGTCGGATGCGACGACGCGGGGGATGCCGTGCTGGGCGCGGTCTCCCGGGCAGGTGTCGATACGTCGCTGGTGCGCCGCATCCCCGATGCGCCCACCGGTGAGGCGGTCATCCTCGTCGATGGCGAGGGCCGGAACTTCATCGTCGTGACGGAGGGCGCCAACGCGGCCGCGGTTGCGCCGGAGCCATCGGCCGCGGTTGAAGCGAAGGTCGTCGTCGGCGGGTTCGAGGTTCGCGACGAGAGCGTGATCGGAGCCGCCGCGCTCGCGGAGTCCGTCGGGGCGCTGTTCGTCCTCAATCCCTCCCCGTTTCGTCCCCTGCCTGCGGCGATCGCGGGACGTGTGGACGTTCTGGTCGTGAACGAGCATGAACTCGCAGAAGCAGCGGGGGTGGACGTCGACACCGAGTCGGACGCCGCTCTGGCGAGCGCGCGTGCCGATCTGGGGGCGGCGGCCCTCGTGGTCACCCTGGGCGCCCGGGGAGCGGTGGCCGTCGCAGACGACGGCTCCGTCGTGCGTGTGCCCGCCGTCACCGTTCAGGCCACCGACACGAGCGGAGCCGGCGACGCGTTCATGGGTGCGCTGGTGGCGCGAATGGCGGCCGGTGCGTCGATGGTGGATGCCGTGGCCTTCGCTGCTGCGGTCGGCAGCTACTCGGCGACCAACCCCGGCACCCAGCTCTCGTATCCCACGCTCGCCGAGCTGGAGGGCTGGATGGTGCTCCCGCCCGCCGTGAGGAGGCGGATGTGAGAACACCCGTGATCGTGGTCACCGATCTGTACCAGCCCCCGGAAGACCCCGGCGACAACTTCGACATCGTTCTGCCCTTCGCGTGGGACCGGATCGATCTCCGCGCGGTCGTTCTCGATGTCTCGGTGGAGAAGCGCGACTCGAAGCGCGAAGGGGTGCCCGGCTATCCCGGTCCCCGTGAGCCCGGCATCATCCCGCTGGCACAGCTCAATGCCCTCTTCGGCGCATCCGTTCCCTCAGGAGTGTCGCCGTTCGCGCGCATGCGTCACGGCGAGGATCAGATGCGGGATGCCCCTCCCTTTCAGCAGGCAGGGCCTGAACTCATCCTTCGAACCCTGTGGGAGTCGGAGCGACGCATCGAGATCATGTCGTTCGGATCTGCCCGGCCGATCGCGGTGGCCTTCAACCGCGAGCCCGATCTCTTTCGCGAGAAGGTCGCGCGGATCCACCTCAGCGCGGGCTCCGAGACGCTCGACTATCTCGAATGGAACGTCTATCTCGACCCGATCGCCGTCACGCGGCTTGTGAGGTCGGACCTCCCGATGGCGCTCTACCCTTGCGCCACTGCCGTGGACTGCTTCTCGTACGGCACGCACAACACTCTGTGGTGGCTGGAGGACTTCACCTGGCTTGACAGTTTGGATCCCGCCGTGCGCCGTTACCTTCTCTACGGGCTTGGCGCCTCGACCAGGATCGACTTCCTGCGCGCGCTCGATGAGGACCCACCTCACGAGATGGTCCGCCATGTCTATGGCCGACGCCACGCGGTATGGGAGACGGCGGCGTGGGTGGAAGCATCCCGCTCCGCCATCGTCCGTCGCGAGGACGGGACGCACGCGATCATCGGTCGAGAGGAGGTGCTGCCGAACGACACCGTGATTCGCAACGAGCTCGTGCCGGCACGGCGCGAGGCGCACGACTCGGGCCTCTATCTGTTCGACATCGAGGACTCCGACGGTCGAACGACAGTGTTCACGCGCGATGACCCCTACCAGTATGAGACGGCGCTGCGAGACGCGCTCCCGCGGCTGTACGCCTCGTTCGTCGCCGAAGGATGGCACGGAACCGCGACCGGCCGCCTGGCGGATGGGCCGCGAGTGCCGTACGCCGGCCCGCTGCACTGACCGCCCTCGGGACCTGCCGACGTTCGACGCGCGGTCAGTTGGGGGCAGGTTTCAGTCAGCGTGTGGCATGGGCGGACACCCGCAGGAGTCGCGAACGACCAACGTGACGGGGATCCTCGTCTGCACCGGCTGCTCGGGAGTGAGCACTGCGGCAAGGGCCGCCGATGCGAGCGCCGCGATCGGCTGCTCGATGGCGGTCAGCGGGGGATCGCTGAAAACGGCGTCATCGGTGCCGTCGAACGAGATCACCGCCAGATCTTCGGGCACTCGCACGTGTGCCTCGCGCGCGGCCGCGAGAAGGCCGAGGGCCTGTACGTCGGATGCGACGAAGACCGCGTCGGGACGATCTGGGCGGGCGAGCAGCTCACGCCCGGCGTTCAGCCCGCCCGCGCGCGTGAAGTCCGAGCGGACGAGCAGGCCGTCGGTGCTGAGCCCCGCAGACGCGCACGCGTTCATCCACCCCTGCAGACGCGCGTCGGCTCCCGGAAGCGTAGCGAAACCGCCGATGTGCGCGATGCGCCGTCGACCGTGCCAGACCAGATGCTGCACAGCCTTTTCGGCGCCGCCGAGGTCGTCGACGATGATCGACGTCTGCCCGGGCTGAACCCGCCTGTCGAGGTACACCGTTCGCGTGCCCCGTACGTCGGCTTCGGAGTTCGGTTCCAGGCTCGTGATGATCAGGCCATCGATCTGGTGACTCACAAGCGACTCGATCTGGGCTCGCTCGCGCTCCAGGTCGTTGTTCGCGTCCCCCAGCATGAGCGCGTAGCCCGCGGTGAAGGCCTGGTCGGACAGTTCCCGCGCGAGGGCGCCGAAGAAGGTGTTGCTCACGTCAGGGACCACGACCCCCACGGCGTGCGCCCGTCGGAGCTTGAGCGCCCGCGCGAGAGCGTTGGGCCGGTAGCCGAGCTCGTTCATCGCGTTGACGACGCGCTCGCGAGTCGCCTCGGCGACAGGCCTCGGACCGTTGTTGACGACGTAGCTCACGACAGCCGTACTGACGCCCGCGAGCTTCGCGACGTCGGTGCGCGTCGCGTGCCGGTGCTCGTCTTGGCTCTCGCTGAGTGTCGTCATGGGATCCGCTTTCTGCTGGGTTCCGAGGATAGTCGCTGACCCGCGACGGCAGGGGAGCGAGCCGGCCCCGAACGCGGGGCTCGGTGCCGCCTCGTGGGAAGGTCAGCGCCTCTTCCGCAGTTCGCCGTCGATCGACCAGAGGTCGTAGGAGTAGAGCGAGTCGCACGTCGCTTGACTCCAGTCCTGGTCATCGACCGTGGGGAGGCTGGAGCAGCTCTTCGTGAAGACAACCGTGACATCATCCTTCGCGGCGAGGTTGCCCTTCCAATCACGTGCGAATCCGGCGTTGTGGTTGCGCGGGAAACCGGTCAGCGACTCATCGACGTCGCCCGCGGGCGTCCACACTCCGCGCCCCTTCACGAGGTCGTCGGCGTCGATTGCGGCGACCTGAACGGAGGGTCCGATCCACCATGGATTGTCCGTCGGATACGGGTGCTGCTCTCGCACCGTCAGAAAGCGGTCGCCTCGCTTGTCGTAGACGAGATCGAAGCCGTTGAGGTAGTCGGGCGCGCCGTCGGTGCCGGTCAGACCAGCCGTGGGCAGCAGCCTGGGTTCGCTGATCTTCGCCGACTCGGCAGCGCGGAGATCCACCGACACGACGAACGCACGGGTGCTGGTGTCGCCTTGCGTATAGCCCAGCAGCACCGTGCCCGGCTTGCCGGGCATGCTCACGGCCGTCGGCTGCCCGGCACCCCACTGATCGGTTCGATCGAACGTCACGACCGGATCCGGGAGCTTCACCCACGGGCCCTCCGGACGGTTCGCGAAAGCGACCCCGACCTGGTTGTGCGCACTGGCGTCGAGATCGTTGCCGAGGTAGAACATGGCGAGCCCGTACGTCGTGCCCTGGTAGCTGAACCTGCCCGCTACGACGCTCGGATCGCAGACGTGGAAGCTGTCCCACGCCGGAGACGGGGACGCCTGCAACACGGAGCGCGAGTCGACGACGACGCCGTCGACGATCTTCGTCAGGTAGATGTGGTCCTTGATCACCCGGAAGTCGTCGTTGTGGCAGCTCCAGATCCACTCGGTCGCTCCTTCTCGGATCACCGATGGGGCGTAGGAGTAGTACCCGTCGGCCGGTGCATACACCTCGTCGATGGACGAGGCGTCCCACTCGACAGGCGGTGCTCCGGTGTCAGCGAGAGCCGGGCCGCCGATCAGCGAGGCCGCGGTGACGGCGAATGCCGTCGCGGCGATGGCAAGAAATCCTCGACCGATGTGACGAGATCGTCGGTGCTTCATTGCGCTCCTTATCTTCATGGCTACTCGTGTAGATCTTCATACTACTCGTGTAGATTACGGTACGCCAGGTTGCGATGAATCGAAGGAGATCGTCATGAAAGCACTCAGCCGGCTCTGCGTGGCGTTCGTCGTCGCCACCGTAGTCATCCTTGGTCCTGCCGCATCGGCGTCGGGACTCGGCGCGTGGTCGACACCGACGTTCGTGTACGCCGCCAGCTCGATTCAATCCCCGGGCTACTCGTACGCACCATCAGCTATCGCCGGAAGCACCGAGCGCTACTACACCTGTCACAGCCGGGTCAGCGGCGACGTCCGTGATCATGCGTTCCTCACTAAGCGGAGTGGCGGATCGGTCGCGTCGAGCGCCTCGGCGCTCGCACCGTCGGCTTCGGGATGGGATTCTTATCACCTCTGCGATCCGAGCGTGATCCGGGTGAATGCGACATTGGGCGGGCAGTCGTACACCCACGCGATGTTCTACCTTGCGAATGACATGAACTGCTCATGCCACAACCAGATCGGAGTGGCGTATTCGAACAGCCTCGATGGGCCGTGGGTGCGGTACGGCTCACCCCTTGTCCCCTTCAAGGCGGGAGAGCCCTCCTCCGATTGGGGAGCCGGTCAACCAAGCGCTACGACCATCGATGCGAACAGCGGCACAGCGGTTCTCACGTGGACCGAAGGCTACGGAGGGCCGAACAAAGGAAAGATGGCGATGGTCGATCTCGATGGCGCCGCCCCGGTGGTGACCGGCGTGCACGACATCACGACCTCGGGGTTGATCGACGCGAACGGGAACCCCGATGACTTGAACAACTTCGACATCGTCTACTCGCCCCAACGCGATCGGTTCTACATGGTCAGGGAGCGGCACCCCTACCCGGCGTCGAGCCCGAACTACATCTCGACCGCCGTCGAAGTCCTGAGCACTCCGGGCAGCGACATGTGGGCTGGGACAGGCACGTGGACGGTCGAAGGGGTCATCGACAGTTCCGTCTCTGGCGCTGCTCGTACGCACAATCCCGGATTCCTGCGGACGGAGTACGGCACGCTTCCGAATGAGAACGAGATCACTGTCGTATACACGACCGCCACTCTCGATCCAGGGTCGCTCTGGTCCTACGCACTGTCCCGGACGACAGCGGCCCTCTGAACTCGACCCGGTCCATATGGCGAGAGCAACGGCGTGAGGAGATCCCTCGAGCGTGGCGTGGCGTCGCCGTCAGGTAGATGCGATGCTGAAGCGGCGATGCCTCGACCGGGACCGACCCTCGGTAGCGGGTAGCATTGCGAACCGCTCAGCAGCGGACATCGTGGCAACGCAATGGCAACAACTGAATCAGTTCGGCTGCGATTCACCTGATCGAGCCGGCACATCGAGTTGATCGGATCAGCGTGAATCCAGGTCTCAGTATCGGATCTGACGTCGGGCTTGTGGGTTCAAATCCCACCGTCACCGCCATTTTGGGCCAGATCGACGTCCTTCTCGGACGGTCTCGATCTGGCCCATTCCTTTTGGTTCCGTCTCGTTGCGAATCAGATGTGGGCACGGCCGTGGTCAGGGGTTTCCCGAGCAGGCGAGACCGTTGAGAGCGATCGTGTCGAGCGGGAACGAGACCGACTCGGGCGACTTGAGAAGGATCGAGACGGACATCGGATCGTCGTCGAGAATGGCCGTGCCCACATTTTGCCCACAGAATCTCCCGTGGGTCAGTTGCCCACCGGCGACCGAGGTGTCAATCCCTGCGTCTTCGCCAAATGAAGTCCTGAGCGTCATGGCGCACATGCAACGGACGCTTGTCGCCGCGCCGCGTGAGCGCGCAACAACTGGGTCACGCCGGAGCCTGATCGTTTCCGGCGCCTCGCTGTGGCCGCTTGCAGGAATTTGCATCGTCAGACGCACTTGGCCGGATCAGGTCACCCGGAGCGGTTGGATCAACCAGCACGGGGCTCTCAACCGCTTCGTGCCGTTCGGCGGCACGAAGGCCTCGGGCTACGGGCAGGAGTTCGGGGTCGCGGGACTCAAGGCGGTCGCCGCGGCCAAGGTCGTCAGCCGCTGACCACAACAGGAGTTGTTCCAGCGCGTGCGACGGCGTGAGAGCGCGCCACCCCAGCGTGAATCTGCGCGGGTCGCCACATGGTGTCGAGCGCGATGCCCGTACGTCACGGCATGCGTTCACCCATCGAGTGAGGTCTGCACCACACTCTGGAGAAACCGACGAGTCAGGGTGGCCTGTCGCACTTGGTCCACCCCGTAGAGCCGCTGGAGCTGGAGTCCGTCAGACAGTGCGGCGTACATCTGGGCGGCCTCCGCGGGAAGCACCCCCGGCCGCAGGTCACCGTCTTCGGCGGCTTCTTCGAAGGCCTGACGCACAGTGCGCAGAATCAACAGATAGCGGTCGTGGAAGTACGCATGGGCGGGGTGGTCATCGATGGTTGCCTCTGCGGAGAGGATCGCGAACAGCTGGGTCAACCCGCGGTCGTGTTCGTCGCGTTCCGCGATCTCGAGGAGCCCGTTGAGCAGTCCGACTCCACGTCGGCCTAGAAGACGGCTCCCTGCATCATCATCCCGTTCGCGGAGAACGGCTTCGAGCAGCCCGGACTTCGTGGGAAAGTGGTGCGTCACCCCGGGCATAGTCATTCCGGCGCGCTTCGCGATCTCGCTCATCGAGCTGTTCAGATAGCCGGAGCGCGCGAACACCTGGAAAGCAGCGTCGAGGATCTCCTCGCGACGTCTGGGCGTCTTCGCGTAAGCACCGCGTGGACCAGGGCTCCTTGGCATCTATGCACCGTATCAAAACCCTTCGAGACATAAAAAGTTTCAGCACTTAAGGTTTTTATGCTACTTTCGCCTCGTCGTCACAGTTCCGTGCCGAAACCAGTTCGTTCCGAAAGGACGTGCAACGATGCACCGCACCAAGCTCGCGAGCGTTGTCGCGGCCGGTGGGCTCGCTGTAGCCCTCGCCTTGACTTCCTGCTCTTCCCCTGCCTCCCCTGAAGAGGATCACCCAACTCTTCGCCTCGGCGTCATCACGCAGCTGACCTCGTTCGCGCCATGGGAATCGGCATGGGCGAATGAGTCCCCGTACCTCCAGGCGGTCTACGACACGCTCCTTCGCGCCGAGCCCGACGGGACGATCACCGAAGGCCTCGCCACCGACTGGAAGTGGGACGAGTCCAAGACCGTACTCACACTGACGCTGCGCGACGACGTGGAGTTCAGTGACGGGACTGCCCTTACCGCGCAGGTGGCCGCCGACAACCTCGCTCGCTTCCGAGACGGCACCAGCGCCAACGCATCCTTCTTGGCCGGCATGACCTCCGCCGAGGCGCCCGACGACACAACGCTCGTGATCACGCTGGCTCAGCCCGACCCCGCACTGCCGGTGTACCTCAGCCAGAACGCAGGGCTCGTCGGCAGTCCCGCCATGTTCGACTCGCCCGACGCGAAGACGACGCCCATCGGCAGCGGCCCCTACGTCCTCGATGCCAAAGACACCGTCGTCGGCTCTAAGTACGTGTACGACGCGAACCCCGACTACTGGGATGCGGACTCCGTGCACTACGACACGATCCAGATGGCGTTCTATGGCGACCCGACCGCACTGATGAACGCGGTAAAGGGCGGCCAGGTCGACGCGGCCAACCTGCAGAGCGCGAACCAGATCGCCGACGCCGAAGCCGCGGGATTCACGGCCGAGAAGTCGGAGCAGAGCTGGAGTGGATTCCTTCTGGTCGATCGCGACGGCACGATCAACCCGGCCATGGGTGACGTGCGGGTGCGTCAGGCCATCAACTACGCGCTGGACCGCGAGGGTCTGCTGAAGGCACTCGACAACGGCCTCGGTACGGTCACCACCCAGGTCTTCGGCACGACCACATCGGCCTACGACAAGAAGCTCGACGACCGCTACCCCTACGACCCGGAGAAGGCGAAGGCGCTCCTGGCGGAGGCCGGCTATGCGGACGGATTCATCGTCGTCATGCCGAGCAACAACTTCGTCCCGGAGTCGGTGTTCGCCGTCTACAAGGAGCAGCTGGCCGCTGTTGGCATCACCGTCGAGTGGGAGGCCACCGGCGATGATCTGTTCGGTCGCATGCTGGGCGGCACTTGGGCGGCCTTCCCCTTCCTCCTGCAGACCGACCCGACCTCGTGGCAGACCATCCAGTTCTCGATGCTGCCCGGGTCAGCGTGGAACACCTCCCATGTTGCTGATCCCACGGTGATCCAGCTCTCCGAGGTCGTACGCTCCGGCGAGCAGGCGGACGCGGATGCGGCGGCGAAGGAACTCAACACCTACGTGGTCGAGCAGGCCTGGTACGCGCCGCTGTACCGACCCACGTCCGCCTTCATCACGGCAGCAGGAACTCAGGCGACGGTTCAGGTCGGCAACACCGTTCCGTACCTGTGGAACATCCGCCCCACCGAGTAATCAGGAAGGATCGCGCACGGGGCCGGCGAACCCGGTCCCGTGCGCGACACCACGTCGATGCTGACTTTCATCCTTCGCCGCCTGGGAGCAGGCGTGCTCACCGTACTCACGATCAGCGTGCTCGGCTTCTACCTCCTGCACCTCGGCGCGCGCGACACCGCGCGGCGCATCGTCGGCGACACGGCCGACCCCACGATCGTCGCCCGCAAAGCGCACGAGCTCGGCCTGGACCGGCCCATCATCGTGCAGTTCTTCGACTGGGCGGGCAGCGCCCTCAGGGGAGACATGGGCCGTTCCTGGTTCTCCGGCCAACCCGTCACGGACGCACTAGCCAGCCGCCTGCCCGTGACGCTGTCGCTGACCATCGGTGCGATCCTGGTCACGGCGGTCGTCGGCACGATTCTCGGCGTACTCGCCGCAACGCGCCGCGGCAGAGTCGATGGCAGCATCCAGGTCGGCTCGTTCGTCGGCGCGGCCATCCCCGGCTTCCTGGTCGCCCTGATCCTGGTTCTGGTCTTCGCCGTCGGGTTGCACTGGGTGCCGGCGACCGGTTACATCACACCGGAGACATCGATCACCGGGTGGTTGTCGACGATCATCCTCCCGATCATCGCCCTCTCCATCGGGGCGACCGCCAGCATCGCCCAGCAGGTACGCGGCTCAATGCTCGACGCGCTGCGCCTGGACTACGTCCGGACGCTTCGGGCACGCGGCATCCCGAACCGACGAGTGACCTACGACCACGTGCTGCGCAACTCCGCCGGGCCCGCACTCAGCGTGCTGGGCATCCAGTTCATCGTCATGCTCGGCGGCGCGGTCGTCGTCGAGCAGGTGTTCTCGCTCCCCGGCCTCGGGCAGACCGCGGTCTCCGCGACCATCCAGGGCGACATTCCGCTCGTCATGGGACTGATCGTCGTCACCGCCGTCATCGTGCTCCTCATCAATCTCGCCGTCGACCTCTTACAGGGATGGCTCAACCCGAAGGTGCGACTGTCATGATCTCGTCCACCCCGCCGCGCCGTTCGACCATCGGGAGGCTTCTGAGGACGCCGCTCGGCGCGATCTCGACGGCATATCTGGTGTTCCTCCTCTTCGTCGCCATCGTCGGCCCGTTCCTCGCGCCCTACTCACCTTCCGATACCTCCCTGTCGAACGTGCTGGCCCCGCCCAGCCCGGAGCACCTGCTCGGCGGTGACAGCGCCGGCCGTGACATCCTCTCCCGCCTCATCTTCGCGACCTCGACCAGCCTCCTCGGCGCTACCATCGCCGTGCTGGTGGCCGCCCTCATCGGGGTCAGCACTGGCCTGATCGCGGGCTACCGCGGCGGCTGGTTCGACACCGTCTCCAGCTGGATGACCGGCGTCATTCTCTCCCTCCCGGCGATTGTGATCCTGCTCGCCGCTCGAGCCGTCATCGGCCCATCGATCTGGTGGATCATGGCGATCTTCGGCATCGTCCTCTCCGCCTCCTACTACCGCATCGTCTACGGCGCGGTCCGGAACGTCCGCCAAGAGCTGTACATCGACGCCGCCCGCGTCGCTGGGCTGAGCGATCTGCGCATCGTCGGCCGACACGTGCTCACCGCCGTCCGCGCTCCCGTCATCCTGCTCACCACCGGGCTTTTCGCCGTGGCTATCGCCATCCAGGCGAGCCTCGACTTCCTCGGCGTCGGCGACCCGTCCCTGCCCACCTGGGGCGGGATGCTGAGCGAAGGCTTCTACAACCTGTCCCGCACGCCCTGGCTCATGGTGTGGCCGAGCCTCGCGATCGCCCTGACCTGCATCGCGCTTTCGCTCTTCGGCACCGCATTGCGCGATGTGCTCGAGCAGTCCGGCGCCCAGAACCGCGGAGGATCCGCACGATGGGCACCGCCCGCACCCCGTCCGGAAGCCGTGGTGCGCCATGACGACGCTGCGGAGACCGACCCGCTGCTGGAGATCGATGGCTTGTCTGTCGCCTACCGCAACGGCCAGGGGTGGACGACCGTCGTCGACGACGTGTCAATCACTGTGCGCCGCGGCGAGGTGCACGCCCTCATCGGAGAGTCCGGGTCGGGGAAGACGCAGACGGCATGGTCGGTGCTGGGGCTTCTGCCCGAGGGAGGCACTTGCGTCGCCGGAGCGATCCGCTTCGAGGGCAAGGATCTCCTGCAGATGGGCGCCCGAGAACTGGGGAGGCTGCGCGGGCGTCGCATCGGATATATCCCGCAGGAGCCGATGTCGAACCTGGATCCGTCGTACACGGTCGGCCATCAGCTCGTGAAGCCGCTGCAGTTCACGCTCGGCATCTCGCAGCGGGAGGCGAAGGCCCGCGTCCTGGCGCTGCTGGCCCGTGTCGGGATCGCCGACCCGGGACACACTTTCGCCGCCTATCCGCACCAGATCTCTGGCGGCATGGCCCAGCGCGTCCTCATCGCCGGTGCCGTGGCGACCGAACCGGACCTGATCATCGCCGACGAACCGACGACGGCGCTCGACGTCACCGTCCAGGCCGAGATCCTCCAGCTCCTCCGCGGCCTCCAACGCGAGAGCGGGATGTCGATCCTGATCGTCACCCACAACTTCGGGGTCGTCGCCGATCTCGCCGACCGGGTGTCCGTGATGCGATCAGGAAGCATCGTCGAGACCGGCACGGTCGCCGACGTCTTCGCCGACCCCCGGCACGACTACACCCGCGGGCTGTTCGACGCTCTCCTCGACAACGCCCCCGCACGAGGAGCGCTGCACGCATGAGCGACACCGCATCTGCAACGGCAACATCGGCGCACCCGCTGCTCGAGATCCGCGATCTCCGCGTGGCGTACCCGGGACGAGGGATCCGGAAGCGACCCGTTGAGATCCTCCATGGCGTGAGCCTGGACGTCCGCGCCGGCGAGACGGTCGGCCTCGTCGGCGAGTCCGGATCCGGCAAGTCCACTCTCGGCCGCGCCGCCCTCGGCCTCGCACCGGTGACCGGCGGAACCATCACCCTGGACGGCGAGGACATCGCCCACGCCACCCGGGCGCGTCGTCGTGAACTGGCTGTCGACCTCCAAGTCATCTTCCAGGATCCCTACTCCTCGCTCAGCCCGGCCCTCACCGTCGGCGACACGCTGGCCGAACCGCTGCGCGCCCGGGGCATCGGCGCGAAGGACGCGGCTCGAAGGGTGCGTGACCTGCTCGATCTGGTTCATCTCCCCGCGGACGCCGCGCAGCGACTGCCGCGGGAGTTCAGCGGCGGCCAGCGCCAGCGCGTCGCGATCGCACGAGCCGTCGCCCTCGAGCCGAGGCTGATCGTCTGCGATGAGCCGGTCTCGGCGCTCGACCTGACCACCCAGGCGCGCATCCTCGAACTCCTCCTCGAGGTGCAGGCGCGCACGGGAGTCGCATACCTGTTCGTCTCCCACGACCTGAACGTGGTCCGGGTGCTCTGCCATCGCGTTGCCGTCATGCGGGCCGGCGAGATCGTCGAGTGGGGAGACGGCGACACCGTCACCTCGAACCCCAGCCACCCCTACACCCGCAGGCTGCTGCTGGCCTCACCTGTCGCCGACCCAGCGACCCAGGCGGAACGCCGCGCACTGCTCCGGTCAACTGCTCTCGCCGACCCCGCGACGCATCCCAACCAGAAGGAATCCGTATGACGCTCGAAACCTCTCTCGCTCCCGACGTCCGCCGCCGCGCGCAAGAGGTCGTCGCCGGACTCAGCGGCGCCGAGGTCGCCGGTCTGCTCTTCCACCCGATCGTCGTCCTCGACGCCGATCACGACCCAGACGCCTCGTCGCCGTTCGGGCCATCGACCCGCGAGCTGATCGTGGAGCGCGGCATCCGGCACTTCTGCCTTGCCACGATTCCTTCACCCGCGCAGACCGCGCCCGTGATAGGTCGTCTGCAGGAGATCGCGACATCACACGGCTCACGGCTGCCGATCGTCTTCTCCACCGACCCGCGGCACTCCTTCCTGCAGAACATGGGAGCTACCCACCGAGCAGAGGGAGTGTCGCAGTGGCCGGAACCCATCGCGTTCGGCGCTCTTGACGATCCCGACCTGGTCCGCGAGTTCGCACGCATCGTCCGCGACGACTACCGCGCCATGGGCATCCGCATGGCTCTGCACCCTCAGGTCGATCTCACCACTGAGCCCCGCTGGGCGCGCCAGGCCCAGAGCTTCGGTGCGGATCCTGCGCTCACCTCCCGCCTGCTCGCTGCATTCCTGGAGGGGCTGCAGGGTCCGGCTCTCGGTGCCGAAAGCGTCGCTGCCACGGTCAAGCATTTCCCGGGGGGAGGACCGCAGAAGGATGGGGAAGACCCGCATTTCGCCTACGGGCGAGAGCAGGTCTACCCGGGAGGCCGGTTCGAGGACCACCTCCTGCCTTTCCGCACCGCGATCAGTTCCGGCGCCGCAGCGATCATGCCCTACTACGGGATGCCGGTCGGCCTCACCCGCAACGGGCAGGCCGTCGAAGAGGTCGGCTTCGCCTTCAACCGGGCTTTGATCACCGACCTGCTCCGTGACGAACTGGGTTTCGAAGGGCTCGTGCTCAGCGACTTCGGCTTGGTGCATGACGCGGTGGTGTTCGGCAAGCCGTTCCCCGCGCGCGCCTGGGGGGTGGAGCACCTCGACCCCGGGTCCCGCATCGCCCGCCTGCTCAGCGCAGGCGTCGACCAGCTCGGCGGCGAAAGCGATACGGCACTGCTGCTGTCGCTCCTCGAAGAGGGGCGAGTCTCGCTGGAGCGCGTGCAGGATGCGGCAGTCCGCGTCGTCGAATTGAATCTGCGACTCACGGGCGACGCGGGCAACCCCCCTTCCACACCCGACCCGGCCGACCTTCCGCTCCGCGAGCACGTCGAACTCGGCATGCTTGCCCAGTCTCGATCGATCACAGTTCTGCAGAATGGCCTTCTCGGCTACCAAGAAGCGCTGCCGTTGGATCGTCCACTCAGCGCCTATCTGCGTGGCATCGACCCCTCTGCGCTGCCCGATGGCTGGAGTGTCGCCGAACCCGCGCAGGCGGACGTTGCGATCGTCCGCCTCGCAGCTCCGTTCGAGCCGCGCGACCACTTCTTCCTGGAGAGCGGCATGGAGCAGGGCTCGCTGGAGTTCGCACCAGCGGTGGTCGACGAACTGCGCACACTGGCAGCGCAGACCGCGCTGATCATCGCCGTCACGCTCAGCCGCCCCGCGATCCTCACACAGATCGCCGAGTTCGCCACCGCCATCATCGCCGACTACGGCGCATCCGATGAAGCGCTCCTCGACGCCCTCACCGGTGTGGTGACCCCGGAGGGACGCCTTCCATTCGAACTCCCCCGCAGCATGGCGGCAGTAGCGGCCAGCCGGCCCGACGTCGCCGGCGACACCCACGACCCGCTGTACCCGGCGGGGTGGCGGGTCACTCTGGAGATCCCGTCCACATCGGAGTGAAGACCATCATCTTTTGCAGGAGAGACTCTTGACCAATCCGACCGCCCGCATCATCGTCACGACCGACCCCGAGTTGGACGACCTGAACTCCATGCTCCGCCTGCTGCTCTACAGCAACGAGATCGACATTGCAGCTCTGGTCTACACCGCGAGTATCTTCCACCACAGAGGTGACCCGGCTCGCGGCGTGTCCGCGCACCGTTGGCCGGCAGCGGGGGAGCGTCTCCACATCGACGAGGCTGTCGACGCGTACGCGGCGGCCTACGACAACCTTGTCCGGCACGACCCGCGATATCCGTCACCGGACGCACTGAGGGCCATCATCGCGACGGGCAATATCGACGAGGCCGGCGACACCCGGCATCCCACCCCAGGATCGGACCTGGTGAAGGAAGTTTTGCTGGCTGAGGCACCCGGGAAGGTGTTCGCTCAAGCCTGGGGCGGGACGAACACGATCGCCCGGGCTCTCATGTCGATCGAAGCCGAATACCGAGGCACCGACCAGTGGGATGAGATCTACGACCTCATCGTCGGCCGCACCGTCATCACCAGCTTCGGTGAGCAAGACGACACGTTCGCCCACTACATCCGGCCCGCATGGCCGGAACTCGAGTTCCGGGACGTCGCAACGGCGGCGTGGGGCTACTTCGCGTGGGACGTGGTCCCCGATGAGGCGCTGCAGTACCTCTCCGCCGAATGGACCCGCGACAACGTCTCGACGGTCGGCCCGATCGGCCGCGGCTATCGGGTCTGGGGCGACGGCAAGCAGATGGCAGAGGGCATCGACCGCGAGGACTACTTCGGCGTCCCAGATGCCAGTGTTGAGAGCCTTGTGGCCGAGGGATACCAGCTCTGGGCTCCTCTGCGACCGAAAGGCGCGTGGATCTCCGAAGGCGACACGTCCAACTTCGCCATGCACATCGACAACGGGCTGCGCAACGCCGAGCACGCGATGTTCGGAGGCTGGGGCGGCCGGCAGGAACCGGATAAGAATGACCCGCACCGGTGGACCAGTGCGGGGCAGCGCCCCTGGGCGCCTGGTGCCGAGATCGTCGATGCCGGCGAGGTCGGCCAGTGGTTCGGGGCATACCAGCGCGACTTCGCCGCACGACTGCAGTGGAGTGTGACATCCGAGTTCACGGAGGCCAACCACGCGCCCCGGATCGTCGCTCCGCAGCTGGATCTCGCGGTCTCCCCGGGGCAACGCGTCGTGCTCCCGTTCTTGATCATCGACCCCGACGGCGACACCGTCACCGTGACCGCTTCGCAACTTCGCGGGCCCGCCTGCACCGTCGAGGTCTCGCCTACCGAAGCTGTCATCAGCATTCCCACCGATGCGCCAGCACACACAGACATCCATGTCATCGTCCAAGCGGTCGACAACGGCTCACCAGCACTAACCGGATACGCCCGCTTCGTCCTGACACTCGCCTGAAGAATCCGACCAAACGAGCAATCGGACAGCCGATGCTCGATTTACCCCAGCTTCATCTTTCAAAGGAGAAACCATGAAAGCTCACCACGTCGTCACCGCTGCGACCCTCGCGCTATCTCTCGCGATGTCGGGAGCCGCCGTAGCCTCGGCGGACACCCCAGCAGGAGGGGTCGCCCCGGGAGACTCATACGTTGCGCTCGGCAGTTCCTACGCGGCAAACGGTGCCACCGCCGGCGACTTCCTGTGCGGACGATCCCCGGACAACTACGCTCACCTGGTCGCGGCCCATTTCGGGCTCATCTTGACGGACGCCACCTGCAGCGGCGCCACGATCGACAACATCGTTGACACGCCTCAGGTCCACTACACCGGCGCGCGAATCCCGCCGCAGATCGACGCCGTCCAACCTGGCACCGACCTCGTGACTGTCACCATCGGCGGCAATGACGTCAGCTACATCTCAACAATCTTCCGCCGCTCCTGCGCGGCAGACCGCAGTCCATTCGACGCCCTGGCTGCGCCGCCCGCTCTCCGGGCGGCTATCGAAGGAGCGTTGTGTTCGGGGACAGTCGATAGCGCGGCCATCCAGACAGCGCTCGACGGGCTGACAGACGAGCTGACGAACATGGTCGACGCCATAAGGGTGCGGGCACCGCATGCCCGAATCGTCTTCGTCGACTACCTCACCGTGCTTCCCCAGTCGGGCAAGCCGTGCGTGGGCGTACCGCTCGCCAAGGACGATCAGAAGCACATCCTTGACATCGCGAGGCAATTGCAGTTGGCCACCAAGCATTCGGCCCAGCGCACGGGTACCGAGCTGATCGAGTTGTCTAAGGCGAGCCGCTCGCACGATGCCTGCTCGGACGACCCATGGGTCAAGGGCTGGGACGTCAGCGGCACGGTCACTGGCAACGCAGGGCCCTACCACCCGAACGCGGAAGGCGTCCTCGCCGCCGCGAGGCTCCTGATCGAGCAGCTCGGCTCTGGCCGCCCGTCAGATTAGGTCGTTTCTACGTCGGCGTAGCGGAGTGGTCGTCGATGAGCTGGAAGATCACACACTTTCGCCCGCCGACGAGCGCGTACTCGGTCGTGGTGGCAGCGACTCTGCGAAGAATCTGCGAACACCCGAACAGCGCCGAGCCTCCCTCAACGTTGGCCACCGTGAACGGGAACCGCGTCGAATCAACGCGGACGCGCCTCAGGACCGCGGGATGCAACCGTGCAACGGGGTTCAGATCCCGGCGTTCTGGATGACCGAGGCGAGACTCACGGCTCGGGTGTTGTTGCTTGAGACGAGGTGCGGTGAGACGCTAAGCGGACAAGACAATACGTCGTCCGATCCGTCAACACGCGTTCCCGCGGTTCGGCAGTTCGTGCCCACATGGTGCCCACGGACGATCACGATTGGTACGGGTCCAGAGGGAACGGCAGCAGATTCTCGGCGGTCGCAAGCCGCGGAAATCCGCGGTTCTCGGTCGAGAGAGATTGAAATGGATCGAACCTCTTTGGGTTCAAATCCCACCGTCACCGCCAATCGAAACCCACTCAAACTCATCAGACTGATCGAGTTGAGTGGGTTTCGTTCTGTCTGAGCGCGGTTCAGTTGTTGCCAGGATGTTGCCGCTGACCAGCGATTCGTTCGGCGTGAGCCTCGACCCGCCGTTGAGCATCATCCGCAGGCGCTTCGCGATCGACTGTGCACTTTGTCTGGATCCACGTGATTCCGCGGTTCCGTGGCAACAGTCTGGCAATAACTCCCGACTCGGGAGGTTCCGGACTCCGGTACGCGCGCTGGCGCGTAGGAACGGACTGCCGGTGGGGTTGAGCCCCACCGGAGACAGGATGCGTTGCGCTCAAACCCGAGCGGTCCCATCAGTTCGAGGTGGCCGACAGCTGCCCGTACGAGGATCGTCGGGTGGGCCAGATGCGCGCCCTCGTCAGGTTTCCCCGTCGCGCGGAGGCACTACCGGCGCGAGCAGGTGCGAGTCGAACGAACCGCCCGTGTGGATGGTCGTGATCCCCGAGAAACGTCGCGGATCGCGATCGTGCGGATCGTTGTGCGCGAAGACGCCGAGATCGTCGTCGCTGCCGCGGATCTCCACCACGAGTGCATGGCCCTCCGGGATCACGATGCTCGTCGGCCAGATCTCGATATCGAGGCACACCGGCTCACCCGGAACGAGCGGCAGCAGGCGGCGATGACGGTGCACCGGTCGAAAAGGCTCGGAGCGCTGCTCGTCACGCTCGCGGTGGGAGGCGCGCAGCCAGCCCATCGCCAACGGGATCGGGGAACCCTGCGGCCCGATCCCTGAGTAGCGGTGCCCGTCGGGTGCCTCGAGGTGCACGTGTACGAACACATCGACGTCGTGAGCGGTCGACGACACCCACAGGCGCAGGCTGGCGGGGCCGGTCAGCTCGGTCTCGGACGCAGGGGTGTAGCGGAAGGCGACGCGTCCATCGCTCGGGAAGTCGAGTGAGTCGGCAGTTTGCGGCGCGTCCTCGACAAGGCCGCGGGCGGCCACGTCGAGGTGGAGTGGAGTCCATCGTGTACGAGCGAGCGGCCATTCGTCCTCGTCGCGCCAGAAGAACGCGTCCCGGTCGCGGATCGCCAGGCGTACGGGCGGGTCGTGTTCGGCACCGTTGTCGATGCCCTTGAGCCAGCGGTCGAGAAACCTCTCCTGACGCTCTTTGGCCCAATCCTCGTAGAAGGGCCCGATGTGAGTGCCGGACGTTATGACCAGCTGCTTGACCACTGACGCTGCACGTCCGATGCCCTCGAGAATGCCGCGCTGGTGCAGGACGAGCGAGCCCCAGTTGCCGGATGCAAGGATGGGCAGCTCGATCCGTTCCAGGTCAGGGGACCGTTCCTCGTACCAGTCGTCGAGATTCTCTCTCGCACGCGCCTCCTCCAACAGTGCGATCGGCCCGCCCGGGGAGGGTAGCTGCGGCTCGATCTGCTTGCGCCACCAGAAGTCGACGAACGCATTGGAGAGGATGCCGCCATGGCGGAGGAACTCTCGGTATACGTCGGACGAGCCCTCCCACGGAATGATCGCAGCCAGGTGCGGGGGTCGCCGCGCGGCCGCGTGCCACTGCAGCATCGCGAGCCATGAGATGCCAAGAGCACCGACCTTGCCGTTGGACCACGGACGAGTGCCGGCCCACTCGATGACGTCGACGTACGCCTGCACTTCGCTCGGGCCGAGAAGATCGGCGGTACCCGGCGATTTGCCCGTGCCGGGGGAGTCAGCGCGGACCACGGCGTACCCGCGCTCCACCCACCAGGCTGGGAAAGGCGTCTCCCACACCGCTTCATCGCCGGGATCAGTCTGCTCGTAGAGCGGGAACCGGTCCTGCCAGGGGACATCCTTGCCGTACGGACTCATCGTGACGATGACAGGGACCTCGCCACCGGCGTCCGGTCGGAACACGTCGACGAGGATCAACTCGCCCTGCGTGCCGCGCAGCGCCACGTCGCGCTCGATGATCATTTCGCCGCAATCGGATCGTCGGCCTCGACCAGGGGAGCCTCTACACCCGGATCGACGCGGGGCGTTCGGGGAAGTGTAAGAAGCAGAATCACGCCGACGACGATGAGGGACGCGGAGAGGATGAGGGCCGTGGCGTAGCTGCCCTGAGCGGCGAAGATGTATCCCGCGACAACAGGCCCGAGGCCGGCACCGATCGAGAAAGCGCCGTAGATGATGCCGTAGAGGCGACCGTAGGCGCGTGGGCCGAGGTAGCGCGAACTGAGGTATGACGCCAGGTCGACCTCGGCACCGAACCCGATGCCGACAAGGAGCGCTGTCACGGGAGCGAAGCCAGCGCCGCCGAATTGGAGCAGGAGTAGTCCCACCGCAGCGAGAAGGAACAGCGGCGCGCCGACCTTGATTGCGTCATAGCGATCGAGGAACCAGCCGATGACCGGCCTGGCGATGACCGTGCCGATGCCGACGAGCGACGACAGCGCTGCCGCCTGGAGCGGGTCCACCCCTGTATCGATGAGCAGAGGGACGAAGTGAGGCACCATGCTCACCAGGGCGAAACCGACGAGAAGGAAGATGACGAGCAGTGTCCAGAAGGCGCGACCGCGGAGAGCCTCGCGGGGGCTGATTCCAGGCAGAGGTGCAGCGGACGCGGCGCGCACCTTCCGGTCGTCGGGAAGCTTCACGAAGAAGACCAGGACGAGCGGGATCAGCGCACAGATGGTCATGATGACGTAGGTCGATCGCCAGCCCCACGTCTGGATGGCCCATCCCATGAGCACGGGGAAGAAGATCGCGACCGAACCGAGGCCTGCCGACACGATCCCGAGTGCCAAGCCGCGGGCCTTGTCGAACGCGGTGGCGACCACCTTCGCGTACATGACGGCGGATGTTCCCGTGCCCACGACGCCGAGGACCGCATAAGTCGACAGGAACAGCCACAGGGGGCCGTCGAAGAACGCGAGCGAAAAGGTCACCGCCGCGAAGATCGGGATCGCGATGATGAACACGAGCCGCGTGCCGCGCCGGTCGGCGAAGGAGCCCGTGAACGGCAGCATCACTGCGAGCGCCACGGCACTCCACAGCGTCGTCTGCGTGACATCGCCTCGGTTCCATCCGAACTCTTCGCCGAGCGGGATCACAAGAGGGCCGACGAAGTATGCGAGCGCGGTGTAGCCGAAGGCGACGCCCACGGTCGAGAAGATGAGGGCGGGAAGCCAGGTGCGGAACTCCTGCTTGGCAAGAGGCCCGGCGGCGGTGACGGACATAACTCTCCTTGAACATGCAGCGGTGCGATGTGGCGGCAATCTACCATCCAGACGGTAGAGCAGCAAGCATTCCCCCTTGCGCGCGACATGGTCACGCGTTGCGGCCAAGGTCCGCGGCTCTCGTGAATTCCGCGCTGTCGAACACGGCGTCTGACCACCTCGTGCGATCAGCGCACCTGCCGTCGAGCGAGTGCTCCTATCGCTGAGCAGTAGAGGCCGCGTTCAGGGGGCCCAGGAGGTAATCCGCAATGGCACGGGCGAGTTCTGCGAGGAAGACCTCATCGCTGAGCGGGCGGGTCGATTCGAAGTCGGACCCGTGAGTGATGCGGCGAGCCGTCATCGAGTAGAGCATCCGGAACGCGAAGTCGGCGGCCGTCTCAGGATCGGGATGCCGGAAGTCGTCTCGGCACACGAGCAGCGCGGCCTCGAACTGCTCGGCCACACGCTGCGAGCCGGCGCGACCGCGAACGAAGATCTCCGGGTCTTCCGGGCCGCGGCGCATGAAAGCCCGGAGGATGCCGGCGTTGGCGAGCATCTGCGCGGAGGTCTTCGTGACGACCCGCTCGATATGTTCGCGGGCTCCGCCGGGAGGCACGGACGTCGGAGCGAGCCACACTTCCTCGCGGTCCATCCGATCCATCTCCTGAGCGTGGATCGCGAGGAGCAGCGCTTCGCGGCTCGGGGCGCGCAGGTAGATCGATCCGACGGAGACGCCGGCACGCTTGCTCACCGCCTGGACGGTGAAGCCGGAGAGGCCCTCCTCTTCGAGGATCTCCCGACCTGCCTGGAGCACGCGCGCGAACGCCTCCTGGCTGCGCCTTTGCAGCGGTTGGCGGATCTGCGAGTCGGTATCAGACATCGGTTTCATCGTAAGGGTGCCCTCGAGGTGCCTGTCAGATTCGTGCTTGACAGCGGTGGGATAGATGCGAACAATCTAACTAGAACGCAGGTTCGTGTTCTAGTTCAAAGAGGAACGAGGAAGCAGTGACCCCCAACGTGACCACCGCGGTCGCCCCCGAAGCGTTCGGTCTCGGGACCTTCGCCGCTTCCGGCCAGACGTTCGTCGGGATGCTGCGCGACGGTGTCGTCCACGACACCCGCCCGGTCCTTGGGCGCGACGCCACGATCCGCAGCCTCCTGCAGGACTGGGACGCCGCGATCGACACGCTCATCGAGGTTGCCCCGTCGCTCACAAGCGGGATTTCGCTCGAAGCGCTGGAAGTGCTCCCCCCGGTGCAGCCGGCGGGTCAGATCCTGTGCGCGGGCGCGAACTACCGCGTACACGTGGAGCAGATCGTGCAGAGCACGCTCCGCAATGCGGGTGACCCGCGCAGTGACGAGGAGCTGCACGCCTTTGCGCTGGAGACTGTTGAGCGACAGGCGCAGACTGACCCGTTCATGTTCGTCGGGCTGCCCTCCGCCGTCTCCGGCGCCCACGACGACGTCATCCTCTGGACGCCCGGCGAACAGCACGACTGGGAGCTGGAACTCGGCGTCATCCTCAAGACGGCGGCGCATCGGATCTCGCCCGAAGAGTCGTTCGACAACATCGCGGGCTACGTGATGAGCAACGACATCACGGTGCGAGACGTGATGTCGCGTTCGAACGTGCCGTTGACCGACTTCGTCACGTCGAAGAACCGTCCGACCTACTTCCCGACAGGTCCGGTCATCCTGCCGTCTCGGTTCGTCTCGGACTATCGCCGACTGAGGATCACGCTGAAGGTCAATGGCGAGACGATGCAGGACGAACTGGTCGCCGACATCATCCACGGCGTCGAGAAGTGCGTCAGCTACGCCTCGCACTCGGCGCGCCTGTCGGCCGGCGACATGATCCTGACCGGGTCACCGGCCGGCAACGCCGGCAAGCACGGCAACCGCTGGCTCCGGCCCGGTGACGTCATGGAAGCGAGCATCACGGGCCTCGGCACTCAAGTCACGCGATGCGTCGCACCGCCCCAGTAAGACCCCCCATCATCGACGAAGGAGTCACCAGAAAATGTCAGAGATCCTGCTCTCGCAGCTCGCGCACGTCGAGCTGTTCAGCCCGAAGCCCGAGGAGACCGTCGCGTGGATGAAGGAGATCTTCGGTCTCGAAGAGACCACGCGCGAGGGTCAGTCCGTCTACCTGCGCGGCTGGGCGGAGTGGCTGCATTCCAGCCTGATCGTCACCGAGGCCAAAGAGTCCGGTATCGGCCGCATCGGCTGGCGCACCTATGGGGCAGAAGACCCCGAGACGATCGCCAAGCGCCTGCAGGATAGCGAAGAGCACGTCGGCTGGGTCGACGACTGGACCGGCCACGGCCGCACCTACCAGTACCGATCGGCGTTCGGTCGCCACCTGCACGAGGTGTTCTGGGATGTCGATCTGTATGAGGCGCCCGAAGACAAGAAGGACCACGCGGTCCCCAACCGTCCGCAGAAGATCCCGACCAACGGCGGATCCGCCGTCCGCTACCTCGACCACGTCACGATGCCCAGCGCGAACATGGGGGGTGACATCGAGTTCTACAAGAAGCTCGGCGCGCGCCACACCGCCGCGACCGAGGTCGAGCCGGGGTTCTCGGTGTTCTCGACCCTCACCTGCAACGGCATCCGCTCAACCCATGACATCGCGCTCGTCCCCGACTTCAGCGGCATGACCGGTCGCGGCCACCACATCGCGTTCCGCGTCGACCAGCGCGTCGACGTCGAGCGCATGGCCGAGATCGCCGTCTCACACGGCACCCCGATCGAGCTCGGCCCCGGCGTGCACGGCATCGATGAGATCACCTACCTCTACCTCCGCGAGCCGGGCGGCTTCCGTATGGAGGTCAACTCGGGCGGCTGGGTCAACAGCATGCCCGACTGGGAGCCCAAGACCTACCAGGCAGCCGGCGGCAACCCCGGTCAGTCGATCTATCGCAACGTAACCATGCCCGAGTCGTTCTACGAGGCCTGGCCGCTGCCGCCCAAGGAAGCCGCCGAGAAGGAACAGGCAGCAGTCAACGACGAAGCTCTCGGGGACTTCTTCCACCAGACGCCTCAAGGCGTCTGATCCTGCCGCAAAGTTCAACGTGAGATCGATGAGGATCTCAGAGAAGGGAGACCGCAATGGCTGCGGTGAAGAAGGTGGCGATCGCCGGCTGTGGCGTCGCCGCAATGGCGGCAGCGATACAGCTCGCCAAGCTCGGCGTCGATGTGCATGTTTTCGAGAAGAAGCCCGAACTGACTGCACTGGGCTCCGGTATCACGTTGCAAGGCAACGCCCTGCGAGCCCTGGACGAGGTCGGAGTGTGGACCCAGGTGCTCGAGAAGGGATATCCGGCCGAGGGTCTTGTCATCAGGGCGCCGGGGCCCGGCGCACCGGTCGTCATGTCCCTTCCCGAAGCGAAGACCGGAGGCCCGGACTATCCGGCTTCGTTGGGGATGTATCGGCCGGATCTGACCGGCATCCTGCACGCGGCCGCCATGGCGCAGGGTGTGACCTTTCGCTTCGACGCGGAGATCACCGGTCTCGCGCAAGAGGGAGAGCGCGTCGAGCTCGTCGTGAACGGCGAGCCGGTGGGAGACTTCGATCTGCTCATCGGTGCCGACGGGCTCCACTCGACGGTGCGCGAACTGATCGGCATCGATGTCGGACCCCAGCGGACAGGGATGGGTGCGTGGCGGGCATTCGTATCGCGTCCTTCCGAGGTCGTGTCTTCGGAGGCGTTCTACGGCGGCCCGGTCTACATCGCCGGCTACACGCCGACAAGCGAGGACGCGATGTACGCGTTCCTCGTCGAGCCGGCCCACGATCGCTCGGCCCTCTCAGACGAGGAGCACGCACGTCTCATGTATGAGACATCCCTCGCGTACGACGGGCCGTGGAATTCGATCCGGGCGGATCTGCTCACGTCGCCGCAGGTGAATTACACGTGGTTCACGTCGCACCTCGTCCCGGATGCCTGGAACCGAGGCCGTGTCGTGATCATCGGGGATGCAGCACACAGCTGCCCCCCGACGATCGCGCAGGGTGCGGCACAAGCCCTCGAGGACGCACTCGTCCTCACCGAACTCCTCGAGTCCCACGACGAGCTGGGCCAGGCGTTGTGGGATGAGTTCCACGCCCGTCGTCTGCCGCGTGCGGCCGCAGTGGTCGAGGCCTCGGTGCAGGTCGGGCAGTGGCAGATCGACGGCGACCAGCACGCCGACGTCGGTGGCCTCATGTTCGCGGTGGCGCAGAAGATGGCGGTACCGGCCTAGCCATGGGTCGCACGCTGCAGGCGGCCTCATGAGTGCGGCGATCTCGACGATTCGCGGGGACGCGCCGCGGCGACCGGCGGCCCCGCGCACCCATCCTTTGACGACGGCGAGGAGACGAAGATGATGACGGCAGAGGCACGAGCGGGAGACGAGCTCCGCGACCTCGCGCTGTCCGCTCTGCGGCGGGCCGGACTGCTGGGGGCCGAGCCGCCCACGGTCGAACCGCTGGCGGGCGGGGTGTCGAACGACGTTCTCATGGTGCGGACGGCACAGAGCGCATTCGTGGTGAAGCGGGCGCTGCCGCGCTTGCGCGTCGCGGAGGTGTGGGAAGCGTCGGCGGAGCGTTCCTACACCGAGGCCGCGGCGCTGCGGTGGGCCCACGGTGTGGCGCCGGATGCCGTACCCGGCGTGGTCACGGTGGACCGCGAGAACAATGTGCTCGTCATCGAGCTCGCACCCGACGGCTATGGGGACTGGAAGCAGCAGCTGCTGGCCGGTGACGTGCGGCCGGATGTCGGCACCCGGCTGGGCGCCCTCCTCGCCGGGTGGCACGTGGCCTCGGCATCGGATGCCGACGTGCTCGCGGAGTTCAACGATCAGGAGGCTTTCGGGCAACTGCGCGTGAAGCCGTTCTACACCGTCGCCGCAGAGCGCAACCCCGAGGCCGCGCCCGTCATCGCGACGCTCGTCGAACGGATGGCGGGCACTCGTGTGGCTCTCGTGCACGGCGATTTCTCTCCCAAGAACGTTCTTGCTCAGCCGGCCGACGGCGGCGGCCTCTGGGTGATCGACTGGGAGGTCGCCCACACCGGGGACCCGGTGTTCGACGTGGCGTTCCTGTTGCATCACCTGATCTGCAAGATCATCGTCCGACCCGATCGTCGGCACGAACTGATGACCACGGCGGAGAACTTCGTACAGAGCTACTCCGACCGAACGAGGACCGCCTTCCGCGACCTCGACCATCGCTACCTGCTCGCCCACGCGGGAGCGCTCGTGCTCGCGCGGGTCGACGGCAAGTCGCCGGTGGACTACTTCTCGACGGCACAACGCGACGAAGCTCGCGCGCTGGCCCTCGATGTGCTGCGCGAGGCCCCCGACGGACTCGCTGAACTCTGGAGGATGACGAGTGTCTGACCCGATCGAGATGATCACCGCCTTCGAGGCTCTGGACTCGCGAGGCCGCCCCACCGTGGGCTGCACCGTCGTAACGCGGGGAGGTGCCCGCGGCCGTGCGATCGTGCCCTCGGGCGCCTCGACCGGCTCCCATGAGGCGCGGGAACTGCGCGACGGCGGCGCGCGCTACGGCGGGTACGGCGTGCGGCGAGCCGTCGCCAACGCCGAAGGTGAGCTGTTCGAGGCGGTGCGGGGGATCGACGTCACGGACCAGGGTGCGGTCGACCGCGCGCTCCGGGAGGCCGACGGCACGGTTGACGGCGGACGGCTCGGCGCCAACGCGATCCTCGCGGTCTCGGTCGCCGCTGCGCAGGCAGCCGCGGCCTCCCGCGGCCTCCCGCTCTACGCCGCAGTCAGCGAGGGGCTTCGCACGCTCCCGATGCCGATGATCAACATCATCTCCGGCGGCGCGCACGCGGCCCGTGCGCTCGACATCCAAGACTTCCTGGTCGTCCCCGTGGGTGCCGCGACGTTCGCCGAAGCGATCGAGACCGTCGCCCGCGTCCGCGCCGCGACGGGGGAGGTGCTGCGCGACCGAGGTGCGACATGGGCGCTCGTGGCAGACGAGGGTGGCTATGGACCCCAATTGTCATCGAACCGCGAGGCACTGGAGGTGCTCTCGGACGCCTTCGAACGCGCCGGTCTCGCGCCAGGCGACGACATCGCCGTCGCCATCGACGTGGCCGCGACGCAGTTCCACTTTCCGACCGAAGGCACCTACATCTGGGAGACGGAGAATCGCCGGATGCGCGCCGACGAGCTCGTCGAGGAACTCGTTGCCTGGTCGACCGACTTCCCCATCGTCTCGATCGAGGACGCGCTCGCCGAAGACGACTGGGTGGGCTGGCGTACAGCGACGCAGCGCCTCGACGCCATCCAGCTGCTCGGCGACGATCTCTTCGTGACGTCACCCGACCGGCTTCGCCGAGGCATCGAGGAGGGGGTTGCCAACGCGGTGCTCGTCAAGCCGAACCAGATCGGCACACTCAGCGAGGCGCGCGAGGTCGTCGAGATCGCCCATGCCGCCGGCTACGCCACAGTGCTCTCGGCGCGTTCGGGCGAGACCGAGGACCACTGGCTGGCCGACCTGGCCGTCGGATGGAACACCGGTCAGCTCAAGATCGGCTCCACGATGCGCTCGGAGCGCACGGCGAAGTGGAACCGGGTGCTCGAGATCGAGCGCGAACTCGGCGAGGACATCGAACTTGCCCGGCCCACATTCGGGACGGGTTCCTGACGTGGCGACGATCGTGATCACGGACATCGCCTGGCCGAGTCCGGCGATCGAATCCGACCTGGCGCACGCCTCAGGCCATGAGATTCTGCTCGCGGACTCCGACGAACACCTGCTGACCCTCGCTCCGCAGGCGGACGCCATCCTCACGTGCTTTCGTCGGGTGCCCGCGGAGGTTCTCGATGCCGCGCCTCGGTGTGTGACTGTCGCCCGTTACGGGGTCGGCGTCGACAACATCGATGTCGACCACGCGACCGAACTCGGCATCCTGGTCAGCAACGTCCCCGAGTTCTGCACCGAGGAGGTCGCCGACCATACCCTCGCGCTCACGCTCGCGACGCTCCGCAACCTGGTTCCAGCCTCCGATGCGACCCGCAGCGGTGGCTGGACGCCCGCGGCCGCGTACCCATCGCGGCGGCTCCGCGGCCTCGTGTTCGGGGTCGTCGGGTTCGGCGCCACCGGCCGCGCGGTGGCAGAGCGCGCCGCGGCCTTCGGGCTCGAGGTCGTCGTCTCGTCGCGCGCGCTCGCGGCCGACCCCGGTTCGGCGCCTCCGTCGGTGACCCGCGTGGTCGGTCGCGACGAGCTGCTGCGCCTCGCGGATGTCGTGTCCCTCCACGTCCCCCTCAACGCCGAGACCCGTCACCTGGTCGGCGCGGATGAGCTCGCGATGATGAAGGACGGCGCACTGCTGATCAACGTCGGGCGGGGTGGTCTCGTCGAAACCGAAGCGCTCCGGGCAGAACTCGAGCGTGGCCGGCTGCGGGTGGCGCTCGACGTCACCGACCCGGAGCCCCTTCCTGCAGACCACTGGCTCCGCTCGAGCCCGGCCGCAATCATCACGCCCCACGTCGCCTTCGCCTCGGACGGTTCCCTCATCGAGCTGGCCACGAAGGCGACGTCGAACGCGCTCGCCGTGCTTGCCGGCCGGCGCCCGGCATCCATCATCAATCCCGAGGTGCTCACCTCTGACCTCCTCCGCATCACCCCGCAGTAAACCCGATCAGAACGCACTCGACGAAGCGAGCAGGTGGCGCAGCTCGACATCATGGGGCCGGACATCCACACGCCTGCCCCGGCCGTACAGCTGGCGCACTGACACGGAGGCGACTCTGCTCCCCATGGCGGGCTGACATCGCCGATCCGACCGAACCCGCCGCTCCCGCCCCGCTCAGCCGGGCGGGAGCGGCGGTTCCACGTGGAGCACGTTGTTCATCAGCGCGACTTTGACATACTGCGCGCCCACGAATACGGCTTCCACGGCGCCCCGGGTGCCCACCGCATCATGGATCCGGCGCCAGAGATCGTCGTCGACGGCACCGCGCCCGCTCACAGCGTCTGCCAACTCGAGCATCGCACCCTCCACGCCCGGCAGCATCTTCTGGCTCGACCGCACGGCGGTGAGGTCGGACGCCGAGATGTCCGCGGCAGCGGCAAAGAGCTGCAGATGCACCTGCCATTCCGCGACCGCGTCGTAGTTGTGCAGGATGCGCAGAATCAGCAGTTCCCGTAAACGCGGAGGCAGTTCTGTCGCGTGCAGCACGCGCGCCGTCGCGCCTTTGAGGTCAGCAAACGCCGCCGGAGAGTGGGCGACGACCCCGAACAGGTCGAGCGGGCGACCATCCGGGAGCCGGTACGAGTCGAGCGACGGATCGACGATCGGCTCGATCCTTCTGCGCCGTTCCACGAACATGCTGGCTCCCTCGTGTGCGAATGATGTAATCTACCACCCAGACGGTAGATAATCTTGATCGTCAGAGAGGCCGGGTAATGAATCGCACCGACATCGCACACGCACTGCTCGAGCGCTACTACGCCGACGCAGATCTGCTCGTCGACCAGGGGGTAGCCTCCTCGGACGACGTGGATGTGGCGATGCGATTGGGGGCCGGGTACCCGGCGGGCCCCTTCGAGACGCGCGGTGGGCGGCACTCTGCCGTTCCGGACGCGCCCCCTCGACCGGACTCGCCCTGGTCGGCCGTGGCCGTCGTGGGTACCGGGCACATGGCCTCGGGTATCGCGGAGGCGGTGGCCCGCGCGGGTGAGGTGGTCACGGTGATCGGCCGGGGCGCGGCATCCCTCGACCGCTCGCGAGCCGCGATCGGCGCCAACCTCGACCGTTCGGTCGGACGTGGACGCCTTTCGATTCAGGATGCCGCACTCGTCGTGGACCGGATCCGATTCGTGACGGGCCTCGATGCCCTGCCTGACGACACGGAGGTCGTCATCGAAGCGGTCACCGAAGACCTCGCCGTCAAGCGCTCCGTGCTGACCCAGATCGACCAGCGGGTCGGATCGGCAGCCGTCCTCGCGACGAACACGAGCTCGTATCGGGTGGCCGATGTCATGCAGGACGTGTCGATGCAGCGACGCACGCTGGCGCTCCATTTCTTCAATCCGGCCGCCGTGATGAAGCTCGTCGAGGTGGTACCCGGGCCGGCGAGTGATTCCGTCGCAGCGACGGCGGCGGACTGGGTCCGATCGCTCGGCAAGTCGCCGGTCTTCAGTGCTGATGCGCGAGGGTTCATCGTCAACCGGCTGCTGATCCCGTACTTGAACGATGCCGCGCGGCTTCATGACAACGGCTGTTCGGTGGACGACATCGACGCCGCCATGAAGGGCGCGCCCGGCCTTCCCATGGGGCCGTTCGCCCTGCTCGATCTCATCGGACTGGACGTCACCGTCGCGGCACTCGACTCGATGGCCGAGGCGGAGCCGGGCGACGAACGGTTGGTGCCCGCCGCGGCGCTCATCCAGCTCGTCGCCGAAGGCCGTCTCGGCCGCAAGAGCGGCGCGGGCTTCTACTCCCACGGAGGCACTCATGCACGATGACCTGCGCGAACGCGGCCGGTTCTTCATCGACGGCCGGTGGACCGCGCCCCTCGTCTCGGCGCCGGCGGTGGAGGTGACGGATTCCTCCAGTGGCGGTCGACTGGGAAGTGTGCCGGCAGGCGGCGCGGGCGATGTCGACCGTGCGCTGGCCGCGGCGCAGGGAGCCGCCGACGAGTGGCGGCGTACTGATCCCGGCGAGCGGGCGTCCGCGCTGGAAGCCGTCCGCGAACGCCTCGCGGCACGCCTCGACGAGATCGCCCAGGTCATCAGCCTCGAGGTCGGGACTCCCGCCAACATCTCCAAGAAGGTGCAGGTCGGTCTGCCCTTGGCGACCTTGCAGGGTTTCGCCGATTCTGCGCGCTCGTTCGAATGGGATCGCCCCGTCGGGAACTCCGTCGTGACACGGGAGGGCGCCGGTGTGGTCGCGGCGATCACACCGTGGAACTACCCGCTGCATCAGCTCGTCGGCAAGGTCGGCGGCGCTCTCGCAGCGGGAAGCACCGTGGTGGCCAAACCCGCCAGCGATGCTCCGCTGGCGGCGTTCGCCCTGGCCGATGCCATCGAGGCGGCGGGTCTGCCGGCAGGCGTGTTCAACCTCGTGAGCGGCGGCGGCGCCGCGGTGGGCGAGCCGCTCGCGAGCGACCCGAGGGTTGATCTCGTCTCCTTCACCGGCTCGACCTCGGTGGGCGCGCACATCGCCGCCCTCGCGGCGGCGAACGTCACCCGCACGAGCCTCGAACTCGGCGGCAAGTCGGCCAGCATCGTCCTCGACGACGCCGATCTCGAGCGTGCCGTCCGGTCCAGCGTCGGAAACGCGTTCCTGAACTCTGGTCAGACATGCTCCGCCTGGACACGGCTCGTCGTGCCGCGGGCGCTCCAGGACCGTGTGATCGAGATCGCCGCCGCGTCGGTCGAACGGCTCCGACTCGGCCATCCCCTCCAGGAGAGCACGCGGCTGGGCCCGTTGGTGTCGGCGGCGCAGCAGCGATCGGTGCGGGCACACATCGATCGCGGCGCGGGGATCGCGCGGCTGATCGCCGGGGGCTCGGCGCAGCCTGCCGGCCTCGAGACGGGGTTCTACGTCGCGCCGACGATCTTCGCCGATGTCGACAACTCCTCACCGCTGGGGCAAGAAGAGATCTTCGGCCCGGTGCTGTCCATCATCCCGTTCGACTCGGAGGAGCAGGCGGTGGCCATCGCCAATGACAGCCCCTACGGGCTCGCAGGCGGCGTGTGGAGTGGGGACCCGGAGCGCGCGCTCGCCGTCGCGCGGCGCATCCGCACCGGACAGGTGGACATCAACGGCGCGGCCTTCAATCCGGTCGCTCCTTTCGGCGGAGTGAAGTCGTCGGGTTACGGACGTGAGTTCGGCGAGTACGGCATTGAAGAGTTCACCGTGACGAAAGCGATCCAGCGATGAGCCGCACCCACCTCCAATCGATCAGCCGCTACTACGACGGGTGCTCCGGCGGTGACATCCCGCTCATGCTCGAGACGCTGCATCCTGATGTCGTCCACTATTTCCTTGCGCCGAACGTCGGTTCCGCACCGGTCGCCGGAGCCGAGCACCTCGTGCGGTACTGGCGGAAGGTCACCGGCATGATCCACGCGACCTGGGTCGTCGACCACATCCTCGACGGGGTCGACGAAGCGGTGATCGAGTGGACGATGTCTTGGACGCCCTCCGGCAAGGAACAGTCAGTGGCCACGAGAGGGGCGGAGTGGTTCGTGTTCCGCGAGGGCCTCATCTCAGAGATCCGCTCCTACTACCAGCAGCGACCCGACACGACGGAACTCGACGGGTTCCCGTACACGGAACGCGGCTACTCCACCGTCGGCCACCTCGACAGCGCGATCCATCAGCCAGTGCAGAACAGGGAAGCGCGATGAGCATCGACCTCCACATCGGCGACGGGCACGCGACAGTCACGATCAATCGGCCAGAGCGGATGAACGCTCTCGACGAGCCGACGAGGCTGGCGCTCGCCGAGGCCATCAGATCAGCCGCAAGCGAGCCGGAAGTCGGCGCGATCATCATCACCGGCGCAGGACGCGCCTTCTGCGCGGGCCAGGATCTGGCCGCGGTCCACGAACTCGACGACGCGTACGACACCGTCGCGCGCACGTACAACCCGATCGCCGAGGCGATCGGCTCCGCATCCGTTCCGGTCATCGCCGCCGTCAACGGCGCCGCCGTCGGGGCGGGGATGGGCATCGCGCTGGCGTGTGACGTGGTGCTGATGTCGGAGAGGGCATCACTCGCCTGCGTCTTCGGCAAGGTCGGCCTCGTTCCCGACACGGGGACGTCGTGGCAGCTCGTGCGCAGTGTCGGCTACCTCCGGGCGTTCGAACTGGCCACCACGGGACGCCGCATCAGCGCGGACGAAGCACTCGCCCTGGGCCTAGCGGCGGAGATCGTCGACCCCGAGGCGCTGATGACGCGGGCGCAGGAGCTCGCCGGTGAGCTGGCGTCCGGTCCTCGCCTGGCGCAGCAGCTGACCAAGGAGGTGCTCCGGCTCGCTCAGATCGCCACCCCGAGCGAGACGATGGAGCGGGAGGCCGTCAGCCAGGGAATCGCTGCACGTGACGGTGCGCATCTCCGCATGCGATCCGCGTTCCTCGCCCGTTGAGTCGAGGACGACCTCCGGCGCGCGTCGCACGGCCTGCGATATCGTGACTGCACATCAGGGGAGAGAATTCGTGAGCACCGCAGCCGAACGACGACCGATCACGTCGCGGATGTCGGGTGATGCGCGCCGTGCCCAGATCCGGGAGGTCGCCGCCGATCTCTTCGACCGCTCGGGCTACCGCGATACGTCGATGGACAGGATCGCCGAGGAAGTCGGCATCAAGAAGGCGTCGCTGTACTACTACTTTCCGAGCAAGGACCGACTGCTCATCGAGATGCACGACGAGATGATCGAGCTCATCATCGCGTCGCACGAGGCGAGGATGAATGCCGGCACCGCCACCGCATCCGAACTGCTCCGCGGGATGATGACCGACATCATCTCGCTCCAGGAGACGCACCCCGGGTCGTTGCGGGTCTTCTTCGAGCACTTCAAGGAGATACCCGAGCCCGAGCGCGCCCGGGTCATGGAGCGTCGAGCGGTGTATGAGGGGTACCTGCGCGAGCAGCTCCAGCGCGGAATGGACGGCGGGGAGTTCAAGCCGCTCGACATCCGGTTCGCAACATTCGCGATCCTCGGAATGGCCAATTGGTCGTATCAATGGTTCCGGCCGGGAGGCACCGCCACCGCCGAACAGGTCGCCGCGGCATTCTGGAGCATGCTCAGCGAAGGCATCGCTGCTACTTGACTGCGATCGGATTCACCGGCGACCCTACAGCGCCGGTGAACGGCAGCGGTTGCGCCGCAAGGAGGAACTCGTAGGTGCCGTCGGCAGCGCAATCCGCGGCAAGGCGGTCGAGGTCCCACATCTCGCCGAGCAGCAGTCCCACATGTGGCAGGAGCACCTGGTGCAGTGGCTGCATCGAGTTCGGGAACTCGTTCGGTCGCACCTCCACGCCCCACGTGTCTGTCGCCACGGCGGCGATCTCGCGCGCGTGGAGCCATTCAGCCGTCGTGAAGGACAGCCCCGGCGCGGGGCCGCCGGCGTACGTCCCCCAACCGACGCCGCGGCGTACGCGCGTGAGCTGACCGGTCCTCACGAGCAGGATGTCGCCGCGCCCGACCGCCGATGAGGCGCCCTGGGCCTCGATTGTGGCGTCGAGATCGGCGGGCGTGATGGCGTATCCATCCGGCAGTTCCCCACCGGCGAGGACACGGCCGACGTCGAGGAGCACGCCTCGGCTGACCATCGGCTCCGAGACATGCTCGATGCCCGTCGCGAGGTCGCCCTCGCTGGTCACCGTGCGGGCAGCCACGCGGTTGTTCCACCCGATGCCGTGGTCGAACACGTGGCCGAGCCCATCCCACTGGGTCGAGCATTGCAGCGGCATGAAGACGCAGTCGTCGGCCACCGAGAGCCCGTGCGGAAGTCCCATGATTTCGGCTGTATCCATGCCGGTGCTGGTCATGGTGTGCACGGGGTTGACGCGCCGCTTCCAGCCGTTCTGCGGGCCGTCGTTGTCGAACGGGAGCGACAGCGAGAACGTCTCGCCGCGTATCACGAGCGATGACGCCGCGACGCGCTTGTCGGCGTCGATGAAGTTGACGGTGCCGCGCGCATCGTCGGGGCCCCATCGATCCCAGTTGCTGACACTCGCCGATACCGACGCGATCGCCGCCTCGGCGTCGTTGCCGTAGCGTGCGACGGCGGGTGTGGTGACGTCGGTCATAGGGTCTCCCTCATCGTGATTCGTTCCATGAGCCGCGGCCCGAAAAGCCCCTGAGCGCTCCCGGACGTGACTGCGGCGCGTGCCGCGCGGTCGCTCAGCGCGGCTTCGATCCGGTCGATCGGGTCGTCGACGCCCATGTCGAACGGGTAGTCGCTTCCGAGCGTGACGTGGTCGTCGCCGACACTTTCGACGAGGAATCGCAGGGCAGGTGCCGTGTAGACGAGCGCGTCGAACCACATCCGTCGCAGATACCAGCTGGGCGGATGCTCACATGTGCGCGCATCCTCCCGCTGATGCCAGGCGTGGTCGGCGCGGCCGCTGTAGCTGGGCAGCCATCCCCCCGCATGCGCTGCCCAGACCCGCAGATCCGGGAACCGGTCCAGCACGCCGCCGAAGATGAGCCGCGACAATGCGAGCGACGTCTCGGTCGGGTTGCCGACGTGATTGAACATGTAGCCCACGTCGAGGCGCTCGGCGAGGCTGCACCCCCATGGATGAATGAGCACGGGCACGTCCAGCTCGACGGCCGTCTCCCAGAACTGGGAGAGCGACGGATCGTCCAGCTCCACGCCCGGCGCGGCCGTCGTCGAGATCTGCACGCCGACCGCTCCCAGCTCGACCGCCTGGCGCAGCTGACGCGCCGCGAGATCCGGAAGGTGGAGCGCGACCGTGCTCACAGGCACGAGTCGATCGGGCGCCGCGCGGCAGAAGTCGGCCACCGCGGTGTTCACCTCGCCGACGTAGCGGTCGGCCAGGGACCGCTGCATCCACGGCCGCGCGATCGGAGTCGCACTCACCGCTTGGACATCGACGCGCGCCGCATCCATCGCTGCCAGGCGTTCGGGCAGCGAGGTGAGCCTTCGTGCGAGTGCCGCGAACTGCTCCCGGTTGTACGCTGCCGATTCGGCGCCCAGTGCTCGTGCGTCGGAGGCGAGCTGGGCGGTGAAGCCAGGCTCTCCGGCGAGGAGCCGATCGGCGTCGGGGGTTCCCAGATGGGCGTGCACGTCGATTGTTCTCACGGCCCGAGACCTCCCTTGGTTTCTCTTCGCCGCCACGTTATCGTTCTCTGAGGACGCTATCAACCGTCCGTAAGGTAGATAAGGAAGAGAGGACACCCGTGCGACTCGCAACGATGCGGAATGGCACACGCGACGGAGCACTGCATCTGGTCGCTCGCGACGGCATTCGGGCCGCGAGCGCGCAGGCGGTCGCCCCGACTCTGCTCGCTGCGCTGGAGGAGTGGCCACGCGTGCGAGCAGATCTCGAAGCGCTCGCCGCTGAGCTCGAGGCCGGTGGACCTTCGACGATCCCGTTCGACGACTCCCTCGCGCTCGCTCCGTTGCCCCGCACGTGGCAGTGGCTCGATGCGTCCGCCTTCCTCAACCACGGCGCACTGCTCTCGCGCTCACTCGGAATGGACCCGATCGTTTCGCCGGTGCCGCTGATGTATCAGGGGATGTCGCACGAGTTCCTCGCTCCGCACGAGCCCGTCACGTTGTGGAACCCGCGCGGCGACCTGGATTTCGAAGGTGAGTTCGCGGTGGTCCTTCGCGAGACTCCGGCAGGGATCGACGCCGACGCGGCCCTGGAGCACATCGCACTCGTCACCTTCGTCAACGACTGGTCGCAGCGCGCCATCGTGGTCGAGGAAATGGGCCGAAAGTTCGGCTTCATCGAAGGAAAGCCCGCGACCACGATGGCCCCGGTCGCGGCCACCCCGGACGAGCTGGGCGAGTGCTGGCAGGACGGCCGGATCACCGCGACCCTCACCGTCGCATTGAACGGGGAGCGTTTCGGCGAGGTGCCGGCGGGGGAGATGGACTACAGCTTCGGTGAGCTGATCGCCTACGCCGCCCGGACGCGCAACCTGGCGGCGGGAACGGTGATCGGCAGCGGGACGGTGTCGAGCACCAAGTACGCGGAGACGGGCTCGGCGTGCATCGCGGAGCGGCGCGGCATCGAGATCATCCAGACCGGCTCCGCCTCCACTCCCTACCTCCGCGACGGTGACCGTGTGAGCATGCGAGTCGAGATCAATGGAGACACCGTGTTCGGCCGGGTGGATCAGACCGTGGTGCGTCGATGATCGACAAGTCTGTTCCGGATGCCGCAGCCGCCGTCGCCGGGATCCGCGACGGAGCCACCATCATGATCGGCGGCTTCGGGCGCGCTGGGGAACCCGTCGAGTTGATCGACGCGCTTATCGAACAAGGCGCGCAGGACCTGACCATCGTCAACAACAACGCGGGAAGCGGCGACTCCGGGCTGGCCGCGCTGCTAGCCCGAGGCCGCGTACGCAAGGTGATCTGTTCGTTTCCGCGGCAGCATGACTCCTGGGTCTTCGACGGCCTGTACCGCGCGGGTGAGCTCGAGCTCGAGCTCGTGCCGCAGGGCAACCTCGCCGAGCGGATCCGCGCTGCCGGCGCGGGGATCGGCGCCTTCTTCACGCCCACCGGTGTGGGCACGGAACTCGCAGCGGGCAAGGAGGAACGCGTCATCGACGGCCGCACGTACGTCCTGGAGCATCCGATCAAGGCCGAATATGCCCTTGTCAGCGGATGGCGCGCTGACCGCTGGGGGAACGTCGTCTACCGAAAGACGTCACGCAACTTCGGACCTGTCATGGCGGCCGCCGCGACCACCACGATCGTGCAGGTCGACGAGCTTCTGCCGCTCGGATCGCTCGACCCCGAGAGCGTCGTGACACCCGGCATCTTCGTCGATCGGATCGTCGGCGTCGGCGATCGTGCGTGGCTGAACGAGGGCGATTTCGTCGGCGGAGTGGACATCGAAGGTCGTCCGCTCGCGAGCGCTTCGACAGGCTCAGCGACCGGGACGAAGAGGAAGGTCGACCAGTGAGCGTCAGCGAACCGAAGGCGCAGGCCGCCCGCATCAGCCGCGAGCAGCTCGCGGCCCGCATCGCGCAGGACATCCCGGAGGGCTCGTACGTCAACCTCGGCATCGGGGCGCCCACCCTGGTGGCGAACTTCCTGCCGGAGACGCTCGAGATCATCCTGCATACCGAGAACGGGCTGCTCGGCATGGGACCGGCCCCCGAGCCGGACCTCGTCGACCCGGACCTGATCAATGCGGGCAAGCTGCCGGTCACCGCGCTGGCGGGGGCGGCGTACTTCCACCATGCCGACTCGTTCGGCATGATGCGCGGCGGGCATCTCGACGTCTGCGTGCTCGGCGCCTTCCAGGTCTCCGAGCGCGGTGACCTGGCGAACTGGTCCACCGGTGCGCCCGGCGCGATCCCCGCCGTCGGCGGCGCCATGGACCTCGCCATCGGTGCGAAGAACGTCTACGTCATGACCGACCTGCTCACCAAGACCGGCGAATCCAAGCTCGTCGAAGCGTGCACGTACCCGCTCACCGGCGTCGCGTGCGTGACCCGTGTCTACACCGACCACGCGATCTTCGATGTCACGCCCGACGGATTTGCCGTGCGCGAGGCGTTCGGCGAGAACACCGTCGCGTCGCTGTCGGAGCTGACCGGCCTGGAGTTCGCAGAGATCGAGGCGGTTCAGCTCTCATGACAGGACCGCGACTCACCCGAGTGGAGACGCAGGGGCGCGTCGGCTGGATCACGATCGATCGGCCCGAATCGCTCAACGCCCTCAATGCGCAGGTGATGCGCGAGGTCGTCGACGCGGCGACAACCTTCGACGCCGATCCGCAAATCGGCGCGATCGTCCTCACCGGGAGCGAGCGGGCCTTCGCGGCAGGTGCGGACATCGCTGAGATGGAGCCGCTCTCCGGTCTCGATCTCATGATGGACGAGCCGTTCGGCGGCTGGGCGAGGTTCGCCACCGTACGCACTCCGGTGATCGCCGCCGTCGCCGGGTATGCACTCGGGGGTGGCTGCGAGGTAGCGATGATGTGCGACATCATCCTCGCTGCCGACACAGCGACCTTCGGCCAACCCGAGATCAATCTCGGCGTCATTCCGGGAATGGGCGGAACGCAACGACTCATCCGAGCGGTCGGCTACTACAAAGCCGCCGACCTCGTGCTCACCGGCCGACTCGTCAGCGCTCACGAAGCGGAACGGATCGGCCTGGTGTCACGAGTCGTGCCCGCCGACGACCTGCTGGCCGAAGCGGCGCGTACCGCCGAAGCTATCGCGGCCAAGTCGCTGCCCTCGGTATACGCAGCCAAGCAGGCCTTGGATGTGGCGATGGAAGGGTCGCTTGCCGAAGGCCTGCGCTGGGAGGCCCGCGCGTTCGCGGCGCTCTTCGACACGCACGACCAGAAGGAAGGGATGCGGGCCTTCCGCGAAAAGAGAGCGCCAGCGTTCCGCCACGGCTGAAGCCCTGCATCGGCAAGACCACCGCGTGCGCGGGCGCACGCAGATTCAAGGAGGAATCCACATGTGCATCGACATTCCCGCTTCGGCCCCCGGCTCCACTCGCCGCGGCTTCCTGACCGGTCTCGGGGTCACGGCCGCCGCAGGCGCGACGTACCTCGCCGCTCGACCGGCATCCGCGGCAGCCTCACCGACCATGAGCCAAGGGCGCAGTCGGACGCGAATCGTGCCGCTCGGTACCGCCGGCGGGCCGATCTATCAGGGAAGCGGCCGCAACGGCACATCCACGGCGGTCGTCGTCGGCGAACGCGTGTACATCGTCGACCTCGGTCTCGGTTCGCTGCAGCAACTGGCAGCGAGCGGCCTCGCTGCTTCGCCGACACTCCCGAGCTCTCTGGCACACGTCTCAGGTGTTTTCTTCACGCATCTTCATTCGGATCACACCGCGGATTGGCCGGCGATGTTCGCCACCTCGCCGTCCAACATCAACGGTCGAACTGGACCTGCGATCCGGGTGTACGGCCCGGGAAGCCGCGGCAGTCTGCCCCGCGTCTATCCGCCGAGTCGTCCCGAGCCCGCAGTGATCTCCCCGGAGGACCCGGCGCCGGGGATTACGGCGATGACGGGTTACTTGACCAAAGCGTTCGCGCAGGACCTCAACGACCGGATCCGGGACAACAATGCCCCGTCCCCAGGGTCGCTGTTCGAGCTGCACGATATCGACATCTCAACGATCTGGGCGGTCGATCCCGACGGTGTTCCGCCGCGCACGGATCCGTTCCTCATCTGGGAGGACGGGGATGTGAAGATCACTGCGACGCTCGTCGACCACCGCCCCACCGCGCCCGCCTTCGCCTACCGCTTCGACACACCGGACGGGTCGATCGTGGTCTCGGGCGACACGACGGTGAGTGAGAACCTCATTGCGCTCGCTGAGGACGCCGATTATCTCGTGCATGAGGTGATCGACGCCGCGTGGGTCGACGAGATCGCAGCGAGCGTCCCCGAGCCGATCCGTGAAGCGTTGCGGCAGCACCTGATCTCCTCCCACACGACGATCGAGCAGGTCGGAAAAGACGTGGGCGAGCGGGCGGGAGCCAAGAACCTCGTGTTGACGCACCTTGCGCCGTCCGACAACCCGGACGGCAGATGGATGCGGGCTCGAAGGGGTTACAGCGGCAAGGTGATCGTCGCTCGCGAACTGGTGGAGATCCCCGTGAGCAAGCGGCGTTCCTGACATGTGGTGAGTCATCGGCTCGTCGGGGATGGTGGGAAGCCTCGACCCCGGCTTTCACGCGACCCCCGGCGTCGATGGCTCGAGCGGCCGAGAAGCATGGATGGTTGGACCACGGGCGCGGGAGCGTCGCGGGCTGAGGGGCCGCGCCGAGACACGGTCCGCCAGGTGTCTCCGGACGGATTCCCGATGATCGTTGCCTTCCCTCGGTGGTGCTAGATCGATACCGCGGGCGTGGGTGCGTCGACGGCGAGCTTGATCCCGATTGCGCCGAGGAGTGTGCCGGTGACCCATCTCTGCCACCGCATCCACGCGCGAGAGGAGGTCATGCCTGCACGCCACCCTTGGCTGATGCTGCGTGAGACGAGGTAAATCATGTTCGGGCCTGGGGTGAGCACGAGCCCCAGCTCGACGAGCGCAATACCGGATGCGGCAGCCAACGAGATCATGAGCGTTCCTTCGCAAGATCGGATGAGCATCCTCATCGACGCGAAGTCCATCAGAGTCTGTCACGAGCTCACCCAGGCCCGATGGATGCCGCGGCCCTCTCGTTCGCGATGGCCAACGACCGATCCTGTCGTGGCCGAGCGGGCGCGGTACGCGCCGCCGTCGAACCTCGACCTCGGCGTGATCGCGACGATCGAGAAGCTGCTGGAGGGCCTGCGGACGAGCTCAGCGACGCGAGATCGGTCTACGAGCCAGTTATCGCGCCGGGGCGGACCCGGAGACCCTCGAGCATGGCGGCGATCTCGGACCGTACTGCCGTCCTCGTCTGCACAGGCTCCGGAGAACGCGCGATGACGACTGCCGCCTCGCACAATGCTCCGAGGAGGAGCCGGGATCTCACTGAGCTGTCTCCCTCGCGCACCTGGCCCGCTGCCTGCAATCGGGCAAGGGCATCGGTCAGCAGCGCGCCGACGTATTCGTCCTCGACCGCTCTGGCCAGATCACGGCCGAGGACGGCAGGGCCGTCGAACACGACGATCTGACCGATCGGCGGGCGCTGGCACTCTCGAATGAAAGCGTCGATGCCGGCGATGAGGCCGTCCCACCCACTGCCGGCGTCGGCGGCTGCGGCCGCCAGCGTCGACACGAGTTGCTGCTGCACCTGGACGAAGACCGCTCGAAAGAGCGCCGACTTATCCGCGAAGTGATGGTAGAGCGCGCCCTTGGTCATACCCGCAGATGCGGCGATGTCGTCGGTCGAGACCGCCGCGTAGCCTTCGTCGCCGAACAGCTGCGCTGCGGCGTTCACCAGCCGGGCGGCTGTGGCCTCTGAGCGCTCCTTCTGGCTGTGCGGGGTCATCATTGGGCCCTCCTTGACGGCGCGGGATCGCATCGCTAACGTACATACTCCAAGTACATACTCCAAGTATGTCGATCGCAAGGAGCCTTCATGAATGATTTCGTCGAACGGTGGGCGGCCTTCTGGGCAGCCCCCGACCCCGATGCAGTTCACGCCATCGCGGACGAGCGCATCGTGCTGCGCTACCCGGGAGTATCAGAACCGATGACCGGTATCGACGCATGGAAGGAGCGTGTCGGGTCGATCGTCGAACGGTTTCCTGACGTGCGCCTCGACGTGACCTACCACGCGACCGTCGATGACCTCTGCTTCATCAGCTGGCGCGCGTCGGCCACAAGTCAGGGCAGGCCCATCTCGTGGGAGGGTACTGACCGGATGCTGCTCAGAGACGGCCGAGTGATCGACTCGATGGTTGCGTTCGACACGTCGGGCCTGCGCCCGGCCGCCGCTTGAACAGGAGCGCGGCGCTCGCCCTCTG
>NZ_JAMXMB010000024.1 GCF_024055635.1 Microbacterium yannicii
CCTTTGGGGCGAACAAGTAATACTTTACGTGCGACCCGCCCACCCGTCGAATCCAACCCGCACCCCGGGCGTGTCGCACCCCCACAACCGCGGAATCACGCGGATTTCGCGAGTCGAGCAGCCTCCGCGGCGAAGCGCAGATCGGCGGTCAGTCCCGCGACCGCCTCGCTCCGCTCCCGCGAATCGCGCAGACGCAGCACAGCCGAGGGGTGGATGGTCACCACCACCGTGCGTCCGCCGCTCTGGAGGGGCGTGCCGCGCTCGGCTCCGATCTTGACCACGCGGCCGAGCACCGCACGGGCGGCCGTGGCGCCGAGGCAGACCACGACGTCCGGATCCACCGCGGCGACCTCGGCCTCGAGCCACGGCCGGCACGCCGTGATGTGTCCCACATCGGGGCGACGGTGGATCCGGCGCTTGCCCCGCTCCTCGAAGCGGAAGTGCTTGACCGCGTTGGTGACGTACACATCCTCGCGATCGATGCCGGCGGCCTCGAGCGCCTCCGCCAGTACGCGACCGGCCGGGCCGACGAACGGCTCGCCCTCCCGGTCCTCCCGGTCTCCCGGCTGCTCCCCCACCAGCATGAGCCGCGCGGCCGGGGCGCCTTCGCCGAACACGGCCTGCGTCGCCGCCCGCCACAGCTCGCAGCCGCGGCATCCCTGCACCGCCTCTCGCATGCGGTCGAGGTCGGGATCCTCCGGCACCCACTGCTGCGCACCCGGTCGTTCCACGTGCATTCCGGAACGCTACGACGCGGGCGAGGCACCAGGCAGCCCCTGGCCCGGCCATGCGGTGGGGGGTATCGTCCGCCCGTCAGGTCGGTCGGGCCTGCGCGGCGGACTGCGCGCGCAGGACCTGGATCACGATGCAGACCACCACCGTCGCCGCACCCCACACCGCGCACGCCGGGGGCAGCACCCGGTAGGCGAGGTGCGCGGACGTGAACTCGGCGTCGAGCGGACCGTGCACCGCGAGGCCCCACACCCAGGCCACCGCAAGCACGACCGGGAGCGAGGCCCACCACACCCAGCGCAGCGCGTCGGTCAGGACGCGCGGAACGGATGCCGCAGCCTGCCGTCGCCGCAGCCACACGAGCATCCACACTCCGATGATCGCGAGACCGATCGCACTCGACCCATGCTGCAGCCACTTGTAGCCGGGCAGCGGTCCCCACTCCGCCCCCAGCGCGGGGATGACGACCGAGCCCCAGCGGCCTTCGTGCGTGAACAGATCCCACACGATGTGGGTCACGACGCCGATGAGCAGCGAGAGGACGAGCAGCAGCATCCCGGTCCACGGTGCGCGCCGTGCGTGCGCCGGGGGGATCGAGAACGTCTCGCGCCAGGCGGCGCCGGCGCCGGCATCCCACTCCCCTGGCAGACGGACGGCCAGCCACCGCGGTGACAGCTCACGCGCGGCGGGGCGCAGCACGCACCGCCAGGCGAGCAACAGGACGAGAGCCAGCAGCACCGTTGCCGGCAGCCACCCGAAAGCGTGCGTGCGTCCGTAGTGGAGCGGGAGTCCTCGGACGAAGAGGGGCAGATCCGGCGTCATCGCGCCGATCGCGATCGCGGCGGGCACCAGCGGCGTACGGACGAACGGCAGCGCGACGACGGCATGGCTGGGGGTGAACGGCATCCGTCACCCCACCGCCGGCGTCGCGCTGCTCACCGCGCCGCGTCAGCCGACGAAGACGCCCGCGAGCGTCTTCTTGCCCCGCCGCAGCACGGAGACACCGCCGGGAAGCGCACCCGACACCGTCGCAGCATCGTCCTCGATCTTTGCGCCGTCGAGCGAGACGCCGCCCTGAGCGATCGCGCGGCGGCCCTCCGACAGGCTCGCGACCAGTCCGGTGTCGACAAGCGCCTGCAGCACCGGAGTGCCGGCCGCGACCGTGGCGTTCGGCAGTTCCTCGAGCGCCTGACGCAGCGTGGTCGCGTCGAGCGCGGCGAGGTCGCCCTGGCCGAAGAGGGCCTCGGATGCCGCGATCACGGCGGCCGTGGCATCCGTCCCGTGCACGATTCCGGTCGCCTCCAGCGCCAGGCGCTTCTGCGCGGCGCGACGGAACGGCTCCTCGGCGACGAGCCGCTCGTAGTCCTCGATCTCGGCCCTGGTCAGGAACGTGAAGATCTTGAGGCGCTGGATCACGTCGGCGTCGTCGGTGTTGAGCCAGAACTGGTACATGCGGTACGGGCTGCACATCGCCGCGTCGAGCCAGATCGCGTTGCCCTCGCTCTTGCCGAACTTGGTGCCGTCGCTGTTCGTGATCAGCGGCGTGCCGATCGCGTGCACCGAGACGCCCTCGACGCGGTGGATGAGGTCGGTGCCACTGGTGAGGTTGCCCCACTGGTCGCTGCCGCCGGTCTGCAGAACACAGTCGAACTGACGGTACAACTCCAGGTAGTCCATGCCCTGCAGGATCTGGTAGCTGAACTCGGTGTAGCTGATCCCCGCGTCGGAGTTCAGGCGCGCCGCAACCGCGTCCTTCTTGAGCATCGTGCCGACGCGGTAGTGCTTGCCGATATCGCGCAGGAAGTCGATGGCGCTCATCGGCGCCGTCCAGTCGAGGTTGTTGACGATGCGTGCCGCGTTGTCACCCTCGAAGCTCAGGAAGCGCTCGACCTGCGACTGCAGGTACCCGACCCACTCGGTCACCGTCTCCTTGGTGTTGAGGGTGCGCTCGGCCGAGGGACGCGGATCGCCGATGAGGCCGGTCGATCCGCCCACGAGTCCCAGCGGCTTGTGGCCCGCGAGCTGGAGGCGGCGCATCGTCATAAGCTGCACGAGGTTACCGAGATGCAGACTCGGCGCGGTCGGGTCGAACCCGCAGTAGTACGTGATCGGGTCCCCGGCGAGAAGGGCGCGCAGCGCCTCCTGATCGGTGGACACTTGCACGAGTCCACGCCACACGATCTCGTCCCAGACGTTCTCGAACGTCGGGTCGATCGCAGGCGCCGTCACGCTCACGAGGGTTTCAGACACGCGAGCCAGGCTATCAGCGCGATCGCAGGCCCCTGCGCGCGCGGCGGGTGACGGCGGGTGGACGGATGCCTCGCCTCGACGACGACGCCGAGTCGAGGCATCCGCATCGCACCGCCGCATCCCGTCGCCGATGTGCGGGCCGGTATAGCCCTCCCAGCTATAGCCGTGAGGCTGAAGTGGCTATCGCTTTAGCCTGTCGACTGTCGCAATGAAGCTTCACTGCTAAACTGACGCCTACTTCAACTCCTGGACTAAAGGAAGCGATGTACGTCCTCACCGCCGACCAGCGCGCCAGTCGCGTCAACGCCGACGCCGTGCCCTCCGCCCTCGCCGTCGTGGCCCGGCACGGCAACGACAGGCTCGCACTGCCGCCGGAGCGCACGGCCGGCGACGAACTGCAGGTCGCGGTCGCCGACGCCTCGGCAGTGCTGTCGATCGTGCTCGAGCTGACGAGGTCCGGCGAATGGAGCGTCGGGCTGGGAGTGGGCGACGTCGAGTCGCCGCTCCCGCAGAGCGTCCGCGCGGCACGCGGCGAAGCCTTCATCAACGCCAGGGACGCCGTCGACCGCGCCAAGAAGACACCGACTCGAATCGCCGTCACCGCACCGGCGGGCGGAGAGGATGCCGAAGCCCTGGTCCGCCTGCTGGTCGAACTGCGCGACCGCCGGACGCCGGAGGGCTGGGAGGTCTACGACCTGCTCGCCGACGGGCTCACCCAACGTGACGCCGCTGCGCGCCTGGGTGTGTCGGAAGGTGCGATCAGCCTGCGTGCCAAGGCCGCCGCGCTGCGCGTGGAGGAGTCGGCCGTCCCCGCGCTGGAACGCGTGCTTGCACGCCTGGACGACGCGACAGCCGCCATCCCGCCGCACGAACAAGGCTGAGCCGCCGGTGCGAATACCGGCTTTGCGCACACGGGCTGCGCACCGGGGCGCCGTCGGGAGCTCATGCCAGACTGACGCCATGGTCCTCCCCGACGTCGTGCTTACCGCCGCGCTCGCGATCTTCCTGTTCCTCGCCCTCTGCGCCGCGCTCGTGCTGGTCATCGTGAGTCTTCGCAAGCCGGCCGACATCCCGCTCATCGTGGCGGGCGTCCTCGTGGTGCTGTGCCTGCTCGCCGTGACGGTGTCGCCCGTCAACGTTCCGCTCCTTCTCGGTCTGGGCATCGCACTGCTCGGAACCGCACTGGCGGTCCTGGGCGGCAACCCCATCACGCGGCGCATCCTCGACGTCGCGAGCCATGGGCGCGTGGAAGAAGGCGACAACGGCGGCATCCTCCTGCGAGCGCCCTCCGTGCCCGGCGCGGTCGCCGGCGAAGGCTCCGGCGCCGTCCGCGAGGTGATGCGCGGGGGCACGACCATCGGCTACCTCGAACGCGTCGCCGTGGTGCTCGGGATCATCGCCGGGTTCCCCGAGGCGATCGCGGTGGTCGTGGCCCTCAAGGGCATCGGCCGGTTCTCCGAGCTCGCCAGCGCCGAGGCACGGGAGCGGTTCATCATCGGAACCCTGGCGAGCCTCGTGTGGGCATGCGTCGTCGGCGCGCTCGTGCGTCTCGCGATCTGGTGATCGCCGCCGTGGACCAGAAGGCTAGAGCCCGAGGGCGTGGGCGGTCGCCTGAACGCGCTCGATCAGTTCCGCCCGCTGCTCTGCCACTCTGACCGGAGCCGTGCCGCCGACTCCGGTGCGGCTCGCCACGGATCCCTCGACGCTCAGCACCTCGCGCACGTCGGGCGACAGGTGAGACGACACCGACGCGAGCTGCTCATCGGTGACCTCATGCAGCTCGAGCCCGTTCTCCTCGCAGATGCGAACGAGGTGGCCCGAGATCTCGTGCGCGTCACGGAACGGCACACCGCGCTTCACCAGCCACTCGGCGACGTCGGTCGCGAGTGAGAAGCCCTGGGGAGCGAGCGCCGCCATGCGGTCGGTGTGGAACCGCATCGTCGCCACCATGCCGGCGAACGCGGGCAGGACGGTCTCGAGCGTGCGCACCGAGTCGAAGACCGGCTCCTTGTCTTCCTGCAGGTCGCGGTTGTACGCGAGTGGAAGCGCCTTGAGAGTCGCGAGCAGCCCGGCGAGGTTGCCGATGAGACGTCCCGCTTTGCCTCGCGCGAGCTCGGCGATATCGGGGTTCTTCTTCTGCGGCATGATGCTCGAACCCGTCGAGTATCCGTCGTCGAGCGTCACGAACCCGAACTCGCGCGTATTCCAGAGGATGATCTCCTCCGCGAAACGCGAGACGTCGATGCCGATCATCGCCGCGATGAACGCGAACTCGGCGACGACGTCGCGCGACGATGTGCCGTCGATGGAGTTCTCGGCGGGCCGGGCGAGGCCGAGCTCGCGCGCGACGAGCTGCGGATCGAGACCGAGCGTCGAGCCGGCGAGCGCGCCGCCGCCGTACGGAGACACCGCGGCGCGGGCGGACCAGTCGCGCAGGCGCTCGAGATCGCGCAGCAGCGGCCATGCGTGGGCCTGCAGGTGATGCGCCAGCAGCACCGGCTGCGCATGCTGCAGGTGCGTGCGGCCCGGCAGGATCGCGTCGGGATGCGCTTCGGCCTGCGACACAAGCGCGTCGACGAGACGGAGCACTTCGCGGGCGACCGTGCGCGAGTGGTCGAGCAGATACATCCGCACGAGCGTCGCGATCTGATCGTTGCGGCTGCGGCCGGCGCGCAGCTTGCCCCCCAGCTCTGTGCCGACGACGCCGATCAGCGCCTGTTCGAGCGCGCCGTGCACGTCTTCATCGGATGCCGCGGGCAGCAGTGTGCCGTCGGTCACGCCTCGGGCGAGCACGTCGAGACCGTCGTGCATGGCGCGCTCCTCGTCCGGGGTGAGGTACCCCGCGGCGGCGAGCGCCTTGGCGTGCGCGTGGGAGCCGGCGATGTCGTAGAGCGCGAGGTCCCAGTCGAAGTGAGTGGATCGGCTGAGCTCGGCCAGTTCCGGGGAGGGTCCCGTGGCGAAGCGAGCTCCCCACAGTGCGCCTTCGTTGGTGCCGTCAGCCTTCGATTCACTCACCCGCCCAGCCTATCCGCAGGCCCCGGGCACGCTCGCTCCGCGTCGGGGCGACCACGGGCTGTTCCGCCGCACTCAGGGAGTGAATGACGGCGCCGATCGCGCCCGCCGTCGGTCGCCCGGGACGGCGAAGCGAGACGCGCCATCCAGCACCGTCTCCAGTGGGCCGCGTCCGATGAGAAGCGCCCACGCCGTGCAGAGCACGACGGTTCCGATCGTCAGCGGCCAGAACGGCTCGAGCGCGCGGAAGCCGGCGAGGTCGCCGACACGGTCGAGCATCGCGGCGGCGATCGCGGCCCACACGACGAGCTGCAGCGTGTACGCGGTCAGCGGCATCGCACCGACGGCGCGCAGCGGCAGCACGACCCACCTCAGCAGGGTGCGGCACACGAGCAGGCAGATGCCCAGCACGGCGAGCGCGAAGCCGCCGGAGCTGATGACCTCGAGCAGCCCCGTGGAGTGCGGCCTCGCCGTCCACAGGGCCCCCAGGTACGAAGCAGCCTCAGCTTCCGGACCGGCGCCGGTGGCGGCATCCGTTCCGTAGCCGATCAGCGCGAGCACCGCGCCGGCGACGACCAGCCACACCTGCACGCGCAGTCGCGAAACACCGGCACGGGCGACGCCGAGCCCGGCCACGACGAACGCGATCCAGGTGGTGAACGGGTAGTGCCAGCCGAGTCCCAGCGACACGAAGTACCCGGCGGGGGTGCTCCACAAGGGCAGCGCGTCGAGGAAGATCTGCACGAACGGCATGATCACGGCCAGGGCGCCCGCGAGCAGCAGGAGCGCGCGCGCGGGCAGCGACGTCAGCGGCAACGCCAGCAGGAACATCAGCGCGTACGCGGGGAGGATCACGTAGACCGGCACGCCCGTGGCGATGAGGAGGATGCCGAGCACCCACAACAGGCCCGCCCGCACCGCGAGCCGCCCCCGCGCCGTCGTCATGCGGTCCGCCGGCAGCGGCACGCGCCCGCCCGTCATCAGGCCGATCGAGACGCCGGCGAGCGTCGCGAACAGGATCGACGAACGTCCCTGGACGACCGTGATCCACGTGGTGGGCTGCGCCGCGTCGAACGATCCGCTGATCCACAGCAGGTGCGCCGCGAACATGCCCAGCACGGCGAGGCCGCGCGCGAGATCGACCCCCGCGATGCGGCCGGGGCCGTTGAGCCGCGCCCAGCGCGACGCGAGCCAGCCGTCGTTGCGCGGCTCAGCGCGCTTCGTCTCGCCTCGCTCGCTCAACGACAGGCTTCTTCCGCGCCGCCGCGTTCAGTCCTGGCGGAGCAGCCAGACCAGCAGCGCCTTCTGGGCGTGCAGCCGGTTCTCGGCCTCGTCCCAGACCACGCTCTGCGGCCCGTCGATGACTTCGGCGTCGACCTCGTAGCCGCGGTCGGCCGGCAGGCAGTGGATGAAGATCGCGTCGTCCTGCGCGAGCGCCATGAGCTCCTGCGTCACCTTGTACCCGCCGAGGTCGCGCAGCCGTTCAAGCTTCTCCTCCTCCTTGCCCATCGACACCCAGGTGTCGGTGACGACCACGTCGGCGCCGGCCGCCGCCTCGTTCGCATCGGTGTAGAGGGTGACGGAACCGCCGGTCTCGGCCGCACGTCGATCCGCATCGGCGATCACATCGTCGCGCGGCGCGTACGTCTCCGGTGAGGCGACGCGCACGTGCATTCCGGCCGTGACGCCGGCGAGCACGTAGGAGTGCGCCATGTTCGACTTGCCGTCGCCGAAGAACGCCAGCGTGAGACCCTTCAGCTCGCCCTTGTGCTCCTTGATGGTGAGCAGATCAGCGAGCAGCTGGCACGGGTGGAAGTCGTCGCTGAGCGCGTTGATGACCGGCACCCGCGTGCCTTCCGCCATCTGCTCGAGGCCGGCCTGCGCGTAGGTGCGCCAGACGATCGCGGCCACCTGACGCTCGAGCACCCGCGCCGTGTCGGCGGGCGTCTCCTTGCCGCCGAGCTGGCTGTTGGCGGTCGAGATGATGAGGGGCGAGCCGCCCAGGTCGGCGATGCCGACGGCGAACGACACGCGCGTGCGGGTCGACGACTTGTCGAAGATGACCGCGACGGTCTGCGGGCCCTCGAGCGTCTTGAGCTTCCAGCGGTCCTTCTTCAGCGCGATGGCGAGATCGAGGATCTCGTCCTGCTCGGCATGCGTCAGGTCGTCGTCGCGCAGCAGGTGGCGGGTCATGCGGGAACCTCCGTCGGGGTCTCGAGCACCAGGGCGTCCTCCACGGTGCGGATCGCAGCCGTGAAGAGCTCGACGAACTCGTCGATCTCGACGTCGCCGATCGTGAGGGCCGGTACCAGCCGGATGGTCTCGTCGTTGGGGGCGTTGATGACGAGGCCGTGCTCCTGCGCGGCCGCCACGAGCGCCTTGGCGACGGGATGCCGCAGCCCCACGCCGATCAGCAGCCCCGAGCCGCGGCATCCGTCGATCAGCTCGGAGTCGATGCCCTCGATCGCCGCCCGCAGTTGGACGCCGCGTTCGGCGGCGTTGCGGACCAGGTCGGCGCGCTCGATCTCGCCCAGCACGGCGCCCGCGACGGCGGTGCCGAGCGCGTTGCCGCCGAAGGTCGAGCCGTGCGTGCCCGGGTAGAACAGCTCGCTCGCGCTGCCGAAGGTGATCAGCGCGCCGATCGGGAACCCGCCGCCGATGCCCTTGGCGACCGTGATGGCGTCGGGGGTGATGCCCTCGTGCTGGAAGGCGAACCACTCCCCCGTGCGGCCGGCGCCGGTCTGGATCTCGTCGATGATCAGCAGCGCGCCGTGGCGCTCGGTGATCTCGCGGGCGGCGGCGAGGTAGCCGTCCGGCAGCGGCAGCACGCCCGCCTCGCCCTTGACGGGCTCGACGAACAGCGCGGCGACGCGGTCGTCGATCGCCGCCTCGAGCGCCTCGACCGTGGAATCGATGAACTCGACGCCCGGGGTCATCGGCAGGAAGGGCTCCTGCATGTACGGCTTGCCGGTGAGCGCCAGCGTGCCCATCGTGCGGCCGTGGAACGCGTCGTTCAGCGCCAGGATCCGCGGACGGTCGGCGCCCGCCTCCCGACTCTTGGCACCGTGCAGCCGGGCGAGCTTGAACGCCGCCTCGTTCGCCTCGGCGCCGGAGTTGCCGAAGTACACGCGGCCCTCGTCGCCCGTGCCTGCCAGACGCTTCAGCGTCGACGCGAGCGCCAACTGCGGCGGGGTGGCGAAGTAGTTCGACACGTGCGCGAGCGTCGCCGCCTGGGTCGCGATCGCGTCGACGAACACCGGGTGGGCGTGGCCGAGCGAGTCCACCGCGATCCCTGCGAGGAAGTCGAGGTAGCGCTTGCCGTCGGCATCCCACAGGTAGGAGCCCTCACCGCGCACGAACATCTGCATACGAGCACCGAAGCTCTTCACGAGGTCGCGCCCCGCATCGTCCTGCCACGTCATCCGAGCACCACCTCTGTTCCGATTCCCTTGCTGGTGAAGATCTCCACGAGCACCGAGTGCGGCACCCGCCCGTCGATGATGGCCGCGGTCTCCACGCCGCCCTCGACGGCCTCCAGGCACGCCGCCATCTTCGGGATCATGCCCGACTCGAGCGAGGGCAGCATCGCCCGCAGCTCGGCCGCCGTCAGGTGCGACACGAGAGAGTCGCGGTTGGGCCAGTCGGCGTAGAGCCCGGCCACGTCGGTGAGCACCACGAGCTTCGCGGCCCCCAGCGCGACGGCCAGAGCGGATGCCGCGGCATCCGCGTTCACGTTCAGCGAGTGGCCGGGGGTGTCGAGGTCGGGCGCGATGCTCGAGACCACGGGGATGCGGCCGGCGGCGAGCTGGTCGAGCACGGGCTGCGGATCGACCTCGACGACGTCGCCGACCCGGCCGAGGTCGTGCTCGACGCCCTCGATGACCACGCCGCGGCGGCGGCCGCCGAACAGGCCCGCGTCCTCGCCGCTGAGCCCCGTGGCGACGGGGCCGTGCGCGTTGATCTTCGAGACGAGCTGCGGATTGATCTGCCCGGTGAGCACCATCCGCACCACCGAGATCGCCTCGGTGGAGGTGACGCGATAGCCGCCCTTGAACTCGCTCGGGATGGCCAGGCGATCGAGCATCGAGGAGATCTGCGGACCCCCGCCGTGCACCACGACCGGCTTCACCCCGACGTAGCGGAGGTAGGCGATGTCGGCGGCGAAGGCATCCTGCAGCTCCTCGCTCACCATCGCGTTGCCCCCGTACTTCACGACGACGATCTGGTCGCGGAAGCGCCGGAGCCAGGGCAGCGACTCGATGAGGGTCACGGCGCGCGCGCTGGCTTCGCCGGGATCGGTCTCTTGCAGGTCAGTCATGAGGAGTAGGCGCTGTTCTCGTGAACGTAGTCGTGCGTGAGGTCGTTGGTGAGGATCGTCGCCTCGGCCGCCCCGACCTTCAGGTCGATGATGAGATCGGTGGCGCGCGGGGTCAGATCGACGTCCTCTCGCGGTGCGTCGGGCCCGCCCTGCGAGCACACCCGGACGCCGTTCATCCACACGTCGACGTCGTAAGGGTCGAACTGCGCCTGCGTGGTGCCGATGGCAGCGAGCACGCGACCCCAGTTCGGGTCGTTTCCGAAGATCGCGGCCTTGAACAGGTTGTTGCGGGCCACCGAGCGGCCCACCTCGACGGCCTCCTGCTCGGAGGCGGCGTTGATGACCTGGATCGTGATGTCGTGGCTCGCCCCCTCGGCGTCGCCCTGCAGCTGCTGCGCGAGGTCCTGGCAGATCTCGGCGAGCGCCGCGGCGAAGGCGTCCGGGTCGGGCGTGACGCCCGACGCCCCGCTCACCATGAGCGTGACCTGGTCGTTGGTGGACATGCAGCCGTCCGAGTCGAGCCGGTCGAACGTGCGTCCGGTCGCCCGACGGAGCGCCGCATCGGCCTGGGCGGCGTCGAGGACGGCGTCGGTCGTGATCACCACGAGCATGGTCGCGAGGCCCGGCGCCAGCATCCCGGCGCCCTTCGCCATGCCGCCGATCGACCAGCCGTCGCCGTTCACCTGCGCGCGCTTGGGTCGGGAGTCGGTGGTCATGATGGCGAGGGATGCCGCCTCCCCGCCGTCGTCCGACAGTTCGGCGATGCCCTGCTCGGTGCCGGCGAGCACCTTGCTGCGGAAGACCTCGTCGCCGGTGCCGATCAGACCGGTCGAACAGACCAGGACGTCGCCCGCGCTCACGCCCAGCAGCTCGGCGGCCTTCTCGGCGGTCTGGTGCGTCGTCTGGAAGCCGAACGCCCCGGTGAAGCAGTTCGCGCCACCGGAGTTGAGCACAACGGCCTCGACCACGCCGTCGCGGACGGCCTCCTGCGACCACAGGATCGGGTTCGCCTTGGCGCGGTTGCTGGTGAAGACGGCGGCGCCGACCTTGAGCGGGCCGCGGTTGACCACCACGGCCACGTCGGGCTTGCCCGTCGACTTGAGCCCGACGGCGACGCCCGCCGCTGCGAATCCCTGGGGCGCGGTGACGCTCACGGGGCGACTCCGTTCACGGTGAGCGCGGTGCCCTCTGCGAGGCCCAGCGCGATGTTCATGGACTGCACGGCTGCTCCGGCCGTGCCCTTGACGAGGTTGTCGACGGCGGTCACGACGACCACCCGGTTCGCTGCACGGTCGATCGCCAGACCCATCAGCGCCGTGTTGGCGCCCAGCACGTCGGCCGTGCGAGGGAACTCCCCCACCGGCAGCAACTGGACGAAGGTCTCGTCGCCGTAGGCGGCCTCCCACGCGGCGCGGATCTCGTCGTCGGTGGCGCCCGGCGTGATGGGCGCCGTGGAGGTCGCCAGGATCCCCCGCGACATCGGCACCAGGACGGGGGTGAACGAGATGCGGATGCCCTGGTCGGCGGCATCCGTCGACGCGGTCCCTGAGCCTGTCGAAGGGCGGGCGGCGGCGAGCGCCTGACGGATCTCGGGGATGTGCCGGTGGGTGCCGCCGACCGCGTACGGATTCGCGGTGCCGAGGACCTCACTGGCCAGCAGGTTCGTCTTGAGGCTCTTGCCGGCGCCGGACGGTCCGACGGCGAGCACCGTGACGATGTCGGAGGGGTCGATGACTCCGGCTGCGACGCCCGGAGCGAGGCTCAGGCTCACGGTCGACGCGTTGCAGCCGGGAGCGGCGATCCGGGTCGCGCCCACGAGGCGGTCGCGCTGCTTCGATCCGGCGACCGGGAGCTCGGGAACGCCGTACACCCACGGGTCGTGGAAGTCGCCGCCGTAGAAGCGATCCCAGTCGGCGACGGACTCGAGGCGATGGTCGGCGCCCGCATCGATGACGACGGGCGTGTCGCCGAGCACGTCGGTGTACTGCCCCGACTGCCCGTGCGGCAGCGCCAGGAAGACGATGTCGTGTCCCGCGAGCACCTCGGGCGTGGTCTGCTCGAGGATGAGGTGGGCCAGCGACCGCAGGTGCGACTGATGCTGGACGAGCGGCTGTCCCGCGTTGGAGTGCGCGGTCACGGTGCGGATCTCGACGTCGGGATGCGCGGCGAGGATCCGCAGGATCTCGCCGCCCGCATAACCGGATGCGCCGGAGACGGCGACCGAATATGTCATGGATTCCACCTTAGAGTCTGGGTGCGGGAGCTACAGGCGGCGACGCCCGCTCGCAGACGTCCATGGTGAGGACGGCGGTGCAGGGTCGCCTAGAGTCGGCGCTGGCCCAGACGGCGTCGGCGCGCAGGAACGACGCTCGGAACGAGCGTCGAGGGTCCCTGGGTCGCCGAAGGCATGCGCCGACGATAGCCGCCCGGTCGCGGCATCCGCAAATCGAACGTGACCGGCGGCGTCATGTGCTCTCGCCGGGATCACACGTCCGGCGCGCGGCGTTCATGGGTCTTCGGCGAGAACACACGATCTCGCCGGGCGAGGTCAGGCGCGGCGGTCACCGAGAAGATCAAGCAGGGCGAGCTCATCCGACCGCGCGAGCCCCGCGCGTCGCTCGCGGTCCAGCCCGCGCTCGCGCTCATCCGCCAGCGTGCGCGCGAGAGTCTCGCGCACCGGCCGGAGCCGGCCGCCCAGCAGCCGGTATGCGGTATTCGACCGCGTCCAGAAGCCCGGCATGTCGGCGGGAAGCCACAGCGGCAGCGAGCGCGGCCCCGCCCAGTAGGCGACATCGTGCGCCTCCAGCCAGGCATCTGCCGCCGGCACGACGGCTCCCGTGTGACCTGCCACCTCGCGCGCATCCGCGAGCAGCCGGTCGAGGCCGACGGGATCGCCCACCGCGTTCACGACGCCGGTCCACCGCTCGCGCCCGATCGCCTGCACGAACTCCGCGAGGTCGTCGACGTCGATCACCTGCGCTCCGCGCTCCGTCGCCTCCGGCGTGAGCACGTCCCCGTCGCCGGCAAGGGCGAACCGGCCCACCCAGTAGCCGAACCTGTCAGTGGGGTCTCCCGGGCCGACGATCAGGCCCGGACGGACGATGGCCGCGCGGAATCCGAGTGAGTCACGGACGGATGCCTCGGCCCGCACCTTCGCGCGACCGTAGTCCTCGTCCGCATCGGGGTCGCCGAGCGGGAGCAGCTCGGCCGATTCATCGGCGCCCGGCTCGTCGTTGGTGGCGTAGACGGACACCGTCGAGATGTACGTCCAGTGCCGCGTGCGGTCCGCCAGCGCCTCGAGGGCGGATGCGACGTGCGCCGGGTTCGACGAGATGTCGACGATCTCGTCCCAGTCGCGACCGGCGACCGCGTCGTACGCGCCCGGATCGTCCCGGTCGCCGACGACGAGGGTGGCACCGTACGGCGCCTCGCGCCGACCCCGGGCCAGGCACGTCACGGCGGCTCCGGTATCCGTCCACTTCTCGGCGATGCGCCCGCTCAGCCAACCCGTCCCGCCCAGCACCAGTACGTCGGTCATGCCACCACCCAACCAGACCAGCCAGGTCGCGGCATCCGTCTCCGCCCCCAGCAGATCCCGCCCGACGCGGTGACAGCCCGTGCCGTCACCGAGAGCCCGTGTCGTGCACCGGTCGCGACGTGGGCGATCGGTGACAGCACGGGCTCTCGACAGCGGGCGGCGGGTTACTCGCGCAGCGTGGCGCCGAAGCGCTCGGTCGCCGTGGCGACGCCGGCCAGCTTCGCCTCGGTCGCCTCGGCGGCCGTGAGCGTGCGGTCGGGAGCGCGGAAGCGCAGCGCGAACGTGAGGCTCTTGGCCCCCTCGGGCACGCCCTGCCCGCGATAGTCGTCCACGAGACGCAGTGACTCGAGCAGCTCGCCCGCGCCCTCGACGAGCGCGGCCTGCACCTCGGCGGCCGGCACGTCGGCGGAGAGCACGAGCGAGACGTCCTGCGTCGCCACGGGGAAGCCCGACAGCGACGCGGCGACGACCTTCTCCCCCGCCAGCGACAGCACGAGATCGAGGTCGAGCTCTGCGACGACCACACGACCGGGAAGATCGGATGCCTCGGCCACGGCCGGCAGCAGTTCGCCGACGTACCCGACCTCCACGCGATCCCCCGCGTTCGCCGACGCGACCGACAGCATGCCGGTACGGCCGGGGTGCAGCGCGGCGCGCTCACCCTGTGCCACGTCGATCGTGACGCCGGCCGCGGCGGCGATCGTGCGGACGGCATCCAAGGCGTCGGCGAGCTCTGCGGCCACCGGCGCGAGCCCGGGCTGCTTGGCAACCAGGTTGCCGGTGAGCAGCACGGCGATGTGCCGGTGCTGCGGCGGGATGGAGGCGTCCAGCTCGGCCAGCGTCGCGGCATCCGGGCGCACGGCCAGCGGGGGCACGTGCGACGTGCCGTACTGCACACCGGGCTCGGGGAGGAACACGACACCCGTCTCGAACAGTGACAGGTCGGTCAGCCCGCGCGCCACGTTGCGGTGCGCGACCTGCAGCAGGCCCGGAACGAGCGACCGGCGCAGGAACGGCGACTGGCCGTCGAGCGGGTTCGCCAGCTTGATGCTCGGCAGGTGCTCGCCGGACGGCGAGCCGTGCAGGTCGTTCTGCTCCTCGGTGGTGAATCCGAACGACGGCGTCTCGACGTATCCGGCCGCCGCGAGCGCGTTGGCGACGCGACTGCGGCCCTGCTGGGCCGGGGTGAGCCCGCGGCCCGAGGGCGGCAGAGGCAGCAACGCCGGGATGCGGTCGTAGCCCTCGATGCGGGCGACCTCCTCGGCGAGCGTCCACTTGTCGGTGAGGTCGGGGCGCCACGACGGCGGGATCACCTGCCAGCCGGCGGCGTCGTCCTCGGCCGGCACCACCTCGCAGCCGATGAGGCGCAGCGCGGTCTCGATCTCCCCCGGCGTGTAGTCGACCCCGATCAGGTGCTGCACGAACAGCGGCGGAAGCTCGATGCCGGGCATGAACACCTCGGCGAACAGCGCCGCGCCGTAGGCGTCGTCGCTCGTGCCTCCGGCGTACTCCTCCATCAGGTCGGCGACGCGGCGGGCGGCCACGAACGGCACGAGCGGATCGACGCCGCGTTCGAAGCGGCGCGAGGCCTCGCTGGGCAGCTTGTGCCGGCGCGCCGTGCGCGCGATCGAGACGGTGTCGAACGTCGCAGCCTCGATGAGCACGTTGCGCGTCGCGTCGCTCATCTCGGTGGCGCCGCCGCCCATGACGCCCGCGAGACCGATCGGGCCGGAGTCGTCGGTGATGAGCAGGTCTTCGGGGTCCAGCGTGCGGACCTTGCCGTCGAGCGTCTCGAGCCTCTCGCCCGCCGTAGCGCGGCGCACCGTGATTCCGCCCTGCAGCTTGTCGAGGTCGTAGCCGTGGATGGGCTGCCCGAGCTCGAGCATCACGTAGTTGGTGATGTCGATCAGGATGCCGAGCGAGCGGATGCCGGCGAGCGACAGCCGCGCGATCATCCACGCCGGCGTGGGCTTGGTGGGGTCCACGCCGCGCACGACGCGCGCCACGAACTCGGTGACGCCGGCCCGGCCGCGGATCGGCGCGGTGTCGTCGGCGGTGACGGGGAACCCCTGACCGGGGGCGATCTCGTCCCACGCGCGCTCGGCGGGGTCGCGGAACGCGGCACCCGTCGAGTGCGAGTACTCGCGGGCCACACCGCGGATCGAGAGCGCGTACCCGCGGTCGGGAGTCACGTTGATCTCGACGGCGACGTCGTCGAGGCCGAGCAGTGAGATCGCGTCGGTGCCGACGGGCGCGTCGATGCCGAGTTCCACGAGACGGAGGATTCCGCTGTGCTCCTCGCCGAGGCCGAGCTCGCGGGCGGAGGCGATCATGCCGTCCGACACGTGCCCGTACGTCTTGCGCGCGGCGATCGGGAACGGCCCCGGAAGCACGGCGCCCGGGAGCGTCACCACGACCTTGTCGCCCGCGAAGAAGTTGCGGGCGCCGCAGACGATGCCGTGCACGGCGTCGCCGCCGTCCGCCGCGGTCTCGCCGTCCGGCGCGACGCGCACCTGGCACCAGCGGATCGTCTTGCCGTTGGACTGCGGCTCCTCGACGAACTCGAGCACCTCGCCGACGACGATGGGGCCCAGCAGCTCGAAGCGGTGCACGTCCTCCTCTTCGAACCCGACGCGCACGAGCGCCGCGAGGACGTCCTCGGGCGAGGCATCCGCCGGAACATCGACGTACTCACGCAACCATGAGAGTGGGACGCGCATCAGACCACCATTCCGAACTGCTCGCTGAAGCGGACATCGCCCTCGGCCATGTCGCGCATGTCCTGGACGTCGCTGCGGAACATCAGCGTGCGCTCCACGCCCATGCCGAACGCGAAGCCGGAGTACTCCTCGGGGTCGATCCCGGCGGCGCGCAGCACGTTGGGATTGATCATGCCGCAGCCGCCCCACTCGATCCACCGGGCTCCGCCCTTGAAGGTCGGGTGCCAGAGGTCGAGCTCGGCCGACGGCTCGGTGAAGGGGAAGAAGTTCGCGCGGAACCGGGTCCTCGCCTCAGGGCCGAACAGCACCTTGGCGGCGTGGTCGAGGGTGCCCCGGAGGTGCGCCATGGTGATGCCCTTGTCGACGACGATGCCTTCGAACTGCGTGAACACGGGCAGGTGGGTCGCGTCGTACTCGTCGGTGCGGTAGACCCGCCCTGGGCACAGCACGTAGAGCGGCAGATCGCGCTCGAGCATCGAGCGCACCTGCACCGGGCTCGTGTGCGTGCGCATCACGAGGTGCCGGTCGACGGGGTCGACGAAGAACGTGTCCTGCATCTGACGCGCCGGGTGGTCGACGTCGAAGTTCAGCGCGTCGAAGTTGAACCACTCGTGCTCGAGCTCGGGACCCTCTGCGATCTCCCAGCCCATCCCGACGAAGATGTCGGCGATCTGCTCCTGGAGGAGGGAGATCGGATGCCGCGCCCCGACGCGTGCGCGGGCCGGGAGCGCCGTGATGTCCAGACGCTCCGCCTCGAGCTTCGCGGCGGTCTCCGCCGCGACGAGCTCCTCCTCGCGGGCGGCCAGCGCCTGGTTCACGCGGCCGCGTGCCTGACCGACGAGCTTGCCGAACTCGGCCTTCTTGTCGTTCGGGACCTCGCGCAGTCGCGCGTTGAGCTTCGCCAGCGGCGAGCCCTCTGCGGCGTGCGCGGACCGTGCGGCCTTCAACGCCGCGGTGTCCGCCGAGGCGTCGATCGCTGCGAGGGCGGCGTCGACGGCGGCGTTCACCGCCTCGGGCGTGATCTCGGTGTTCTCAGCAGCGTCTGACACGAGAGACGAGTCTAGCGACGGCTGCTCGTCGCCCGCGCTCGGCCGTGACCCGGTCGGACCGGTGTCAGGCGCCGCCGCCCGTGCGGATATCCGACTGCGCGACGATCAGCTCGGTGTCGGTGCCGCCCTGACCGGGCTGAGCCGCCGCGGCCACCGTCGTCACCTTCGGCGACCGGCGCGTGCGCTTCTCGACGATGTAGGCGACGTACGACAGCGCAAGGCAGAGGGCCACATAGATCGAGCCGCCGATGATCGCCGAGGGGATGAGCGGCGAGTTGTACAGTGCCTGCGACCCCAGCAGCTTCACGAGGTAGAGCAGCTCGTGGTACGTGATGATGAAGCCGAGTGCGGTGTCCTTCAGCGTGACAACGAGCTGCGAGATGATGACGGGCAGCATCGCCCGGATCGCCTGCGGCAGCAGGACGAGCCGCATGACGCCGGCCTTGCGCAGGCCGATGGCGTAGCCCGCCTCGCTCTGGCCACGCGGCAGCGATTCGACGCCCGCACGGATCACCTCGGCGAGCACCGAGCCGTTGTACGCGATCAGAGCGATGACGACGGCCCAGTAGGGCGACATCTTGACCCCGATCACGGGCAGCCCGTAGTACAGCAGCATCATGAAGATGAGCACCGGGATCGCGCGCAGGATCTCGACGATCCAGCTGACCGGCACACGCACCCACGCGTGGTCGGACATGCGGCCGAGCGCCAGGACGAAACCGAGGATGATCGCACCGACTGCCGCGACGCCGAAGGCGGCGAGCGTGTTCCACGTCGCCTCGAGGAACAGCATCCAGATGGAGGCGTAGGTGAACAGCTCCCACTTCTCGGGGCTGAATTGCCCGGTCTCGTAGAAACGCCAGACCACCCAGCCCGCGAACAGCAGCACCACAAGGATGGTGACGGCGCCGATGATGCGGTTGCGGACGACCGCCCGCGGTCCGGGGACGTCGTACAGGACGGAGCCGCTCATCGCGCGATCCTCCACTTGCGCTCGACGAATCGCTGAAGCCATGCGAGGAGCAGCACCAGCACCACGAAGATGACCATGACCCACAGGAGGACGACGAGCTGGTTCTCGCCGACCTCGCTGAGGTTGGAACGAACGGAGCCGAGGTTGACCGCCGAGAATCCGGCGGCCACTGTCGTGTTCTTGAGAAGGGCGATGAAGACGCTCATCATCGGAGGAATCACCGAACGGGTCGCCTGCGGCAGCACGATGAGGGACATGACCTGTCCGAAGGTGAGGCCGAGGGCCCTCGCGGCCTCCGCCTGCCCGACGGGAACTGTGTTCACGCCGGAACGGATGGTCTCCGCCACGTAGGTGGCGGTGTAGATGCCGAGCGCCGCGGTCGCCAGCACGATCGGCGACACCCGCTGCTCCAGCAGGATCGGGAGGCAGAACGCGAAGAAGAACATGACCAGCGTCAGCGGCGTGTTGCGGATCCAGTTGACGTAGATGCCGCCCGCGGCCCGCGCGATCGGCACCGGTGAGACTCGCATCGCGCCGACGATGAAGCCGAGCACGAGCGCGATCAGACCGCCGCCGAAGAACAGCACCAACGTGCCGACGAGGGCCTCGTTCCACAGGTCGAGGTTGTCTGTGATGACTCCCACCGTGCCGCCTTCCTCATCCGAACCTGATCAGGGACATCCCGTGGCGCCGCCGAGGCGGCGCCACGGGATCCGGTCACATGGCTGAATCGACCTCGGGCTGCTCGCCCTCGACACCCGCGTCACCGAGGTTGTTGTCGAAGATCTGCTGCCAGACGTCGCCGCCGTCGGTGAACATCGTGTTGATGTACTCCTGCAGCGCGGTGTCGCCCTTCGCCAGACCGACGCCGTAGCGCTCCTCGCTGAAGACGTCACCGACGACCTTGAGGTTGTCGGGGTCCTGCGCGGCGTAGCCGATGAGGATCGCTTCGTCGGTGGTCACCGCATCCACCTGGCCGTTCTTGAGGTCCTCGACGCACGCGGAGTACGTGTCGTACTCCTTGGTCTGGGCCGTACCCAGATCCTTGATGCGCTGGATCGACGTGGAGCCGGTGGCCGAGCACACCACCATGTCGGACGTGAGCGAGTCGGGGCCGTCGATCGTGTCGTTGTCGGCCGCGACGAGCAGACCCTGGCCGGTGATGAAGTACGGACCCGCGAAGGAGATCTGCTCCTTGCGCTTGTCGGTGATCGAGTACGTGCCGACGTAGTAGTCGATGTCGCCGTTCACGATCGCCTGCTCGCGGTTCGCGGACGGGATCGCGGTGAACTCGATCTGATCCTCGTCGAAGCCGAGGGATGCCGCGATCCAGCGTGCGATGTCGATGTCGAAGCCGGTCCGCTCGCCGGTGGTGGGGTCGAGGTAGCCCAGACCAGGCTGGTCCTCCTTGACGCCGACCTTGACCGAGCCGCGCTCCGTCATGGCGTCGAATGTGGGGCTGCCTTCGATGGTGACGTCGGTGGCGACCTCCCAGGGCGTGCTCGAGGTCTCCTCGTCGCCGCCGCCGGTCGACTCGGACGGTGAGGCCCCCGGCGTGCCGCTGTTGCACGCGGTGAGGGTCAGCAGGGCGGCTGCGGCCAGGCCCAGGCCGGCGATCATCTTTGTCTTGCGCATGTGTGTTCCTCCTGTTGCATGTGTTTCCACGGGTTCCGTATGTCGGTGCGGGGTGAAGTCGGGATCGTCCTGCGCGGGTCGGCGCTGCGCCGGTCAGTGGGTCAGGAGCTTCGAGAGGAAGTCCTTGGCGCGAGCGCTCTGCGCATTCGTGAAGAACTCCTCGGGAGTCGCCTCTTCCACGATCTGCCCGTCGGCCATGAACACGACCCGGTCGGCTGCCTTGCGGGCGAATCCCATCTCGTGCGTCACGACGATCATCGTCATGCCGTCCTGGGCGAGGCCGACCATCACGTCGAGCACCTCGTTGATCATCTCGGGGTCGAGCGCGCTCGTCGGCTCATCGAAGAGCATCACCTTCGGCTGCATCGCGAGCGCGCGCGCGATCGCCACACGCTGCTGCTGGCCGCCCGACAGCTGTGCGGGGAGCTTGGATGCCTGCTGGGCGACGCCGACCCGTTCCAGCAGCTGCCGGGCGACGGTCTCGGCATCCGCCTTCTTCATCTTCCTGACCTTGATCGGGCCCAGCGTGACGTTCTCGAGGATCGTCAGGTGCGAGAACAGGTTGAAGGACTGGAAGACCATCCCGACATCCGCTCGCAGACCCGCGAGGCCCTTGCCCTCTTTCGGCAGCTCCTTGCCGTCGATCGCGATCGTGCCGCTCGTGATCGTCTCGAGGCGATTGATCGTGCGGCACAGTGTCGACTTGCCCGAGCCGGACGGGCCGATCACCACGACGACCTCGCCGCGGTTGACGGTCAGATCGATGTCTTTGAGTGCTTGGAATTCTCCGTAGTGCTTCTGCACGTTCGAGATCTGGACGAGGGGGTCACCACGGCGGACCGAGATGTTGCTCGTCGGCGTCGCCTGTCCGGCTGCATCTGGTGCCGGCGCACTGTCGTCGGGCGTCATAGCGTTCACCCTAGGGGCGAGCGAGGACACTCGGCCAGTAGGACTCTCGAGCCTTTACCGTTCCGTAACAGGGTCGGAATGCAAGCGGCTCAACCGGCGGCGCGCTGCGCGAAGGCGGTCTCGTACAGGCAGACGCTGGCGGCGGTCGCGAGGTTCAGCGACTCGGCGGCGCCGTAGATCGGCAGCCGCAACGAGAGATCGACCAGCGACAGGGCGTCGTCCTCGAGACCACGCGCCTCGTTGCCGAAGAGCCAGGCGGTCGGCTCGGCGAGCAGGTCACGGGAGGCGAGGAAGTCCCCTCCCCCGACATCGGCGGCGATGACGCGCACGCCGGCCGCGCGGGCCTTCTCGACAGCCGTCGCGAGGTCGGCGCCCACCGCGACCGGCACATGGAAGAGCGAGCCCGTCGTCGCGCGGACGACCTTCGGGTTGTACGGGTCGACGGTGCGCCCGGTGAGGATGACGGCGTCCGCTCCCGCGGCATCGGCCGCGCGGATGATGGTGCCGAGGTTGCCGGGGTCTCGCACCTCCTCGCAGATGGCGACGAGGCGCGGGCCGGACGCGAAGATGTCCCGCAGCGATGTCGGCGACTGCCGAGCCACCGCAACGATGCCCTGCGGTGTCACGGTGTCGGCCATCGCGTCGAGGACGGCCTCGGTGGTGTAGACGACCTCCAGGCCGGCATCCTTCGCGGCATCGCGCACATCCGCGTGCCGCTCGAGCGCCGACGGCGTCGCGAACAGCTCGACGAGCGTGTCAGGCCGATAGGCCAAGGCCTCGCGCGCGGCCTGGGGACCTTCGAGCAGGAAGAGCCCGGTCTCCTGCCGCGCGCTCCGCTTCGTCAGCTTCGCGACGGCGCGGACACGCGGAGAGCGAGGGTTCTCGAGCACGGCATCAGTCTAGGGTCGCGGCATCCGTCCCCTGACATGCGTTTTCTGCCGCGTCCGCCGGCCGCCGACGCAGAAGGGGCGCCCTCCGTGAGGAGGACGCCCCTTCCGAGACAGCGGATGCCGCGTGTCAGGCGCTCTTGGGAGCGTTGACGTTCTCGGGCAGCGCCTGCTTGGCGGTCTGGACGAGCGACGCGAAGGTCTTGGGCTCGTTCACCGCGAGCTCGGCGAGCATGCGACGGTCGACCTGCACACCCGCGAGGCCGAGGCCCTGGATGAAGCGGTTGTACGTGATGCCGTTCTGGCGGGCAGCGGCGTTGATGCGCTGGATCCACAGACGGCGGAAGTCGCCCTTGCGCTTGCGACGGTCGCGGTACGCGTAGACGAGCGAGTGGGTGACCTGCTCCTTCGCCTTGCGGTACAGACGCGAGCGCTGGCCCCGGTAACCGGAGGCGCGCTCGAGGATGACGCGACGCTTCTTGTGGGCGTTGACGGCCCGCTTGACTCTAGCCATTTCGATTGATTCCTATTCCTGCGTCGGCGCTCAGAGGCCGAGGAGCTTCTTGGCGACCTTGGCGTCGCCCTTCGCGAGGACCTGGTCCTGCGACAGGCGGCGGGTACGGCGACTGGGCTTGCCCTCGAAGTTGTGGCGAAGGTTCGCCTGCTGCTTCATGAGCTTCCCGCTGCCCGTGACCTTGAAGCGCTTCTTGGCGCCCGAGTGGGTCTTCTGCTTCGGCATCTCTTCTTCCTTCGTTTCACTTCCCGCCCAGGCGGGAGTCGGTATCCCGCGGTGCGGGAGTCTGTGGGGCCTATTCGGCCGTGGCGGCCTCGGACTCGGCGGCCGGAGCCTCGGTCTCGGCTGCGGCGTCCGAGTCGGCGTCGCCCTGCGGGCCACTGCCGTTACGGGCGGAACGCGCTGCCTCCTTGTTGGCGGCACGCTGCGCGTTCTGCTCGGTCTTCACCTCGGACTTGTTCTTGTGCGGGGCGACCACCATCACCATGTTGCGGCCGTCGATCGTCGGGTTCGACTCGACCGTGCCGAACTCGGCGACGTCCTCCGCGAACTTGCGGAGGAGACGCACACCCTGCTCGGGGCGCGACTGCTCGCGGCCACGGAACAGGATCATCGCCTTGACCTTGTCGCCGGCCTGCAGGAAGCCCTCGGCGCGCTTGAGCTTGGTTATGTAGTCGTGGGCCTCGATCTTCAGACGGAACCGGACCTCCTTGAGGACGGTGTTCGCCTGATTGCGACGCGCTTCCTTGGCCTTCTGCGCAGCCTCGTACTTGAACTTGCCGTAGTCCATGATCTTGACCACGGGCGGCTTCGAGTTCGGGGCCACCTCGACGAGATCGAGGTCGGCCTCCTGGGCCAGGCGCAGCGCCACCTCGATGCGGACGACGCCGACCTGCTCACCCGCGGGTCCGACGAGGCGGACCTCGGGGACGCGGATGCGGTCGTTGGTGCGGGGATCGCTGATGCGGAACTCCTTGGGTTATGGGATGGACCACCACGACACATGTTCATGTCGCGGGCGGAGAGAGGATCCATTCCACCCGTCAGACGCTTCGAGCGCCGACTTCCTGCACCCTCTCCGGTGACGGAGCTCCCGCGCGGTTGCCCTGGCGGCTACCCCTCCCGTTTCTGCGTGGCCGCAGGACGGTCGGGGCGGAGTGCATGACCCGGTAGCCTGGAACGGCAAGCGCGGGTGGGATGTGATCCACTTTCCGATCCGGCACAGAACGTACCGGAGACCGCAGCAGTCTATCAGAGAGAACGGCGTGGACACGATTCGAGACCAGGACGGCGAAACGACGAGCACGACGGCGGTGGATGCCGAGCGTCAGGCCCGCTGGGAGGAGCAGGAGCGCGCCGCGGCGTCCGCCTCGCGCGACATCGCCGAGGTGCCCGCCGTCGAGGTCATCACGACCGCCGCCGTGCACCTGCTGAGCGCCGCCGCGGTCAAGGTCGGCCTGGCCGACGACCCTGCGACGCAAACGGACCTCGACGAGGCCCGCAAGCTCATCAACGCCCTGGCCGGCCTGATCACCGCGGGTGCCCCCGAGATCAGCGACATGCACGCCCGCTCGCTCCGCGACGGGCTGCGTTCGGTGCAGCTCGCGTTCCGCGAGGCGTCCGTGATCCCCGATCCGATCGGCAAGGGTCCCGGCGAGAAGTGGACCGGCCCGGTCACCTGACCTCCGGCACGTGACCGTGCCAAGGTAACGGGACGCCGCGCCAGCGCTCAGCCCTCGATGCCGAGCGCGGACGCTCCGCGGGCCACGGCATCGATCGTGCGGCGAACGGCCTCGGCGTCGGTGCCGTGGTTGCTCACGGCGAAGCGCACCACGGTGCGGCCGCGCCACGTGGACGATGACGCCCACACCGTGCCTTCGTCGCGCAGCCAGTCCCCCAGCGCCGCGGTCGCCGCATCGTCGCCCGTCGCGAGGCACACCTGCGTGAACGGCACGTCGTTGACCACCTCGAGCCCGGGCACGGCGCGGAACCCTGCGGCGAGGGCGGTCGCGGCATCCGCCAGTCCGTCGATCAGACGCACGACGCCCTGCCGGCCGAGCGACCGCAGCGCAGCCCACACCGGCACTCCGCGCGCCCGACGCGAGAGCTCCGGGACCCGGTCGTACGGGTCCGGGACGCTCGCCACCGCCGGGAGATAGGCGGCGTGGGCGCCCAGCGACGCCGTCATCGCCGCCTCGTCGCGCACGATCGCGACCCCGCAGTCGTAGGGCACGTTGAGCGTCTTGTGCGCGTCCGTCGCCCACGAATCGGCGTCGGCGAGACCCGCGACGAGGTGACGCAGCCGCGGGCTGGCCGCCGCCCAGAGACCGAAGGCGCCATCGACGTGCACCCAGGCACCGGCACGATGGGCGACCGCGACGGCCGCCGTGAAGTCGTCGAACGCCCCGGAGTGGACGTCGCCGGCCTGCAGGGCGACGATCGTGGGTCCGGTGCCGTCGGCGAGTGCGCGTTCGAGGCCTGCGACGTCGATGCGGCCCTGATCGTCGGCGCCCACCGTCTGCGGCAGGCCGAGGCCCGCGATACGGCCCGCGAGCTGCATCGAGGTGTGGACCGCATCGCCGGCGAGGAACCGGATCGCCGGCGCCTGCGCGAGTCCGGCGGCGGGATCCGCTCCCGCCCGGCGCACCACGGCGTCACGCGCCGCGACGAGGCACGCGAGGTTGGCGGTGGTCCCGCCGGTCACGAAACCGACTCCGCTCTCGGCGGGAAGACCGAGCAGGTCGAGGAGCCAGCCGCCGGCGACCTCCTCGACGGCGGCCGTCGCCGGCGTGGGCTGTCGGGATCCGGTGTTCTGGTCCCAGGCGGCCACCAGCCAGTCCGCCGCCAACGCGGCCGGGTAGGCGCCGCCGATCACGAAGCCGTAGAAGCGCGGGGAGCCCATCGCCATGAGACCCGGCTCGGATGCCGCGGCGAGCTCCTCGACGACGTCCCGCGGGTCCGTGCCGTCCTCGGGCAGTCGACGTTCCAGTCGTGCCAGCACGCCGTCGACATCGAGCGCGGGGCGGATGGGACGGTCAGGGAGCGAGTCCAGCCAGCTCAGCGCGTGTCGATGCGCCGCCTCCAGCGCCTCCCGGTACTGCTCCTTCGTGGCACCGTCCATGGTCGCCCCCTTCGCCGAGCCGATCCTCCGCCGCCGGACGGGGGTGCGCAAGAGCACGGGGCGGGTCGGCCCGCGTTGATGCGTCCGCGGCGGACTCGACGACGAGCGGATGCGCGGGCTCAGGCGCCGCGCCGCGCGGGCTGAGGCGCCGCGGCGTGCGGGCTCAGGCGGCGCCTGCGCTCAGGCGCGGACGAGCTTGACGGTGAGGGAGTCCACGAGGACGGCGATGCGATCGTCCGCGGCCCAGCGAGCCGCGAGCCGCGCGAGCACGGCGTCGAGCTCGGTCTTCTCGAGGCCGTCCATCAGGTGCAGGCGCACCACGAGCTCCGGTCCGCGCAGGCGGGCGTCGGGGTCGCCCGGCTCCACCGACAGATCGATGACCGAGAGCTCGGCGCCGGTGCTGTCGTGCAATCCGGCGAACACCTCCGGCGACAGGAAGCTCGGCTCCCACGCGTGGCCCTGGCCGATCGCCCACACGGCCGGGCGGCGGATGACGAACTCGGTGTCCGAGCCGGGATCGAGCACGATGAGATCGGTGTCGTCGGCCGCAGCGGACAGCGCGGTGCGGACGCCGTCGGCGGGGACCGGCCGGGCCGCGGCATCCCACCGCTTCATGGCGTCGACCGACGAGAACACCGGCAGCACCCGACGACCGTCGGGCGCGGCCACGGTGACGATCGACAGCTCCTGCGTCTTGTCGACCTCGAGGCCGTGCGCGCCGACGCCGCTCGCACCCTTCTCGGCGACGAGCGGGATGAGCAGACGCGCCGCCCGATAGGCGTCGATCACCTCGCGCTGACCGCCCTCGCCCGCGCGGAACGCCGTCAGCGCGGCGAGCAGCGCCGGATCGGCGGAGCCGTCGTCGGACGCGTGCGGGTTCGTCTCGAAGCTGCGTCCCTCCCAGGGAACGCCGGCGGAGTCGCCGCCGTGCCCGTGGGGGGCGGCGTGCGGGTCAGTATCCGGCGACATCCAGCGCCTCGGCCAGCGTGAACGCGCCGGCGTAGAGCGCTTTGCCGACGATGACACCCTCGACGCCGAGCGGCACGAGATCGCGGAGCGCCACGATGTCGTCGAGGCTCGACACGCCCCCGGAGGCCACGATCGGCTTGGGCGTGCGCGCGGTGAGCTCGCGCAGCAGGTCGAGGTTCGGCCCCTGCAGCGTGCCGTCCTTCGTGACGTCCGTCACCACGTAGCGGCTGCAGCCCGCCGATTCGAGCCGATCGAGGACCGTCCACAGGTCGCCGCCCTCGCGCGTCCAGCCTCGGGCGGCGAGCGTGGTGCCGCGCACGTCGAGCCCCACGGCGATCGCGTCGCCGTATCTCCCGATGACGTCGGCCGCCCACTCCGGGTTCTCGAGCGCGGCCGTGCCCAGATTGATGCGCGACGCCCCGCTCTCGAGAGCAGCCTCGAGCGTGCGGTCGTCGCGGATGCCGCCGGAGAGCTCCACCTGCACGCCCTTGACCTGCCTGATCACCTTGCGCAGCACACCGACGTTGCTGCCGCGGCCGAACGCCGCGTCGAGGTCGACGAGGTGGATCCACTCGGCTCCCTGTCGCGCGAAGTCGAGCGCCGCGTCGACGGGATCGCCGTAGCTCGTCTCGGTCCCCGCCTCACCCTGCGTCAGGCGGACGGCCTTGCCGTCGGCGACATCGACGGCGGGCAGGAGGACGAGCTTGGGTGTGGACGCGAAATCGTTCATGGCTCCTGGCTCAGGCATCGAAAGCTGTGTATGGCGGGTCCGGGAAGCACGCGCTCCGGCAGACGGCACGGTCTCAGAGGGTAGCCCCGCGCAGCCCGTCGATCCAATTCGACAGCAGACGGATGCCGGCATCCCCCGACTTCTCGGGGTGGAACTGCGTGGCCGACAGCGGTCCGTTCTCGACCGCCGCGAGGAACGGCGCCCCGTAGTCGCACCACGTGAGGATCGGCTCGGGGAACGGCGGCTGCACGTCGAGCAGCCACTTCTGCGCCCCGAAGGAGTGCACGAAATAGAACCGTTCGTGCTCGATCCCGCTGAAGAGGCGCGTGCCCTCACCGGGCTCGACCGTGTTCCACCCCATGTGGGGAAGGACGGGGGCGTCGAGCTCCGTCACGACACCCGGCCATTCGCCGAGCCCTTCGGTGTCGACGCCGCGCTCCACGCCGCGCTCGAAGAAGATCTGCATTCCCACGCACACACCGAGCACGGGGCGTCCCCCCGCGAGACGGCGCTCGATGAGCTGGTCGCCCCGGCTGGCGCGCAGCGCCTCTGCGACGGCGCGGAAGGCGCCGACCCCTGGCACGAACAGCCCGTCGGCGTCGCGGACGAGGCCGGGGTCTGCGGTCAGCCGCGCGTCGGCGCCGGCGGCGACGAGCGCCTTCACGGCGGAGTGCACGTTGCCCGACCCGTAGTCGAGGACGGCGACGACCGGCCGGTCCTCGGTGCGGGCCGTGCTCTCGCTCACAGGGCGCCCTTGGTGCTGGGGATGCCGTCGACCAGCGGGTCGAGGGCCTTGGCCTGACGGAAGGCGCGCGCGAAGGACTTGTACTCGGCCTCGGCGATGTGATGCGGGTCGCGCCCAGACAGCACGCGTACGTGGACCGTGAGGGCGGCGTTGTACGCGACCGCCTCGAACGTGTGGCGCACCAGCGAACCCGTGAAATGCCCGCCGATGAGGTGGTGCTCGAAACCCGCAGGCTCACCCGTGTGCACGAGGTACGGGCGGCCGCTGATGTCGACGACGGCCTGGGCCAGTGCCTCATCGAGCGGGACCAGTGCGTCGCCGTAGCGCGCGATGCCCGACTTGTCGCCGAGCGCCTCGCGGATCGCCTGGCCGAGCACGATCGAGATGTCCTCGACCGTGTGGTGCGCATCGATGTCGGTGTCGCCCGACGCACGCACGGTGAGATCGGTGAGCGAGTGCTTCGCGAACGCGGTCAGCAGGTGGTCGAAGAACGGGACCGTGGTATCGATCCGGCTGCGGCCGCTGCCGTCCAGATCCAGCTCGAGCTCGACGGTCGACTCGCTCGTCGCCCGGCGCAGCGAGGCGGTGCGTGGTGCGGCGCTCATGCCGCCGATCCTACCGAGGCCAGCGCGTCGAGGAAGGCTGTCGTCTCGTCCGCCGTCCCCGCCGTGACCCGCAGATGCGCCGGGATGCCGACGTCGCGGATGAGCACGCCCTGGTCGTAGAGCCCACGCCACGTCGCGGCGGGATCGGCCACTCCCCCGAACAGCACGAAGTTCGTCCACGATTCGTGCGGCGTGTAGCCGAGCGCCTCGACGGTGGCCGAGATCCGGTCACGCTGGGCCACGATCTCGTCGACCATGCCCAGCATCGTGGGCGCGTGCCGGAGGGCAGCCGTAGCCGCCGCCTGCGTGAGCGCGCTGAGGTGATACGGCAGGCGCACCAGCCGCAGCGCGTCGATGAGCGCGGGATCGGCCGCCATGTAGCCGACCCGGGCGCCCGCGAAGGCGAACGCCTTGCTCATCGTGCGCGAGACCACGAGACGCTCGCGGCCCGGCAGCAGCGTCAGGGCGGAGCGCTCGTCGTGCGGGGCGAACTCGAAGTAGGCCTCGTCGACGATCACGATGCCGTCCGTCGCTTCATACGCGGCCTCGACCACATCGAGCCCGAGCGGGGTCCCGGTCGGATTGTTCGGCGAGCACAGGAACACCACATCGGGCGATGCGTGCGCGATCTGGGCGGCCGCATCGTCCGCCGTCACGGAATAATCCTCGGATCGGGTGCCGGAGATCCACTCGGCACCGGTGCCGCGGGTCAGGAGCGGGTACATCGAGTACGTGGGCGCGAAGCCGAACGCCGTGCGTCCGGGTCCTGCGAAAGCCTGCAGGATGTGCTGGAGCACCTCGTTCGAGCCGTTCGCCGCCCAGACCTCGTCGCGCGTGAGGCCGTGACCCAGGTAGTCGGCGAAGCCCTCGCGCAGGGCGGTGAATTCGCGGTCGGGGTAGCGATTGACGTCGCTGAGTGCCCGCGCGATCGAGTCAAGGATGTCGTCCGCGACCTCGGCCGGAACGGGATGGGTGTTCTCGTTGACGTTCAGCGCCACCGGAAGGGGCGCCTGCGGGGCGCCGTATGGCTTCTGCCCGCGGAGATCGGCGCGCAAGGGGAGGTCTTCGAGACGTGCACTCACCTCTCCCATGCTAGGCCCGTCGGAGCTGAGGGCTCCGCCGCGTGACGACGCGAGACCCCGCCCACCGAAAGGCGGGACTCAGCGACCCTCGCCGGTTGACGCAACCCCGTCGGAACCCATCGGGATCGCGAGGCTCTGTCCGGCGCGCACGGCGACGCTGTCGAGGGCGTTCAGGCGCACGAGCTCGTCGACGACGTCCCGGGGATCACGGTCGGGCGCGATCTCTTCGGCGATGCTCCAGAGCGAGTCTCCCGCGGCCACCGTCACGGTCTGGAAGGAACCTGCCGGCGCACCGGCATCACGGGACGCCAACGCGGCCCCGCCTCCGACCACCGCCGCGCTCAGAGCGATCACCGCCGGGAGCGCGGCCAGCGCCGCGAGCACCCGACGGCCGCGCACGGTGAGGCGCAGGCGGGTGGGTCGTGCCATGCCTTCCGCGGAGCCGGGCTCGACGGTGCCATTCATCTCAACCGTGGCGTTCGCGGGAACCCGCCGTGCGGCGCCCTGCACGCGCTGTGCCGCCAGGCGCGCGGCACGTGCCGGCGAGGGGACGGACGTCGTGAAGTGGATCGCGGTCATGCTGGGCTCCTCCCGATGGGGAGAGATTCGCATTCACCGCTCGGCCGGGAGCGATGAATGCGAACCTCTCTTCCGAAGCTATCTTCGAGACTGTACGATGTCAATACCGGATCTGGGCGACGATCTCTCGAACGCGACACGCGGCCGGGTTGTTCCCCAGAAGCGCGTGATCCGGATACGGTTTCGATACGAGAACCCCACCACGGGCCTCCGACATTCGAAGAAACAGCGCTCCACGCCGAGCGCAGGACGGAGCCGGAAGATGAGCGACGCGGCCGGGCGCGAGAAGCCCCAGACTCGTCGGCGCAAGAGCCTGAGTGACAAACAGCTGGCGATCCTCGAGGTGATCCAGCGGTCGATCGCGCGCCACGGGTATCCGCCGAGCATGCGTGAGATCGGCGACGCCGTCGGCCTGAAGTCGCTGTCCAGCGTCACCCATCAGCTCAACCAGCTGGAGCTGAGCGGTTATCTGCGGCGCGATGCCGGCAAGACGCGGGCGATGGAAGTTCTCATCGACCTGCCGGGCACGGCGACCGAGAGTCCGGCCGACGCCGCGCCCTCCGTCGGCGACGCCGCGCTGGTCCCGCTGGTCGGCCGCATCGCCGCAGGCGTCCCCATCACAGCCGAGCAGCAGGTCGAGGAGATCTTCCCCCTCCCCCGCCAACTCGTGGGCAAGGGGGATCTGTTCATGCTGAAGGTCTCGGGCGAGTCGATGATCGACGCCGCCATCTGCGACGGCGACTGGGTCGTCGTGCGGTCGCAGGCCACGGCCGACAACGGCGAGATCGTCGCGGCGATGCTGGACGGCGAGGCGACGGTCAAGACGTTCCGCCAGCGCGACGGCCACACGTGGCTGCTGCCCCGCAACTCCGCGTTCGAGCCGATCCTCGGCGACCAGGCCACCGTGCTCGGCAAGGTCGTGGCCGTGCTGCGCGCGGTGTGAGCCGGCCCGGGGCGGTCTTCGGGCGAGCCGTGGCCGATCCCGAGTTCGCCGCGGAACCGTGAGGTCACTGGCGGCGCGTCACCCGCAGGCGCTATAAGGGGGGAATGACCGACCTCACCGCAGCAGACGAGAGCGCAGCGCTCCGCGCGCGTCTCGACGCCCTCGAAGCCGAGAACGCCCGCCTGCGCGCCGAGACGCTGCCTCCAGCGCCCGCCCCCGCGGACAAGCCCCAAGGCAACCGCTGGCGCGCGTTCCTGTCGGCGCTGTGCATCGTCATCGCGACCATCCTGGTGCCGGTCTCCATCGTCGCCTCATGGGCGCGTGTCGAGCTCGTCGACGAGACGCGGTTCGTCGAGACTTTCGCGCCGCTGGCGGAGGACCCGCAGGTGCAGGCGATGGTCGCCGACCAGGTGACCACGGCCATCGAGGACTCCCTCAACCTCGAGACCCTCACCAATGACCTGTTCGACGGCATCCAGCAGCTCGACCTGCCGCCGCGCGCTCTTGCCGCACTCGACCTGCTGCGCGCGCCCGCTGCGCAGGGACTGCAGAACCTCGTCGACACCACGGTCACGCGGCTGGTGCAATCGGATGCCTTCGCCGATGTCTGGGAGACGGCGCTGCGCGCGAGCCACCGATCGCTCGAGGCCGTCGCGGCCGGCGGCACCTCGTCGGGTGCGGTGGTGATCGATGCGAACGGTGAGGTCGGCATCCAGCTCGCCCCGATCATCGAAGAGGTCAAGAAGCGTCTCGTCGACCGCGGGATCGGCTTCGCGGAGTCGATCCCCGTCATCGACAAGACGATCGTGGTCGCGCAGAGCGACGCACTCACCGTGGTCGGGACCGTGTACAACCTCGCCGTCGCCGCGGGCTGGTGGACGCCGATCATCGCGCTGGTGCTGTTCCTGGCCGGCATCCTCATCGCACGGCGGCGATCCACAGCCGTCCTCGGCACCGGTGCCGGCATCGCTCTCGGCGCCGGCGTGCTGGCGATCGGCCTGGGTATCGGCGGGTCGATCCTCGCTCTCAGCGCGCCGAGCCTCGGTGTTCCGGCCGGCGCGCTCGCAGCGATGTACGAGCAGGTCACCACCGCCATGCGCGACACGGCGGTGGTGCTCACGCTGCTCGGCATCGTGATCGCCGTCATCGCATGGATGTCGGGCCGCTGGCGCGGTGCGCGTGCCACGCGCAGCGGCGTCGCTTCCGTGAACGCGGGCGTACGGGGCGCACTGCTCAAGCGTGGCGTCGACACGGGGCGTTTCGGCACGTGGCTGCACAACCAGCGCATCCTGGTGCGGATCGTGCTCGGCGCCCTGGCCATCGTGTGGCTGATGCTGCTGCGCCCGCTCTCGGTCGGCGAGGTGTTCCTCGTGCTCGTCGTGTGGCTCCTCGTGTGGTGGGTGTTCGAGCTGCTCCAGCGCCGCCCTGAAGAGGCCGCCGCGGCGGCCGAGGCGGCAGCCGCGGCCGAGGCAGCGGCTGCGGACGAACCCGACGTGGACGCCGATGCGGACACCGTCGTGATCGTCGACGCGGATACGGTCGACGCCGACGCCGACACGCTCGTGATCGAGACGGATGCCGCGACCGAAGCCGCCGCGGCATCCGCCACGAAGAAGCGGTCCTAGGCCGGCACGCTCGCACGCACCGCCTGCGTCGCCGCGACGAGGTTCTTGAGCGACGCCACGGTCTCGTCGTATCCCCGCGTCTTCAGCCCGCAGTCCGGGTTGACCCAGACGCGGCGCAGCGGCAGCTCGGCGACCGTGCGGTCGAGAAGCTCGGTGATCTCGTCGACCGACGGCACACGCGGCGAGTGGATGTCGTAGACGCCCGGCCCGATCCCGGCGGCGAAACCCGACGTCGCGATGTCGCCGATCACCTCGCCACGGCTGCGCGCAGCCTCGATCGAGGTGACGTCGGCATCCAGCGCCGCGATGGCGTCGATCACCACGTCGAACTCCGAGTAGCAGAGGTGCGTGTGCACCTGCGTCGCCGGCGCGGCACCGGCGGTCGCGAGGCGGAACGAGCCGACCGACCACTCCAGGTAGGCGGGCTGAGCGGCTCGCTTGAGCGGCAGGAGTTCGCGGAGCGCCGGCTCGTCGACCTGGATGACGCGGATGCCCGCACCTTCGAGGTCGGCGATCTCGTCGCGGAGGGCGAGCGCCACCTGGTTCGCCGTCTCCCCCAGCGGCTGGTCGTCGCGGACGAACGACCACGCGAGGATCGTCACCGGACCGGTCAGCATCCCCTTCATCGGCTTGTCGGTCAGCGACTGCGCGAAGGCGGACCATGCCACGGTGATCGCCTCGGGACGTGCGACGTCGCCCCACAGGATCGACGGCCGGGTCGCCCGCGAGCCGTAGGACTGCACCCAGCCGTTCTCGGTGACCGCGAACCCTTCGAGGTTCTCGGCGAAGTACTGCACCATGTCGTTGCGCTCGGCCTCGCCGTGCACGAGGACATCGAGGCCGATGTCCTCCTGCAGCGTCACCACCTGTGCGATCTCGGCGCGCAGGAAGCTCTCGTACTCGTCGGCGCTGAGCTCGCCGCGGCCGTGACGCGCACGCGCTCGCCGGATATCACCGGTCTGCGGGAACGATCCGATGGTGGTGGTCGGCAACACCGGGAGGGCCAGCTCGATCTCCTGCGCGGCGACGCGATCGTCGTAGTCTCCGCGGGCGAAGTCCTCCGCACCGAGTACCGACGCCCGCTCGCGCACAGCACCGTCGCGCACGCCGGGTGCGCTGCGCCGGTCGGCGAGGGCGGCGGATGCCTCGGCCAGCGCGTCTGCGATGGCCGGGCGCCCCTCCACCAGGCCCCGAGCGAGGGTCGCCACCTGCGCGACCTTCTGATCGGCGAACGCCAGCCACGCCGCCAGGCGCGGGTCCAGGGTCGTCTCGTCCTCGACGTCGTGCGGCACATGTTGCAGCGACGTCGAGGTGCCCGCGGTGACGGCGCCTGCTCCCAGCGCCCGCAGCGCCTCGAGCTTCGCCCATGCCGCCTCCAGGTCACCCCGCCACACGTTGCGCCCGTCGACGGCGCCTCCGACGAGGGTCTTGGCTGCCAGCCCCTCGACCGGGGCCGGAACGGCGCCCCGTGTGAGGTCGACGGCGATGGCCTCGACCGGCGCCGCGGCGAGCGCCGCCCACGCCTCGTCCGACAGCTGCGCGTAACCGGCGGCGACGAGGATCGCGGGCCGGTCGACCCGACCGCCGAGTACCGCGTACGCGCGGGCAGCCGCATCCGCCAACGCACCCGGACCCTCGGGCAGGCTCTCGCTCACGAGGGCGGGCTCGTCCAGCTGCACCCACTCCGCGCCCGCGGTCCGCAGACTCGCGAGCAGCTCGGCGTAGACCGGCAGCAGGTCGTCGAGGCGGTCGAGCGGATCGAAACCCGCGGGCGCGGCATCCGTCCCCTTCGCGAGGGCGAGGAGTGTCACCGGGCCCACGATCACCGGACGAACGGTGAATCCGTCGGCCATCGCCTCTGCCACCTGGCGCGCGAAGCGGTCGCTCGAGAGGGCGAAGACCGTCTCGGGGCCGATCTCGGGCACGAGGTAGTGGTAGTTCGTGTCGAACCACTTCGTCATCTCGAGGGGAGCCGCCTCGCCCGCACCGCGCGCAGCGGTGAAGTACGCGTCGAGGCCGATCGCGCCGTCCGCGCCGCGGAGGGCCGCGAACCGCTCAGGCAGCACGCCGACGGCGGCCGCCGCGTCGTGCACCTGGTCGTAGAACGAGAAGGACTCGGGGATCGACGAGTCGTCGCGGCCGAGCCCGAGCTCCGCGAGGCGCTCGCGCGTCGCGCGACGCAGTCCAGCCGCCGTCTCCTCGAGGGTCTCTGCATCGGTCGTGCCGGTCCAGTACGCCTCGACAGCGCGCTTGAGCTCGCGGCGGCGCCCGATCCGGGGATAGCCCAGGATCGTGCCGTGGGGGAAGGTGACGCGGGGTTCGGTCATCATGCTCTCTCTTTCGCTTCGTGCATCTCGGAGTGGGGTTTTCGGGGTCGCCGAAGAGACCGTCGGGCATCCGACGGATCGCGGCGTCCGGGTCAGTGGACGGCCTGGGGCATTCGCGTGGCCGGGACCAGCACGCCGGCCTCGCGGAGCACCGCGAGGACCGTGTCGTGGTTGTTGAAGGCGTAGAGATGGATGCCGGGCGCGCCGCCGTCGACGACCTCGCGGGCGAGGCGCGCGGCGTGCGCGATGCCGATGTCCCGCTGACCTTCGGCGGTCGGCTCCACGTCGAGCGCGATCGCGAGGTCGGCCGGGAGCGCTTCCCCGCTGAGCTCGAGCACGCGCCGCAGCCGTGCACCGGAGGTGATCGGCATGATGCCGGGCAGGATCGGGATCGTCACCCCGGCCTGGCGCGAACGCGCCACGAAGGCGAGGTAGTCGTCGGCGTGGAAGAACAGCTGGGTGATCGCGAGCGTGGCTCCGGCCGCCTGCTTGGCGAGGAGCGCGTCGATGTCCTCGAACGCGTGGCGCGACCGGGGGTGACCGTTGGGGAACGCCGCGACGGCGATGTCGACGCGGGCCCGTCTGTCGACGCGCACTGCTCCCGGCACCCCCGGGATCGGCGCCTCGGTGTAGGGCTCGCGCTCGGCCTGCACCCGGTCGATGAGCTGCACGAGCTCGGCCGCGCTGCCGAGGTCGCCCAGGAAGGCGTCGTCCTCCGATGCCCCGGCCGGCGGGTCGCCGCGCAGGGCGAGGAAGCTCGTGATGCCGGCATCCAGGAACTCCCGGATCAGCGTGTTGGCACCGGCGTAGGTGTTGCCCACGCACGTCAGGTGCGCGAGGGGCTCGACGTGGGTCTCGCGCAGGATGTGCGTCAGCAGCTCGAGGGACCGGCCGCCGGTGGAGCCGCCTGCGCCGTAGGTGACCGAGATGAATCGGGGGTCGACGGCGGCCAGGTGGCGGATGGTCTCGTGGAGGGCTGCGACGCCGGCATCGGATCGAGGCGGGTACACCTCGAACGAGATCGGCACGGGAGGAGTGCTCAGGTCGATGGACATGGGCCTGCTTCTCAGGGATCGGACTCGGGCTCAGCCGAACGGGAGACCCGGGCGGCCGCGGCACCTCACTTCCGCCACGCTGGTTCCTGATGCGTGAGGCGGGAGGGGTGTCTTCGCGGGCGGGTGCCGGGCTCGGCTGTCGCTCCTGCCCGGAACCCCCAGGTTTCGGGGGCGTCCTCGCGGACGACCGGGCGTCGATGGGTCCACGGTAGCGGAGCCCTCGCGTGCGGGGTCTCCTGTGACCTTCTGTTTCGATCCCGCGACGCGCGCGGTTGGTCGTAGCGTGGTCTCCGTGACGACACCCGACGTTCTCCCGTACGGCAGCTGGCCCTCTCCGATCGCGGCGACGGAGGTGTCGGCCGCTTCTCCCCGGCTCGAGGGCGCCCGTTTCGTGGGCGGCAGCGCGCAGCTCGAGGTCTGGTGGGGCGAGTCCGTCGCCGAGCAGGGCGGCCGTTCCGCCGTGCGCCGGCGCGCGGCATCCGGGGCCGTCGTCGATGTTCTCCCGGCGCCGTGGAACGCGCGCTCGCACGTGCACGAATACGGCGGCGGCTCATGGACCGCCGATGACGACCGCGTGCTGTACTTCGTGGAGAAGGCCGACCAGCGCATCTGGCGACTCCACCCCGGCGACGAGCCGCGCGCGCTGACTCCCGATGCCGGCGACGTCCGCTACGGCGGGCTGACGCTGCAGCGCGGCCGGCTGCTGGCGGTGCGCGAGGACCACACAGCCGGTGCCGCGCCCGTGCGCGACATCGTGGACGTGCCGCTCGACGGATCTGCGGCACGGGATCCCGCACGCCTGGCGTCGCTCGCCGGCGGCAGCGACTTCGTCGCGCACCCCGCGCTCTCGCCCGACGGCACGCACCTCGCCTGGATCGCCTGGGACCACCCGAACATGGCCTGGGACCGTGCCGAGCTGCGCGTGGGTCGACTCGACGACACCCAGGTCATGGAGTGGACGACCGTGGCGGGCGACCCGTCGTCCGACGAACGCCATTCACCGCTGCAGCCGGTGTGGGTCGGCGACGACGACCTCCTCTACGCCGATGATCCGACGGGCAGGTGGAATCTGTGGCGCCTGCGTCTCACGGCCGATCTGCACCACGAGCCGATCGCGCCCGCCGATGCCGATACCGGCGGACCGCTGTGGGTGCTGGGCACGCGCTGGTTCGCAGCCCTGGGCGACGGCCGGATCGTGGCGGTGCGGACGGACGGGGCCGACACCCTGGTGCTGATCGCCCCCGACGGAACGGAGCGGGTGCTGCCGATCGACGCCGTCACGCGACTCTCGATCGAGGACGCCCGCGGCGGACGCATCCTGGTGTCCGGCGCGGGCTCCCGCGGCGCGGGACTGTGGGAACTGGCCGTCGACGACCCGGAGTCAGCACGGTCCGTCGTCGGCGGCGAGGCGCTCTGGGGCGCGGAGTGGATGCCGCAGTCCCGCGCCGCCACGGTGCCCGGGCCTCTTGGACCCGTGCACGCGTTCGACTACCCGCCGACGAACCCGCGCGTCACGGGGCCGGATGACGAGAGACCCCCGTACGTGGTGTTCGTCCACGGCGGACCGACCGACCACGTCGGCGGCGCGGCATCCGGGAAGATCGCCTACCTGACGAGCCGGGGCATCGGGGTGCTCGACGTGAACTACGGCGGCTCCAGCGGGTACGGCCGCGCCTACCGCGAGCGCCTGCTCGGGCAGTGGGGGGTCGTCGACGTCGACGACGTGATCGCCGCGGCACGCGGTCTCGCCGCGGCTGGTGCTGCGGACGGGGCGAGGCTCGCGATCGCCGGCGGCTCCGCGGGGGGCTGGACGGTGCTGTGCGCACTGGCGAAGTCGGATGCCTTCGCCGCGGGCATCAGTCGGTACGGCGTCGCGGACCTGCGCCGCCTCGCCGAAGACACCCACGACTTCGAAGCGCGCTATCTCGACGGCATGGTCGGCCCGCTCCCGCAGGCCGAGGAGCTGTATGTCCAGCGGTCGCCCCTGACGCACCTCGAACGGATGCGGACGCCGCTGCTGATCGAGCAGGGGCTCGACGACCGAGTGGTGCCGCCCTCGCAGTCGGAGGCGGTGCGCGATGCCCTCGCGGCGAACGGCGTTCCCCACGCCTACCTCGCCTTCGAGGGCGAGGGGCACGGGTTCCGCAGCGCGGGCACGCTCGTGCGCACGATGGAGGCCGAGCTGTCGTTCCTCGGTCAGGTGCTGGGGTTCGACACGCCGGGAGTGCCACCGCTCGAGCTCGACTGACGCGTGCGGCCCGCTCGGGCGTTCCGTCTGCGGACGCCAGAGCGCCCTCCGCTCAACGACCGGGAGTCGAAGTCCCGGTCGTTGAGCGAGCGAGGAGCGAGCGAGACGAGACGTCTCGACAGCCGGGCGACGCCGGTCGGTCAGACCTCGAACGGTGCGAGGCGGGAGGCGAGATGCTCGCCGACGCGGGCGTGCACGGCCGTGCCGCCCTCCTCGTGCTCCTGCGACAGGATCATGCCCTGCTCGTGGATCGCCGACACGAGATCGCCACGATCGTAGGGCACCAGTGCTCGCACCTCCACGGCCGGCAGCGGCAGAGCCGCCTCGATCGCGGCCCGCAGCTCGTCGAGGCCCTCTCCGGTGCGGGAGGAGGCGAAGATCGACTTCGGCTCGAGACCGCGCAGGAGCAGCCGGGTGTCGTCGTCGACGAGATCGGCCTTGTTGAACACGACCAGCTCGGGGATGTCGCGCGCCCCGACATCGCCGATCACGTCGCGCACCGTGGCGAGCTGGGCGGCGGGGTCCGGGTGCGAACCGTCCACGACGTGCACGATGACATCGGCGTCGCCGACCTCTTCGAGCGTCGAGCGGAACGCCTCGACCAGCTGGTGCGGCAGGTTGCGCACGAACCCGACGGTGTCGGTGAGCGTGTAGACGCGGCCGTCGCCCGTCTCGCTGCGCCGGACGGTGGCGTCCAGCGTCGCGAACAGCGCGTTCTCCACCAGCACGCCGGCGCTCGTCAGCCGGTTCAGCAGCGACGACTTGCCGGCGTTCGTGTAGCCGGCGATCGCGACCGACGGGATGGTGTTGCGCTTGCGCTCGGCCCGCTTGGCGTCACGCGCCGGGGCGAACTCGCGGATCTGCCGGCGCAGCATCGCCATGCGCGTGCGGATGCGACGACGATCGAGCTCGATCTTCGTCTCACCGGGTCCACGCGAACCCATGCCCGCGCCGCCCGCACCCACCTGGCCACCGGCCTGGCGGCTCATCGAGTCGCCCCAGCCGCGCAGGCGCGGCAGCAGGTACTCGAGCTGCGCGAGCTCGACCTGGGCCTTGCCCTCGCGGCTCTTGGCGTGCTGACTGAAGATGTCGAGGATCACCGTCGTGCGGTCGATCACCTTGACCTTCACGACGTCCTCGAGCGCACGCCGCTGGCTCGGGGCCAGCTCGGTGTCGGCGATCACGGTGTCGGCGCCGACGGCGGCGACGATGTCGCGCAGCTCCTCCGCCTTGCCGCGTCCCACATAGGTCGCGGGATCCGGGTGCGGCCGGCGCTGCAGCACGCCGTCGAGCACGACGGCGCCGGCGGTCTCGGCGAGCGCCGAGAGCTCGCGGAGCGAGTTCTCCGCATCCTCGGTCTCACCCTGTGCGTGCACGCCCACCAGCACCACGTTCTCGAGCCGCAGCTGGCGGTACTCGACCTCGGTGACGTCTTCGAGCTCGGTCGACAGGCCGGGAACGCGACGCAGCGCGGCGCGCTCCTCGCGGTCCCACTGCTCGCCGTCGGTGTCTGCGCGCCCGATCGTGGTCTCGTCCTGGAGCGCCTGAGCGCCTCCGAAGACTCGCACCCCCGAGCGCGCTTCGGCGCGCGCCAGCACGCGATCCACCGGGTCGACCGGCGTCTCGTCGGTGCTCTGGGGTGTCGTCGTATCCGTCATGTGTTCCTTTCGGGATGCCTTTTCCGGCGCTCATCGGCCGGTTCGCGGCATCCGTGAATTCTACGCTCCCCTCCCGGGGAGCACCTCCGCTAGGCTCGTCAGCCATGGGGAGCGACCACTACTTCAGTGCGACGCCCGCCAGCCCCGAGAATCTGCGCCGCATCCGCGTCACGCTTGCCGGACGCGGCCTCGAAGTCACCACTGCCGGCGGCGTCTTCAGCCCCGACCACGTCGACGCGGGAACCGCGGTGCTGCTGTCGAACACTCCCCCGCCACCGGCCGGCGGGAACTTCCTCGACCTCGGCTGCGGCTGGGGGCCGATCGCACTCAGCCTGGCGCTCGACGCCCCGCACGCGACCGTGTGGGCCGTCGACGTGAACGAACGGGCACTGGACCTCGTGCGGCGCAACGCCGCCGATCTCGGGCTCGATAACGTCAACGCCGCACTGCCCGACGATGTTCCCGAGGACGTCGTGTTCCGCACCATCCGCTCGAACCCGCCTATCCGGGTCGGCAAGAACGAGCTGCACGGCCTGCTCGAACGGTGGATCCCGCGTCTGGACGAGCGGGCGGACGCGTGGCTGGTGGTGCAGCGCAACCTCGGCTCGGACTCCCTCCAGCGATGGCTCGCATCCACGCTGGATCGGCGCTTCAGCGTGTACCGCGCCGCGACGGCGCGGGGATTCCGCGTGCTCAAGGTGCGACGCCACGGCTCGCCCCAGAGCGAGCCGATCGTGCTGCCCGAGCTCTCTGACGGACTCTAGGCGAGCGTGACCTCGCCAGTGTAGACCAACGTCGCCGGCCCGGACAGCAGCACGTGCCGCTCGCCGTCGAGCTGCGGCATCCGCACGCCCAGCGTCCCCCCGGGAACGTCGACCACCCAGTGGTCGGGCGCCGCCGGACCGGCCCAGTGCCGCACCGCCAGCGCCGCGGCCGCCACGCCCGTGCCGCAGCTGAGCGTCTCGCCCACACCGCGCTCGAACACGCGCATGCGGATGGACCCGACGCCGTCGCGCACGAGAGGGTCGCTGGGGACCACGAACTCGACGTTGGCGCCGTGCGGAGGTTCCGGATGCAGCTGGGGCTGGGCGGCGAGGTCGAGGCCTTCGAGCTCGGCATCGTCGGGCAGCGCCACCACGACGTGGGGGTTGCCGACGTCGATGCCGATCCCGGGGCGCGGGGCACCCCCGCCGCGGGTGCGCACCAGGACGCCCGAATCGTCGACCGCGAACCGGCCGAGGTCGACCTCGAAGCCCTTCTCGCCGACCGTGCCGTCGCTGCGACTGACGGTCTTGACGCCGGCTCTGGTGCCGATCGGGAGAGGCTCCGCATCGACATCGGCCCAGCCGGCATCCACGAGGTACCGCACGAACACCCGGATGCCGTTGCCGCACATCTCGGCCTTCGAGCCGTCGGCGTTGCGGTAGTCCATGAACCACTCCGCGCCCGACGCGGCTGCCTCGGCGCCCTCCGCGATGGCACTCGTACGGACCACTCGCAGGATGCCGTCGCCGCCGATGCCGAAGCGCCGGTCGCACAGCACGGCGACCTGGTCGTCGGTGAGATCCAGTGTGCCGTCGGGGTCGGGGACGATCACGAAGTCATTGCCGGTGCCGTGGCCCTTGGTGAACGCGATCGTCTGCGGCATCGTCACAGTCTACGGTCGCCCGGCGCTCCCCTCCGCGGGTGCGGTCGCTCGTCCTGTCACATCTGGTCGACCCACGGTGTCTTGTGGGTAGGACCATCAGGAGGGACAGCATGGGCGGCACCGCGATCGAGACCGACCGGGCTCGCGGCGAGGACCGGCGCCGCCGATCGGTGACCGACCGGGTGGCCGAACGACTCGGCGGCATCACCGTGTTCGGCCACCGCATCGACGACACGTGGGCGGAGCTTCGGCGCCGCCGCGTTCCGATGCACTGGACCAGCCTGTTCGGCGTCATCAGCCTGGCATCGCTCGTCGTCGTGGTGGTGACCGGCCTCCTGCTCATGGTCTTCTACACGCCGTCGAGCGCGGGCACGATCTACACGGGGTCCTACGCGCCGTTGCACGGCGCCGTGGTGTCGAAAGCGTTCGCGTCGACGATGAACATCACGTTCGACGTCGCCGGCGGCGTGATCCTGCGACAGGCGCATCACTGGGCAGCACTCCTCCTCCCCGCGGCGATCATCGTGCAGCTCGTGGCGACCTTCTTCACCGGCGCCTTCCGTCGGCCGCGGCGCGCCGTGTGGCTGCTGCTGGTCCTGGCCCTCATCGCCGCCCTCGCGAGCGGATGGAGCGGCTACGCGCTGCCCGACGACATGCTCTCGGGCACCGGACTGCGGATCGTCGAAGGCATCATCCTCGGCATCCCCGTCGTCGGCACCTGGCTCGCGTCAGTCCTCTTCGGCGGGCCGTTCCCAGGCCGGATCATCGAGAACCTGTACCCGCTCCACATCGTCGTGTTCCCCGGCGCGCTCCTCGTGCTCATCGCGCTGCGCGCAGTCGCGGCGTGGCGACACCGCCCACCGCAGTTCCCGGGTCGGGGCCGCACGCCCGGGAACGTGGTCGGCGTCGCCCTCATTCCGACCGCGGCCGGCCGAGCGGGAGGGCTGTTCCTCGTGGTCACGGGCCTTCTGCTGCTCATCGCGGCCACCGTCACGGTGGGCCCCATCTGGCTCTACGGCCCCGCAGACCCCGGCAACGCCGGCGCCGGCAGCCAGCCGGACTGGTACACCGGTTTCCTCGACGGCGCCCTCCGTCTCGTCCCGCCGGGCTGGGAGATCGTGTGGCTGGGCCGTACCTGGACGATGGCGATCCTGGCCCCGCTCGCCGTCGTGGGCGCCTTCTTCGCGGTGGTCGCCGCGTATCCCTTCCTCGAGGAGTGGGTCACGGGCGACCGTCGGGAACAGCACCTTCTCGACCGGCCGCGCCTCGCGCCGACGCGCACTGGTCTGGGTGTCGCAGGGCTCACGTTCGTGGCAGTGCTCTGGGCCGCGGGCGGTGCCGACATCATTGCCACCTCCTTCTCCGTGAGCATCGAGCACGTGATCGGCACGCTGCAGGTGGCGCTCATCGTCGGCCCGTGCGTGGCGTTCACGATCGCCCGCCGGATCTGCTTCGGCCTACAGCGAAAGGATGCCGACCTGCTGAGGCACGGCTACGAGACCGGGCGGATCGTCCGGCTTCCGGGCGGCGAGTACGTCGAGGTCCACCAGCCGCTCGACGAGACCGAGCGAGCTCGACTCGGGATGCCGGACGACGCGCCGGGAGGAGCTCCGCGACCGATCGACCCTGAGACCGGTCCGCTCACGCGCCGACTCCGCCGGCGCCTGCGCCGCTACTACGAAGGGGGCCCCATCGACGCCGGGCCGGACGAGCACGAGCCGCGCGACGACACCCGCGCGCCCGCCCCGCCGCTCAGTCGGCGATGAGGCGCTTTCCGGTCGCCCACGTCTCGAACGCCTCGTAGCCGAGCGCCCCGTAGAAGCCGTGCGCCGAGTTGTTCTCGGGTCGGACCATGAGCTGCACCTTGGGGCAGCCCAGCTCGAGCAGTCGCTCCTCAGCGACCTCGACGAGACGGCGGCCGATGCCCTCGCCGCGACGAGCCGGGTCGCTGGCCAGGTAGTAGAGCCATCCGCGGTGACCGTCGTATCCGGCCATGACCGAGCCGACGATCGCGCCCGCGGCGACGGCCACCAGGAACAGCTCCGGCTGCACCGACAGCTTGCGGTTGATGTCCTGGTAGGGGTTGTTCCACGGCCGGGTGAGGCCCGTGGCCTGCCACAGCGACACCACAGCCTCGGTGTCGGCCAGCTCGAAGGGCCGGATCGCGATGCTCATGCCGACGAGTCTGCCAGCACCGCGGCATCCGTTCCGGATTCCACCCAGCGCAGCGCGTCATAACGCCGGAACCATGAGACCTGCCGGCGGGCGTACCGGCGCGTCAGCGCCTGGGTCTCGGCGATCGCGTCGGCCTCGGTCATCTCTCCCGTCAGCTGCGCGAGAGCCTGGGCGTAGCCGATCGCTCGACGCGCGGTCACGCCGTGCCCGAGTCCCCGCTCCCGCAGCGCGCGGACCTCGTCGAGGATCCCCTCACGCCACATCGCCTCGACGCGAGCGTCGAGGCGATGTACCAGCTCGTCGCGGGGCACCGCCACGCCCACCATGCGGGTCGCCGGGTGCCACAGCACGGGTTCTTCCGGAAGCGCCGCCCCGTGCGTCCGCTCCCCGAGCTCCAGCACTTCGAGTGCGCGCACGATACGACGCCCGTTGCGGGGATCGACCCTGGCCGCGGTGGCCGGGTCGAGCTCTCGCAGGCGGGCGTAGAGAGCGCCGGGCCCCTGGGCGTCCAGTTCGCTCTCGAGGCGCGCGCGGCGCGCCTCGTCGCGCGGCGGGAAGCGGAAATCGAAGAGCACGCTCGACACGTACAGCCCCGAGCCGCCCACGAGGATCGCGTCGGCGCCGCGACCGTGGATCTCGCGGATCGCGGTGCGGGCGGCATCCTGATACCAGGCGACGGCCGCCTCGTCCGTGACGTCGAGCACATCGAAGAGATGGTGCGGGATGCCGCGGCGCTGGGCCTCGGGAAGCTTGGCGGTGCCGATGTCCATGCCGCGGTAGAGCTGCATGGCATCGGCATTGACGACCTCTGCGGGTCGACCTCGCGTGGCGAGGGTCTCGGCGAGATCGAGCGACAGCGCGGTCTTGCCCGTCCCCGTGGCGCCGACCACGGCCCACAGCCGCGGGTGCGCGGCCGCACCCTCGTCGGTGGAGGCGCCGTCGCTCACGGACAGGTCAGACGCCGATGCGCAGCGTCGGCAGTCCGAGAGACACCGCACGCGGCGCGCCGGACTCCCCTGCCGGCGCCGGCACTGCGCACGATTCGGCCTGCGCACGGTCCCACGCGTCGCCGGAGCGGGTGCGGCGGATGCGCAGCGCGGCACCGCCGGGTGCGTCGGCGAGCAGATGGAACGGCGCGGCGTGCGTCACGACGACCGAGACGACATCGCCGGGACGCGGGACATCGGAGCCGGCGGGCACCTCGAAGTGCACGAGGCGGTTGTCCTCGGCGCGGCCGGTGAGGCGATGGGTCTCGGCGTCCTTCTTGCCTTCGGCGGAGGAGACCAGCACCTGCACCTCGCGACCGAGCTGCGTCTGGTTCTCTTCGAGCGAGATGCGCTCCTGCAGGGCGATCAGCCGGTCGTAGCGCTCCTGCACGATGTGCTTCGGCACCTGGTCGGCCATGGTCGCGGCCGGCGTGCCCTCACGGATGGAGTACTGGAAGGTGAACGCGCTGGCGAAGCGCGCCTGCTCCACGACGCGCATCGTGTCTGCGAAGTCCTCTTCGGTCTCGCCTGGGAAGCCGACGATGATGTCGGTCGTGATCGCCGCGTCGGGCATCTTGGCGCGCACGCGGTCGAGGATGCCGAGGAACCGCTCGCTGCGGTACGACCGTCGCATCGCCTTGAGGATCCGGTCGCTCCCGGACTGCAGCGGCATGTGCAGCTGCGGCATGACGGCGGGCGTCTCGGCCATCGCGTCGATGACATCGTCGGTGAAGGCGGCGGGGTGCGGACTCGTGAACCGGATGCGCTCGAGACCGTCGATCTCACCCGCGGCGCGCAGCAGCTTGCCGAAAGCCTGGCGGTCGCCGAACTCGACGCCGTAGGAATTGACGTTCTGGCCGAGGAGCGTCACCTCCATCGCGCCGTCGTCGACGAGGAGGCGGATCTCGTTGAGGATGTCGCCCGGACGACGGTCCTTCTCTTTGCCGCGCAAGCTCGGCACGATGCAGAACGTGCAGGTGTTGTTGCAGCCCACCGAGATCGAGACCCACCCGCTGTAGATGCTGTCGCGTTTGGTGGGCAGGGTCGAGGGGAAGATCTCGAGCGACTCGAGGATCTCGAGCTCGGCCTCGCCGTTGTGACGGGCCCGCTCGAGCAGGCTCGGGAGCGAGCCCATGTTGTGCGTGCCGAAGACGACGTCGACCCAGGGCGCCTTCTGCTGGACGACGTCCTTGTCCATCTGGGCCAGGCACCCGCCGACGGCGATCTGCATGCCGTCATGCTTGTCCTTGCGCGACTTCAGGTGACCGAGCGTGCCGTAGAGCTTGCCCGCGGCGTTGTCCCGCACCGCGCACGTGTTGATGACGATCACGTCAGCCTCTTCGCCGGACTCCGCCCGGATGTAGCCGGCGCTCTCGAGCGAGCCGGAGAGGCGCTCGGAGTCGTGCACGTTCATCTGGCAGCCGAAGGTGCGCACCTCGTAGGTGCGGGCACGGCCGTCGACGTCGTTCGCGGCCGGGGAGGGCGCGATGAGAGTCGGGGAAGCGGAAGGCGAAGACATGATCCCGCCATTCTACGAGCCGCGCGCAGGCCGGGAGTCTGTGAACGGTCGCCATGCTTCGCCGCTCATCGCTGCGCGCTGAGCGGAGCCTCGGGCGAGTGGGCCCAGCCGCGGCCGCCTCGGTGGGCGGCCGGCTGCTCGGCCCACCGGCCGCCGGCATGGTCAGCTGTCTTCGAACCTCACGCGGCCGGACGGGCGCGTCGTCTCCTCCAGCGCGGTGCGTGCCGCGGTGAACGCCATCGAGCCGCCGTATCCGCGCCGCGCGAGCTGGCCGGCCAGCCGCCGGAGCGCGACGTCTCGCTCGAGCCCGCGCAGCGAACCCGCCTTCGATCGTGCGAACTCGAGCGCCCGCTCGGCATCGTCGTCAGGGAGCTCGGTGAGTGCCGCGTCGGCGACGTCACGGGGCACACCCCGTTTCGCCAGGCTCTGCGCGATGACCTGTCGGCCCTGTCCCTTGCGATCGATGCCTGCGTGCACGACCTGCTCCGCCAGGCGGGCGTCGTCGAGATAGCCGCGCTCGAGGAAGGCGTCGAGGATCGCGTCGACGGCCTCGCGATCGAGGTCGTATTGACCGAGGTACGTCTTCGCCTCCGAGACCGACAGCTGTCGCCCGCGCAGCTTCTTCACGAGCCCGCGCTCAGCGGTCGCCGCCGCGTCGTCATCGTCCAGCGGGCGACGCGAGGTGCTGCGTCCCCCCGACCGCGACCTGTCAGCGCGCTCCGCGGCCAGGTCGATCGGCGTGGCGGCGTCGGTGGCCGATGAGGCGTCCCCGCGTGGGGCATCCCCGAGTTCGGGTGGCTCCGGGTCAACGCCCGAGCCGGGATCCCCTTCCGCAGCGGTCACCGGGATTGCAGCCGGCGAATCGAACGCGCCGCTCGGAAGGCGATCCTCAAGGACCTGCTGCACCTCGGCCGCCGTCTTCGGGAACGCACGCGCTCCCCCGCCGAAGAGCGGGGTCACGGGGGCGAATCGGACCATCACGCCGGGCGGCGCGCAGCCAGCTCGTCCTCGACCGAGCCCTCGACAGCAGCCTTGGGGACGCCGATGCCGAGTTTCGTCTTGATCTTCGACTCGATCTCCGCGGCGACGTCCTCGTTCTTGAGGAGGAAGTTGCGCGCGTTCTCTTTGCCCTGACCGAGCTGCTCGCCCTCGTAGGTGTACCAGGCGCCCGACTTCTTCACGATGCCATGCTCCACACCGAAGTCGATGAGGCTGCCCTCGCGCGAGATGCCGACGCCGTACAGGATGTCGAACTCGGCCTGCTTGAACGGCGGCGCCATCTTGTTCTTGACCACCTTGACGCGTGTGCGGTTTCCGACCGCCTCGGTGCCGTCCTTCAGGGTCTCGATGCGACGGATGTCGAGACGCACCGACGCGTAGAACTTCAGCGCCTTGCCGCCCGCGGTCGTCTCGGGTGAGCCGAAGAACACGCCGATCTTCTCGCGCAGCTGGTTGATGAAGATCATCGTGGTGTTGGTCTGGTTGAGGCCACCCGTGAGCTTGCGGAGCGCCTGAGACATGAGGCGCGCCTGCAGACCGACGTGCGAATCGCCCATCTCGCCTTCGATCTCGGCCTTGGGCACGAGGGCCGCGACCGAGTCGATCACGATGAGGTCGATGGCACCGGAACGCACCAGCATGTCGGCGATCTCGAGCGCCTGCTCACCGGTGTCGGGCTGCGACACGAGCAGCGCATCGATGTCGACGCCGAGCTTCTGCGCATAGTCGGGATCGAGGGCATGCTCCGCGTCGATGAACGCGGCGATGCCGCCGGCGCGCTGCGCATTGGCGATGGCGTGCAGCGTGAGCGTCGTCTTACCCGACGACTCCGGACCATAGATCTCGATGATGCGACCGCGCGGGAGCCCGCCGATGCCGAGCGCGACATCGAGGGCGATCGAGCCGGTGGGCACGACCTCGACGGGAGCGCGATCGTCGCTGCCGAGGCGCATCACCGAGCCCTTCCCGAACTGCCGGTCGATCTGGGCGAGAGCCGATTCCAGGGCTTTCTCGCGGTCAACGGGTGATGGCATGACGTGCTCCTCTGTACTCGCGTTCCGTCGCCTGTAGGCTGTCGCGATCCGGCCCGGTGGGACGGATGCTGCGACAAGGCGTGAGGTGTCGTTCGACGCTGTTCACGTTAGGGAGGGGCTCCGACATCCGTCGTCGCTCCTTCCCGGTCCGTGGAAAACACGCTCTCGACACCTGCTGTGCAGGAGCCTACGCCGTTCTCGAACACTTCTTCGATGACACGCCGTGCGAAAACACGCCGAGCGACGACCCCGCGGCAGGAAGGAAGTGGCGCGGAAGCGCTCAGCGACGGCGCGGTTCCAGCCGGCCGACGCCGTACCGCCGCTCGGCCGGGACGTCGAGCTCTTCACACAGAGCGAGCCAGACCTCGCGGGGATCGACGCCCGCCGCGATCGCCTCTGCCGCGGTCCTCCCGCCGATCTTCGACAGGAACAGGTCGGTCACCACCGCATTCGCGCGCGCGCCGAACTCGTCCGCGACAGCGCGGTCGAACTCACTGCGGCGCATGGCGATGGGCGGGTCCTGGAGCTCCGTGGAGAGAAGGACGCTCAGCGCAGTGAGAGCTCGGCGTCGACCGAGGCCACGAGATCGTCGGGAACCACATCGGGGAAGGTCTGGATGCCTTCGAGCACCGAGATACGGTCGCCCACCTCGCGCATGATCGTCGAGATGGGAACGTCCAGCGCCTCGGCCACCGAGGCGAGGATCTCGCTGGAGGCCTCCTTCTGACCGCGCTCGACCTCGCTCAGGTAGCCCAGCGCGACGCTCGCGCGTCCCGCGACCTGACGGAGGGTGCGCCCCTTCTGCTGGCGGAAATCACGAAGCACTTCACCGATTTCTTGACGTACCAGGATCATCAGGGCCCCTCCTCACTTCTGATTCCACCGTCTTCCGGGTGCCCAACAGTACAGCACCGACTGATGCCAATCTAATCCCGACAACTGGGCAATGGGTGGGAATCACCGAATGTAACCGAGACGAAACACGGTCTGTTCCCAGAGCAGGCAGCACCGATACGGATGCCTCACAGCAGCGTGAGGGCGAGCTCCAGCACGCTCTGCACGCTCTGCGTGCGGATCTCGTCCCGCGACCCCGACAGCGCGAGCGACGAGACGCGGACAGTCTCGGGCGTGGCGACGGCGATGTGAACGGTGCCGACCGGCGTGTCACCCTGCGGGTCCGGGCCGGCGACGCCGGTCGTCGAGAGGCCCACGTCCGCGCGCAGGGCGCGTCGCACCCCCTGCGCCATCTGGGCCGCCACCTCGGGATCCACCGGGCCGCGTGCGGCCAGCAGGCCGGCGTCGACACCGAGCTGACTCGCCTTGAGGTCCGTGGCGTAGGCCACGATCCCTCCACGCACGTGGGCCGAGGCGCCCGGCACGTCGACGAGCGACGCCGTGACGCGCCCGCCGGTGAGCGACTCGGCAGCGGCGATCGACCAGCCCCGGCCGTCGAGCGCCCGCAGGACCGCGCCCGCCGCGGAACCCTGCGCCGAGCGGTCCGTCACGCGTTTCTCCGCTGGGCACGCGCGGCGCGCACCTCCGTGACGATGTAGTCGATGCCGCTGGCGATCGTGAGGATCACCGCGATCGTCATGAGCACCCCGTTGACCCAGAAGATCCAATCGCCCACGAGGGTCCACAGCGGCAGGAGTGCGAGCGACAGCGCGACGCTCTGCGCGAGCGTCTTGAGCTTGCCCATCCACGCAGCCGCGAGCACGTGGTCGCTCACGACCATCAGGCGATACACGGTGATGCCGACCTCGCGGATGAGGACGACGATCGTGATCCACCACGGAAGCTCGCCCAGGATCGACAGGCCGATGAAAGCGAAGCCCGTGAGCACCTTGTCGGCGATGGGATCGAGGAGCTTGCCCAGATCGGTGACGATGTCGTGCCGGCGTGCGAGATAGCCGTCGATCCCGTCGGTCGCGATCGCCACGATGAACAGCGCAGCGGCCCACCAGCGAAGCGGTCCGTCCGCGCCCCCGTCGGCGAGCAGCAGCCACAGGAAGACCGGCGCGCAGAGGATGCGGACGATCGTGATCGCGTTGGGGAGCTGCCGGGGGATCGCCATGGCTCGAGCTTATCGGCGGCCCGTCTGCGCGGTCGGGCGAGATCAGTCGCGCCCGGTGAGGCCCCAGGCGTCTTCGGAGCCGTCCTCCCCCTCGACCACGGGGTAACCGTCGTACTGGGAGGCCACCGCATCCGCACCGTAGCGGTCGTCGGCTGCGGGCGCGGGCGGGGCGGCAGCGGGGGCAGGGGCAGGGGCAGGGGCAGGCGCCGGTACGTCCTCGCCGCGCATGCGCGCCAGCACCGCCGGCAGCTGCTCGACCGTCACCAGCACGTCGCGGGCCTTGGAGCCCTCCGACGGGCCGACGATCTCGCGCGACTCGAGGAGGTCCATGAGCCGGCCCGCCTTGGCGAACCCGACGCGCAGCTTGCGCTGCAGCATCGACGTCGACCCGAACTGGCTCGAGACCACGAGCTCGGCCGCAGCCAGCAGAAGCTCGAGGTCGTCGCCGATGTCGGCATCGATCTCCTTCTTCTCGGCCACCGCGGCCACGTCGGCGCGGTACTCGGGACGCGCCTGGTTCGTCACGTGCTTGACGACCGACTCGATCTCCTTCTCGCTCACCCACGCGCCCTGCACGCGGATCGCCTTCGACGCGCCCATCGGCAGGAACAGGCCGTCGCCCTGACCGATGAGGCGGTCCGCGCCGGGCTGGTCGAGGATCACGCGGGAGTCGGTGACGCTCGTCACGGCGAACGCGAGCCGCGAGGGCACGTTCGCCTTGATCAGGCCGGTGACGACGTCGACCGACGGGCGCTGTGTCGCGAGGACGAGGTGGATGCCACTGGCGCGGGCGAGCTGCGTGATGCGGACGATCGAGTCCTCGACGTCACGGGGCGCGACCATCATCAGATCGGCGAGCTCGTCGACGACCACGAGGAGGTACGGGTACGGCTTGAGCACGCGCTCGCTGCCCGGGGGCAGGGTGATCTCCCCCGCGACGACGGCCTTGTTGAAGTCGTCGATATGACGGAAGCCGAAGGATGCGAGGTCGTCGTACCTCATGTCCATCTCCTTCACGACCCACTGCAGCGCCTCGGCGGCTTTCTTGGGGTTCGTGATGATGGGGGTGATGAGATGTGGCACGCCCGCGTAAGAGGTCAGCTCGACGCGCTTGGGGTCGATGAGCACCATGCGCACGTCGGCCGGCTTGGCGCGCATGAGGAGGCTCGTGATCATCGAGTTGACGAAGCTCGACTTGCCGGAACCGGTCGAGCCGGCGACCAGGAGGTGCGGCATCTTGGCGAGGTTCGCGACGACATAGCCGCCGCCCACGTCCTTGCCGACGCCGATCGTCATCGGGTGCGTCTGGTTGGCGGCCGCCGTCGAGCGGAGCACGTCGCCGAGCGTCACGATCTCGCGGTCCGTGTTGGGGATCTCGACGCCGATGGCGCTCTTGCCGGGGATGGGTGCCAGGATGCGCACCTCGTTCGAGGCCACCGCGTACGCGATGTTGTTCGTGAGCGCGGTGATGCGCTCGACCTTCACGCCGGGGCCGAGGGAGATCTCGTACTGCGTCACGGTCGGGCCGCGCGAGAAGCCGGTCACGCGGGCGTCGACGGAGAACTGGTCGAGCACGCTCGTGATGGCCCGTACGGTGTCGTCGTTCGCCTGCGAGCGCGCCACGTGCGGCGAGCCGGCGGCGAGGGCGTGAACCGACGGCAGCCGATAGGGCGCCGAGGGCGAGTCGACCGCCGTGACCGAGCCGATGCCGTCGAGGCCGGGAAGGGTGCCGTCGTCCTCGATCACCTGCGCGTCGTCGCGCAGCGAGGTACGCGAGGTGGTGGCAGCCTTCGCCGCCGACAGCACCGCCGGATCGATGACTTCGGTGAGCGCATCCCCGACCGGTGCCGGCGGCGGGGTCACCGGCGCCACGATGGCCTGCTCGAAACCACCCTGTGTCGACCCTGCCGTCAGCAGCTCGGTGAGGTCCTGGGATCCGAGCCCGTTCTCGGGGTCCTTCTCGCGACCGGACTTGTTGCGACGCCAGAACGGGACCGACGGGTCGCCCTGCTCTTCCGCGCTCGCGTCGGCCGCGGCATCCGTCGCCTTCTCCTCCCGCGGCTCGGCGCCGAACATCCAGGCGTACAGCTCGCCGAGACGGCGCCCGATGCGGTTCGGCGGCGTCTTGGTGATGATCAGGATGCTGAGCACGGCCAGCAGCGACAGCACGATGTACGCGCCGACATCGGTGAGCACGAGAGCGAGCGGCTCGCCCAGCATCCAGCCGAACAGCCCGCCCCCCTCGCTCAGGGCCGGGAGGAGCTCGTTCGGCTGCGGACGGCCGCCGGCGACGTGGCAGAACCCGGCGATCGTGACCAGCAGCAGTCCGAAGCCGATGCCGACCCGCCCGTTGTCGTGCACCGACGACGGATGGCGGAACATCCAGCCCGCGAGCATGAGGAGGAGCACCGGCAGCACGAACGCCTCGCGGCCGATCAGCGCGCCGACCGAATAGGCGCTGATCGTCTTGGCGACCTCGCTGCCGATGAAGAACCACTCGTTGACGGCGCCGGCGACCGCGAGCAGCACGAGCAGGAACGGAAACCCGTCGCGGCGCTGGTCCTTCTCGAGCGTCTCGGGGCCGAAGGCGCGGAACAGGCCGCCGGTCGCATGGGCGAGACCCAGCCAGGCCCGCACGATGACGGGAGGCCGCTCGGGCTGATCGACGTAGCGCTTGGGAGCAGGGGCCGGCTTCGCGGCCGCGGGCTTGCGCGCCGTCGACGCGTTCGAGCGCGCACTGGAGGAAGCGCTCGAAGACGCGCGCGAACCCTTGGTCGGGCTTGAGCTCCTGGCCATCCCCCCACGGTAAGCCGGTTCCCCGACATTCCGCGCCCACCACGCCGCCTGCCGGCGACCTGCGGCGCGGGCCCGCGGGCGCGGATCGTCAGCGCAGGCGCTTCACCATCGTGTCGCGGCCCATGCCGCTGCGGACGACGGCGAAGCCCTCGCTGCGGTACAGCGACGACGCGAAGTTGCCACGCTCGACGCTCAGGCTGATCCGCGCGTAGCCCGCCGCGCCCGCGTGCTCGCACAGCCGCTGCAGCAACGCGCGTCCCACGCCGTGCGCGCGCCAGATGGGGCGGACCCCGATGATCAGCTCGGGCACACCCGTGCCGACATAGCCGAACCCGGGCTCGCTGCGAGGCAGCATCCGGTACCAGGCGGCGCCCACCGGCTCGCCGTTCGCATCCTCCGCCACGAAGCCCGCGTCGCCGGGCCTCAGCCAGCCGGCGACGTAGCGCCGGTGATCGGCGCCGTCCATGACCTCGTGCCGCGGCCGCGCGCCGCCCGGTCGCCAGTTCGCCGCCTCGACGACCATGTCGCCCAGGAACACGCCGTCGGCCGCCACAGCGGGGCGGATGCGGAACGAAGAGGCCACGAGGGCGATGCTACGGCCCGCGTGTTACGGATCCGTCACGTCCGCGACAACTCCTCACCGTCGAAACCGGGGAATCCGCACGAGACCGAGGGCGACACCCTCGGTTTCGGCGAGAATCCCCGGTCTCGGCGACGCGGGGTTCTCCTACGCCTCGATACTCCGCCTGATGGTGATCTCGCTACGCCTCGATCACGAGCGGGACGATCATCGGCCGGCGACGCAGCGACTGGTTGACCCAGCGTCCGATCGTGCGGCGCACGATCTGCGACAGGGCGTGCGAATCGCGGACGCCCGACTGGGCCGCCTCGGCGAGCGCCGCAGCGATCTTGGGCTTGACGTCCTCGAAGACGGCGTCGTCCTCCGCGAAGCCGCGGGCGTGCACCTCCGGACCCGAGATCACCTTGCCGGTCGACGCGTCGACCACGACGATGACCGAGATGAAGCCCTCCTCGCCGAGGATGCGACGATCCTTGAGGTCGGCATCCGTGATCTCTCCCACGGTCGACCCGTCGACGTAGACGAAGCCCAGGTCGAGCTGGCCCACCATGCGCGCCTCGCCGTCTCTGAGGTCGATGACGGTGCCGTTCTCCGCGAGGAGGGTGCGCTCGGGCGCGATGCCGGTGTCCTGCGCGAGGCGCGCGTTCGCCATCAGGTGGCGGTACTCGCCGTGCACCGGCAGGACGTTCTTCGGCTTCAGGATGTTGTAGCAGTAGAGCAGCTCGCCGGCGGCGGCGTGGCCGGAGACGTGCACCTTGGCGTTGCCCTTGTGCACGACGTTCGCGCCGAGCTTCGTCAGCCCGTCGATCACGCGGTACACGGCGTTCTCGTTGCCCGGGATGAGGCTCGACGCCAGGATCACGGTGTCGCCCGGCCCCGGCTCGATCGCGTGGTCGAGGTTAGCCATGCGGCTGAGCACGGCCATCGGCTCGCCCTGCGAGCCGGTCGACATGTAGACGATCCGGTCGTCGGGCAGGTCGCGCGCCTTCTTGTAGTCGATCAGCACGCCCTCGGGCACGTGCAGGTAGCCGAGGTCCTCGGCGATCGTCATGTTGCGCAGCATGCTGCGGCCCAGCAGCGCCACCCGACGACCGTGGGCGGCCGCGGCGTCGAGCACCTGCTGCACGCGGTGGACGTGGCTCGAGAAGCTCGCCACGATCACCCGGCGCGGCGCCTTGCCGATCACCTGATCGAGCACCGGCCCGATCGAGCGCTCCAGCGGCGTGAACCCGGGCACGTCGGCGTTCGTGGAGTCGACGAGGAACAGGTCGACCCCCTCCTCCCCCAACCGCGCGAAGGCCCGCAGGTCGGTCAGGCGACCGTCGAGGGGCAGCTGGTCCATCTTGAAGTCACCGGTCGCGAGCACCGTGCCTGCGGGCGTGCGGATGGCGACGGCCAGGGCGTCGGGGATCGAGTGGTTCACCGCGATGAACTCGAGCTCGAAGGGCCCGAGGTTCTCGCGCTGACCCTCGGCGACCGTGAGGCTGTACGGCCGGATGCGGTGCTCCTTGAGCTTCGCCTCGGTCAGCGCGAGGGTCAGCCCGGAGCCCACGATCGGGATGTCGCTCTTGAGCTTGAGCAGATACGGCACCGCGCCGATGTGGTCCTCGTGGCCGTGCGTGAGCACGACGCCGACGATGTCGTCGAGGCGGCCCTTGAGGGGCTCGAAATCCGGCAGGATGAGGTCGACGCCGGGCTGGTGCTCCTCCGGGAAGAGCACGCCGCAGTCCACGACCAGCAGCTTGCCGCCGTATTCGAAGACCGTCATGTTGCGGCCGACCTCGCCGAGGCCGCCGAGGGGGACGACCCGGAGAGTTCCCGCCTCGAGCTCAGGCGGGTCGTACGGGGTGGTGGGCATTGTGAAGCCTCCTCCGGATGCCGCGGCATCCGTTCATCAGCGTGCCGTCGCCGCATCGG
>NZ_JAMXMB010000029.1 GCF_024055635.1 Microbacterium yannicii
CTCCGAGCCCCGCCAACCGGTCCCTGCGCAGTCAGCAACCGGCCCCCGAGGCCGCCAGCAACCGGTCCCTGCGCAGTCAGCAATCGGCCTCCGAGGCCGCCAGCAACCGGTCCCTGCGCAGTCAGCAATCGGCCCCCGAGCCCAGCCAACCGGTCCCTGAGCCTGTCGAAGGGCGCCTCCGCGCAGCTCAGAACACGTACTCCATGAGGTCGGTGCCGAGGATGCGGAACGCGTCGTGGACCCGGAGGCGGTGCGAGATCGACAGGTCGTCGAAGCACACGATGAGCGCGTACGACACCCCGGCACGGGGACCGGCCAGCACACCTGCTTCGACGCGGATGCCGGCATCCCGGCCCGTCTTGTTGATGAAGAGCAGCCCGTGCTCGTCGTTCTCGTGCGAGAACGGGTCGAGACCTGTCGCGGATGCCACGAGTGAGAGGTCGTGATTGAGGCTCAGCCACTCGGCCACCTGGGCGCTCACGCTCGGCGAGACGACCTGTGAGTTGACCAGAGCCGCGAACACCTCGGCGAGCTCGCGGGCGGAGCCGAGGGCGAAGTGCGGGGCGTCGTCGGGACCGCGCTCGTCGCGGAACCGGTCGAGCAGCGCGGCACGGGTCAGGCCCAGGTTCTCGATGCGGGCCCGCACGGCCGGCAGACCCACCCGCTTGAGCAGCGCGTTGGCCGCCATCGCGTCCCCGGTGGACGCGGTGAGGACGGCGAGGTCCGACAGCGGCAGGGCGGGTGCCTTGAGGTGCTGCCACACGCCTCCGACGCCGACCGGCTCGAGGTGCGCGCGATCGATGATCTCGAGCGGCTCCAGCCGCCCCGCCTCGAAAGCGGCCGCCACCTCGATGAGCAGCGGCACGACGCCGAGACCCGCGACCGGAAGGGTGACGAAGTCGTCCCCGGACAGCACGGAGGTGCCGCGATCGAGGTCGGTGATGCGCACCGAGATCTTGGCTCCCGACGCGGCGAGGTCGTCGAGCGCCTTCAGCGTCGACGTGAACGAACGACGACCGGCAGCCGCCCTCTTCGGCAGCCGCCGACCTGTGCTCCGTCGCGCCCCCCGCAGCGACTCGGCATCCTTTCTGGGCTCGATGCCCACGGAGTTTCCCTCCCGTTGTTGGTGGTGCGGGGTGATCGGGCCGCAGGCGGCCCGCACGTCACCAGATGGTGACGCGCTGGTCCTCGTCGAGCCAGAGAGCGTCCGACTCGGTTACTCCGAATGCATCGTAGAACGCGCCGATGTTGCGCACGATCTGGTTGCACCGGAACTCGTTGGGCGAATGCGGGTCGATCGTCAGCAGGCGGATGGTCTCGGCATCCCGGCCCTTCTGCTGCCAGATCTGCGCCCAGCTGAGCAGCAGGCGCTGGATACCGGTGAACCCGTCGATCTCCGGCCCGGTCCCTGAGCCTGTCGAAGGGTCGGCGGGCGCGCCCTCCGAGTCCGTGCCGAGCGACAGGGCGTAGGCCCGGATCGCGATACCGAGGCCGCCCAGATCCCCGATGTTCTCGCCGATCGTGAGCGCACCGTTGACGTGGTTCTCGGCGGCGAGCCGCTCGCCGTCCGCACCCAGCGGCACGAGCGCGTCGTACTGCGCGATGAGGTTCTTGGTGCGCTCCTCGAAGGCCGCACGGTCGTCGTCGGTCCACCAGTCGCGCAGCAGTCCGTCGCCGTCGAAGCGGCTGCCCTGGTCGTCGAAGCCGTGACCGATCTCGTGGCCGATCACCGCGCCGATGCCGCCGTAGTTCGCCGCGGCGTCACGCTCGGCGTCGAAGAAGGGGTACTGCAGGATCGCCGCCGGGAACACGATCTCGTTCATCAGCGGGTTGTAGTAGGCGTTGACGGTCTGCGGCGTCATGAACCACTCGTCGCGATCGATCGGCTGACCGACCTTGGCGAGCTGGCGGTCGTGCTCCCACACGTGCGCGCGTCGGATGTTGCCGACGAGGTCCGCGGCGTCGATCTCGAGCGTCGAGTAGTCCTTCCACTTCACCGGGTACCCGATCTTGGGGGTGAAGGCGTCGAGCTTGGCGAGGGCGCGCTCGCGGGTCTCCGGGGTCATCCACTCGAGTTCGGAGATCGACTGGCGGTAGGCCTCGATGAGGTTGCCGACCAGCTCGTCCATCGCGACCTTCGACGCCGGCGGGAAGTGCCGCTCGACGTACACGCGACCGATCGCCTCGCCCAGCGCCGCCTCGGTGAGGCTGACGCCGCGCTTCCACCGCTCGCGGTTCACCGGGACGCCGGTGAGCTGCGTGCCGTAGAAGCCGAAGTTCTCCGCCACGAACTCGTCCGACAGGAACGGCGCCGCCGAGTGCACGACGGTGAACCGCAGCCACGCCTTCCAGTCCTCGAGGCGGTCCTCGACGAGCAGCGTGCCGAGGCCCTCGAAGAAGCTGGGCTGGTACACGTTGATCTCCGCGAAGGCGTCGGCGTGGCCCACCGCCGCCGCATCCCGCCACGGCGCCAGGTCGACGCCCACGAGCGCCTGCACGTCGTCCCACGTCTTGAGGTTGTAGGTCTTGACGGCATCGCGGCTGGCGACGTTGTCCCAATGGTGCGTGGCGAGCTCGGTCTCGATCGTGACGATGCGATCGGCGGATGCCTCGGCCTCGGCGACGCCCGCGAGCTCCAGGATGCGCTGCACGTGCGCGCGGAACGCGATGCGGGTCTCCTGGAAGTTGTCGAGGCGGTAGTAACTCTCGTCGGGGAGCGACAGGCCGCCCTGGATGAAGAACGGCACGTAGCGCTGCGGGTTGCCGGGGTCGGGCTCGATGTAGAGGTGGATGAGCGCCGCGATGCCCTCGCGCTCGAACTCCCCGATCGTGCGGAGGAACGCGGGGATGTCGCCGATCGCGTCGACGCGTGCCAGCACGTCCGCGAGCGGTGCGGCACCCTCCGCCTCGATGCGCTCGGTGTCCATGAAGCTCGTGTAGAGGTCGCCGATCTTGCGGGCCTCGGTACCGGGCTCGGCCTGCTGCGACTCCTCGACGATCGCGTGGACGTCCTTCTCGGCCTGCTCCGCGATCAGGTGGAACGAGCCCCACCTCGCCTTGTCCTCGGGGATCTCGGTCCGGTCGAGCCACGCGCCGTTGACGTGGCGGAACAGATCGTCCTGAGGGCGGATCTCGGCGCTGAGTTCCTCGAGCGCGAGACCGGAACGGGGGGCGTCGGTCATGCGTTCCAGGGTAACCGCCTGCGGGCGGGAGAATGCCCGGCGCGATATCGATCGGGGTCCGTGACCGCATTGTGATGATGACGGATGCCGCGGCCCGGTGCGACGGGGGCGGCCGGCGTCGGCGGCGCCTCCTAGGCTCGGAGGGTGACGACCGACACCCTGAATCGCGACATCCTGCGACTCGCGGTGCCGGCACTCGGCTCCCTGATCGCCGAGCCGCTGTTCCTCATCGTCGACTCGGCGCTCGTCGGTCACCTCGGGGTCGAGCCGCTCGCCGGACTCGGCATCGCGTCGGCGGTGCTGCAGACCATCGTCGGGCTGATGGTCTTCCTCGCCTACTCGACGACGCCGGCCGTGGCGCGCAGGTTCGGCGCCGGCGACCCCTCACGCGCGGTGTCGGTCGGCATCGACGGCATGTGGCTCGCGCTGGGCATCGGCGCCGTCCTGGCCCTCGTCGGCTATGTCGCGACACCCTCGCTCGTCGGACTCTTCGGCGCGACGCCCGAGGTCGCGCAGCAGGCCGAGATCTACCTCGGCATCTCGATGTGGGGGCTGCCGGCCATGCTCGTCGTGTTCGCCGCGACGGGCCTTCTGCGCGGCATGCAGGACACGGTGACTCCGCTGTGGATCGCCGGCCTCGGTTTCGGCGCCAACGCCCTCCTCAACTGGGCGTTCATCTACGGCTTCGGGTGGGGCATCGCCGGCTCGGCGGTGGGCACCGTCGTCGCGCAATGGGGCATGGTCGCCGCCTACGCCTTCGTCGTGGGCAGGCTGGCGCGCCGGCACGCGGCATCCGTCCGCCCTCAGCGCGAGGGGGTGCGCGGGTCTGCGCGGTCGGGCGGATGGCTCTTCGTGCGCACGCTGTCGCTGCGCGCCGCGCTGCTGGCGACTGTGGTGGTCGCCACGGGCCTGGGCACAGTCGAGCTCGCGGGCTGGCAGGTCGCGTTCACGATCTTCTCGACCGCGGCCTTCGCCCTCGATGCGCTCGCGATCGCCGCCCAGGCGCTCATCGGCAAGGGACTCGGCGCCGAAGACCAAGGACTCGTGCGCCGCGTGCTGGGCCGCACGGTGGCGTGGGGCGGCTGGTTCGGCGTGATCACCGGAGCGCTGATCGGCGCGCTGTCGGGCGTGATCGGGCTGCTGTTCACCGGTGACCCCGGCATCGCCGCGCTGGTGCAGCCGGCGCTCATCGTGCTCGCGATCGCGCAGCCGGTGTGCGGGATCGTGTTCGTGCTGGACGGCGTGCTCATCGGCGCGGGGGACGCGAAGTACCTCGCCATCGTCGGGATGCTGAACCTGGTGCCGTTCGTGCCCGCGCTGGTGCTCGTCGCGGTGCTGCATCCGGTCGGTGCGGCGGGGCTCGCGTGGCTCGCGCTGTCGTTCTTCGGCGTGTACATGCTCGCTCGCCTCGCGACGCTCGGCTGGCGCGTGCGCGGATCGGCCTGGCTCACCGCGGGCGCCTGACACCGGCATCCTGCTGTCCGCGCGGACGGTATCAGCGCCGGCCCCGACCGCTCCTTGCTCGCATGGCGCGCACTCGGCGACGCCAGGAGGAGCAGACATGTCCGAGACCGGCGCATTCGCGTTCACCGTCCACCCCCGCGCACGGCTGCGTGAAGATCTCGCGCGCGCCTGGCGGCCGCTCGGGCTCGTACCCGAACGCGTCTACGACACGGCGCTGCGCCGCCTGCCGCTCCCCCCGGTCACGATGGCGGGCGTGCAGATCGGCGGCGAGCGCGTCGGGCATGTCGTGCTGGTCCCCTTCGGCGCACGGCACCTGCTGGCGCACGTGGACGAGGGCCGCCGCCGCGTGAGTCGTGCGGTGGACCGCGCCGTCGCTCTCGGCGCCGACGTCGTCGGCCTCGGGGCACTCACGGCGACGGTGACCGCCGGGGGCCTCACGCTGCGCGAGCGCACCGACATCGCCGTGACGAACGGCAACGCCTTCACGGCCGCCATCGTGGAGGACCAGATCCGGATGCTGCTGCCTCATGTCTCCTCACGGGCAGGCGTCTCCTCGCGGAGGGGGCGGCCGCACGTCGCCATCGTCGGCGCGACCGGCAGCGTCGGCACGGCCGTGACGAAGCTCCTCGCCCGCGACGGTGGCGGCGCTCGGCTGACGCTCGTCGCACGCACGGAGGGGCGGCTGAAGGCGCTCGCCGCCGCGGTGGCCGACGACGTGGACGTCGACATCGCGCAGAGCATCGGCGCGGTCCGCGATGCCGACCTCGTCGTGCTGCTCACCGCCTCGGCGGATGCACTCCTGGGTCCGGAACATCTCGCGACGGGTGCGGTGGTGCTCGACGCCACGCAGCCGCGCAACACCTCGCCGGCACTGGCATCGACTCGACCCGACGTGCTCGTCGTCGACGGCGGCATCGTCTCGATCCCGAGCCTCCGCCTCACCGGTGGCGAGATCGGCCTGCCGGACGGCCGCTCGTACGCCTGCTTCGCCGAGACCGCGATCCTCGCGCTGTCCGGCCACTCCGGTCACTTCTCGCTGGGCAATCCGACGCTCGAGCAGGTCGATGCGATCCGGGAGCGGGCTCGCAGCCTCGCCCACCTCGGGTTCCACGCCGCCTCGCCGACGAGCTTCGGCAGACCCGTCGCCCTCGAGGCGCACGCGGCGGTGATCGTATGACCCGCGTGGTGCTGCTCGGCGGCGGGTACGTGACGCTGCACGCCTATGCGACGCTCATGCGGCGCCGCGCGCGGGACGTCCGCCAGGGCGACCTCGAGATCGTCGTCATCTCGGCCGATCACGCGCACCGGTTCCACGGCTTCACGGGCGAGCTCGTCGCCGGCATGATCGATCCCGACCGCGTCGCCACTCCGCTCGCGGAGGCGATGCCGCTCGCCCGCATCATCGACGGCCGCGCGCTGAGCATCGACGCCGTCCACCAGTCGGTGTCGTACCGCCGCGGCGAGCACGCGGTCGAGGTGCTCACGTACGACCACCTCGTGGTGGGCACCGGAGCCAGGGAACCGGCGTCGGAGGTCGTGGGGCTCGAGCAGTACGGCCGCACGCTGCGGGGGCCCGACGAGATCGTCGCACTCGCCGAGCACCTGGCGACAGTTCCCGGATCACCCGTCGTGGTGGCGGGAGGCGGGATCGCGGGGGCCGAGCTCGCCGCGGCGATCGCGGACCGCGGGCATCCGGTCACCCTCGTGCACTCGGGAAGCCGGATCCTCGGCGAGTGGTCCGATCAGTCCGGGCTGGTGACGCGCGCAGAGAAGGAGCTCGACCACCTGGGCGTGCGGGTGATGTCGGGTGTGCGTCTGAGCGAAGTCACCCCCACGACGGCCGTGCTGTCGGACGGCACGACTCTCGCCACGGCGACCGTGGTCGCGGCGACCGGGCAGCGTCCCGTGTATCTGCCGGGACTCGATCCGTGGCGCGACGAGCGCGGACGACTGCGGACGGGACGCACGCTCGCCGTCCGGCATGCCGTGTGGGCCGCCGGCGACGGTGCACGGGTGGAGCACCCGAGCACCCGGGAACCCGTGCCGGCCAACGCTTTGTGGGCCATGAAAGGCGGAGACCACATCGGCCGCGCGATCGCACGGCGACTGGACGGAAAGGCGCCCCGGCCCTTCAGGTATCGAGGGCTCGGTCGTGCGGCGTCGTTCGGATACGGCCGCGGCATCTCGGAGCTGTACGGCGTGCCGTTCACGGGCGCGTTCGCGTGGACGCTGCGCCTGGTGTTCTTCCTGCGCTTCATGCCGTCGCGGGCGCGCGCGGCCGGGGTCGTGTCCGACCTCGCGCGCTTCGCCGTCACTCCGCGCCGCGCACGCGCGGGGGTCGTCCAGGTGGCGACACCCTCGACCCCACGCCGCCTGGTGCGGCCCGAGGCGGCGTGAGAGGCCCGCGGCTCAGGCCCAGCGGCGGCACCATTCGTACATGACGACGGCGGCCGCGGCGCTCGCGTTCATGGAGCGGGTCGAGCCGTACTGCTCGATCTGGACGGTGCCGGATGCCGCGGCCAGCGCCTCCGGAGAGAGCCCGGGCCCCTCCTGCCCGAACAGCAGCACGCACGCCTCGGGCAGGTCGGCGGTAGGGAGCGGCTTCGAGCCCTCGACGTTGTCGATGGCGATGACGGGCAGGGATGCGGCATCCGCCCACGCCACGAAGGGCTCCACCGTCTCGTGGTGGCGCACGTGCTGGTAGCGGTCGGTGACCATGGCACCCCGGCGATTCCAGCGACGCTTGCCGATGATGTGCACCTCGGCCGCGAGGAACGCGTTGGCGCTGCGCACGATCGAGCCGATGTTCATGTCGTGCTGCCAGTTCTCGATCGCGACGTGGAACAGATGGCGGCGCGTGTCGAGGTCGGCGACGATCGCGTCCATCGTCCAATAGCGGTAGGCGTCGACGACGTTGCGAGCATCGCCGTGGGCCAGCAGCTCCGGGTCGTACCGCGGATCGTCCGGCCACGCGTCGGGGCCGCCCGGCCACGGCCCGACGCCGACCGGCAGCGTCTGCTCGGCGGGCTCAGGGGCAGTCGGCTCGGGCGAGGTCACCGGCCCAGGCTAGCCGCCGCGCAGCAGGTCCCGTTCGGCGGCCGCCGGGGCCGTGGTCTGGTCGTTGAGCGAGCGAGACGGCGCCGCACCCCTCGCCCGGTCGTCGAGCGAGCGAGGAACGAGCGAGACGAAACGCCCTCGCCCGGTCGTTGAGCGAGCGAGGAACGAGCGAGACGAAACGGCTCGCACCCGGCGCAGACGCGAGGCCCGACACGTTTCGTCTCGGTCGCCGGCGCTCCCTCGCTCAACGACCGGGATCCGGCGCGTTGCCCCTTGCCCGGTCGTTGAGCGAGCGAGGAACGAGCGAGACGAAACGGCTCGCACGCCGCGGAGACGAGGAGTTGACCGGTAGACGCGCACTTTTCGGCGCGCCGAAATCGAGGTATCTTTTCGGCATGCCGAAAACAGCGGAGTGGACGGATGTCCCGCGCACGCAACGCCGCCGTGCGTCGGCCGTTCCCCGTGTCGCGTGGCTGATCGGGCCCGCTCTCGTCGCAGGCGTCGCCTACCTCGACCCGGGCAACGTGGCGAGCAACATGACGGCGGGCGCCCGCTACGGCTATCTGCTCGTCTGGGTGGTCGTGCTCGGCAACGTCATGGCGTGGCTCATCCAGTACCTCTCCGCCAAGCTGGGCATCGTCACGGGCAAGAGCCTTCCCGAGACTCTGGGCGACCGCATCCGCTCGACATGGGGTCGCCGCGCCTACTGGCTGCAGGCAGAGCTCGTCGCGATGGCGACCGACATCGCCGAGGTGATCGGCGGCGCCGTCGCGCTGAACCTGCTGTTCGGCATCCCACTGCTCTGGGGCGGCGCGATCACCGGTGCCGTGTCGATCGCACTGCTGCTCATCCAGTCACGCCGCGGCCCGCGGCCGTTCGAGTTCGTGATCATCGGCCTCCTCGCGATCATCGCCCTGGGCTTCTCGTTCGGCGTGTTCGTCGCACCGCCCGACGGCGCGAGCGTCGTGGCCGGCCTCGTGCCGCGCTTCGAGGGCACCGACTCCGTCCTGCTGGCGGCCTCGATCCTCGGCGCGACGATCATGCCGCACGCGATCTACGCGCACAGCGCCCTGGCAAGGGACCGCTTCGCCCCCCGTGCCACCAAGGTTCCGGTCCTCCCGGGCGACCTTCCGGGTTTGGGGCGCACGGCGTCCGTCTGGGG
>NZ_JAMXMB010000035.1 GCF_024055635.1 Microbacterium yannicii
CCGGTTGGCGGGGCTCGGAGGCCGATTGCTGACTGCGCAGGGACCGGTTGCTGGCGGCCTCGGGGGCCGGTTGCTGACTGCGCAGGGACCGGTTGCTGACTGCTTCGGAGGCCGGTTGCTGACTGCGCAGGGACCGGTTGCCGACCGCTGCAGGATCGGTTGCTGAGCCTGTCGAAGCACGTTCTGTGACGCGGGGTTTCCCTACGCGGGAAGGGATCGACTACCGTTGCGAGGGTGTCAACACCGCCGTTCCGCGCCGATATCGTCGGCAGCTTCCTCCGTCCCACCGAGCTCGCAGAGGCGCGTCGGCGCTTCGCGTCCGGCCAGATCGACGCTGATGCGCTGCGCATCGCGGAAGAGACGGCGATCGCCGAGCTCGTCGTGCGCGAGGCCGATGCCGGCCTGAAGCTCGCGACCGATGGGGAGTTCCGCCGCTCGTGGTGGCACTTCGACTTCTTCGGCCTGCTCGACGGCGTGGAGGTGGTCGAGCTCGATCACGGCATCCAGTTCCAGGGGGTGCAGACGCGGCCGCGGGGTCTCGAGATCAGCGGCAAGATCGGCTTCAGCGACACCCACCCGTTCCTCGACCACTTCCGCTCTCTCAAGAGCCTGCTGGAGCGCACGACGGGGGCGGTGCCGAAGTTCAGCATTCCGGCGCCGACGGTCCTCGACTTCCGCCTCGAACCCGGGCACATCGACGGCTCGGCGTACGACGGCCGCGACGACATCGTCGACGACCTCGTCCAGGCCTATCGCGATGCGGTGGCCGCGTTCTACGACGCCGGCGCCCGCTACCTGCAGTTCGACGACACCGCATGGGCCTACCTCTGCTCGGACGTCGAGCTCGAGAAGGCGCGGGAGCGCGGCATCCGCACCGACGGCATCGCCGAGCGGTACGCCGGCATCCTCAACCGCATCCTCGACGGCAAGCCCGACGACCTGACCGTCACGACTCACGTGTGCCGCGGCAACTTCCGCTCCACCTGGATCTCGTCGGGCGGCTACGAGCCGGTCGCCGAGCAGCTGCTGGGCAACACGGCGTACGACGGCTACTTCCTCGAGTACGACAGCGAGCGGGCCGGCGGCTTCGAGCCGCTCCGCTTCCTGCCGGAGGGCGACAAGACCGTCGTGCTCGGACTCATCACCTCCAAGAGCGGTGACCTCGAGGACGTGGATGCCGTCAAGCAGCGCATCGACGAGGCATCCGCGTTCGCCCCGCTCGAGCAGCTCGCCCTCAGCCCGCAGTGCGGCTTCGCGTCGACCGAGGAGGGCAACGTCCTCACCGAGGACGAGCAGTGGGCCAAGGTGCGCGAGGTCGTCGACATCGCCGCCGACGTCTGGCGCTGACCCGCGCTTCGTCTCGGTCGCTGGCGCTCCCTCGCTCAGCGACCGGGACATGGGTCTGCGCGCCGGACGTGCGCTTCGTCTCGGTCGCTGGCGCTCCCTCGCTCAGGGACCGAACCTTTCTCCCGGTCGCTGAGCGAGCGCCAGCGAGACGAAGCGTCAGACGACGCATCCGCTCAGCGCAGATCCCGGCGCAGGGGAGCGATGAGCGCCGCTCCCGCCGCGAGCAGCGCGTAGAGGACGAGGATCGCCGCCCCCAGGAGGGGTGAGGCGAGCGGTGCCGCGGTGAGCGAGGTCTGCTCGGCGATCGCGTCGGTGAGGAACGTGAAGCGTGTGAGCGACGCGGTGGCTCCGCCCGGCAGGATCGGGTAGAGCGCGTTCACGCCGGGGATCAGCATGAGGACGTGCTCGAGGAAGTAGAAGTATCCCAGCACGATCCCGATCGCGAGGAGCTGGTGGCGGGCGAGCGCGCCGATGCCGACTCCCAGCACCATATAGACAGCGGATGCCGCAGCCAGCTGCGCCAGCATCACCACGAGATGCTCGGTGCTGAGCCCGATGGTCACGCCGCGCAGGGCGGCGGCGCCGATCAGAGTCAGGCCCGCCGGACCGACGCGACGACGCCGTAGAGCAGCCCGAGCATCGTGTAGACCGCGAGCTTCGCGCCCAGGACCCGACCGCGTCGCGGGACGGCGAGGAATGTCGCGCCGATCGTGCGGTGGCGGTACTCGCTGGTGATCGCGACGGTGCCGATGAGCGCGGGGACGAAGAGCATCAGGGCGCCGAGCCCGACCACGAGGCCGGCGCCCTCGGCGGTGTCGATGCCGGGCATGGGAGTCGTCGAGTTCTCGGGTCCGATCAGCGCCAGAAGGCCGGTGATGCTGCCGGTGCAGACGGCGCCCAGGAGCGTCCACAGCGGCAGCCGGGTCGCGAAAAGGCGCACGAACTCGCCGTGGATCGCGTTCATCGCTGTGCGCCTTCCTGTGTGAGGTGAAGGAACGCCTCTTCGAGGGAGGGCCTCGTCGTGAGGACGTCGGCCAGCGCGCCCGACCAGGTGACTCGACCCCGGTCGATGAGCACCACGTCGTCGATGCTGTGTTCGAGGTCGTTGAGAAGATGGCTCGAGATCAGGACCGCACCGCCGGCGGCGGCGAACTGCCGCAGGAATCCACGCAGCCACACGACGCCCGCGGGGTCGAGGCCGTTGGAAGGCTCGTCCAGCACCAGGATTCGCGGCTCGCCGAGCAGTGCGGTCGCGAGCGACAGCCGCTGTCGCATGCCGGTGGAGAAGGTGCCGATCCGGCGGCCGGCGAAGCCCTCGGCGCCGACGGCGGCCAGCGCCGCGTCGACCCGCTCGCCCGGCAGCCCCGCGAGCGCAGCCATCGTGCGCAGGTGCGCGGACGCGGTCATCCGGGGGTGTGCGGACGCGATGTCGAGCACGGCGCCGACGGTGCGGACCGGGGCCGCGAGATCGCGATACCGCTGCCCGTCGATGAGGGCGGTTCCGCCATCCGGGCGGATGAGACCCAGCAGCATGCGCAGCGTCGTCGACTTGCCGGCTCCGTTCGGCCCGAGGAAGCCGGTGACACGTCCCGCGTGAACCGCGAAGCTCGCCTCGGTCACGGCGTCCACGGTGCCGAAGCGCTTGCTGAGACCCGTCACCTCGATCGCTGCATGCGTCATGCGCGCACCTCGCGCTCGGCTCCGGTCGATGTCCTGAGCATCTTCATCCGCGTACCCCGTTCGGTAGAATCGTTCCAATGCCGAGAACATTATCACGCTGATAACAATGAAAGGCCCGCATGGACGACTCCTCGATCGCCGACGTCGTGATGCATCCGGTGCGGTTGCGGATCATCCAGCAGCTCGGCGGTCGCAGTCTCACCACTGCGCAGCTGCGCGCCGCGCTGCCGGACATCACGCAGGCGACGCTGTACCGGCACGTCGCGACGCTCGTCGAATCCGGCATCCTGTCGGTCGTCGAGGAGCGCAAGGTGCGTGGGGCGGTGGAGCGCACGCTGGCGCTGGGTGACCGCATGGCCCACGTGGACCAGGCCGAGCTGCGCGCCATGAGCGATGCCCAGCTGCGCTCGGCGTTCCTCGCCTTCCTGGGCGACCTGTCGGCGGACTTCGACCGGTTCGTCGACAGCGAGGATGCGACGCTGCGAGACTTCGTCGGTTTCGGACGCGTTCCGCTCTATGTCGACGCTGCCGACCTCGCTGCCATCCAGGCCGGGCTCTCGGAGCTCCTCGCGCCGTACCTGTCGCAGACCGGCGACGATGGCCGCCGCCGGGTCAGCTTGGCGACGGTGCTCGTGCCGGAGCCCGAGCTGCCCTCAGCGGCCGACTGACTCATCCGCCCGTGACGCGGCGCGGCGGGCGGAGCCCGCGCTCTCACTCCGCCGACGTCTCGCGCTGACCCGCGCTTCGTCTCGGTCGCTGGCGCTCCCTCGCTCAGCGACCGAACCTGTCTCCCGGTCGCTGAGCGAGCGCCAGCAAGACGAAGCGTGGGACCATTGACCCGCGCTTCGTCTCGGTCGCTGGCGCTCCCTCGCTCAGCGACCGAACCTTTTCTCCCGGTCGCTGAGCGAGCGCCAGCGAGACGAAGCGTCGGACCATTGACCCGCGCTTCGTCTCGGTCGCTGGCGCTCCCTCGCTCAGCGACCGGGACATGGGTCTGCGCGCCGGACGTGCGCTTCGAACCTGTCTGCCGGTCGCTGAGCGAGCGCCAGCGAGACGAAGCGTCAGACCACGGGGGTGCCGTGGGTGTGGAAGGTCTCGATCGTCTTCATGCCCCACGCCTGACCCTTGCGGCGCTCGGCCTCGGACCACTCCACGACGGGCTGGTCGGGGTCGAGCAGCAGCCGGGCACCGGCGTTGGCGAACTCGATGCGGTTGCCGCCGGGCTCCCACACGTACAGGAAGAACGTCTGGTTGATGGCGTGCTTGTGCGGTCCGGACTCGATGTGGATGCCGTTCTCGAGGAAGATGTCGGCGGCCTTCAGGATGTCTTCGCGGGTGTCGGGGGCGAACGCGATGTGGTGCAGGCGGTTGCCGTGCTTCGTCCAGTCGTCGGAGTACACGACGTCGTACGACTTCAGTGAGAAGTGGAACCACCACGCCGCGAACTTGCCGCTGTCGAGGCGGATGCGCTCCGACTCCCGCATGCCGAGCGCGTCGCGCAGGAACGCGCCGTTCGCCTCGACGTCCTTCGCGAGGTAGTTGATGTGGTCGAGGCGGCGGGCGTTGACGCCCCGCCCCGGGAAGCGAGAGGCCTGGTTCTTGAGCGCAGGCCGGTCCTCATCCCCGGCGGCGTAGCGCTCCGCCTCGTAGAAGATCGCCATTGCGTGGCCGTCGGGGTCGGTGAACCCGTACGTCGGGCCGCAGCCCACGTCGCCCTCGGTCCATCCGGTGCCGTGCTCGCTCGCCTCGATGGCTGCGACGCGTCGCTCGAGCGCCTGCGGCGACGAGGCGCGGAACGACGTGCGTCCTACGCCCGCGGCATCCGATGCGGTGAGCTTGATCGTGTACAGCTGGTACTCGTCCCAGGTGCGCAGGTAGATCGAGTCGCCGTCCTCGGCGACGACGCGCATCGCGAGCAGCTCCTCGAAGAACCACCGGCTCTCCGCCGGCTTCGGGGTGAGCAGTTCGACGTGGGCGAGATGGGCGACGTCGAACGACGTGTCGGCGGTCATGGGGCGTCCTCTCTGACGGGTTCAGGTGCGGTCGGACGCTTCGACAGGCTCAGCGACCGGGTTGGGGTTACCGGCGCGGTCTCGGGAAGACCGTGCCGTCGAAGAGCTTGCGGGCGGTGCGGAGCGAGAACGAGGTCGCACGCCACGTGCCGTCGGCGTCGCGGGCGACGTCGACGCGCGACGGGAACGTGCCGCTGGGGTGCTCGACCGCCGTCTCGTCATCGGTGAGCGGGCCGGCGATGTCGTGCCCGACGGCGCCGGGGATCCGCAGTGCTGCGGCGACGGATGCCGCCATCAGTACGCCGATCGACGTGTGCACGCGCGTCGGGATGAAGGCGCGGGTCGAGATCGCGCCACCGGCGCGGGGCGGCGAGAGCAGAATCATCTTCGGCACCGTCTGCTCCGTGACGTCGCCGAGTCCCATGAGCGGACCGGCCGCGAGCCGGATGTGCTCGAGGCGGGCGGCCAGCTCGGCGTCGCCCTCGAGCGCAGCCGGCGACTCGGTGCCGACCACGCCGAACTCCTCGGCGCGCAGCAGTACCACCGGCATTCCGTTGTCGACGAGCGTGACGGTGTGGCCGTCGATCTCGTCGGACGCGTGGCCCGTGGGCAGGAGCGGCTTGTCCGCCCCGCCGCCGACTTCGAGCTCGATCGCGGCTGCCGCTCCCGGCACGCCGTCGATCGTCGCGTCACCGTCGTATTCGGGGCGCCCGTCGACAGTGGGGAACTCGGCGGTGGCGATGTCGCCGGTATTGAGCAGCCGGATGCGGACCGTTGTGCGCTCCCCGGTCGCCCGCACGAGACCGCGCTCGACCGCGAACGGCCCGATGCCGGCGAGGAGGTTGCCGCACGTCTGCGCGTCGCCGACGGTCGCGGCGTCGACGCCGATCTGCAGGAAGAGGTAGTCGACGTCGATCCCCTCGGCCGTCGAGGAAGACACGATCGCCACCTTGCTGGTGAGCGGGTGTGCGCCGCCGATGCCGTCGATCTGGCGCGGGTCGGGCGAGCCCATGATCCGCAGAAGCAGGTCGTCTCGCGCCGCGCGGTCGCTCGGCAGGTCCGTGGCGAGGAAGTAGGCGCCCTTCGACGTGCCGCCGCGCATCAGCAGGCAGTGGATGCCGTCGCGCACCGCCGCGCCCACCGACGGCCCGGTCACGGCCGCCGCGTCAGCCGTGTTCACGGTCCCGCGCCTCCCAGTCGGCCTGCGTGAGGTACTCGACGCCGAGCTCGCCCAGGAGCGGCCGCAGCCCCTTGCGGTCGAGGCTCAGATCGCCGCTGCGGTACGCCGCGCGGTCGGCCTCCTCCTTCGCGAGGCGCGCGTCGGCAGCGGCGAGCGCCGACTCTGCGCCGCGCCGGGGAACCCGCAGCACGCCGTCGTCGTCGGCGACGATGACGTCGCCGGGAGCGACCGTGACGGCACCGAGGATGATCGGCACGTTGACCGAGCCGGGCGTCGCCTTGACCGTGCCCTGTGCGAAGACGGCCGGCGACCACACCGGGAACCCCATCGCCCGGAGCTCCGCGACGTCACGCACCCCGGTGGTCGTGACGAGCCCGCGCACACCGCGGGCGTGCAGTGCCGTCGCGAACAGCTCGCCGAACGCCCCGTCGACCGAGGGGGAGGTCGTCGTCACCACGAGCACATCACCCGCGCGGCACTGCTCCACCGCGGCGTGGATCATGAGGTTGTCGCCCGGGTGGCTCAGCACGGTGACGGCGGTGCCGGCGATGCGCACGCCATCCTGGAGGGGACGGATGCCCGGACCCACGAGTCCCGTCCGGCCCATCGCCTCGTGCACCGTCGCGACACCGTGCACGCCGAGCCGGTCGGCGGTCGCCGCATCCGCGCGGACGATGTCGGTGACGATGACGGCGGTCACGGCATCCGTCCGTCCCGCACAGGGCACGCGCGAAAGGTCGCGCTCATGACAGGACCTGCGCGACCTGCGGGAAATGCCGCATGTACGCCTCGCCCATCGTGTCGTGGGGGAGGCCCAGGTTCGGGCCGGCGTTGCGCTTGAGCTGCACACCGCGGCGGACGGCGAGGTCGGTGTAGTACGACCACATGTGCTTCTGGGCGGGCAGGCACTCCATCGCCGCGCACTTGCGCGGGAACGCCTCAGTGATGTCGAGCAGCACGTTCGGCGTGAAGTCGCACTGCTCGGGCTGGTGCGGCTCGAAGAAGAAGACGGGCGGTGCGCCGATGATGTCGTCCTTCGCCGGGTACGACCCGTCGGAGTTCGCCACGCCGATCGCCTGCGCGAGTACCCGGGCTTCCAGCGCCATGCGCGCCGCGGCAGGGTGGTCGCCGTTGTACGGGTCGCGGAGGGTGTGCGTCAGGACGACGGTCGGCTGCACGCGTCGGTACAGATCGACCAGGCGCGAGACGGCCTCGCGCGACTCGACGAGCGGGTAGTCGCCCAGGTCGAGGAACTCGATCTCTGCTCCGAGAGCGGATGCCGCTGCCTCGGCCTCGTCGCGGCGGATGCGCTTGATCTCGTCCAGCGATTTGCCGTCGAGCCATTGGCTGGCCGACTCGCCGCGCTCGCCGTACGACAGGCAGGCGACCACCGCGCGCTCGCCGCGGAGGGCCGCGGCGGCGATCGCGCCGCCCGCCCGCCAGACGAAGTCGCCGGCGTGGGCGCTGACGACGAGGAGCGTGTCGGCAGGGGCTGTCATGGGGCCAGCGAATCACACCCATGGCGAAATGGTCAACAAATTGTCTACAATCGTGGCGACCAAATACCTCTGGACGTAGGTATAGCGGACACGTAGCATCGCGCTCAGGTCACCCCGGAAACACTGGACGAGGAAGTCGAGGAACTCATGGCGAGCAATCTGCAGGAGCTCATGAACGAACGGGGGAGTGTGGTCGAGATGCTGCGGAACTCGCAGCTCGGCACCTACATCTATCCCGTCGTGCCCGCGGAGTTCACGAACTGGCGCCGCGAGCAGAAGGCGTGGCGCGAGACGGCGGTGCTCTACGACCAGACGCACCACATGGTGAACTTCTTCATGACCGGTCCCGACGCGCTCACGCTGCTGTCGGACACCGGCATCAACTCGTTCGCCAACTTCCCGGTGAACACGGCCAAGCAGTTCGTGCCGACCTCGTCGACCGGCGGGGTCATCGGCGACGGCATCCTGTTCCACCTGGCCGAGAACGAGTACGTCTACGTGGGCCGCGCGCCCGGCGCCAACTGGCTGCAGTTCCACGCCGAGACCGGCGGCTACGACGTCGAGACCCGCTACGACGACCGGTCGCCGTCGCGGCCCTACGGCGAGGCGGTGACGCGGGAGTTCTATCGCTTCCAGATCCAGGGCCCGAACGCCTGGCAGATCATCGAGAAGCTCGCGGGCCGCGAAGTCGAGCAGGTGCGGTTCTTCCACATGGGCGAACTCGAGATCGCGGGCGCGCACGTGCGCACGCTCCGCCACGGCATGGCCGGCGCTCCCGGTCTCGAGATCTGGGGACCGTACGAGCAGCACGGCCGGATCCGTGATGCCGTGCTCGAGGCGGGAAGGGAGTTCGGCATCGAGCCGTGCGGTTCGCGCGCGTACTCGTCGAACACCCTCGAGTCGGGGTGGATCCCGTCGCCGCTTCCCGCGATCTACACCGGCGGCGACATCGAGCGGCGCTACCGCGAGTGGCTGCCGGCGAGCAGCTACGAGGCGATCAACGCCCTCGCCGGATCGTTCGTGTCGGACGACATCGAGGACTACTACCTGAACCCGTGGGATCTCGGCTACGGCTCGTTCGTGAAGTTCGACCACGACTTCATCGGCCGTGAGGCCCTCGAGCAGGTCGATCCCGAGGCGCAGCGCAAGAAGGTCACGCTCGCGTGGAACGACGAGGACCTCGGGCGCATCCTCACCAGCGTCCTCGACCGTGAAGGCCCGGGGTACCAGTTCTTCGACCTGCCGAACGCGAACTACGGCTCGTCGAACTACGACGCCGTGATCGACGCGGACGGCAGCACGGTCGGGCTGTCGCTCTTCACCGGCGTCACCGCCAACGAGAGGCGCGGCCTGTCGCTGGCGACGGTCGACCGCGACGTGCCGATCGGCGCCGAGGTGCGTGTGGTGTGGGGCGAGCCCGACGGCGGCTCGCGCAAGACCACCGTCGAGCCCCACGAGCAGATCGCGGTGCGTGCGGTCGTGAGCCCGGTGCCCTACGCCGAGACGGTGCGGCAGGAGTATCACGGCGGCTGGCGCACGGCCGGAGCGGCCTGAGCTGCCGAGCAGGGGTTCCGGTCCCTGAGGTGGTCTCCGGTCCCTGAGGTGGTCTTCGGTCCCTGAGGTGGTCTTCGGTCCCTGAGGTGGGTCCCGGTCCCTGAGCTTGTCGAAGGGCGCTTCGACAGGCTCAGCGACCCAGGCGCTTCGACAGGCTCAGCGACCCAGGCGCTTCGACAGGCTCAGCGACCCAGGCGCTTCGACAGGCTCAGCGACCGGGGCGCTTCGACAGGCTCAGCGACTCGGCAGCGACCTGTGGCCCCGGCATCCGTCCCCCACCCGAAGGAGGTTCGACGTGGCACGCGGCTCGGACGGCGAGTCCGTCCTGCACAAGCATCTGCGGGTGCTGCAGGCGTTCGACGTGCTGCGCCCGTTCCTCACGCTGACCGAGATCGTGGAGACGACCGGCCTCGCGGTGTCGACCACCCACCGCCTCGTCGCCGAGCTCGAGCGCGAGGGCCTGCTGGAGCGGATGCCGGACCGCTCGTACCGGCTCGGCATCCGGTTGTGGGAGTTCGCGTCGCGGACGCCCGGGGCACTCGGCCTCCGGGAACTCGCCCGCCCGTGGCTGGAGGCCGTGCACTCGCGCGTGCGTCAGCACACCCAGCTCGGGGTGCGCAGCGGGCGGGACGTGCTCTTCATCGAGCGCCTCTCGACCCGGGAGGCGGTGGTCAATGCCACCGTGATCGGCGGGCGCGTGCCGCTGCCGGTCAGCTCGAGCGGGCTGGTGCTGCTCGCCCACTCCGAGCCGGGCGTCGTGGCGGAGGTCATCGCGGCGGGCTGGCCGGCGTACACGTCGGCGACCATACGCACCGGGGAGGAACTTCGGGCGCGGCTGCGCCGCGTGCGGGCGGACGGGTTCGCCGTCACCGACGGGCACATCCATCGCGAGTCGCGGGGCATCGCCGTGCCGGTCCTCGATGCCCACGGCCTGGTGCACGCGTCGCTGGGCGTCGTCGTGCCGAACGACGGCACGTCGCCGCAGGCGGCGGTGGAGCTGCTGACCGTCGCGGCAGCCGGCATCTCACGTGCGCTCGAGGCGGCGGGCGGCGCAGGCGCGCAGGGCATGCGCACCCTCGCCAGCACCTCGCGGAGATCGATGGACTACTTCTCATCGCTCGACGCCCACACCCTGCCGTCGGCGACCGCCGGCTGAGCGCGGAGCGGCGTCGGCCGGGGCGTTCGAGGGTCGCGAAGCGCTGCTTCGGGGTGCCGGTGACGGCGTGTCGTGACACCTGAGCTGCGAGCGACCTCACCCGCCGAAGGCCCGGGCATCGGAGGATGCCCGGGCCTTCGCCCGTCATGACGAGACGGGGTGCGAGGTCAGCCGGTCACGCAGGTGTACGAGCTCGCGTCGTCGATCGATCCGGAGCCCGAGTACTCCGGCCAGGCCGGGTACTCGCACATCGGGCGGGTGCGGTCGGCGCCCGCGTTGCCGTCGCTCGCGACGAGGCCGGACGGGGCGACGCCCTGCTCGACCCAGGCGACGATGGCGTCGAGCCCGTCGTACTGCGCCAGGAACCGGCCCTGGCCGTGACCCCAGCCGGGGACCATGTAGAACTTCGCGAACCTGTCGAGGCGCTTGCCGAACTCGTCCTGCAGCGACTCCCAGTACTGCACGGTGTTGTGCGGCGTGATGAAGTCGTCGATGGTGCCGTGCGTCAGGATGATCTTGCCCCCGTGTGCGCGGAACCGGTTGAGCGAGACATCCGTCACATCCATGATCTCGCCCACTTCCTGCACGCGGTCGGCGTAGTCCAGTGGATCGACCGTGTACGGGTCGAAGCCGGGAGGATTCCCCGCGACGCCGTACCGCATCGTGGCCTCGAACACGGCGAACTGCAGCCCCTGCGCCTGGGCGCTGGTGCCGAAGCCCGCGAACCCCTGGTACAGGGCCCCTTCGAGGAGCGCACTCCTCGCGAAGATCGAGTTGCCCTCGACGTCGATTCCCAGGTCGTAGTCCGTGCTGATCTTCACCGCGGCCGCGATCTCGACGTCCGAGAGGCAGGTGTCGACGGCGGCGGCATCCACTCCTGCGGGGCAGGCGAGCGACTGGATGTCGAACGCCGCGTCGCAGCCGGCGACATCGCTGATGATCCCGTCCACCGCGCCGTCGAGCCCGTCGCAGGTGGCGTAGACCGCGTTGGTGATCGTCGCCGTCTCTGCGGAGTTGAGGTGCCCGGCGCCGCCCTCGAGCTGCAGCGCGTCGCGGAAGTTCACCGCGCCCACGTGCATCATCGTGACGTTGTAGGCCGGATAGTTCGCGATGACGCCGTCGTAGTCCTTGGGATAGCGCGCCGCCGCGTCGAGGGCCTCGTGGCCGCCTTGGGAGCCGCCGATGAAGTAGGACCACTCGGGGTCGGTGCCGTAGGCCGCCTGGATCACGACTGCGGCGGCATCGTGCGCCTTCTTGACCGACCACTGCCCGTAATTGAGGAACAGCTCCTCGTCGAGCTGGAAGGTGCCGTCGAACCCGGGCGCCCCCTGGTGCCCGCCGTCGGAGCCGAGCGTGACCCAGCCCTGCGCCAGCGCCGTGGGGGTGCCGGCCGGCTGAGCGGTGTAGGCGCCGGTCGCGGTGACCAGGGATCCGTCGAAGCCGCCGCCGCCGAACTGCAGGGTGCGCTCGTTCCAGACGGCCGGAAGGTTGACCTGGAACTGCATGTCCTGCGGGGCCGATACCGCGCGGATCCAACCGGTCACGGCGCAATAGCTGCCGGCGGCATCCCACACCGCCGTCTCGACGTCGGCGCCGCTGGTCGGCAGTCCGATCTTCTTCGCGGCGATCGTGAGGCCGGCGAGCGACGCGCACTCGGATGCCGTGAGGGTGGCCGGGCCCGTGTGCCGGCCGCTGGGACCGCCGGAGCCGCCCGGCGCTGCCGTGGCCGACGTGACGCCGGCCGTGAGGACGAGAGCTGCGGCGATGCCCAGCGACACCGCTGACAGCCGCCTGAACGTGGATTTCATCGACGCTCCTTCGCGTTGTGAACCCGCCGTCGCCGTGGGGCCGGCGCCGTGCGTGTGGCGAGGATGCCATCCGCGCGCGCGGGCGGCAACGGCGCTTCCGTCCAATGCGCTTCGTCGTTGTGCCGGGCGGACGATCCGAGTATGTTGTCGCGCTTAGTCGTGGTCGAGAGCGCGTTCGCGCTCGGCGACGAGCCGCTCGAACCATGCCAGTGTCGCGCGGGTCATGTCGGTGGGCTGCCCCGACGACTCGAGTGCCGCCAGGGCGGCGCGCACCTCGTGCTCGCGGCGCACGGCGTGCACGGTCGAGCCGTCGACGAGCCGCTCGACGAGCGCGGCGCCGTCAGGGCCCAGCTCGTCCGCCATCTGCCCCCGCAGCCACTCCTCGGCGCCGGCGGCGCGCGCGGCACCGAGTCCCTCGAGCACGAGCGCCGCCAGTCCCTTCATGAACACGCTCCGCAGCAGCCGCAGGCGCGCGGCTTCGCCCGCGTCGCCGTCGATGACCTCGACCGGCACCTCGAACGGCGCCACGCGCTCGGCGAACGCCCGTGCTCCGGGTCCGCTCGCGAGCAGCGGCGTCCGGTGCCCGGCGCGCACCACGGGTGCCAGCACCGCGACGTCGGCCATGGCCAGTCCGCGGTCGGCCGCGAGGCGGGCGATGCGCTGCTTCAGGTCGGGGGCGGCGGTGTTGAGGTCGGCGTAGACGGCCCCCGCGGCGATGTGCGGCAGTGCCTCTCGGGCGACGGATGCCGCGGCATGCCCCGTGACCAGACTCAGGGCCACGTCGGCCCCGGCGACGGCGTCGGCCATCGTGGCGAACTGCGGCACGTCGGGGTCGCCGAGGTCATGGGCGGGGTCGAAGGCGCGGATTTCGGCTCCCGCATGCGCCAGGCCGCGGGCGTAACGACGGCCGGCCTCACCGAGGCCGAGGATCGCGATCGTCGTCATGGCCGCCAACCCTAGAGCACCGGCGCAGACCCGAGGGCCCGGCCCCTGGCGGGCTCGGCTGTACCGGGAGCGGCTGGCGTGCCGGCGTCGTGCGGGTCGGTGTCGAGGCTCTCGAGGTACTCGAGCGAGCGGCGCGACCCGCTGACGAGCGAGCGGATGCCGTGGGTCCGCTCGTCGACGTCGGGTCGGTACGCGACAGCGAGCTCGCGCGCGATGCCGGCGGCCGCGCGGCGCAGCAGCTCGGCGTACGCGTGGGTCGAGGCGCCGTCGTTGGGCACCACCACGCCGATCGCGGCGTAGACGGTGCCGCCCGGTCCCGTCACGGGCACCGCGATCCCTCGGGACTCGGGGTGGATGGCGCCCTCCGTCACCGCGTACCCGTCCTCGCGGACCCGCCGCAGCTGAGCGCGCAGCTCCGTGCCCGTGCGGATCGTGTTCTCGGTGTACGGTCGCAGCCCACGCGCGATCACGTCGTTCACGAGGGCGTTGTCCGCGTACGCCAGCAGGACGAGACCGCTGGACGACGCGTGCAGCGGGATGCGGCCGCCGATGAGCGTCGCGTTCACGACGGCCTCGCGTGTCGACATCCGGTCGATGAAGAGGACGTCGCGCCCGCTCAGCACGCCGAGCTGCGCGTGCTGGCGCACCCGCTCGTGGACGGCGCCGAGCCACGGCCGCGCGATCTCGCGGAGGCCGACCGCGCCCGGCGTGCGGCTGGCGAACTCCCACAGCCGCACGCCGAGGCGGTACGTGCGGTCCGGGAGTCGCTCGAGCAGACCCTCGCGCTCGAGCTCCGCGATCAGCCGGTGAGCGCTCGAGCGGGGCACGCCCGCGGCATCCGCGATCTCGCTGAGGGTGAGGAACGGATGCCACGCGTCGAAGCTCTCGAGCACGCGCAGGTGCCGGTGCAGGACCGACTCGCCCGCAGATCCTCGTGCCACGGCATCCTCCTCGATGACGCCGCCATCGTAACTCCCCACGCTCCGGGGTTTCCGTTGAGCGGAACCGCCCCCTCGTTGACTTGCCCCACATGCACGCGACACGCCGTGCGCGCTGTACATCTGGGGCAAGTCAACTCCGCTTGCGAAGCGACTCAGGCGTTCGCGCGATACACCGTCCGGGCGTAGTCGTGGTACGGCGCGGGGGCGACGGTCGCGCGGATCCGCACCTGCCGGTGGTCGGCGTCGACGGAGTCCTTCTGCGAGATCGGATCCTCGCCCCACACGATCTCGACCTCGTCGCCGTCGCGCAGCGCCATGTCCAGGGTGGCGAGCGACATGTAGAGCTGGTCGTACGCCACATAGCCGGCATCCGTCGAGATGCCCACGCGCTCGCCGTCCTTCAGGATCTCGTCCATCTGGTACAGCCCGTAGCGCGCCTTGGGGAAGTCGAGGTACTTCGCGGGCGTGCCCGGCTCGACCTGCGAGCGCACGACCGCCGCGACGTCGTCGGCGTTCCAGAGCAGCGTGACTTTGCGGCGGCGCTGGTTCTCGGCGTGCTTCTCGAGCGCCTCCCGTCCGTGGAAGTCGTGGTCGAAGCGCACCGAGCGCCCGAGTCCGATGTCGAACGGCGTCATGTAGAACTCGTGGACGTCGGCCGAGTACAGGGAGCCGGCGACCGAGCCGATGCGCGCGGCGGGCAGCCAGGCGCGGTACTCGGCGAAGTCGTCGTCGAACACCGCAGGGAAGGGCGTCGGCACCCACCCCGACTCGAGCGGCGACGACGAATAGGCCTTCGCGCCGACCCGGCGGATGTCGTGCTCGGCGCCCGCCTCCATCAGCGCGTTCAGGACGATCTCGTTGTCCTCCCACGGTCCGTAGAACTCGAACCCCGGCTGCCCGGCCATGCCGTGGCGCAGCGCTTTGACCGGCCGTCCGGCGATCTCCACGTCGCCGATGTGGAAGAACTTGATGTCGGGCGCCGGTCCGCCGAACACCTTCTCCATCACCAGGTCGGCGTGAGGACCCTGCAGCTCGTAGCGGTAGAACGTCGGCGGTCCCTGGCGCATGTGCGAGTTCGCCTCGAGGCGGTAGCGGACGTCCTTGCCGGCATCCTGCGCCTTCTCGATGTTGAAGCGCACCCAGTCGATGAGGATGTGATGCCCGATGAGCACGAGCCCCTCGGGCCCCTCGGAGTTGTAGAACAGGATGCCGTCGCCGATGAGGTAGCCGTCCTGGTTTACCGAGATCAGCTGCTTCGCGACCCCCGGGCGGAACGTCGCGAACGTGTTCGGCGAGATCGAGCTGAGGAGCGGGATCAGGTCGGCGCCGTCCAGGAACAGCTGCGTCATGTGGTGCGACTGGTCCATGAGGGCCACCGAGGTGTTCCACGCCCGCTGCTCGTCGCGCCAGTTCGTGAACTCCGGTGCGACCGGGAATGTGAACGCCGGCCAGTTCTGGTTGCGCAGCAGCTCCACCGGGCTGCCGGCGCGTTCGATCGCCTGGGCGAGTGTCTCTGCTGCGGTATCGGTCGCGGTCATCGTCGACCCTCCTTCGTTGTTGCGGAAGCTGCGGTCAGCGTAGGAGCGCGTCGACGCAAGGGCGTCAGCCAGTTCCGTTGAGTGGAAACGGATGCCGCGGGCGGACGCTCCGCGCGTCACGATCGAGTCGCAAGGTCACGGTCGCGGAACTTCACACCAAAATCGTTGACAATCTCGACGCACCTCCGTAGTTTCCCAACAGGGGAGGACTCGAGTCCCCAGTACGACCGCGACGACGCGAGATGCGAAAGCGCGATGACGCGACAGTGCGCAAAGCAGGGCGATGGGCGAAAGGTGGAGCGATGGGCGCTCGGCTCGAAGTCCGTGATGTCAGCCTCCAGTTCGGCGGCGTCAAGGTGCTCGAAGACGTCAGCTTCACGGTGGAGGCCGGACAGATCTTCGGTCTCGTCGGGCCCAACGGCGCCGGCAAGACGTCGCTCTTCAACTGCGTCAGCGGGCACTACCGGCCGAGCGCGGGCTCGATCACGATCGACGGCGACGAGGTGCTCGGCTCGCCGCCCGCCACGCTCGCCCGCCATGGACTCGCCCGCACGTTCCAGCACCCGGCGCTACAGCTGCGCGAGACCGTGCTCGAGAACGTGCTGCTCGGCGCCCACAGCCGGCTGCCGGGCGGGCCGGTGGAGTGGTCGCTGCGTCTGCCGCGCACGGTGCGGTCCGAGAAGACGCTGCGTCAGGAGGCGCTCGACCTCCTCGACAGCCACGGCCTGGGCTGGGCGGCGAAGACGCGTGCCGACGAGCTCTCACACGGACTGCACAAGGGCGTCGAGCTGTGCCGGGCCCTCCTCATGAAGCCCCGGCTGCTGCTGCTCGACGAGCCCGCCGCGGGCCTGCCCCACTCCGAGGTCGAGCAGCTCATCCAGACGGTCCGTCGCGTCCGCGACGACGACATCACTGTGGTGATCGTCGAGCACAACATGGGCCTCATCTCCGCCCTCACCGACCGCGTCGTCGTGCTCGACCACGGCCGCAAGCTCATGGAGGGCTCGGCCGCCGAGGCCCAGTCCGACCCGAGGGTCATCGAGGCGTATCTCGGAAAGGACGCGGTCGATGACGCTGCTTGAGCTCGCCGACGTCCGGGCGTTCTACGGACGCGTACAGGTGCTCGAGGGTGTGTCGCTGACCGTGCCCGACGGCGGCGCGGTGGGCATCCTCGGTGCCAACGGCGCCGGCAAGACGACGACCCTGCGCGCGGTGTCGGGCACCGTCCGCTCGACGGGCACCATCCGATTCGACGGCAAGGAGCTCCGCGGCCTCCGCCCCGACCAGGTGGCGGCGCTCGGCATCGCCCACGTGCCGGAGGGACGCGGCACGCTGTCCGACCTCACGGTGCGCGAGAACCTGCGGGTCGGGGCCTACCGCCGCAAGGACGCCAAAGGCATCCGCACCGACATCGACTACTGCCTCGACCTGTTCCCGCAGCTGCAGGACCGCGTCCGCTCCGCCGGCTCAGCGCTGTCGGGCGGCGAGCAGCAGATGCTGGCGATCGCCCGCGCGATCATGTCGAAGCCGCGGCTGCTCCTTCTGGACGAGGCATCCCTCGGCCTCGCCCCGAGCACGGCCAAGGCCGTGTACCAGGCGATCGGCCGGCTGCGCAGCGAGTCGGGCATCGCGATGGTCGTGGTCGAGCAGAACGCCAACCTCGCCTTCACGCTCGTCGACAGCGCCATCGTGCTCGAGACCGGGCGCAGCGTCCTGACCGGCTCGACGGCGGAGCTCAAGGGCATGGACGAGATCCGCCGCGCGTACCTGGGAGGCTGACGGTGGGCACCTTCATCCAGCTCGTGATCGACGGCCTGTCGACCGGATCGATCTATGCCGCGCTCGCGCTCGCGATCGTGCTGGTCAACCAGGCGACCGGCCTCATCAACTTCGCGCAGGGCGGCATGGCCGTGCTGTCGGCCTACATCGCGTGGGCGCTCAACGGCTTCGGCGTGCCCATCCTGCTGGCGATCCTCGCCGCCATCGTCGCCTCGTTCCTCCTCGGCGCGGTCATCGAGCGGTACCTCATCCGCCGCTTCGAGCGGGGCGACCCCGACACCGCCGTCGTCGTCACGATCGGCCTGCTGACCCTCATCACCGGGTTCTGCGCCTGGGTCTGGACGTACAACAACCGCCTCTTCCCGTCGCTGTTCCCGCTCGAGACGATCCAGGTCGCAGGCGCCGTGATCAGCGTGCGCTCGCTCGGGACGATCATCGTCATCGTCGTGATCATGGGGCTGCTGCAGGCGCTGTTCCTCGGCACCAAGCTGGGCCTGGCCCTGCGCGCGGTCGCCATCAACCCGGCCTCGGCGGCCTTCTCGGGCATCAACGTCGGCCGCAGTCTCATGACCGGATGGGGCCTGGCCGCCGTGCTCGGCGCCGTCGCCGGCGTGCTGGTCGCCCCGCAGCTGACACTGACCCCCGGGATGATGGACTCCGCCCTCGTCTATGCGCTCGCCGCCTGCATCCTCGGCGGTCTTTCCAGCCCCATCGGAGTGGTGGTCGCCGCGTGGCTGATCGGCGTGCTCGAGAACCTCGCGGCGGTCTACATCCCCTTCATCGGCCACGACCTCAAGATCGCCGTGCCGTTCATCCTCATCTTCGTCGTGCTCATCGTGCGGCCACAGGGCCTGTTCGGCCGGAAAGCGGTGGTGCGCGTCTGATGCCTTCGACCGCGGAGTCCTCGAGCCGGACGCCCTTCTTCGCCCGCCCCTGGGTGAGGTGGGCGGGGATCGGCCTCGTCGTCGTGCTGCTCGTGGTCGGGCCGCTCATCCTGCCCGAGTTCGCCAACCAGACGATCGCCCGCATCGGCGTCTTCGCCGTCGCCGTGCTGGGCCTCAACGTCGTGATGGGCTACACGGGTCAGGTCTCGCTGGGGCAGATCTTCTTCGTCGGCGTCGGGGCGTACGCCACTGCGTGGGGCGTGGAGCACGACTGGAACGTCGTGCTCGTGTTCCTGCTGGCGTGCCTGGTGCCCGCCGTCATCGGACTCCTCATCGCCCTCGCCGCTGCGCGCCTGGGCGGCCTCGCGATCGCGATGGTGACGATCGCCCTGCCGATCGTGGGCGTGCCGCTCGCGAAACGGCTGTCAGACCTCACCGGCGGATCGCAGGGCACCTCCGCGCGCTTCACCGACGCCCCCGAGTGGACCGGGCTGTACGACGACCAGTGGCAGCTGTACATCGTGATCCTCATCGGCGGCATCACGTTCCTGCTCACCCGGAATCTCGTCCGCGGCAAGTACGGCCGCGCCTTCGCGATCGTGAAGGGCAACGAGGCCGTCGCCGGCTCGATGGGCATCTCGCCGTACCGCTACAAGGTGCTCGCGTTCACGATCGCCTCGCTCATCGGCGGCGTCAGCGGGTTCCTCTACATGGTGGTCATCCAGTACACCTCACCCGAGACGCTGCACTTCGGGCACTCGATCGAGCTCCTCGCCTCGATGGTGATCGGCGGTGCCGGCAGCATCGTCGGCTCGCTCCTCGGCGGCGCCTGGTACGTGCTGCTGCCGCAGATCACGAACCTCATCGACCCCAACATCACGGCGATGCTGCAGGGCGCGATCCTCCTCATCGTCCTCTTCATCCTTCCCGGCGGCCTCGTCTCTCTGCCCAGGCTGTGGCGCCGTCGCCGCCGTGACGGAGATTCTCCCCGCGGTGCCGGGACGGCCGGAGTGGGGGGCGGGACGGATGCCGCGGCATCCGTCTCCGGTTCCTCCACGGTCGCCGACGCCCTGGGCGCGCCGGCGCCGCCGACGACCCCACCACCACCAACGACGCAGTCATAATCCACACAGAGAGGCAGGACCAATGAGTACGAACCGCAGGAAGATGCGTGTCGCCTCGGTCGTCGCAGGAATCGGCATCGTCGCCGTCCTCGCCGCCGGCTGCTCGCGCGGCGGCGGCACGCCGAACAGCACCGAAGACGGGGCGGCCGAGGCCAGTCCCGGCATCACCGACACGTCGATCACGCTCGGCATCACCACGCCGCTGAGCGGCCCGACGGCAGGCCCGGGCACGTGCACGGTCGCCGGCATCACCGCCTACTTCGGTGCCAAGAACGCCGACGGCGGCGTCGAGTTCGGCGACGGCAAGACCCGCACCGTCGAGATCGAAGCGCTCGACGACGAGTACGACCCGCAGAAGGCCAAGGCCAACTACGACCAGTTGAAGAGCAGCGTGTTCGCGATGACGGCGGGCCTCGGCACTCCCACCAACCGTGCGTGGCGCGAGGCGGCGATCGCCGACGAGGTGCCGCAGGCTCTCATCATGTCGGGCGACCCGATCTTCAGCGACCAACAGGAGAGCCCGTGGTCGCTCGGGTTCGTGCCGATCTATCAGAACGAGGGTCAGGCCTTCGGCGAGCTGCTGGCGAGCTCCGGCGAGGACCACACTGTCGCGATCCTGTCGCAGAACGACGACTACGGCGAGGGCTACGTCGAGGGCTTCAAGACCGGCATCGAGGGCGCCGACAACATCGAGATCGTGAAGGAGCTCACCTACGAGGCGACCGACACCTCGGTCGACGCGCAGCTGACCGAGCTCGCGGGCTCGGGCGCGGACGTCTTCTTCAACGCGATGTCGATCACGCCGCTCGTCATCTCGTCGCTGCAGAAGACGCAGGAGCTCGGCTGGCTGCCCTCGTGGTTCCTGCCGTCGAACACCTCGAGCCCGAGTGCGATCCTCGAGCCGGGCGGTGCGTCGGCGTTCCCCGGCGTCTACACCGTCGCGTTCGCCCAGTCGGCGGCCGCCCCGACGTTCGCTGACAGTGAGGACGGTGCCGCCTTCCTCGACGGGCTCAAGGAGTACGCCGACTACTCCGACGTGCCCGCGTTCCCGCACTGCGTCTGGTCGTACCAGGTCGGCGCGACGCTCGAGCAGGTCTTCGCGAAGATGACCGAGCCGACGCGCGACGACTTCATGGAACAGCTGCGCAGCATCTCGGGCTACACCGCGCCGCTCATGCTCGAGGGCTCCACCGTCGACACCACCGAGGACGGCCTGCCCGCCGTCTCGACGGTGCAGGTGCAGAAGTACAACGGCAAGGGCTACGCCCCCGCCGAGAGCTGGGACGAGTGAGCTGAGCCCGCGCGACGCGTAGGCGAGGGAGGGGGCGGCCGGAGCATCCGGCCGCCCCTTCTCGACGCGAGGTGAAGGATGCCGCGATCGCCGGTCCCTGAGCCTGTCGAAGGCGGTCCCTGAGCCTGTCGAAGGGCGTGATGCTGGGCGCGCTTCGACAAGCTCAGCGACCGAGTCGCGGGTGTGCGTCTTGGTGGTTCAGGTCCCGTTGGTCCCGTCGCTGCGCGAGCGAGGACGCTTCGTCTCGTCGCTGCGCTCCTCGCTCAGCGACCGACTCGCGAGACGAAACGCGCTGAGCCCACCGGTCCCTGAGCCTGTCGATGGCGGTCCCTGAGCCTGTCGAAGGGGTCACTCCATGCCGTGCAGGACCTCGACGATGCCCGAGAGGTGGGCGCGCGTCGCGGCCTCGGCGGCATCGGGATCCTTGGCGAGGATCGCGTCGATGATCGCGATGTGCTCCGGAGCCGACGTCGCGGCACGGCCGGGGTGGAACGCGAGGCGGAACTGGTGGCGCGCCGATTGGGCGCGCAGGCGCTCGAGCAGCTGCGTGGCGGTCCCGTGACGGCTGAGGTCGCGGATGCGGCGGTCGAGCTCCTGGTTGAGGCGGGAGTAGGCCATGAGGTCTCCCGATCCGATCGCCGCTTCGATGTCGGCGCGCAGCGCGCGCAATCGCTCGGCGTCGGCGGGCGTGAGGTTCTCGGCGGCCTTGCGTGCGCACAGCGTCTCGAGCCCGATGCGCACCTCGACGATCTCGATCGCCTCGTCGACGGTGATCGCGCGCACCCGCGCACCGCGGTTGGGGAGGCGCTCGACGAGCCCCTCGCCGGCGAGATTGAGGAGGGCCGTGCGCACCGAGGCGCGCGATGCGCCGTACCGCTCGCTGAGGTCCGCTTCGATGAGGCGCTGGTGCGGGGCGAACTGGGCATCGAGGATGGCCTCGCGGATCACCTGCGTCAGGTCGGGCCGCTCCATCGCGTCGTCGTCGCTGCGCACCGCGGCATCCGTCATCTCGCCCATCCCTTTCGACGCCTTCGTCCGTGCACTGACACTATCTCTCGACGATGGTCCCCCGAGAAGCATTCGATACGAAATCTTCGCGAATATCGTCGACAATCTTGATTCAGGCGCATGGGAGAGGCACCCTTGGGAGCAGGTCGACGGCGCCCGCTGCCGACGCGCTGACAACCCGAACAAACGCGCTTCGGCGAGAGCCGCAGTGAAGCAGGCGCAGAGGTCCCGGCGAGACCCGGAGCCGAAGACACATGGCCCCGGCGAGAGCCGAGGCCAGAAGAACACATCGCCCGGCGAGAGCCGGAGTCAAGAGACACGTGCCCCGGCGAGACCCGGAGCAAAGCGACGGAAAGGTGGCGTTCCATGGGCGAGACCGCGATGGAGACATCGGTGCGGACCGGACTGTACATCGGCGGTGAGGAGCGGTTCACCGACGAGGTGCTGACCATCCCCGACCCCGGCAGGCCCGGTGCGGTCGTCGGCGAGGCGGCCGCAGCATCCGTCTCGGATGTGAAGGATGCCGTCGCTGCGGCGAAGGCGGCCTTCCCGGCGTGGGCGGCACTCACGCCGCAGGAGCGTGCCGCGCAGATGGCTGCGGCGATCGCCGGTATCGCGGACGACCGCGACGCGGATGCCGCGATCCTGTCGCAGGAGAACGGCAAGATCCGGATGGAGGCGTGGATCGACGCGCTCGTGTTCGAGCTCCGCTGGAACCTGGCCCTCATGCTCACGGACGAGGTCGACGCGTCGAAGACGCTGCCACCGGTGCCCGGGGCGATTCCGGTGTCGACCGACGTGACCTATCAGCCGCTGGGTGTCGTGACGGTGATCGTGCCGTTCAACTGGCCCATCGCCATCCTCGGCGCTGCGCTGCCCCACGCGCTGCTGGCCGGCAACACCGCGATCGTGAAGCCGCCGCCCTCGGCGCCCCTGGCGACCGCGCGGGTGGTGCAGCGGGTGGCCGAAAAGCTGCCGCCCGGCGTCCTGAACGTGGTGACCGGACGCGATCAGGACATGGCGGACCTCATCCAGAACCCCGACGTCGCCAAGGTGTGCTTCACCGGCAGCGTGAACGGCGGCAAGCGGATCATGGAGATGGCGTCCCAGACGCTCACCCGCGTGACGCTCGAGCTGGGCGGCAACGACGCGGCAGTGTTCCTCGACGACGCGATCCTCGACGACGCGCACCTGGACCGGCTCTACGCCGCCATCTACGACACGACCGGACAGATCTGCATGAACGCGAAGCGCGTCTTCGTGCACCGTTCGCGTCTCGACGATCTGGTCTCAGGTCTCAGCGCGCGGCTCGAGAACGCCAAGCTCGGCTATGGGCTCGACGACGGCACGACGATGGGCCCGCTGCATCAGCCGGCGCAGAAGGCGTTCGTCGACGAGATCATCCAGGAGGCGAAGGATGCCGGAGCCGACGTGCGCGAGTACGGTTCACTGCCCGAAGGCGATCTGGCGGGCGGAAACTTCGTGCGCCCCGCGATCGTCGTCGATCCGGCGCTGAACCTGCGCGTCGTGACGCAGGAGCAGTTCGGCCCCGTGATCCCGGTGATCCCGTTCGACGACGAGGACGAAGCGGTCCGCCTCGCCAACGACACGTGGGGCGGGCTGTGCGGCTCGGTGTGGACGGCCTCGCCCGAGGCCGCGCAGCGCGTCGGCTCGCAGCTCGAGTGCGGTTACGTCTGGGTGAACGACCACGGCGCGACGCGCCTGGACCTGCGCGCCCCGTTCGGTGGCATGAAGCAGTCGGGCTTCGGCCGCGAGCAGGGCATCGAGGGCGTCCGCGCCTTCCAGGACACCCGTTCGATCGCGACCATCGATCCGGAGGCGCTGGCGTCGATGGCGCACTGACCGGCACAGGGTCGGTGACCGGTCAGCGACGGACCGGGAAGCGCAGGTGGAGCACCCGGCTGCCCTGCACGACGATGTCGGGGTCCTCCAGCAGGTGCGGGGAGTCGACGGAGCCGAAGTAGCGCTTGCCGGCGCCGAGCACGACGGGGGCGACGTCCATGCGCACCTCGTCGACCAGGCCTGCGGCGAGCACCTGGCCGCCGACGTCGCCGGCGGCGACCTCGACAGTGCGGTCGCCCGCGAGCTCCTGTGCCTTGGTCACGGCGGCTTCGATGCCCTCGACGAAGTGAAACGGCGCGTCGGGATTCCAGCCCTCCGGCGCCGGCCGGTGTGTCACGACGACGACGTGGTCGATGCCGCTCGGAGGCTGCCCGTCCCAGCCGTCCGTGATGTCGAAGCTGTGGCGGCCGGCGATCGTCACCCCGATCTCGTCCCAGTACGGCCGGATGTGGTCGTACGAGGCCTGCGACACGTTCAGTACGCCACTGCCGTCCAGGGGCACGTCGCCGCTGACCAGCCATTCGAACAGCGGACCGGGATCGTCGTTCTCCGCCGCAATGAAGCCGTCCACCGAGACCGACGCATTCATGACCACTTTGCCCATGGGCTTCCCCCCTGTTCGGAGTCACCAGTCTCGTGTGTCATGTCTGGTCGATCTTGTAAGAAATCAATCGGCGGGCACGGGCCACCCTTCCAGCACGTGGTCGGGATGCTCGCGCAGGAAGCGCTGCCGGGCTACGACATACCGGGTAGGCGTGAGCCCGGTGAACTCCCGGAACTCGTGGACGAAGTGGGCCTGGTCGAAATAGCCTGCGCGAGCTGCGACGTCGCCCCACTCGATCGGCGCGGCGACGTCGATCGCCAACACGGTGGCGGTGAATCGGTAGCTGCGCGCCAGCCGCTTCGGCGTGACGCCGATCACCTCCTTGAACCGCTTCGCCACGTAGGTGCTGCTGGCATGGGTTGCCACGCCGAGATCGCTGATCGGCACGCGTCCGCCGCTTTCGGCGATGGCGTTGCTGACGTCGCGGACGATGTCGAGCCCGTCCATCGTGCGCAGCCGTCGCACCAGTTCCTCCTCGAGCAGCATGAGCATCTCGTGCGGTGTGTCCGCCGACGCCAGCCGTTGTCGCAATTCAGCGAGAGCCGGTCGGCCCCAGATCTGCTCCACCGTCGCCGGTCGGTCGCACAGCTGAGCCGCGGGCATGGGGAGGAACGGTGCCAGTCCCCACGGCGTGAAGTGGACGCCCACGGACCGCGTCGGGGTCGGGTATCCGAACTCCCACGCGCGGGTGGGAGTGGTGACCACGCAGCCGTCGGCGAATTCCGCCGCTTCTGGATCGGCGCCCGCGCGGAGCAGAAACGGCGCCCCGAGGTTGACGATGAGAAGAGGCGCGGGCGCCGCCGGCAGCATCAGGCGAGAGTACGGCGGCTCACCCTCCAGGTAATAGAGGTCGTCGATCAATCCGTCGAGCGGAGGACCGGGCACCCTCGATACATACTCCACGCTGACATCATGGCCTTGCCGCCGGTCTGAGTGGCATCACGGCGCAGCAGGGCCCGGGCAGCCGTCCACATATCCGCTGGGCGATATCACGGACCGAGTGGGCCCCGGATCGCGGTGGCGGATTCGGACAGCGGAATCCTCTCTGCATCGCTGTCGGGATAGGCATCGGTGCCGACGGCGATGGTGAGGTCTTCAGTGATGCCGCTTCCCATGGAGCTCCCTGCCGACCACGGACTGCAGCCGATGGACGTGGGGATGCCCGCACGGTACGCCAGCACGCAGACCTGCGATTGCCCGCGGCTGGTCCCGAGGTAGACGTCGACACCATCGATCGTCGCCACGAACCGGGTGCTGCCGGGGTCGATGGTGTCATCGACCACGTCGAGGGCGTCCTCTTCGGTCGCCGGCCTCAGCAATTCCGGGGGCAGTCCTTCGGTTTGCGATGCTGCCGAGGGCTGCCCGACCGTTCCCTGAGCAACGAGCCATCCCAGTGCTCCGCCGACGATCAGACATGCCGCGGCGACGAGCAGAGTCGTCCCTCGGAGCCTGTTGGCGCGAGACGAGGTCGTGGAAGTTTCGGTTGTCGATACCGTCGGCGCCGGAACCGTCTGCTGATACTCAGTTGACAACTCCGTCGGCCGATCCTCAGTCGACGTTGCCGCCGGCTGGGCGAGCTGTTCTCGCTTCTGCGCCTCGAGGTGGTGCAGTCGCTGCTTCTCGGAGTCGGTCAGCGGCACGGCGGGATCGGGTGCATAGAACCGGGCACCCAAGCGTCGGAGTTCCTCGGCCTCTGCGTCATCAAGCATGCGTTCGATTCTGCCCTGGCCGCCGCCATCTCACCGCGACCGCGCACTCGACAGTCGCGTCCGGTGCGGGCCGTCAACAGGTGCCGATCCCACGGACTACAACCACGACGAACGCCTGGCCCCCAGAGCGCCAGCGCCCGACCGACAGCAGGAGGGCAGCCGCACGATGCGGCTGCCCGCCTGCCTCCTGTCCGGCGTCAGTGGCGCCCGCCTCGCCATGACGACGTGGCCGGCTCGGACTCGCCGAGGATGCTCACCGCGCTGACGGTGAAGGCCTGTGCTCCCCGGCCGGCGTCCAGTCGGCACGTCGTCGCACGCGTCTCGCAGACGACGTCACCCGACGAATCCCGCACGATGTAGCGGTCCAGCGGCAGGTCGGATGCCGGGGCTTTCCACTTGATCCGCACGGCGCCGCGGCCGATGCGCTGAGCCGTCACATCGGCCGGCGCGTCGGGGCTTGCCAGAAGGTGTGTCCCGGCCGAGACATGAGCGACGCGGGTCGCGCCGTGGCGCGTCAGCTGGAGCGTGACCTTGCCGTCCGCCGTGACGCTCAGCTCGGCGGGCTCTGTCGGGTCGAGGCCTGCCCTGTCGAGGTCCACGCGCAGCTTCGCCACGTTCTCCGCCGAGAGGTCGAGCGCGTTGCGCGGATCCTGCTCGCCGGTGGGCGCCCAGGCCTGGTCGCGCACCTGGACGTTGCGGCCGTCGATGACCTGCATCTGATCCGTCAGCACCGCTTCCGTGGACGTCGTGGTCAAGGCGTGCGATGTGGCAGCGACGCGACTCCAGCGGGCCGACGCGTCGCGAACCGCCATGTCGGTCAGCCAGTAGGCGCGGTCGACGGTGATCCCGAGGTCGGGCCGAGCGTCGCCCGGCTCCCAGCGGAAGGTCACCTGGGCGGGAGCGTGGGTGCGTTCCGGATGCTGCTCCACGTACGCCGCCGCGTCGCTCCACCCGAGCGACTCGCCGAGCTCGCCGTGGGTCGCGCCCTCGTAGTAGTTGGCGCGGTACCGGATGCCGGCGGCATCGGCCGCGGCATCCCAGCGGCGAGTGTTGTTCAGCGCCACGTCGGCCGATCCGGAATCCATGAAGGTGACGAGGTTGCGGAGATTCTCCGTCCTGCTCTCGTCGCCCTCCTGGTCGCGCCGGCCCTGCGTGTCGTAATAACCCGCACCCGAGACGATGACGGCCGCGGCGAAGAGATCCGGATGGTTCGCGGCGATCCTCGTCGCGCCGACGCCACCCATCGACCACCCGCCGATCACCGTGCGATCCGGGTCCAGCGTGTACGCTCGCGCGACGGATCCCCAGGCCTCCCAGACATCCAGCTCGCCCTCGTTGATATACCAGGTGGTGTTGCCGCGGCCGAGCGGCGTCACGCAGATCGAACCGCGGTCCTCGCACATGGGGCCGTAGACATCATCTTGGGTCACGCCACCGAAGCCGTTGTGGTTGCGGTCGCCGGCGTGCAGCAGCAGGGTGAGCGGTGCGGGCTCGCCGGGCTGATATCCCGTCGGCACGTAGACGGTGTAGGGCTGGACCCGGCCGTAGAACGAGGGACCCCGCAGGGCGGGGCCATACGTGTCACGCGCCTGCGCGTCGAGTCCCTGACCGAGGTCGAGTGACGAGACGTACCAGCGGGTCGAGTATCCCGTCGGCGCGGGTTCCGCTGTCGACGCCCGCTGGGCGATGCGGCTCCAATCCAGCTCGACGGCGAAGTCGCTCACGTCCCCGGCCGTCAGCGCGGCGGACTGGCCGCCGTTGTTCCATCGCGTCGACGAGTCGGTCCATCCGCCGGCGAGGAACGGCTCGTCGTCGCGATCCCGGAAAACGGCGTTGTAGACGCGCGAGCCGTCGCCGGCCTCGGGAGCCGGAGCGAAGCCGTCGCCGGACGCGTTCGCGACGCCGGCCGCGAGCCGCACGGTCCATTCGTCTTCGGCGGTCATCAGGGCGCGAGGCACCGCGACGACGAACGACCGGGAGGACTCGTCGACGGTGACGGTGGCGCCGGACGCGGTCAGATCGGTGCGGGCTCCCGATGTCGCGTCGATGAGCCACGCGCCGCGCGACGAGACGATCATCGCCGCTTCGATGCCGGGCGACACGACCCCGGCGTCGGCAGGCCAGGAGGTGGCCCCGGTGGTCGCATCGGCGTCGGTGTCGAAGGCCCACGTCGCCACGGGGACGTCGGCGTCCAGGAGCGTGTTCCAGTCGACGCGCCAGTACGTCTGCGTGGCGTCGCCCGCGATGCCGGCGCGGAACACGTCGGCGCCGTTGGCTCCCGCTTCCGGCGATGCGTAGGTGAAGTCGCCGCGGCCCATGTCGTCGTAGAGCCAGTCCGTCCACAGGAAAGCGCCGGCGTCGTAGCGTCCGGTTCCCGACGTGCGGGGGAACTGCTCCGAGAACGGCCAGCGCTCGGCGCGGGGCAGCGAGGACTCCGGCGCGGTGGCGGCAGCGGGGATGTCGGGCGGAAGCCCCCCTGCACGATCGGTGGCGTCGGCCGCGGTCGGCTCGGCGGTCGCCGCCGTCGCGGAGACGGGGCACAGTGCCAGCACCACGGCCGCGGTGAGGGCGCCGATCAGCCAGGTGGGTGCGGTTCGCGCGCGCCGGGCTTTGGGCGGAGCTCCTGCCTGCCCGTGAGGAGAGAGGTGGACCATGGCTTCTTCCCCTTCGAAGAAATATCATAGAACTTGATATTCGGCACGCTAACGCGGTCGTCGCATGGACGTCAATCACGGCCACGGAATTGATAGTTGAAATTCTCAATCATCAACTTTTATGATGTTATCCACGGTGATCGACTGACACCGACCCGATCTGCACAACGATGTGGAGTCCTCATGCGCACCACCAAGAGCGTCGCAGCCCTCGCCCCGCTTCTCATCCTCGGTCTCGTCGCCGGCTGCTCGTCGGCGGCTTCGAATGCTGAGCCGGCAGAGACCGAAGCCGCGACCGAAGCACCGCTGTACGACCAGCTGCCCGACGCGATCAAGGACGCCGGCGTCATCAAGATCGCCGGCGACACGCACCCGCCGTACCGCACGATCGAAGAGGGCGGCGAGATCACCGGCATCGATCCGGACCTCCAGACGGCGCTGTCGGAGCAGCTGGGCGTCCCGTTCGAGATCGTCACCGCGTCCGGCCTCGACGCGATGCTCACCGGCATGCTGTCGGGTCGGTTCGACGCGTTCAACGGGCCGGTCCGCACCACGCCCGAGCGCGAGGCGGAGTTCGATGCGGTCGTGTGGATGACCACGCGCACATCGTACGTGTACCTCGCCGAGCGTGCCGATGAGCTGAGCGATCCGGAGGCCTTGTGCGGCGCGCGCGTCGCGGGCGTGACAGGCTCGGTGACCGAGAGCCAGCTGGCTCGCTACAACGAGTGGTGCGCCGACGAGGGGCTCGACCCGGCCGAGTTCGTCGGCCTGGAGGACAGCAACGCGACGTTCCTCGCGGTCAACTCCGACCGCGCCGACTACGCCGGCACGACGCAGTCTGCCGCCATCGATCTGCAGGCCTCCGATCCCGACACGTACGAGTTCATCGTCCAGTCCGACGAGCAGGGCGCGGGCGTCGACCAGCTCGCGATGTTCATGCCGAAGGGGAACGGGCTGGCCGAGCCCATGCTCGCCGCGTTCGAGGCGATCTTCGAGAACGGCGAGTACGAGCGGATCATGACCGAGTGGGGCATCGAGGACACCGCCGTCGACGCGCCCACGCTCAACCCGATGACCAGCAAGTGACGATGACAGACCTCACCACCCAGCCGGTCCGCAACCCATCAGCCGACAGATCGATCGATGCCGCGCGCGCACGACGCCGCATCCATCCGTGGCGGGTGGTGGTCGGCATACTGCTGGCCTTCGTCACGGTGCAGATCGCGGTCTTCCTCGTCACGAACGAACGGTTCGAGTGGCCGGTCGTGGCGGAGTACCTCTTCAACCCGAGCGTGCTCATGGGGCTCGGCATGTCGATCATGCTCACGGTCGTGGGCATGATCCTCGGTTCGCTCCTGGGCACGGCCCTGGCGGCCGGACAGCTGGCCGAGTTCGCGCCGCTGCGGTGGGCGTGCATCGTGTTCGTCGGGGTGTTCAGAGGAGTGCCGCCCCTCGTGCAGCTGATCTTCTGGTACAACCTCGCCTACCTGCTGCCGCGCCTCGCGGTCGGCGTGCCCTTCGGGCCCGAGCTCTTCAGCTGGCCCACGAACGATCTCATCACGCCCCTCACCGCGGCGATCATCGGGCTGTCGCTCCACGAAGCCGCGTACATGGCAGAGATCATCCGCGCCGGCATCCTGTCGGTCGACTCCGGTCAGCGCGACGCCGCCGCCGCGATGGGGTTCAGCCGGTGGCACTCGTTCACCCGCGTCGTGCTGCCGCAGGCCATGCGCGTCATCATCCCGCCGACCGGGTCGCAGGTGATCGCGCTCTTGAAGGGCACTTCGCTCGTCAGCGTCATCGCGATGGGCGACCTGCTGCACTCGGTGCAGGTCATCTACAACCGCACGTACGAGGTGGTCCCCATGTTGATCGTCGCCGTGATCTGGTACCTGGTGCTGGTCACCGCCCTCACACTCGTGCAGCGCAGGGTGGAGCGGCACTTCAGCAGGGGGATGTCGCGAGCCGCCGTCGCCCGCCGCGTCGTCGAGCGGACGGAGGCGGTGGCATGACCGGCGAGAACGCGACCATGACGCCCGTGCTGCAGGTCGTCGGCGTGCGCAAGGAGTACGGCGACAACGTCGCCCTCGACGGAGTCGACTTCGAGGTGCACGCACAGGAGGTCGTCGCGGTGCTCGGACCCTCGGGGTCGGGCAAGTCCACGCTCGTGCGCTGCATCGACCAGCTCGAGTCGATCGAGGGCGGCGCGATGTATCTCGATGGCGAGCTGCTCGGGTACGAACGCCACCGTGACGGCATCCGCCCCCTCGCCGACGCCGACGTCAAGCGGCAGCAGCGTCGCATGGGCATGGTGTTCCAGCAGTTCAACCTGTTCCCGCACTGGACGGTGCTGCGCAACATCACCGAGGCGCCGATCAAGGTGCATGGCGTGCCTGCCGCCGAGGCGCAGGCCCGCGCGATGGAGCTGCTCGCCCGGGTCGGGCTCGCTGACAAGGCGCAGGCGCACCCGCGCCAGCTGTCGGGTGGGCAGCAGCAGCGCGTGGCCATCGCACGCGCGGTGGCCACGAATCCGCGCATCCTGCTCTTCGACGAGCCGACGAGCTCCCTGGACCCGGAGCTCGTCGACGAGGTGCTGCAGGTCATGAAGGACCTCGCTGAGGCCGGGATGACGATGATCGTCGTGACGCACGAGCTCGACTTCGCCCGTCACGTCGCCGATCGGTGCGTGTTCATGGCGGAGGGGCAGGTGATCGAAGACCGCCCGTCGACGGAGTTCTTCGACGCTCCGCGGTCGAGCCGCTTGCGGACGTTCTTGACGCGCACGGCGACGCCGGCGCGCGAGGGGGGCGCGTGACGACCATCCGTGCCGTCGGCGACCTGGTGCTCGAGCGCGAGGATGCCCGCCCGCTCCTCGCGCCCGCCCGCGACGTGCTGCGGGAGAGCGACCTGCTCATCGGGCAGCTCGAGATCCCGCACATCGACGCCGACGTCGACGGGGCTGTGGTGCAGACGACCGATGTTCCGGCACTGCCCGGGCCGCCGTCGGCCCTGGATGCCCTCGCCGACGCCGGGTTCGGCATCCTCACTCTCGCCGGCAACCATGTCTACGACTTCGGCCCGGAAGGCATCCGCCACACCGTGCGCCACTGCGCCGAGCGAGGACTGCGCACGGTGGGAGTGGGCGACAGCCTCGATGAGGCGTTCACGCCGGCGATCACCGACGTGAACGGCACCCGCATCGCGGTGCTGAGCGTCAACTGCGTCGGTCCCCGCGACACGTGGGCGTCGAGCCTCAAACCGGGTGCCGCGTACGTCGAGGTGATCACGCACTACGAGGTGCGCGGCGCGAACCCGGGCGGCCCGCCTCTCGTGCGGACGTACGCGGAGTCCGCGAGCCTGGCCCGCCTGCGCGAGGCGGTCGCGGGCGCGGCCGTGCACGCCGACATCGTCGTCGTCGCGCTGCACAAGGGACTCGTCCATGTTCCCGTCGACATCGCCGACTACGAGATCGAGGTCTCTCATGCGGTGGTGGATGCCGGAGCCCACGCCGTCATCGGACACCACGCGCACATCGCGAAGGGCGTGGAGATCTATCGCGGCCGAGCGATCTTCCACGGACTCGGCAACTTCGCCGCCGTCACGCGCGCCCTCTCCGGGTCGGCGGAGGGATCACCCGAGCGCGTCGCGTGGGCGCGGCAGCGACGGCGGCTGTTCGGCTTCGAACCGGATGCCGCGATGCCCGACTATCCGTTCCACCCCGAGAGCCGGCACACCGCGATCGCCGAACTGGTCGTCGAGGACGGCGAGCTCGGCGCGGCGCTCCTGCCGTGCTGGATCGACGACGAGGCGCGCCCCGTGCCCGTCGGGCGCTCGGAGCGCGGCGAGCAGGTCGCCCACTATCTGCGTACGATCACGGCGCTTGCCGGTTTCACCACTGATCTCGCGTGGGACGGCGATCGACTCGTCGTCCGCGCGGGGGAGAGCACACGATGAGCCATCCTGACGCCCCGCTTGCGGGCAAGACCGTGATCGACCTGACCACCGCCCTCGCGGGGCCCTACGCGACGCTGCTGCTCGCGAGCCTGGGCGCGCGCGTGATCAAGGTCGAGAACCCTGAGCGTGGCGGCGACTCGTCACGGAACAACTCGCCGTACGTGACCGCGGACGGACTGCAGCTGCGGCGCAGCGGTCCCGACGACATGTCGGTCTCGATGATGGCGCGCGGTCGCGGCAAGGAGAGCATCACGCTCAACCTCAAGCACGCCGCCAGCCGGGAGGTGTTCTTCGACCTCGTGCGCCACGCCGACATCGTCGTCGAGAACTACAGCGCCGGCGTGACGCGGCGCCTGGGCATCGACTTCGCCGCCGTGCAGCAGGTCAACCCACGCATCGTCTACACCTCGATCAGCGGCTTCGGCGCTCAGGGCGTCCCGGGTGAGGGCAAGGCGATGGACACCATCATCCAGGCGCTCAGCGGCGTCATGATGACCGCCGGCGAGCCGGGCGACGCACCGGTCCGGTTCGGCCTGCCGATCGGCGACCTCGTCGCGCCGCTGTTCGCGGTCATCGGCACCCTCGCCGCCGTGATGGATGCCGAGCGCACCGGCGAGGGCCAGCACGTCGACGTCTCGATGCTCGGCAGCCTCACGTCGCTCGTCGCCTGCGAGCCGTTCGATGCACTGGAGTCTGTCGGCTTCCCGCTGCGGACGGGCGCGGTCGTGCCCCGCCTCGCGCCGTTCGGCACGTTCCAGTCGGTCGACGGCTGGTTTGCGATCTGCGCACCCACCGACGCGTTCGCCGAGGGGACCCTCGCCGCGATCGGGCAGCCCGAACTGGTCGACGACCCGCGGTTCTCGTCGCGGGACGCACGGGTCGACAACGCCGACGAGCTGCATGCCCTGGTGAGCCAGTGGGCCCGCAGCCGCTCGTCCGCCGAGGTGCTGTCGGCGTTCGAGCACAACGGCGTCCCCGCGGCTCCGGTGCGCGACACCGCGACCGCCGTGCGCGACGACATCGTCACCGGTCGCGGAGAGGTCGTTCCGCTCGTGCACCCGCAGTTCGGTCACTTCGAGGGCCTCTACGGCACCGGGCTTCCGATGGTGTTCTCGCGCAGCCGCGCCGACCTCTCCAAGCCCGCGCCCGGTCTGGGCCAGCACACCGACGACGTGCTCGAAGAGCTCCTCGGCTACGACGCCGAGCGCGTGGCGCAGCTGCGCCAGGACGGCGTCCTGTGACCCCGAGCACCCCGGTGATCGGCGTCGTCGGCAACGATGCGCCACGGCAGCTGCTCCTCGGGTTCGGTGCCCGGCCCGTGCGCCTGACCGGATCGTGGAGCGGTGTCATCGATCCTGAAGCGCAACAGCTTCTCGGAGCGACAGATGCCGCCGTGGCGCGGCTGCTCACGGAGCTGCGCAGCGGTGCGCATCCACTCGACGGGCTGATCGTGTGCAACGACTCGCAGGCGCACCTGCGCCTGTTCTATGTGCTGCGGGCCACCGGTTCGGAGGTGCCGGTGCACCTGCTCGACATGCCGCGCGCGCCCTCCTCTCCCGCGCGCCGCTTCGCGCTGTTCCAGCTCGAGGCGCTCGCCGCCTTCTGCGCCGGCGTGACGGGCGCCGAGCTGAGCGCCGCCTCTCTCGCCGCCGCGGCCGATGCCGAAGCGGCCCTCGGCGACGCGGTACGACGGCTGCGCGCCCGGCGCCGCGCCCACCCCCCACTGTGTGCGGGCGCGGATGCGGTGGACGCTCTCTTGGATGCGGCGCGCATGGCGCCGGCCGAGGCAGTGGCACGCCTCGACGCGGCGCTGACGCCTGCGGTGTCGGGGGCGACGAGGGTGCACGCGACCGGCTCGTCGCACCCCGACGCGACGTTCTACCGCCTGCTGGAGGCCGACGGGCGTCTCGTGGTCGTCAGTGATGACCACGACACCGGTGACGCCGCGTGGCTGGGTGAGGCGGTGCGGGGGGAGACGACCGACGACGTGCTCGACGCGCTGATCGACGCCCACTTCGCGCGCATCGCCACCTCGGCCACCGCCCTCAGCTCCGACCGTGCGATGCTCACCCGTGACGTCGCACGCGCCGCGGACGCGGACGCGGTGGCCGCGATCATCCGCGAGCTCGATGAGGCCCCGCTGTGGGACCTCGCCGATCAGCGCGACGCAGTCGAGGGCACCCCGTTCGTCAGCGTGCGCGTGGAGCCCGGCGGCGAGCAGGATTCAGCCCGAGATCTGCAGCGCGACCTCGCCGAGAGGCGGGTGTCCGCGTGAGCGGCCGCGGCGCGGAGGGCTCGCCGCGGCTCGAGAGCGCCGCCGCCGCGACGGCGTTCCAGAAGGAGTGGTTCCTCGGTCTTGCCGACCGAGCGCGCGAGGGCGAGCCGATCGCCCTGGCGAATGCGGATGCCCCGCACGAGGTGCTGCGGGCCCTCGGCATCCCGTACGTCGTCAACCAGTGGTGGTCGTCGATCATCTCCGCCAAGCGCGCCGGGCCGGCCAGCCTCGCCGCCGTCGCGGAACGAGGCCTGCCCGACGACAGCCGGCAGTATGACGTGCTGCCGTTGGGTGCCCAGGGGCTTGCCGCCGAGATCGCGCCGTGGGGCGGGCTGCCCGAACCGCGCTTCGCGATCGCCGAGCGCAGCGGCGACGTCACCCACAAGATCTTCGAGCAGTGGGGTCGCCGCCCGGGCACCGAGACCTTCCTGCTGTCGCGCACGGCAGCCGTGCCGGCGCCTGCCGGCTGGTGGGACCGCGTGGCGAACGACTGGGAGGACATCTTCGGGGCCGCCCGCATCGGACTGCTCGAGGGCGAGATCCGGATGCTGGCCGCCACGCTCGCGCAGCGCGTGGGTCGCACCCTCGACCTCGAACAACTCGCCGAGATCATGGCGCTCGCCAACGAGCAGGCGGAGTGGAACCGTCGCACGCGCGACCTTCTGGCGGCCGCGCGGCCACTGCCGGTTGCGGTGACCGACATCATCCCGGCGGTGATGGTGCCGCAGTGGCATCGCGGGACGCCGTGGGCGGTGGCTGCAGCGAGGCGTCTCCACGACGAAGTCGCACGCCGCATCGACGACGGCCATGCCGTCTTCCCGGGAGAGCGACGGCGCCTGATGTGGATCGGCCGCGGTCTGTGGTCCGACCTGGAGATGTACCGCTCTTTCCAGGAGGAGTTCGGCGCGGTCTTCGTGTGGTCGATGTACCTGGCGATCGCCGCGGACGGCTACGCCCGGTACGGAGACGATCCGGTGAGGACGCTCGCGGCGCGCTTCGTGGGGTTGACCGACCTCCTCTACGTGCCGCCGATGTCGTCCTCGTGGTACGTCAAGGAGGCGCTCGCCCACGGCGCCGACGGCGTGGTGCACCTCGTCGCAGACGACACCCCGGCGCCGGGCGTCATCACGGCGGCGCTCGAGGAGCGAGGCATCCCGGTCCTCGAGATCCGCGCCAGCAACGCCGATCCGCGGGCGACCGTCGGTGTGCGGCAGAAGATCGCGGACTTCGTGCGGGAGCGCGTTCCTGCCGCGCGATGAGTCGCGTGCCACGGATGCGTGTGTTCGAGCCGTTCGGCAACGCCCGTTTCTCGCTGTATTTCAGCGGTCAGGTGGTCTCGAACACCGGCACGTGGTTCCAGAACCTGGCACTGTCGCTCGTCGTTCTCGAAGCGACGGGGAGCGCCCAGGCGCTCAGCGGTGTGACGGTCGCCCAATTCCTGCCGCTGCTCGTCCTGAGTCTCCCGGCGGGCCGCCTCGCGGACCGGGTGCGGCCTCGCACGATTCTGCTCGTGACCTCGCTCGCATCGGCGATCGTCGTGGCGGCGCTCGCGTTCGTGACCCTCGCATCCGAGCCACCGGTCGGGCCGATCTACGCCCTCGTGGCCGCTCTCGGCACCGTGCACGCGTTCGAGAGGGTCGCCGCCCAGGCGATCATCTTCGAGATCGTCGGACCGGAGGGCCTCGGCCGCGCTGTCTCGCTCAGCACCATCGCGCTCGCCTCTGCCCGTTCCATCGGTCCAGGACTCGCCGGCATCGCGTTCCAGGGACTCGGTGCGACGGCTTGCATGCTGGTCAACTCGGCGTCGTTCCTGCTGGTCTTCGCATCGATCGCGGCCATCCGCCCGGCGCGGCTGTTTCCGCGACCGGGACGGCCGGAGCGGCCGGGCCGCGGCATCCGTCCCCCGTTCTTCCGTCGTGAACTGGTGACGCTCCTCATCGTCAACGCGCTCGTGGCCCTGCTGGCGCTCAACCTGATGCTCGTGCTGACATCGACCGTTAGTCTCACCTTCGCCGGGGACGCGACGGCGGTCGGGGCGACGCACACGCTGAACGCCCTGGGCGCCATCGTGGGCGGCCTCATCGCCGCCGGCCGCGACCGCGTCACGGTGCGGTCGCTCATCGTCGCGTGCGCGGGACTCGGAGCGGCACTCCTGGCGAACGCCGCCGCCCCGACGCTGGCGATCCTGCTCGCGCTCGGGCCGCTGCTCGGCCTCGGCGTCGGGTACTACCAGGGCATCCTCAACGCGGCGGCCCAGGTCAGCGTCGCTCCCGACCAGATCGGCCGGACGATGTCGCTCGTGACGCTCGGGAACTACGGCATGGTGCCGTTCGGGGCCCTGCTCATGGGATGGGTGATCGACGCTCAGGGCGGGAGGGTGGCGCTGGCGATCGGCGGCCTCACCGGGTTCGCCTGTGCGGCTTTCGTCGCGGTCCGGCTGCGGAAGCGATGACGGATGCCGAAGGCCAGGGTCCCCGGGTCAGGACGGAGCCAGTCCCGATCCCTTGCGTGGGCGCCGGCGCTGGGCGACCGCCTCGGCCTCGGCCTCCGCATCTCCGAAGTAGCCGCCGGCGAGGGTGTCCGCGGCCCGATCCAAGACCTCGGCGAGCGAGCGCCCCAGGTCGGGACCGATGATCTCGGCAAGCCGATCCTCGCGCTCGCGGATCTCGGCTTCGCACTTGGCCAGCGTGTCCCAGCCGGTCTCGGTCAGCTGCACCAGCCGCACGCGTCGGTTCGTGGGATGCTCGACCCGCTCGATGAGACCCGACTCGAGCAGTTCGGCCGACACCACGTGCGCCGCCTGAGAGCTGACGAACGTGCGACGCGCGACCTGCGCGTTCGACATCGGCAGCCCCTCTCCGAGCACCTGCAGGATGAGGAGCTGGGGGAGAGTCACGCCGTGCGCGAGGCCGGTGTTCTCGGCGGCGCGGTTGAGGGCGCGGGCCAGACGGTAGGCCGTGTAGTTGAGCCGATCGGTGGCGGGGGTTCCGCGCGGATCTCGGCTCTCCATCGGCACACTCCCAGCCTAGTCGGCGCCCGCTCCCGGTCGGCCGGCGTCTGCGCCGCGTGCGCGCGTTTCGCCTCGCGCGTCGGTCGCGGAGCGAGGAGCGCCAGCGACGAGACGAAGCGTCCTCGCTCGCCCAAACACCGGGATGGACGAGAGGGTGGGTCCTCGGCTTCGACGCGATCCCGTGAAAGCGCCGGGCTCGATCGAGCAGTTCAGCGCGCGCAGCCACGGATATCGCCGATTCTGCCCGGGTCTTTCACGCCCCGGCATCCCCGAGCTGCTCGGTGGGCTTGAACCAGCGCTCCTCGACGTCGTCGAGCCGCGACGACGAGAGGATGGCTCCACCCACCCTCTCGCCGCGCGCCGGTCGACGCGTCAGCGCGCGCCGTAGGCGAGTCCCGGGCGAGGCCTCTCGCAGGCGAAACTGGACGCGCTCTCGGGGTCGCCGGAGACGTACTGCGCCACCTGCGGGTACACGCACAGCGGGCGCGTGCGGGTCGGCGACCACGTAGCTGGCACCTCGGGGTTGGCGGGATTGACCGACGCGATCAGCTGGTCGGGAGCGGATCCCTGCTCGACCCAGTCGACCAGCGCCGCGAGGCCGTGGTGCTGGTCGGTCGCGGGTCCTCCGGCGACGTGGCCCATGCCGGGAACCTCGAAGTACCGTGCGAACTGCTCGGCGTTCCCGCGGTTGTTCCGGTCGAGCTCGTCGAACCAGGCGGCGGTGTCGTCGGGCGAGAACACGCCGTCCGAGGCGCCGTGGATCACGATCATCTTCGCACCGCGGTCGCGCAGCGTGTCGAGGTGCGTGGGGTCGGGCGGCGTCATGAACGACATCGAGCTCTCGGTGTAGATGCCGGAGGTGGCGTAGATCTTCGCGGCCTCGGTGTCGACGTCGAAGCCGAGCGCGTAGCCCTGCAGATCGGCGAGGATGCTCGGGTCTGCCGGCGGCGTGGTGAAGATGAAGCCGACGGCCGGCGCGTCGCGGGTGATGGGGGAGCCGAACTTCCAGCCGGCCCAGCCGCTCTGCGTCAGGCCCGGGTCGAAGGGGAACGACGAGTAGATCTCTTTGTTGTTGCTCGTGTGCGCACCCGCGAAGATCTCACCGATCACGGCCTGCTGCTCCTTGGTGAGGCAGGTGCCGTTCCGCTCGCCCGTGCACCGCGGCACATCTCGCTTGATCGAGAACGCCTGCTGACAGGTCGCGCTGTTCTGGACCATGCCGTCGGCCAGGCCGTCGAGGCCGTCGCAGCGGGCCAGGATCGCCTGGGCGACGAGGGTGCGCTCGGTGGGGGTGAACGCGGTGCTCAGATCGGCGGGCGTCGTGGCGACCCGGGCCCACTGCTGCGCACCCCACAGCTGGGCGACCGCGGCCTGCGGCAGGTTGAAGCCCGGCGAGATGGCGAGGAAGCCGTCGTACTGGTCGGCGTAGCGCGCCGCGGCCACCATCGTGTGCCGCCCGCCGTTCGAGCCACCGGTGATGTAGGAGCGATCGGGCCCGCGGCCGTACGCATCCGTGATCAGCGCCTTGGCCATGGGCGTCAGGGTGCCGACGGCCTGGTAGCCGTAGTCCAGACGCGCCTGCGGCTCGCGACCGAACAGCGGATTCTGGCTGCCGTTGTGGCCGGCGTCGGAGCTGATGACGGCGAACCCCATCTGCAGTCCGCTCTCGCCTCCGCGGGTGGCGCCGAGCGCGGGGGCGACCGAGCCGTCCAGACCGCCGTTGCCCTGGTAGAGGAAGCGCCCCGCCCAGGCCGAGGGAAGCCGCATCTCGAACCCGATGGCGTAGGTCTGGCCGTCGAAAGTGCTCACGCGCTCATTCATGGTGCCGCGCACCAGGCAGTGCTCGCCGATCGGCTGACCGCCGTTGCTGACCGTGCCCGCCGCCACTCGCGAGACCTGGGTGATCTTCGTCGAGGGGAAGGCGAAGTCCACGAGACTTTCGCACGCCTTCAGCGTGCCCGGCTGTGCAGCCGAGAGCTGCGGCAGCGGGCTCGGGCCTCCGGGTGGCGCGGCGGCGGCGGGCATCGCGAGGCCCAGAGTCAGGACGACGGATGCCGCGGCCGCGCCGACGAGCGCTGACATGCGGTGTCGCCCACGGGCGTGCGGCGCGTGTGCGTTTCGGGGACTGCCCCCGCGCGTGCCGTCGAAGAAGCGTGACATGGAGTCCTCTTCCGGGTCCGGTCCGGGGAGGTCGTTCTCACCGGACGATCGGGATGCCCGCTTCGCTGCGGGTGTGCTGACAAGCTAGGCAAATTGGTTGCGTATTGCAACTGTTTTCTCAGTGAGCGGGTGTCCGCGTGGCTAGACTTCGAGCCACAGGTCCGGGGACACGGAACGGGGAATCGTTGGCACAGGGGAGCGATGCGCGCGCTGCGGGACGCCTCGCCGGCAACCCCGGTTTCCTCTCCGCTCGGTTCACCTCGGTCGCTGCGACCGTGTCCAACCGGGTACTCGCCCCTTTCGGACTGCGCGCCCGCAGCTACTCCCTCGTCGAGGTGGCCGTGGCGTCGGGCGGCCTCTCGCAACGGGACATCGGGCGCATCCTCTGCCTCGACAAGGCGCACGTCGTGCGACTCGTGGATCAGGTCGCTGCGATGGGGCTCGTCGTGCGCACGCGGGACCCCAGGGACGGCCGTGTGTGGCTGATCCGGGCCACCCCGCGTGGTGCCGAGATCGCCGAGGAGGCCGGACGCGCGCTCGACGAGGCCTTCGCGCAGCTGCTGCGGCGTCTGAGTGGGGCTGAGCTCGAGGCCACGATGGCGACGCTGCAGCGACTCGCGTTCGACCTCGACGTGTCCGACGACGAAGACTGAGCCTGCCGGCGACCACCGGGAACAGGAACCGCCCTTCCACAAGCTCAGGGACCGCCCTTCGACGAGCTCAGGGACCGCCCTGCGACGAGCTCAGGGACCGGTGCTTAGCGGCCAGAGGTGCCGGTCGCTGAGCTTGTCGAAGCGCCCTCGAGGCGGTCGACGAGCTCGAGCCCGCGGCGGGCCCAGGCGATCTCGCCCTGCGCGCGCTCGACGAGACCCTCGTACGCGAAGCGCTTGTAGGCGATGGTGCGCTCACGGTCGGCGTCGGCCGTCACCGCGAGTCGGCGCGCCAGCATGGGGTTGGCGACGGCGTCGATGCGCTCCAGCTCGCCCTCCCACTGCGCCAGTTCGCCCGCCCACTGGGCGATGTGCCGTTCCAGGAAGCTGCGCGCGGCCTCGGGCGTGGTCGTCTCGAGGTAGGCCGCACGCAGATGGGCGGGGTCGCGCACGCGCTGGTAGTCGAGGGACGAGGCCATCCAGTCGAGGAAGGCCCGGTCTCCGGCATCCGTCACGTGGTACATGCGGCGCGTGCCGCGCTCGCCCCGCGTCTGCTCCTCGCCCTCGATGAGGCCGAGCTCCTCCATCTTGCGCAGCTCGGGGTAGATCTGGGAGTCGGGCGCGTGCCACACATGGCCGACGGACTGGTGGAACTGCTTCTGCAGGTCGTACCCCGACAGCGGGCCGACGCGCAGGATCGCCAGCAGCGCGTATCGCAGACTCATGCGACTCCCTTCGCCTTCCCGAGGGTAGCGGGAACGCCACGACCGGGTCCTTCGACAAGCTCAGGGACCAGGCCACCAAATGGTACGAGGGGGCCCGCCCGGAGCGGGCGGACCCCCTCGGGTCTCGGGGGTCAGGCGGGCTGGGACTCGTAGCCGGTGCGCCAGCCGCCCTGGTACGACTGCCGGGCCACCGTGGAGTACGGCACCGGGGAGACGACCGCGCGGACCTCGAGCTGCTGGTGCGGCTCGACCGAGGCCTTCGTGGTGCCGCCGTTCGGCTCGCCCCACACGACGGTGACCTCGGCGCCCTCGGGCACATCGGGGTTGACGGTCGCGAGTGAGAGGGCGCGCTTCTCGTTCGCGCTGTAGCCGGTGAACATCGAAAAGCCGACGACGTCCCCTCCGGCATCCGTCACGGAGTCGTAGTTCGCCGACCCGTAGTTCGCCAGCGGAAGGTCGAAGAACTTGTAGCTCTCGCCCTCGACGTCGAAGAGCGACGCGAAGATCTTCGTGACGTCCTCCGGATTCCATGCGAGCGTCACCTTGCGCCGCTGCGTGGCGGGGTCGATCTTCTCGAGGGCGTCGCGGCCGATGAAGTCGTGGTCGAACTTCACGAACGAGCCGTAGCCGAGCTCCCAGGGCGTCAGGTAGTAGTCCTCGATGTCGTCCGACACGAACGAGCCGGCGAGGGTGCCGGTCGCCTCGTAGCTGTCGACGCCGAGCCACTCGCGGTAGCCGCGCTCGGCCTCGCCGGAGTAGATCGCGGGAAGCGGCGACGGGATCCAGCCCGATTCGAGCGTGTTCGACGGGTACGCGCGCGAGCCGACCGGGACGAGGCCGAACTCGGCGCCCGCCTCGACGATGATGTCGCGCACGCGGTGGTGGTCCTCGTACGGCCCCCAGATCTCGAGACCGGGGGCTCCTGCCATGCCGTGGCGGAGGGTGCGGACGTTCGCGCCGCCCACCTGCATCGTCGACATCGTGAAGAACTTGAGCTGCTCGAGCGGTCCGCCGTTGAGCTTCTCGATGACCTGCCATGCGGCCGGCCCCTGGATCTGGAACCGGTAGTACCGGCGGCTGACCGCGTCGCCGTACGGGCGCGAGGGTGAGCGGCGGTCGACCGTGATGTCGAGGTTCTGGTAGCCGCCGGTCTCACCGTGGTAGAGCAGCCAGTTCGACGCGGGCGCGCGGCCGACGTAGACGTACTCGTCCTCGGCCTCGTGGAAGAGGATGCCGTCGCCGATGACGTGGCCCGACGCGGTCGTCGGCACATACTGCTTGGCGCGGTTCACCGGGAAGGTTGCCACCGAGTTGATCGCCGTGTCGGAGATCAGCCGGATCGCATCCGAGCCCTTGAGGAACACATTGTCCATGTGGTGCGACTGGTCGTAGAGCACGGCGGTGTCGCGCCAGGCCTTCTGCTCCTTGATCCAGTTCTGGAAGTCCGCGGGGACGACCGGATAGATGTACGAGCCGATCTGCGAGTTGCGCAGCATCTCGACGGCGTTGTTGCCGTCGAGCAGCTCCTGCAGATTCTTCGCCATGGGGAACCTCTCTGTTCGTGGGGTTGTGGTTTCGGGGGACGGATGCCGGGGGCCGCGGCGCTTCGGCAAGCTCAGCGACCGGCCGGGTCGCGGCCCGGGCGGTCGCCTTGGCTATGTGAAGACGATGGTGCTGTTGCCGTGTCGGATGACGCGGTCTTCGGCGTGCCATTCGACGGCGCGGGAGAGCACGGCGCGTTCGACGTAGGCGCCGCGGGCCTGCAGGTCGGCGGCGGACATGGCGTGGGTGACGCGGGCGACGTCCTGTTCGATGATCGGGCCCTCGTCGAGGTCGGCGGTGACGTAGTGGCTGGTCGCGCCGATGAGCTTGACGCCGCGTTCCTTGGCCTTGCGGTACGGGGCGGCGCCGATGAACGCGGGCAGGAACGAGTGGTGGATGTTGATCACCGGCACCCCGACCTCGTCGAGGAATGAGTCGGAGAGGATCTGCATGTACCGGGCGAGCACGACGAAGTCGACGTTGCCCTTCAGCAGTTCCACGATCTTGGCCTCGGCGGCGGACTTGTCGGCGCCCTGCGAGGGCACGTGGAAGAACGGGATGCCGAAGGAGCGGACGTCTTCGGCGGTGTTGGTGTGGTTGGAGATGACCATCGGGATGGTCACCGGCAGCTCGCCGCGACGGTGCCGCCAGAGCAGTTCGAGCAGGCAGTGATCGGAGGTGGAGGCGAGGATCGCCATCCGCTTCGGGATGGACTGGTCGGTGACGCGCCACTCCAGCTTGAGCGGGCCGAGGGTCTTGTCGAGGTCGGCCTCGATGTCGGGCAGCGCGGCCTGCAGCTCGGGGCGGTGGAAGACCACGCGCTGGAAGAACTCGCCGCCCTCGGGGTTGTCGGAGTACTGGTCGAGCGTGACGATGTTCCCGCCCACCCGGGTCACCAGCGCTGTCACGGCGGCCACGATGCCCGGCTGGTCGGGACCGTGCACGATCAGGCAGGCGTGGTCGCGATGCGTGTCGAGGTGCGTCGTCATCGGCGCGCCCCGGAGGACTGCGACGCGACGAACTCCCGCGCCCAGGTCGACGTGGCGAGCAGCCCACCGAACGTGTAGAAGTGCAGCTTCACCTCGCCGGAGCCACCCCCGGTCCCTGAGCCCGTCGAAGGGTCCGCGAGCAGCGTCGCCAGGTCCGACACGAACCGGTCCGGCCCGGCGGTGCCCATCAGGTTGGTGAGTGAGAACCCGTACTTCTTCACGATCATCGCGTTCGCGCCCACCCCGAACCGGCGGGCGAAGCTGATGAGTCGTTTGATGCCGGCCGGTCCCGGCGTGCCGATGCGGATGGGCGCGTCGATGCCCCGCTCGCGGACGGCGTCGATCCACGTCATCACCGGATCGGTGTCGAACGCGAACTGCGTCAGGATGACGGCATCCAGCCCCTCCTGCGCGAGGGTGAGCGCCTTCTCGTCGAGGTGACGCCACAGCACGTCGGCGGGGATGTCGGGGTGCCCCTCGGGGTAGCCCGCGATCGACACCTCACGCACTCCGAACTTCTGCAGCACCCCCGAGCGGATCACGGTGAGCGCGTCGGGGTAGGGGCCCTCCGGGTCGGCCGGGTCGCCGCCGACGGCGAAGACATGCTCGGTCGCGCCGACCTCCTGCAGGCGGCCGAGGAACTCCTCGAGCTCATCCTGCGACCTCAGACGGCGCGCCGAAAGGTGGGGGACCGGGATGAAGCCCATCTCCTTGACGGCCTTCGCGGCAGCGACCCGCATCTCGAGGTCTTCGTTGCCGAGGAACGTGACGTTGACCTTCGTTCCCTGCGGAATCGTGTCGCGCGCCTCTTCCAGACCGGCGATGTCCTTGCCGGTCATCTCGAGCGAGAAACCGTCGACGAGGGCGGCCGCCGAGGGCGATGCGGGAGTCGCGTGGGCCATGAGGGGAGGTCCTTTCCTCTTCCGGGTGCGTCTCTGCACCGCGGTAACCAGAGAATACCTATCACCATAGGTAATGGCAATAGGCACGCTGTGCGTGCGCACCCATCTTCGGGGGATCCACGCGCGGCGGAGGCGGCGACTTCCATTGAGCGGATGCCCGCCTCCGAGGTGCGTGCGTAGTTCACGTGTTTCGTGACGGGCGTCACAAAAGCATTGACAATCGATCCGCAGTGGCGCACCATGACTGTTGTCCGGCACGCCGCGGTGCCGACGCCGACTCCGGTCGGTCGGACGCGGCAGCCGGCACCCACAGCACCCGTCCTTTGAGAGGCCCGTCAATGAAGAAGAGTCTTGCCACCCTCGGCGTTCTCGCCGCCGCCGCACTCGCGCTCAGCGGCTGCACCGATTCCGGCGCCACCCCGTCCTCCACCTCGACCGACGACGCCGCCGGCGGCGAACTCACCAAGGTCCGCGTCGCCGCGCTGCCCATCGCCGAGACCGGCGCGCTCTGGGCCGCGATCGACGAGGGCATCTTCGAAGACCACGGCCTCGAGATCGAGGTCGTCCCCGCGCAGGGCGGCGCCAACGCCATCCCCGCGCTGCTGAGCGGCGACATCCAGTTCGCCATCGGTCAGCCGTTCGGCCCCATCCGCGCCGACGTCCAGGACCTCGGCGTCGTGATCGTGGGCAACTACGCCAACAGCCTCGCCGAAGGTGACGACGTCAACGCGGTCGTCGCGCTGGGCGACTCCGGCATCACCCGCCCGGCCGACCTCGCGGGCAAGAAGGTCTCGGTGAACACGATCGGCGCCGCCGGCGACCTGACCATCCGCAAGGCCGTGCAGGACGACGGCGGCGATCCCTCGACGATCGAGTTCGTCGAGGTGGCGTTCCCCGACGTGCCCGCGCAGCTGGCCGCCGGCACCATGGACGCCGCGTGGGCTCCCGACCCGTTCCGCGGCATGGTCCTCGGCGACGGCGGTGTGTCGGTCGTCGCGCCATACCAGGCGACGATCCCCGGGCTGTCGGTGCTCACCAACATCACGACGCAGGCACTCCTCGATGAGGACCCCGACCTCGTCGCCGACTACTCGGCCGCCATGTCCGAGGCGCTGGAGTGGGCGAGCGACAACGAGGACGCCGTGCGCGCCGCGATCGCGACCAACCTCGACATCCCCGAGGAGGCAGCCGCGGGCATCACGCTGCCGACCTTCACGTGGGATCTCGCCGACGCCGGCATCGAGGACCTCGGCTCCCTCGCTGTCGAGTTCGGCTACATCGACGCCGAGCCCGACTTCGACCGGCTGCTCCAGCAGCAGTAGGCCGCGCGGCGTGGGATGGTGAGCGGATGCCGCGGCTCGCGGCATCCGCTCACCCCCACGCATCGCAGCCGGCGGCCCGGACGCTGCGGCCGGCCTCGGGGCGCAGCATCCGCTCGCCCTCTCCATCCCTCGCTCCCTCGTGGAGCCTCGCGCCCACGCCGCGCGACCCGACCGCACCGATCGGAGGCATTGTGACCGCCACCGCTGACGCTCCCACGACCGTCGCCGGCGCACCGCGCGCCCGGCACCACCGCACCATGCGCAAGCTCGTGCTCGGCGTGGCCGGCATCCTCGGCTTCCTGGCGACGTGGCAGCTGCTGCCGACGCTCGGGATCGTCAACCCGGCCTACTTCCCCACGGCGACCGAGACCATCCTGCAGCTGTTCGTGCTCTTCGGCGACCTGGAGTTCTGGCGCAACGTCGGCCGGACGCTGACCTCCTGGGCACTGGGCCTGCTGATCTCCACGGTGCTCGCCGTCGTGCTCGGCACGATCATCGGCCTGGTGCCCTTCCTGCGTCGCGCGACGCACACGACGGTGGAGTTCCTGCGTCCGATCCCGTCGGTCGCGCTCATCCCGCTCGCCATCCTCATGTTCGGCTATCAGCTGCAGGCGGCGCTCCTCATCATCGTGTACGCGAGCTTCTGGCAGGTCTTCATCCAGGTGCTCTACGGCGTGGCCGACGTCGACGCCGTCGCGCGCGACACGGCGCGCAGCTTCGGGCTGTCACGGGGATCGCGGATCGTCAACCTGGTGTTCCCCACCGCCTTGCCGTACCTCATGACGGGCCTGCGGCTGGCCGCGACCGTCGCGCTGATTCTCGCGATCACCGCCGAGATGTTCATCAGCATCCCGGGACTGGGCCGCGCGATCATGCTCGCCCGCGAATCCGGGCAGTGGACGACGGTGTACGCCCTCGTCATCGTGACCGGCATGCTCGGACTGCTTGTCAATCTGATCTTCCGGGCGATCGAGCGCCGTTCGCTGTCGTGGCACCAGTCCGTCCGAGGGGAGGAGGTCCTGTGACCCTCTACACGAGCACCGTCGTCACACCCCGCCGCCCGTCGCGGGTCTGGGCGAAGTTCGGCGAGAACACCGCGTACGCGCTCGGGCTGCCGATCATCCTGCTGGTGATCTGGGGCGTCTGGTCGTCGATCTCACCCGCGCCGTTCTTCCCGAGCCCGCTCGTCATCGCCGAGGCGTTCATCGAGACGTGGGTCGGACCCGCATTCTTCGCCGATGTGCTGCCGAGCCTCGGTCGCCTCGCGATCGGCATCGTGCTCGCCGTCGGACTCGGCATCGCGGCAGGGATCGTCATCGGCCTGGTGCAGTGGCTGCGAGAACTGCTCGAGCCTGTGTTCGAGTTCTTCCGCGCGGTGCCGCCGCCGGTGCTCATCCCGATCGTGGCGGTGCTCGTCGGCGCGAACGACCTCATGAAGGTCGTCGTGATCGTCGCCGGCGCGATCTGGCCCGTGCTGCTGAACACCATCGAGGGCGTCCGCGCGACCGACTCGGTGATGACCGAGACCGCGCGTTCGTTCGCCGTGACCTCGGGGGAGCGCCTGCGGTACCTCGTGCTCCCGTCGGCGAGTCCGCGCATCATGACGGGCGTGCGGCAGTGCCTCTCGATCGCCCTCATCCTGATGGTCATCTCCGAGATGTTCTTCTCGTCCTCGGGCCTGGGCTATCGAATCGTCTACTTCCAGCGCAACTACCTCATCGCCGAGATGTGGAGCGGCATCGTGCTGCTCGGGCTGATCGGCGTCCTGCTCGCCGTCATCTTCGGCTTCGTCGAGCGGCGCGTGCTTCGCTGGTACCACGGAATCAAGGAGGTGGAGCGTGCCTGACGCGCTGCGCAAGAGTGAGCCCCTGCTGAACGTCGAGCGCCTGCGCAAGGTGTACGAGTCGTCCACGGGCAACGTCGAGGCGATCGGCGACATCGGATTCCGGATGGATGCCGGCGAGTTGGTGTGCATCGTCGGCCCCTCGGGCTGCGGCAAGACGACGCTGCTGAAGTGCATCGCCGGGCTGCTCAAGCCGACGTCGGGTGTCATCGAGCTCGGCGGTCGGAAGGTCACCGCCCCGCCGCCCAACATGGCTCTCGTCTTCCAGGAGTACGGTCGCAGCCTGTACCCGTGGCTCACGGTCCGGGGCAACGTCGAGCTGCCACTGAAGCACAAGAAGCTCAGCCGCCCCGAGCGGGACCGGCTCGTCGACGATGCGCTCGCCGCCGTCGGCCTCGAGCATGCGACCAAGAGCTACCCGTGGCAGCTCTCCGGCGGCATGCAGCAGCGCGTCGCCATCGCCCGCGCTGTCGCGTATCAGCCGGAGGTGCTCATCATGGACGAGCCCTTCGCCGCGGTCGACGCGCAGACGCGCGCCGACCTCGAAGACCTCGTGCGGGCGCTGCACCGCGATCGCGGCATGTCGATCCTGTTCGTGACCCACGACATCGACGAGTCCGTCTACCTCGGCGAGCGGGTCATCGTGCTCTCGAAGTCGCCGACATGGGTGCAGGAGGACCTCGCCATCGACCTCGCGCCCGAGCGCGACCAGATCACGACGCGCGCGCTGCCGCGCTTCACCGAGCTGCGCACCCACGTGTACGAGCAGATCCAGCGCGCCAAGCGCGGCGAGGCCGTGCGCCCGGAGGCCGCGTGAGCGTCGCAGCCGCGCGGGTCGCCGTCGCGATGCCCGCTCTCTCGGCCGTCGAGACGTCGGTGCTCACCCGCAAGCCGCGGCAGCTGCTCCTGGCGTTCTTCGGCGAGTACGTGTGCGACCGGTACTTCGAGCCGCTGCGCGCGAGCGTGCTCATCGGCGCGCTCGAGAGCGCCGGCGTCGCGGCTTCGGCGGTGCGGACCAACCTCGACCGCATGGTGCACAGCGGCCTGCTCGAACGCCGGCGCCTCGGCCGTGAGATCGGCTTCGTGCTCACCGCGCACGGCAGCGAGGTGCTGCGCGAGGCATCCGGCCGGGTCAACGGTCCGGCGCCGTTCGAGCCGCAGGGCGACGGCTGGACCCTCGTCACCTATACGGTGCCCGAACACCTGCGCGACCTCCGCCATCGCCTGCGCGCCGCGTTGACCTGGTCGGGATTCGCCGTGCTGCGAGACGGACTCTGGATCGCGCCCGGCGCCGTCGACCTCGCCGCCGCGCTGGGGGCGATCATCCCGGATCTGCCGCCGGGATCGGTCAACGCGTTCTCGGCGGGCGAGCTCGACGGGTTTCCGATGGCCGAGGCGGTGCGCGTCGCATGGGACGTGGAGCGCATCCGCGAGGCCCACGACGAGTTCATCGCCCACTGGGAGCGTGAGGATGCGGCATCCGATCTCCCGCCGCTCACCGCACGCACCCTGCTGGTCGCCGACTGGCTCGCGCTGCTGCGCGCCGACCCGCGCCTGCCCCGGCAGTACATGGGCGAGGACTGGCCCGCCGACCGCTCGGCAGAGTTGTTCACGCAGCGCCACCGCGCGTTCGCGTTCCCCGCGGTGCGGGACTTCGCGGCGATCGTCGGCTGAGCTTTCGCGGTTGCCGGGGCGACGGGGCTGTCAGGTGTTGCGAGACGCGGGAACGTCCGCATAGGCGGCGAACGTGTGATGCGACACCCGCTCCGCCAGCTCCGCCGAGTGCGGCTCGAGGAGGCGGCGGAACTCCGCCTCGGCAGCAGGCCCGGTCGAGTCGTAGATCATCGAACAGACGGACAGTGCCCGCTCGAAGGGGAAGTCATCGCCGACGAGTGACCGGGGCAGCATCGGATCGGCGTGGCGAAGCTCGCGCCACTCGCGCATGATCGAGGTGCGCAGTCGCAGCGCATCGCCATCATGGGGCATCCGCTCGTCGCGGCTCTCGGGACGGCGTGTGCGCCCACTCGCCTGGATCTCCGCCGCGATCGGCTCCCATCGGTCGAGGAAATCGCGGTACGCCGCGGCGATGCCGTCCAGTCCGAATGCGTCGCGTGCGATGGCCGTCACGCTCTCATCGGGCAGATGTGCACCGACGAAGACCGTCAACTGTCCGAATGACGGTCGCACCGCGAGTTCTCCGACGATCGACTCCACCTCCGACCGGCGATCTCCCGGCCGGATCCACAGGCCGTCATGCACGTTGCCGAAGCCTGATTGGCGCAGCCGCTCTCGCAGGGTGTTGCGCGCGCCTCGCTGGTCCTCTCCCAGGGAGTACCCGACGACGGTCCATGTGCCGTCCCACGGACGGGGGATGTGGCTGCGGAAGAGCAGCTCCACATGGGCGTCGACCGACTCCTGGCTCATCGGGGAGACGGAGTAGGCGGTGGTCCTCCCCCTCTTGACGCTGACCAGGAATCCGCGCTTCGCGAGGCGCTGGATCGCCGCTCGGGCTCCGGCGGGGGTCACGTCGAACAGCTCCAGCAATGCGACCAGCGCCGCGGACGGGATCGGCTCCGCGCGCAGGTGCCAATAGTCGCCCAGGAGGACGATGAGAAGCTGCTGCGAGCGGGCGCCCTGCTGGTCGCGCGGGAGCAGATCGTCGGCTGGCCTCATGGAGCGATTGTGCCAGTCAGGCGGTCACACGACGTTCGCCGGCGTGAGAGCGAGCGGAACGGTGCGTGGGCCGTACTCGAGCCAGTTCATCATCCGGACTTCGCCGGCCGGCTCGAACGACGTCGTCCGCTCCAGCAGGGTCTGCAGCGCGATGAGCAGCTCGACACGGCCCATCGTGGCGGCCGGGCATCTGTGTGCGCCGCGGCCGAAGGCCAGATGCGAGTTGTTCTTGCGATGCAGCACGAATTCGTCCGGCCGGTCGAAGGCCGCGGCATCCCGGTTCGCCGAAGGGAACACGAGGGCCACCGGTTCGCTCCTGCGCACCATGCGTCCGTGCACCACGGTGTCTTCCCTCGGCGTGCGCGCGAAGACGCGGTACGGGGCGTGGAGGCGCAGGAACTCCTCGATGGCCGCGGGGAGGTCCTCCGGGTGGAGACGCAGGTGCTCCTGCAGGTCGCGGTCCTGCGCGAGGTGGACGACGCAACTGCCGAGTACGGCCTGGGGCGCCCCCATGCCCGCGACGATCATCTGACGGATCGTCGCGATGGCCGTCCGCTCGGTGATGTGGTTCGCGGGGTCCACGGCGGCGGCGTGCAGGCTGGCGACGAGGTCCTGTGAGGGATCGGGGTCGACGGCGAGACGCTCGCGGTAGACACGTTCCGCGATGTCGTAGAGCTCGGTGCTGCACTCCGCGATGACGTCGTCGTCCATGTCCTGGATGGCGAAGCCGTAGCGCACCCCGATCTCTCGCACATGACGGGTGAGCTCCACCGGAACGCCGAGGAACGCCGCGAAGCAGTCGACGACGAAGGGTGCCGCGAAGTCGGCGACGCCGTCGGCGCTGCCCCGGGCGAGCATCTCGCTCACCAGCTCGTCGGCGCTCGCGCGGAACGTGGACTCGTGCGTCTTGACCACCGCGCGTCGCATCACGGGGTCGATCGCCTCACGATAGGCGGTGTGCTCGGGAGGGTCGAAGTGCAGCGGCGGGCGCCGCGCTGACCGCGGGACGTGAGGCACGACATTCTGCACCGACGTGACGAATCGCTCGTCCTGCGCGATGGCCACCACATCGTCGTAGGTCATCGCCGCCCAGAAGCCACCGAAATCCTCGCTCCAGGGGAAGGGATCCGTCCGCCGCAGTTCGGCGTAATCGCGGTGCGCGCTGCCGAATGTCTCGTCGAGGGCGGGCGACCACTCGCTGGGGCGCTCCGAGCGCGTGCGTGCGTCCACATCGGCGGACGACGAGATGTCCTCGTCCTGCGTCGTGAAGCCGAAGGGGCAGGCGGCCATCAGATCACCTTCCTGCGCGCCCAGCGCGCGACGGATTCGAGGCTCACGACGACCGCGATGAGCCCGATGAGGATGCCGGCGGTCGTCTGGTAGTGGAGAGTGGCCACCGACTCCTCGAGGAGGAAGCCGATGCCGCCCGCGCCGACGATGCCGAGCACGGCGGACTCGCGCAGCGCGAGATCGGAGGTGAACAGGCTGTTGCCGATGAAGCTCGGCACGAACTGGGGCCACACACCGCTGACGAACACCTGCACGCGATTGGCGCCCGTCGCCTCGAGGCTGCGCAGCGGCGCGGGATCGACCTTGACGAGCGAGTCCGTGAAGAACTTCGCCGCGAGCGCGGTGCACGAGATCGCGAGGGCGAGGAATCCCGCGAACGGTCCGAGCCCGAGTGCGGCGACGAACAACAGCGCGTAGATGATGTCCGGCACGCCGCGCACGAGCACCATCAGGCCGCGCAGCGCGAGGGACAACGGCTCGAAGCGGATCAGATGGCGCGTCGACAGTACGGCGATGACGAGACCGATGATCACGCCGAAGGTGGTCGCCGAGATGGCCATGATGACGCTCTCGAAGATCCCGTACGCGATGTCGAGCGTGAAGACGGGCGGGAAGAACCCCGAGATCACCGCGAGCGCGTTCTCCCAGATCCGCGCCAGGCGAGGAGAGTCGGCGAAGAGCTGGGTGAGCGAGAAGACGAAGAGGGCGAGCACGGCGACGCCGGAGCCCACCCGCAGGATGCGCGAGCGGTTCCATCCCGGCGTTGCCGGCGTGTGCCCGGCTCCGTACAGCTCGGCGGCGGTGTGCTCTTCGGCGTGCTCGGCCAGGGCGCGCTGGGCGACGTAGGCGACGGCCTCGAGCAGGAGCAGCATCACCACGATGACGAGGATGATGCCGAGTGCCCGGTGGTAGTCGAGAGATCCGATGGCAGTCTGCAGCGCCACTCCGATGCCTCCCGCACCGACGAGGCCGAGCACCGCGGAGGCGCGGATGTTGATGTCGAGGCGGTACAGCACGATCGCCGTGATGCTCGGCAGCGCTCGACTGAACGTCGTCGCGACGAAGTTCTGCGCCCGGCTCGCCCCCACGGCCGCCACGGCCTCCCGCGGGGCTGGATCCTGCTCTTCGAAGACGTCGGCGAACATCTTGCCGATCATGCCGACCGAGTGGAACGCGATCGCCAACCCGCCGGCGAGGGGGCCGAGTCCGACGATCCGCACCAGGATCAGGGCGAAGACGAGCGAGGGGACGGCGCGGGCCACGACGATGATGCCGCGCGCCAGCCAGGCGACGACCCGCGGTCCGGTGAAGTTCCGCGAGGCGGCTGCGCCCAGGAAGACGGACGCGACGGTGGCGAGTCCGGTTCCCGCGATGGCGATCCACAAGGTCTCGAGCGCGAGAGTGGCGAGATTCGCGGGGTCGCCGACGGTGGGCGGCACCATGCGCTGCAGCAGCGCAGCGATGTCTTCCAGGCCGGCGATGAGGGCAGCCGGGCGGATGTCGAGCCACCACATTCCGAAGATCGTGACGGCCAGGTAGGCGAGCGGGATTCCCACCGTCGCGGCCGATGCGCGTGGACGGCCGGAACCCGGGCCCGGAGCCGCCTTCACCGGAGGGCGGTCGACGGTCAACGACATGTCAGGCCGATCCCTGCTGCTCGTAGACGGCGCGGATCTGCTCCTCGGTGGTCTCCGAGGTCAGGGCGTCGTGGACGAACGAGCCCTGCCGTACGGCGACCACGCGATCCGACACGGCCAGGGCGAGCTCGACCTGGTGCAGGGAGCAGATCATGGTGAAGCCATCCTCGCTGCTCAGCTTCTTCAGCGTCTGCAGCACTGAGACGCTCGCGTTGGGGTCCAGCGACGCGACCGGTTCGTCTGCGAGCACGAGCTCGGCCTCCTGCATGAGCGTGCGTGCGATGGCCACCCGCTGCTGCTGACCACCGGAGAGGGTGTCGCAGCGCTGGTAGCGCTCGTCGAGGAGTCCTACTCGCTCCAGATTCGCCACCGCCCGCTCGCGCAGCTCCTTGGGGTAGCTCGAGATGCCGTAGCGCGGCATCCGCAGCGAGCCGAGCGCGCCCATGAGCACGTTCTCCATCGCGCTCAGGCGCCCGACGAGGCCGAACTGCTGGAACACGAATCCCACGCGGGCGCGAAGTCGCTGCAGGGCGCGCCGGCCGCACGTCGCCGGGTTCACGCCGAGGACCGACAAGCTTCCACCGGTCGGCCGGTGGCTGCCGTTGATGAGACGCAGCAGCGTCGACTTCCCCGCGCCGGATGGCCCGACCAGGGCGACGAACTGACCGGCGGCGACCTCCAGATCGACACCCTTCAGGACCGCCTTGTCGCCGAAGCGCATGCTGACATCGCTGAGCGCGACACTCACGGCCCCCGTGTCCATCGGAGCGGTCGTCTTGTCGGGCATAAGAGGAGCCTTCTGCGTCACCGGGGCGGTCATCGGATCATTCCTCACCGCGGCAGACGTCGGTCTTGAGCGTCTGGCAGATGGCGCTGATCACCTCGTAGTCGGATGCCGTGGCGGGCTCGAACGCGAAGGCCCCGGTGCCGCCCCACTTGCACGCCGTCTTCCCGGCGAACTCCTCGCCCCACTCGGCGGGCGCTTCGCGGTTCTGCTCTTCGCACAGGCCGGCCTCCGACGCCGAGACGGCGTTGTACTCCGTCACCGCCGTGACGATCTGGTCGCGGAGCTTCTCATCCAGCCAGGTGCCGACCACGATCGGGGTGCCGGGGATCGGATCCGAGGTCCACACCGTCTCGGTGTCACCCTCGGCGATGATGCCGCGATCGGGCAGGATCGTCGTCACGAAGGTCTCTGCCACGAAGGCGATGTCGCAGTCCCCGGCCAGCATCTGCGTCACGGCGACGTCGTGCGATCCGACGAAGAGCGGGTTGATGTCGGACTCGGGGTCCATCCCCGCCTCCGTCATCGCCGCCGCCGCGGTGAGGTATCCGGTCGTCGACGCGGGGTCGGTGAAGCAGACGTTCTTGCCGGCCACGTCCTCGATCGAGGAGATGTCCGAGCCAGGGGCGACGACGCCGACCGAGTTCACCGCGCCTGAACCGGCTTCGGGGGTGCGCTGGTCCTTGGCGATGGGTTCCACATCCGCGACGTCTGCCGCCAGGTAGTACGAGAAGGCGCCGTATGTCGCGATGTCGACACGCTCCGCCACCTGCGCCTCGATGACACCGGCGTTGCTGCTCACGGCCTCGATGCGCGTGGGGATGCCGGTGGTCTCCTCGATGGCCGCGACCAGCGGCAGGAAGCTGTTCTCCAGCTCCTCGCTGTCATCCGTCGGCACGACGGCGAACACCAGCTCCGCGGGCGCATCCGACGGCGAGTCCCCGTCATCCGGTCGGGCATTGGGGCTCGCGCCGCACGCGGTGAGGAGCAGCCCGGCCGCCATGACGCTCGCGGCCAGAACCAAGGTCTTCTTCATGTCGGCACCTTTCGACTTCGGGAAGACGGCCGCGACGCTTCGCACCCGCATTGGTGAGAAACACATTGAACAACGTCCGTCGTTGGAGGTGTGGTCTTTAAACGAAACCACTCATCGTTGCGATTGTCAACGGATCTGTTTCGCAACCGTTGACATCGTCAATCGATCGTGTCAAGGTCAAACCGCTACACCTCCCGCTGCGTACGGCGCCATAAGTGTCGTGTGCTCGGTCAACGAAGACCTGATGGTGCGACGCTCGACGGCGAGCCCGGCTCGCGTGCGTCGCGGAAAGGGAACGATGTCATCACGCTCGATCCGCGTCGGAATCGGCCTCGCCGCTTCCGCCGCTCTCGTCCTGGCCGCCGTCCCGGCGGCCGCGGCGCCGCTGTCACAGCCCGCGGAGATCCGCGGCGCGCTGCCCGGCGGCGGTCAGTACGTCCTCCACGAGCCCGAGCAGTGGAACGGCACGCTGCTGACGTGGAGCCCGGGTTATGGCGGGGGAGGAGGAACAGCGTCCGCCGGACCCTCGAACGAGGTCGTGTCGTGGCTCACCGGCCAGGGGTACGCTCTCGCCGGCGCGGCGGCCGGCACGGGATGGGCGGTCGAGGACCTCCTCGCCGCGCAGCCACAGGTCGTCGAAGCCGTCACCACGGCGCTGGGAGCGCCCGAGCACGTCGTGGCGTGGGGTGCCTCGATGGGAGGTCAGGTCTCGGTCGCACTGCTGGAGCAGCAGCCCGACATCTTCGACGCCGCGCTTCCGCTCTGCGGCTCGATCGCGGGCGCCATCCCCATGCTCAATGGCTCGCTCGACGGCACGTACGCGCTGAAGACGCTCCTCGCCCCCGAGGACTCACGGCTGGAGCTCGTGGATGTGACGAACGAACCGGCGCGGCAGGCCGCCTTCAAGGAGGTGCTCGACGCCGCACAGCAGACCACGGAAGGGCGAGCACGGATAGCCCTCGCGGCCAGTCTCGCCCAGATGCCGACATGGTCGCAGCCCGGCACCGACCAGCCGGACCGGCATGACATCCAGGCGCAGCAGGAGCAGCTTTACGGCATCTTCATGTGGGGCGCCGTATCGCCGCGGCAGCCGCTGGAACAGCGGGCCGGCGGGAACTTCTCGTGGAACACCGGCGTGGACTACACCGACGCCCTCCGGCAGTCCGGCAACCTGCAGCTCGTCCGTCAGCTGTATCGCGGGGCCGGACTCTCGCTCGACGACGATCTCACGGCGCTCAACGCCGGGGAGCGCATCGCCGCCGACGAACAGGCTGTCGCCTACATGCAGCAGAACGCCACGCCGACCGGCGACATCCACGGTCCCGTCCTGTCGCTGCACGAGACGGGTGACGCCGCACCGGTGGTCGCGCAGGCCGGAACCTACGCGGACCGCGTGCGCGCCCACGGACACGCCGCGCTCCTGCAGCAGGCTTTCGTCGATCGCCCGGGGCACTGCGCCTACTCCGACGCGGAGGTGGCGGCGCTGGTCACCGCCCTGCAGGACCGGCTCGACTCCGGCACGTGGAAGAACCTCGCGAGCCCGCATGCCCTCAACGATCGTGCCGACGACATCGCCGAGAGCAGCTGACTCGAGCGCGGCGGCACGTTCGCCCGTCATCAGCCCGACTCGCTGCTGCGACCCGAGCGTGAGCCGGACGTCTTCGCCCCGCAGCCCGAAGAGCGCACCACCCGCTCGGGTGCTCTTCCGGACGGCGCGGCATACACCGCCATCGCCCCCGGGGACTGGAACGGGTCGCTCGTCGTCGTGCCAGGTCGCCCCACCGCGGACTTCGCATCGGCGGAGTGGCTGCTGCAGCGAGGCACGGCGGTGATCGGATACGACCTCTCGGACGGCTGGGACCTGGTGCGCGACCGAGACAACGCAAGTGCCGCCGTCGCCGCGTTCACCGACATCGCCGGCCCACCCGACGACGTCGTGCTGGCCGGCCGGTCGCAGGGCGGACTCGTCACCCGCATCGTCGCTGACTCCGCGCCCGACTGGCTCGACGGCGCCGTGCCGATGTGCGGCGGGGGCGCCGGAGCGGTGAGCACATGGAACTACAAGCTCGACACGGCCTTCGTCCTGCGCGAGCTCGTCGACCCGGCCTCGTCGATGCGGATCACCGGGATCGTGGATCTCGATGCAGAGCTCGAGGAGCTGAACGCGCTCGTGGCGAAGGCCTCGGGCAGCGCGGAAGGACGAGCCCGGGCGAGCTTCGCGGCAGCGCTGAGCAAGATCCCCGCCCTCGACCCTGCCACGGGTGCGGACATCGTGGACCGCGAGGCGCGGATCGACCGCTACCTCGCCTACATGCCGTTCGCCGTCGGGTCATTCGTGCGGGCAGGCTATGAAGCCACGGTGGGCGGCACCTTCTCGTGGAACACCGGCGTCGACTACGAGCGCGCACTGCGCGACTCCGGGAGATGGCGCGAGGTCTCCGCCGCGTACCGGGCCGCGGGGCTCTCTCTCGACGATGATCTGCGCACGCTCGCTCGCGCCGACAGGCTGGAGGCGGATCCCGAGGCTGTCGGGTTCGTCGAGCGCACGGCGTCGTTCACGGGAGAACTCACGGTGCCGGTGCTGTCGCTGAGCACCACCGGGGACGGTGCCGGCTCCACCCAGGATGACGAGGCCTACGCCACGACGGTGCGCGACGCGGGTGAGCGAGCGCAGCTGCGGCAGGCGTTCGTCCAGGCCGAGGGTCACTGCACATTCACCGCGGCGGAAGAGGCTGCCGTGTTCGAGACGATCTTCACGAGGATCGCGGACGGCAGCTGGCCGGCTACGTCCCCGAACGCGCTCGCGGGAAGGGCGGCCGCCATCGACCAGCAGAGCGGTCTGACGCTGGGGGAGGCCCGCTTCGCGGCTGCGAGGCATGGCGGCGTGCCCGCGCGCATGTGGGATGCCGGCGACTGGGGCTCGTACGGCGGATGACTGCGATCCCCCCGCCATTGAGGCCCCGGCATCCGTTCCGCGGATGCCGGGGCCTCGGCTCGCCGCCCTCGGCTGAGCTTCCGCGGTTGCCGGGGCGACGGGACCCTCAGATGACGCGGTAGGCGACGTAGCGGACGCGGCTCGCCTCGCGGATGTACGACGCGACGTAGACCGTGCGCTCGAACTCGGGGCGCGCGGCGGACTCCAGCGTCAGGGCGGCGCGGAAGTAATAGGCGTCCGGGTCGACGTCGTCGCCGCGCAGCAGCGCCTCGAGCACGCCGGGATCGCCGCTGCGGACACCGCGGGCCCGGATGTAGAGCAGCGACCCGTCGTCGGCGCGGGCGCTGTAGCGGCCGTCGATCTCGATGGACCCGTCCGCCCGCACGACCTGCCAGTCGGCGCCGCCGGCGAGGATCGTGCCGGTGAACTCGCCCGTGATGGTGCCGCCGACCACCGGGATGATGCGGCGATGGCCGGCGCGGGTCATGCCATGGTCCTCCAGCGGACCGAGCTCGGCCACGACCTCGAACGCCGGCACGAGCGACGGCACCGGCGGGACGCGCGTCATCGGCCCTCGCCGAACCGCGCCCGCAGGTCGGCCTTGCGCACCTTGCCGGACGCCGTGCGCGGCAGGTCTTCCACCACGACGACGTTCTTCGGCAGCTTGTAGCGGGCGAGCACGCCGTCGAGGCGGGAGCGCACGATCTCGGTGTCGACCTCGGCCCCCTCTTTGACCGTCACGACGGCCCACGGCACCTCGCCCCAGCGGTCGTCGGGCACGCCGACGACGGCCACGCCCGAGATCCCCTCGATGTCCGAGATGAGGCTCTCCACCTCGGCGGGATAGATGTTCTCGCCGCCCGAGATGATCATGTCCTTCAGCCGGTCGGCGATGTAGAGGTACCCGTCGGCGTCGAGGTAGCCGAGATCGCCGGAGCGGAACCAGTGGTCGTCGGTGAACGCGGCCGCGGTCGCCTCGGGCTGGCCGTGATAGCCGAGGAAGACGTTGGGGCCGGAGATCTCGATCTCGCCGACGGTGCCGCGCGGCACGACGTCGCCGTGCTCGTCGGTGATGCGCACCTCGGTGAAGAAGTGGGGCAGGCCGACGCTGCCCTGCTTCTCGCGGGTCATCGACGGGGCGAGCGACGTCGCGCCCGGCGAGGTCTCGGTCATGCCGTAGCCCTGCGAGAACGACAGCCCACGCTCCTCGTAGGCGTTGAGGATGCGGGTGGGCACGGCCGAGCCGCCGCACGTGAGCTTCTGGAGTGTCGAGAGGTCGGTCGCCGCCCAGTCGGGATGGTCCGCGAGCATCTGGTACGTGGTGGGGACGCCGCTGAGCATCGTGACGCCGTGCCGCTGGATCTGTGCGAGCGCGCGCCCGGGCTCGAAGCCCTTCTCGAGGACGAGGGTCGCCCCCTTCAGCACGACGGGCAGCGCCCCCATGCCGAGCGAGGCGACGTGGAACAGCGGCGAGATCATGAGCGAGACGTCCGTCGAGACGACGTCGTAGTCGACGATGCAGTTGAGGGCGACCCACGTGAGGTTGCCGTGGCTCAGCACCGCGCCCTTCGGGCGTCCGGTCGTGCCAGACGTGTAGATGATCGCGGCCGGATCGTCGAGGCCGACCTCGGCGATCGTGTGGCCCACCGGGGCATCGGCGACGAGGCGGGCGAGACCGGGATGCTCCGGCAGGCCTTCGCCGGTGACGATGACGTGGGCGATCCGGCCGGTCTGGACGCCGGCCATCGCGCGGTCGAGGAACTCCGGGTCGAGGACGAGGGCGCGGGCGCCCGAGTCGACGAGCACGTGCTCCATCTCAGGCCCCGCCAGCCGGGTGTTCACCGGCACGAAGACGGCTCCGAGCTGTGCGACGGCGAACATCACCTGCAGGAACTGCGGGCTGTTCTCACCGATGTAGGCGACGGCATCGCCACGGCGGATGCCACGATGCCAGAGGGCGGCCGCGACGTGGTCCGCGGCATCCGCCATCTGCCGATAGGTCAGCTCGACGTCACCGAAGACGACCGCCGTCTTCCCGGGGTTCTTGAGCCGTCGCTGGGCGAGCCAGAACCCGATTCCCTGCGTGTGCATCGTTGCGGAGTCCTCTCCTTCGAGGAAGGCCTGCGTAGTCTGAGCGTGAGCCGGTCCCTGAGCGTGAGCCGGTCCCTGAGCTTGAGCCGGTCCCTGAGCTTGAGCCGGTCCCTGAGCTTGTCGAAGGGCCGCTTCGACAAGCTCAGCGACCGGAGCGAGCTCAGCGACCGGAGTGAGCCCAGCGACCGGAGTCAGGCGTAGAAGCGGTACAGCCCTCGGGCGACCACCGCGGGCTTGTCTGCGCCCTCGATCTCGATGGTCTGGTCGACGGCGAACTGGAAGCCGCCGCGCACCTCGGTGACCTCGGCGATGACCGCGCCGCCGCGCACGCGGGCGCCGACCTTCACCGGAGAGACGAAGCGCACCTTGTCGAGGCCGTAGTTGACCTTCGTGGTGACCCCGGTGACATCGAACAGCTCGGACCAGAACTTCACGGTGAGTGACAGGCTCAGAAAGCCGTGGGCGATGGGTCCGCCGAACGGACCCTCGGCCGCCCGCTCCGGGTCGACGTGGATCCACTGGTGGTCGTCAGTGGCGTCGGCGAACAGGTTCACGCGGTCCTGCGTGACTTCGAGCCACTCGGTGAAGCCGAGGTCGGTGCCGGCGAGCCCGGCGACGTCGGCGCAGTCGACGGTGGTGGTCATGGTTTCTCTCCTTGGGTGAGGACGGTGAGGGATGCCGCGGCCCGGCGTCAGCCGAGCTTCAGCAGTCGTGCGGCGTTGGCTTTGAGGATGCCGGGCATCACTTCCGGCTTGAACAACCCGGTCGCCGAGCCCTTCGAAGGGTTCTCGGCGTCGCGGAGCCAGCGGTCGGGGGTGAGCAGCGGGAAGTCCGAGCCGAAGAGCACGCGGTTCTTCAGGTAGGAGTTCGCGGCGCGGACGAGCGCCTCGGGGAAGTACTTCGGGCTCCAGCCAGACAGGTCGATCCAGGTGTTGTGCTTGTGGGTCGCGACCGAGAGGGCTTCGTCCTGCCAGGGGACCGACGGATGCGCCATGATGATCTGCAGCTCGGGGAACCGGGCGGCAACCGGGTCGAGCAGTATCGGGTTGGACCGGCCGAGCAGCAGGCCGCGTCCGCCCGGAAGGCCCGCGCCGATCCCGGTCTGTCCGGTGTGGAAGAGCGCGACGACCCCCGCGTCCTGCAGCGTCTCGTACAGCGGGGAGTGCGCGGCGTCGGACGGGTCGAACCCCTGCACGGTCGGATGGAACTTGAACCCCCGCACGCCGTGGTCCTCGACCAGGCGGCGGGCGTCGTCGACCGCGGTCGGCTTGAGCGGGTCGACCGAGCCGAACGGGATGAGCACGTCGTTGTTGCGGGCGGCTCCCTCGGCGATGTCGGCGCTCGAGATCGGAGACTGGCCGAGGTTCGTCTCCGCGTCGACCGTGAACACGACGGCCGCCATGTTCCGCTCGCGGTAGTACGCGGCGACGCCGTCGAGGTCGGGGTTCGGGCCGTCGGTGCTGAAGTACTTCGCCGCCGCGTCGCGAAGGTCCTCCGGCAGCGACGAGTGACCGTGGTGGTCGACCTCGATGTGGACGTGCACGTCGATCGCGGTGAGCGCGTCGACGTCGATCGCGGGTTCGTAGCGGGTCATGGCGGGTCCTCAGTGGGTCAGTGGCCGGAGCCCGAGGGGGATGCCGCGGTCCCTGAGCTTGTCGAAGGGCGCTTCGACAAGCTCAGCGACCGATTCCGGCGTGCGCGGGGCGAGGGCATGGGCGTTTCGTCTCGCTTCGCTCGCTCAACGACCGGTCGGCGCCGGGCGCTGGAGTTCCTCGGGGAGCGGCGGGAACTTCTCGCCGACGGACTGCAGGTCGCCGGCGGCGTCGGCGAACCCGGACGCGAGGTCGTCGTACGACCAGCCACCGTCGTGGTACGCGGTCGCGACCGCCTCGGGGTGCGACCACACCTGCAGACGGTCCCCACCGATGCCGATGGCCTGCCCGGTGACGCCGGCCGCGGCATCCGATGCGAGATAGGAGATCAGCCCCGCGACGTCGTCCGACGTGCCGAACCCGAGGTCGTGCCGGAAGAACGCGGGCATCGGCTCGCCGGCCGCCTCGGCCTCGACGGCCGCGGCGAAGTAGGGGACGGTCGCGGTCATCGCGGTCGCGGCGACCGGGATGACGGCGTTGGCGGTGATGCCGGCCTTCTTGAGCTCGAGCGCCCACGTGCGCACCATGCCGACGATGCCCGCCTTCGCGGCGGCGTAGTTCGTCTGCCCGAAGTTGCCGCGCTGACCGGTCGGCGAGCCGATGCAGATGATGCGGCCGGGGATCTGGTTCTCGCGCATGTAGGTGGCGGCTTCGCGCACGCACGTGAAGGTGCCGCGCAGGTGCACGTTGATGACGGTGTCGAAGTCGTCGTCGGTCATCTTCCACAGCACGGTGTCGCGCAGGACGCCCGCGTTCGTGACCAGGATGTCGAGCCGCCCGAACGTGTCGACCGCGGTCTGCACCAGCTTCTTCGCGGTCTCGGTGGAGCCGACCGGAGCGACGACGGCGACAGCCCGGCCGCCCTCGCCCTCGATGGAGGCGACGGCTTCCGCGGCGGTGGCCTCGTCGACGTCGTTGACGACCACGGCGGCGCCCTGACGGGCGAGCTCCTGGGCATAGGCGAGGCCGAGGCCGCGGCCCGAGCCGGTGACGATGGCGACCTTGCCGTCGAGGGGGGCGTGCGAAGACATGCGTGAACTCCTTCGTGTCGGGGTCCATTGAAGCCCTAACCGTTGAATAAGTCAATCATTCCGTTCGTCTATGAAGTCGAGTAGCATCGTGGCCATGCCGAAACCCGCCGACGCCGTCGCACCTTCGGGGCTCCGGTCGTCGGCGCTGACCGACGATGTGAGTTTCCTGCTGGCCCGCGCGAATGCCATCGCGCTCGCCGCCGGTAACGCCGCGCTCGCCGAGCACGGGCTCAAGGCCCGGTCGTACTCCGTGCTCGTGCTCGCGTCGGGCGACGCTCGTCCTTCGCAGCGAGAGCTCGCCGAGTTCCTCCGTCTCGACCCCAGCCAGGTCGTGAGCCTCGTCGACGAGCTGCAGTCCCGCGGCCTCGTGGAGCGCCGGCCGGATCCCTCGGACCGCCGCGCGAACGTCGTCGTGGCGACGGATGCCGGGCGCTCGCTCGTCGCGATCGCCCGCGAGTCCGCGCGCACCGCCGAGGAGCGCGTCCACGGTCAGCTCAGTGCCGACGACCGCGAGACCCTCGGCGCGCTGCTTCGCGCACTGGCCTTCCCCGAGGAGTAACCCCAGCGGGTCCGCCGCGCGCTGGGGTGGGCGCGCCGGGTTCGTTCTTATCGCCCGCGTTCGGGTGACGCGATGCACGGCTACGCGGGGTTCGTTGCCGCGTGTTGCGACCCCGAACTTCTGCGGCCGGCATTCAGGGGGGCGCGAAGCGTGGCTGGGCTGCGGTGGTTGCCGCGAACTGTGACCCCGAACGCGCGGGCGGGGCTGCGGAGGCGGAGGGGTCAGCGGCGCTCGAGGACGTAGCGGTTGCGTCCTGCGAAGAGCCCGACCACGGTGAGGGCCGCGAGCACCGCGAGCACCAGTGCGAGCGAGGCGATCCAGTCGCCCGTCAGGCTGTGGAGGGCGCCGAAGGCGATCGGCCCGAGCGCGGCGATCACGTAGCCGACCGACTGCGACATGCCCGACAGTGCTGCCGACGCGTCGTGGTCGCGGGCCCGCTGGGCCATCAGCGTGAGCGACATGGCCAGCGTCGCGCCGCCGGTGAGTCCGATGAGCGATGCCCACAACAGCAGGGCGCTCGGCGCGAGCATGAGACCCGCCACACCCACGATCGCCAGGGACGGGATGAGGGCGGGCGCCCACCGCTCCAGTCCGCCGCGCAGGATCAGCGGCAGCAGCAGGCAGCCGGCGAGCGAGAACAGCTGGTAGACCATGACGTCGATGCCGGCCACCACCTCGGTGCGGCCGATCGACATCGACAACGGTGCCAGCCAGGTCACGAACATGTAGAACATGGATGCCTGAAGGCCCATGTAGACCGCGACCAGCCACGCGATCGGGTCGCTCCAGATCCCCGTGCGGCCCCGCGGTGAGGACGCCCGCACATGGGCGTGCTCCGCGCCCCGGTGCGCCCACCACCACCCGGCGATCGCGAACGGCAGCAGTGCGGCGCCCGTCACGAGGAGCGCGATCCGCCAGCCGGCGGGATCCCCGCCGAGGGGGATGTGGGAGATCGGCACCACGACGCCCGACGACACGGCGCCGAGTCCCGCCAGCAGCGCCGTGTAGGCCGCCGTCACCGCCGCGACGCGCGTCGGGAAGTCGCGCTTCACCACGGCGGGCATCAGCACGTTGATGATCGCGATCCCGATGCCGACGATCGCCGTGCCGATCCACAGGCTGACGACGGGCCCCGGGATCGAGCGCACCAGCGTGCCGGCCAACAGGACGAAGAGCGACCACATCAGCACGCGCGGCTGCCCGAACCGCCGGCTCAGGTCGTGCGCGAGCGGCGAGAACAGCGCCCATGCGACCAGCGGGACAGCCGCGAGCACACCCAGCGCCGAGACCGACATGCCGGTGTCGGCGCCGATCTGGTCCAGCAGTGGTCCCAGGCCCGTGATCGCCGGCCGCATGTTCGCTGCGACGAGGCACACCGCCACGAGCAGCATCGCGACCGACGCCGTACGCGACGGCTCGGGCGGTGCAGTCCGCGACGATGGGGCCATAGGGCTCGGACTATAGCCCAGGCGGCGGCTGCGGCATCCGTTCATTCCCGTTCAGCGGCAGTGCTCGGTGTCCGGAGCCGGCCGCGGCGTGGGTCAGGCGAGGCCCTCCAGCGGCCAGCCGGTGTAGGCCTCCGCGAGGAAGCGGCGGCCGGCCTCCGACTCCACGACGGAGCGCAGCTCGCCGAGCTGGCGCAGGCGGTCGAAGTCGGAGGCGTCAGGGGCCACGTGCAGCATGTTGGTCATCCACCACGAGAAGTGCTGGGCCTTCCAGATGCGGTGCAGCGCGTTCTCGGGGAACGCCTCGATCAGGCGGTCGTCGTTCTCGAGCAGCAGCGCCCGGAGCGCCCGCTCGAGCACCAGCACGTCGGCGACGGCGAGGTTCATGCCCTTCGCGCCGGTCGGCGGCACGGTGTGCGCGGCGTCGCCGATGAGAGCGACGCGGTTGTTGAGCAGCTGGTGCGCGACGAAGCTCCGGAAGCGCAGCACGTCGCGCTGGAAGATCGGCCCCTCCTTCAGCGTCGTGCCGGGCACGCGCGACTGGAGTTCGTCCCACAGCTGCGCCTCGCTGAGGGCGCCGGGGTCGGCATCCGGATCGCACTGGAAGTACATGCGCTGCACCGTCGCGCTGCGCTGGCTGATGAGCGCGAAGCCGTTCGGCGAGTTGCTGTAGATGAGCTCCTCGGCGCTCGGCGGCGCCTCGCACAGGATGCCGAACCACGCGAACGGATACTCGCGGAAGTAGCCTCCGGTGTGCGAGCCGGTGACGGCCTCGCGCACGACGCTGCGTGAGCCGTCGGCTCCGACGACGAAGTCGGCCTCGATCTCGAGGGGTGATCCGTCGGCGTCGGTCGCGATGAGACGGGGGCGATCGGATGCCGCGTCCTCGACGCGCACCGCGCTCACGCCGAAGCGGAGGTCCTGGCCCTTGCCGAGGCGCACGGCGATGAGGTCCTTGAGCACCTCGTGCTGCGGATACAGCCAGACCCCGCGTCCGACGAGGTCGGCGAAGTCGATGCGGTGACCCGCGCCGGCGAAGCGGAGCTCGATGCCGTCGTGGCGGTTGCCGACCGTGCGCACACGGCTGGAGGCCCCCGAGGAGTCGAGCACCTCGACCGTGCCCTGCTCGAGGATGCCGGCGCGGATCGTGGTCTCGATCTCGTCGCGGGAGCGCTGGTCGATGACGATCGACTCGATGCCGGCGATCCCCAGCAGGTGCGAGAGCAGAAGGCCGGCGGGTCCGGCCCCGACGATGGCGACGCGGGTGCGGATCGTGGACATGAGCGTCTCCTTCGACGTTCCGGGGTGTGGGATGCTGCGCCCCAGTGTGGCCCGGCGGCGCCGGCGTTGGGTCGGATTCCCGTTGAACGGGACGGGTGAGCGCCCGGTGCGGCGATCCGCCGCGAGGACGGGAGGAGCTGTGAGGAGCGGAGGAGATGTGAGGAGCGGAGGAGATGTGAGGAGGGGACGAGGGATACCGGGGGAATTGGTCCTCCGCTCCTCACACGTCCTCCGCTGGTGACGGGCTCAGCGGCGGTCGGCGCGAAGCGCGGCCTCGATGCCCGCGACGGCGTCGCGCAGGGCGGCGACGGCGGCATCCGGATCGGTCTCGCGCGGCAGTACCACCGAGAGTGCGGCGACCACCTCTCCGGCGTCGCGGATCGGCACGGCGACGCCGGTCGAGACCGCCTCGATCGAACCCGGCGCCACCACCACCCCGGAGCGGCGCACCTCGGTGAGCAGGCGGCGCAGGCGTGCGGCATCTGTCACCGTCTCTGGCGCCAGAGCGCGCAACGGCCCGGCCAGGACGCGCTCGCGCAGCGACGAGGGAGCGTAGGCGAGGAGCACGAGACCCGACGACGACGCGTGCAGGGGCAGGCGGCCGGCGATGCGGGTGATGTTGGCGCCGGCGTCGGGGTGGGAGAGGCGTTCGAGGAAGAGCGCCTCGTCCTGCTCGAGCACCGCCAGCTGCGTGTGCTCGCGGATGCGGGCCTGCACCTGCTCCATGTACGGGAGCGCTGCCTGGCGCAGGCGGAGCGCCGTCGAGCCACGGAGGGCAAGCTCCCACAGGCGCAGGCCGAGGTGCACGCGGCGGTCCTCGTCGCGTTCGAGCAGGCCGGCGGCGACGAGCTCGTCGACGATGCGGTGCGCTGTCGAGGACGGGAGTCCCGCGCGTCGCCCGATCTCGGCGGCCGACTGCATCGAGCGCTCGGCCGTGAAAGTCTCGAGCACGCGCACGATGCGGTCGGTCATCGAGTCGCCGGAGGGCGAGTTGGCCATGCGCCCACTCTGCCATCCGAGTGCCCACGGCGGGTTTCGTCTCGCTCGTTCCTCGCTCGCTCAACGACCGGGCTGGGCGCCACCGCCCCGCTCGCTCGAACGACGCCGCGAGTCCCGGAGTAACGTCGGTCGGGGAGGCGGCATGGCGGACGGCGAGGGCGTGCTCGAGCGCACGCTGCGGGTGCTCGGATGCTTCACCGACGACGAGCCGGCCGTTACCGCGACGACGCTCGCGGCGCGCACCGGGCTCGCCTCGTCGACGCTGCACCGCCTGCTCGCGACGCTCGTGGCCGAGGGCTTGCTGACGCGGGGTCCGGGTCACACGTACGCCATCGGCCCGCGCCTGTGGGAGCTCGGCGAGCTCTCGCCGCTATCGCTGCGCCTGCGCGAGACGGCGCTGCCCCACATGGTGCGGCTGTACGAGGCGACGGGCGAGAACGTCCATCTCGCCGTGCTCGACGGCGCGACGCCCGAGACGACGAGCGCGCTGTACGTCGGGCGCCTTACCGGCCGCCAGTCCATCCCGACCCTGAGCCGCATGGGCGGTCGCGGGCCGCTGCACGTGACCGGCGTCGGCAAGGCCCTCCTCGCCACGCGCGACGAGGTCTGGCTGCGGGAGTACTTCCGTGCGCCGCTCGAGCGGGAGACCGTGCACTCGATCACGACTGAGGCGGAACTCCGCGCCGACATCGCTCGCACCCGCGCCCTCGGCTACGCCACGACGCGGGAGGAGATGACCCTCGGAAACGTCTCGGTCGCGGCCGCGCTGCCGCGGGTCGAGGGCCTCCCGGCCATCGCCCTCGGCCTCGTCGTGCACCTCGAACGCGCCGACGAACGACGGCTCGGCCCGCTCGTGGTGCAGGCGGCTGCCGAGCTGCACCGCGATCTCCGCCACTCCTGAGGCGACGGATGCCGGAGGCCGCGGCATCCGTCCGATCCCGGTCGCTGAGCGAGTGGCCGGTGCCGCTTCGCCTCCGCGCCGGCGTCGCTGGTCCCGCGTGCCCGTTGTCTCTCCGGGTTTGGGGCGCATGCCGTGCGTTCGGGGCGGACGGCGCACGCCCCGAACGCACGTGATGCGCCCCAAACCCCGGAGGGGGACGGATGCCGGGGCCCGCTGCCGGGTCCGTGCCACGGGCCTTCCGCGCCGATGTCTCCCAGCGTTTGGGGCGCATGCCGTGCGTTCGGGGCGCACCGCGCGCGCCCCAAACGCACGCATCGCGCCCCAAACCCAACTGGCGACGGATGCCGGAGGCCGCGGCATCCGTCCGATCCGGGTCGCTGAGCGAGTGGCCGGTGCCGCTTCGGCGCCGCGCCGGCGTCGCTGGTGCAGCGTGCCCGTTGTCTCCCCGGGTTTGGGGCGCATGCCGTGCGTTCGGGGCGCACGGCACACGCCCCGAACGCACACGGTGCGCCCCAAACCCGAAACGGAACGGATGCCGCGGCCCGCTGCCGGGGTCGTCCCACCGGTCCCGCGCCGGTGTGTCTCCCCACGTTTGGGGCGCATGCCGTGCGTTCGGGGCGCACGGCGCGCGCCCCGAACGCACGTGGTGCGCCCCAAACCCGAAAGGGAACGGATGCCGCGGCCCGCTGCCGGGGTCGTCCCACCGGTCCCGCGCCGGTGTGGCTCCCGGCGTCTGGGGCGCATGCCGTGCGTTCGGGGCGGACCCCGCGCGCCCCGAACGCACGTGGTGCGCCCCAAACCCGACAAGCGACGGATGCCGCGGCCCGCGGCATCCGACATTCCCACTGGATGGGAATCGCCGACGCAGGAGAAACGCGGCGGTGCGAACCTGGGACCACCCGAGTCGTCGAAGGAGACCTCATGACCGCGACCCAGCCCGATCCCCGGGGCGAGGAGGCGTTCTCGTCGTCGGTGGTGCTCGAGCAGAACGCAGCGGCGCCGGAGTCGCTGCTCGCCTCGCCCGACCAGCTGACACAGAACGAGATCACGCAGGAGATCGTCGACTACCACGCCGCCGCCGCCCGGCGCGAGGAGGCCGGGGAGTGGCAGAACATCAGCCTGCACGACTTCCCGCCGTACCGGTCGAGCGTGCTGCGCCACCCGACCAAGAACCCGAAGCTCGTCGACCCCGAGACGATCGAGCTGTGGTCGCCGGCCTTCGGCCAGCGGGATGTCGCTGCCATCGAGTCCGACCTGACGCTGCAGCACCTCGGCGAGCCCCAGGGTGAGCGTATGACCGTCGAGGGCCGCGTCCTCGACTCATGGGGGCGCCCGGTCGCGAACCAGCTCGTCGAGATCTGGCAGGCGAACGCCGCCGGCCGCTACATCCACCAGCGCGACCAGCATCCCGCCCCCCTCGACCCGAACTTCACCGGGGCCGGCCGCATCGTCACCGACGACGACGGGTTCTACAAGTTCACGACGATCAAGCCCGGCGCCTACCCGTGGAAGAACCATGTGAACGCGTGGCGTCCCGCGCACATCCACTTCTCGATCTTCGGCTCGGGCTTCACGCAGCGCCTCGTGACGCAGATGTACTTCCCTGGCGACCCGCTGTTCCCGCTCGACCCGATCTACAACACCATCTGGCGTCAGAAGGACCGCGACCGGCTCATCGGGCTGTACGACCACGATCTCTCGGTGCCGGAGTTCTCGATGGGCTACCGCTTCGACATCGTGGTCGACGGCCCCGACGCGACCTGGTTCGAGCCCGAAGAAGGAGAGCACTGATGGCCGCCGAGCTCAACCAGCGTGGGGCGCGCGTGAAGCGCGACCTGGGCCCGAAGACCCACGAGGCCACCGGTGGGCAGACGGTCGGCCCGTTCTTCGCCTTCGGCCTGGACTACCCGAAGAAGCACGAGGTCGTCTTTCCGCACAGCCCCGGTGCGATCGTGCTCGGTGGGACGGTGTTCGACGGCGCCGGTGCGCCGATCCCCGATGCCGTCGTCGAGATCTGGAGCGCCGACGAGAACGGCGAGATCCCGCGCGCGCACGGTGCCTTCCGCCGTGACGACCACTCCTTCACGGGCTTCGGCCGTGCCGCGACGACGGACGTCGGCCGCTACGAGTTCTGGACGCGCAACCCCGGTCCGATCGAGGGCGGTGCCCCGTTCTACTCGGTCGTCGTCTTCGCGCGGGGACTCCCCGACAAGCTCGTGACCCGCATCTACCTGCCCGAGCACGACGACCTGCTCGCGGCGGACCCGCTGCTGTCCTCGCTCGACGCCGACGAGCGCGCTACGCTCATCGCGACGCGCCTGCCGAACGGACACCTGCACCACGACATCCACCTGCAGGGCGAGAAGGAGACCGTGTTCCTTGCCTTCTGACCGTGACCGGCCCCCACTCGATGAGGGCCTGCTCTCGCCGGTGACCGTGGGTCACGACGAGACGGTGACGGATGCCGCGTACCTCGACGCACTGGTGACCGCCGAGGTCGCGCTGGCCCGGGCTTACGGCGAGCTCGGCCTCGCGCCCGCGGACGCCGTGGACGAGATCGAGACGGAGTTCGGCTGGCGGGGTGGATTGCGCGGATGCCGCGACCACGGCGTCGATCCGACCGCGCTGGTGGCGGCATCCGTGGCAGGTGGGAACCCCGTGATCCCGCTCGTCGGCCGGCTCAAGGAGCGAGTGTCGGACGACGCCCGCGCATGGGTGCATCGGGGCGCGACCAGTCAGGACATCGTCGACACGGCCCTGATGCTGCTCGCTCGCACCGCGACCAGCAAGGTGGTCGCCGCGCTGGCGCACACCGAGGTCTCGCTGCGCTCCCTCGCGCGCTCCCGTCGCGACGAGGTGGCGGCCGCCCGGACGCTCACGCAGCACGCGGTGCCGACCACGGTGGGCCTGCGCGCCGCAGTGTGGCTCCGCGGCGTCACGCGTGCCAAGGAGCGCGTCCAGGCCGTGGAGCAGCAGCTGCCCGCACAGCTGGGCGGTGCCGCGGGGACGCTCGCATCGTTCACCGAGATCGCCGGACCTGATGCCGCCGCCGGCCTGCCCGCCGCGTTCGCGGGCGAGCTCGGGCTCGCCGTGCCCGACGCACCCTGGCACACCACGCGCTGGCCCATCACCGAGCTCGGCGACGCGCTCGTGCAGGCGATCGACGCAGTCGGCAAGATCGCGGCGGATGTCGCGACCCTCAGCCGCACCGAGATCGCCGAGCTTGCCGAGGGGTCGGGCGGGGGATCGTCGGCGATGCCGCAGAAGCGCAACCCCGCGGCATCCGTCCTCATCCGCTCCGCCGCCCTGCGCGCACCGCAGCTGGGGGCGACGCTGCATGTCGCGTCGGCGCTCGCGGCCGATGAGCGGCCCGACGGCGCGTGGCACGCGGAGTGGCCGACGCTCCGGGAGCTGCTGCGTCTCGCCCTCGGCGCGACGGCTCACGCGGCCGCGCTCGTCACCGACCTGCACGTCGACACGGACGCCGTCGCCCGCAACCTCGCCGCGACGCGCGGGCTCATCGTGGCCGAGCGGCTGGCGCTCGTGCTCGGCCCGGTGGCGGGTGCCGAGGCCGTGTCGCGCCTCGTGTCGGACGCGGCTGCGGGCGGCGACGGTCTCGATGCCGACCACTTGGCGTCGGCGCTGGCCGGCATGCCGGAGGTCGCCGCGCTCGCCGCCGAGCACGGGTCGACACCCGAGGCGTTCGTCGCCGACCTGATCGACCCGGCGAACTACACCGGCCTGGCCGGACGGCTCGTGGACGACGCGGTCGCCCTGTCCGGACTGTCCGGCGCGGACGCCCGTCCCCGGCTCGGGGCGCACGACGTGCGTTCGGGGCGCGCGGCGCACGCCCCGAAAGCACGCGACGCGCCCCAAACCCCGCTCTCGGACCAGGAGGAGAACGCGTGACCATCCCCGCCATCGCCGTCACCCCGCCCGTCGGCCCTTCGACCAGCTCAGGAACCGACGCTCCCACGCTCGTGCTCGGTCCGTCGATCGGAACGTCGACGCTGCTGTGGTCGCGCGTGATCCCGCTGCTTGCGGAGCGCTTCCGGGTCGTCGCCTGGGACCTGCCCGGACACGGCGCCGCGGCGCCCACGACGGACCCGTTCACGGCGGCAGATCTCGCCGACGCCGTCGCCGCGGCCGTCGAAGGGCCGTTCCACTACGCCGGCGTCTCGTTCGGCGGCTGCGTCGGGCTCGAACTGCTGCTGCGCCACAGCGATCGCATCGGCGGGGCGGCGATCATCGCCTCCGGCGCCGTGATCGGCACCCCCCAGGGGTGGTACGACCGTGCCGCGCAGGTGCGGGCGCAGAGCACCTCGAGCCTCGTCGTCGGATCCGCCCAGCGGTGGTTCGCACCCGACACCATCGCGCGCGACCCCGACCTCACCGGCCGTCTGCTGCACGTGCTGCAGAACGCCGACGACGAGTGCTACGCGCTGTGCTGCGAGGCGCTCGCCGACTTCGACGTGCGCGACCGCCTGGCCGAGATCGAGACGCCGGTGCTCGCGGTGTGGGGTCATCACGACGCCGTCACGCCTGAGGCATCCGCGCGCGAGATCGCGGACGGCGTGCAGCAGGGTCGCGCCCTCGGCATCCCGGATGCCTCGCACCTGCCCCCGGTGGACGATCCTGTCGCGACGGCCGCGGCGCTCACCGAGTTCTTCGACGCCATCGCTCAGGAGCGGGCCGCATGAGCCGCCCCGCGGGTGAGGGCCTCACCGACGAGGAGCGCTACGAGCAAGGCATGGTCGTGCGCCGCGAGGTGCTCTCGGACGCGCACGTCGACCGGGCCATCGCCGGCACCACCGCGCTCACCGGCGACTTCCAGGACTTCATCACCCGCGTGGCGTGGGGAGATGTCTGGTCGCGGCCGGGTCTCGACCGCCGCTCTCGCTCGGTCGCGGTGCTCACGGCGCTCATCGCACTCGGACACCACGAAGAGCTGGCGATGCACCTGCGCGCGGCCCTGCGCAACGGGCTGACGGTCGACGAGATCAAGGAAGTGATCCTGCAGGCCGGTGTCTACTGCGGCGTTCCCGCGGCCAATACCGCCTTCCGCATCGCGAGCGAGGTCTTCGCCGAGCAGGCTTAACCGTGCTTGAACCTCGCACGTCGTAGGCTTCATCGCATGACGGACCCGGGGACCGCATGACGGCCGAGCACGCGCCCCGCATCCTCTATCAGGTCAAGCAGGTCGAGCTGGCGGTGCGGGGGCGCCTCGATGCGGTCGTCCGACCCCACGGCATCACGGTCACCCAGTACACGGCGCTCACGGTGCTGGAGCAGCATCCCGGAATGAGCTCCGCCCAGCTCGCCCGGCACGCGTTCGTGTCGGCGCAGGCGATGGAGGGGATCGTGCGTGCGCTCGGCGACGCCGGCCTGATCGCGCGCGTGCGCGACACGGACAACCGCCGGCGCATGACGATCTCGCTCACCCCTGCGGGTGTCGCTTTGCTCGCGGCGTGCCGCAGCGACGTCGACCGCATCGAGGCGGAGGCGTTCGCGGGGCTGTCGGCGTCGGAGCGCGTCCGTCTGGGCACCTGGCTGCAGGATGCCCGGCGCGCGCTCGAGGAGTCGCACTGACCCATTGACTCACCATCAGGAAACTTGATAATGGTCCTAGCCCCGTCGCCGTCGCCGGAGCCACTGTCGATGATGACAACGGAAGGACCATCCCCATGTCCCCGCACGTTCGCACACGCATTCTCGGAGTCGCAGCCGTGGCCGCCGGCGCACTGGTCTCCGCCGGTCTCGTCGCCCCCGCCGCCGTCGCCGCCACCCCGGGGGAGTACTCCGGTTCGCTGCCCACCGGAACGACCTGGCTCGCCTCGGTGCCCTCGGACTGGAACGGCACCGTGCTGCTGTACAGCCACGGCTATCGCCCCTCGTTCGTCCCCGGCAACCCGGCGTCCGTCGCGCCCAGCGATGCGACGAAGGCGCTGCTGCTCGAGGAGGGCTACGCGCTCGTCGGCTCGTCGTACGCCGCGAGCGGCTGGGCGGTTCCGACCGCGGTCGACGACCAGCTGCAGTCGCTCGACGCGATGCTCGATCAGACCGGCCTCGATCCCGACCACATCCTGGCCTACGGCACTTCCATGGGCGGCCTCGTCACCGGTCGGATCGCGGAATCCGCGGGCGACGTCATCGAGGGCGCGATGCCCACGTGCGGGCTCATGGAGGGCGGCGTCGACCTCAACAACTACCAGCTCGACGGAGCGCACGCGATCGACCAGCTGCTGGCTCCGGCGCAGGACATCGACATCGAGGGCTACGCGACGCTGAACGACGCGTTCGCCGCGTCGTCGCAGCTGAGCGCCGCGGTGGAGGCGGGCCAGCAGACGCCGGAGGGTCGTGCGCGCGTGGCGCTGGCAGCGGCCCTGTTCCACCTCTCGGACGGCGTCGTCGCGGCCGACGCGCCCACCGACCCCGCCGTCGCACAGGAGGCGCTCTTCTCCCAGCTCGTCGGCACGATCGGGTTCGTCACACCGGGGCGCTTCGACATCGAGTCGACCGCGGGTGGCAATGCGACGTGGAACGTCGGAGTCGACTACCAGAAGCTCTTCGCCCAGTCGGCGGACCGGGGCCTCGTCCGGGAGCTGTACCGACAGGCCGGCCTCGACCTCCGCGCCGACCTGGCCGCGCTGACGGCGACGGCGGACGTCGTCGCCGACCCGGGGTCGGTCGAGACGCTGCGTGCGTCGTCAGGGCTGACCGGCGACCTCGAGATGCCCGTCCTGTCGCTGCACACCCTCGACGACGTGCTCGCGCCGGTCCAGGTCGAGCAGGAGTACGCGGAGGACGTTCAGTCCGCGCGCGACCAGAGGCTGCTGCGGCAGTACTTCGTCGACCACGTCGGGCACTGCAACTTCACGCCGGCGGAGATCGCGGCCGGCATCGAGACCCTCATGGACCGCGTCGAGAGCGGACACTGGCGCGGTCAGTCGGCCGAGCTCATGAATCGCCTCGCCGCGTCGCTGGACGAGAGCGGATCGGCGTTCGTGTCGACCAAGCCCGGCGAGTTCCTCGCCGACCGCGAACGGCGCTGATCTCGCGCGGAGAGCACCCCGGTCGCG
>NZ_JAMXMB010000002.1 GCF_024055635.1 Microbacterium yannicii
GCGACGAGACGAAGGGCGGGCCGCGGTGATGCGCTTCGTCTCGCTGGCGCTCGCTCAGCGACCGGGTGTGGAGTCCGGGTCGGGAGTCCCGGTCCTTGAGGGAGGAGCGCCAGCGACGAGACGAAGGGCGGGCCGCCGTGATGCGCGCTTCGTCTCGCTGGCGCTCGCTCAGCGACCGGGCCGAGGTCTCAGTGCGAGGAGCGTGCCAGCGACCGGGTCCGGAGCCCGGGTCCCCGAGCGAGGAGCACCGGCGACGAGACGAAGAGTGGGTCAGACGCGGCGGCCGAGGATGAGATCGGCGGCGACCTCGCCGATCACGATCGCGGGGGCGTTGGTGTGGCCCCGGATAACGGTGGGCATGACCGAGGCATCGGCCACCCGCAGGCCCGTGACCCCGCGGACACGGAGCTCGGGGTCGACGACGGAAGCGGCATCCGTCCCCATCCGGGCCGTACCGACGGGGTGGTAGAGGGTGTGCGAGTAGCGCCGCAGCGACATCTCGGCGCGTTCGACGGCGGTCATGCGCTCGCCGCCGGCCGGCTGAACCCACCCCATCGGCTGCCCGCCGCTCGTGGTGAGGGGGCGCAGCGCGTCGGTGTCGATGAGGCGCTCGCACTCGGCCAGTCCGGCCAGCATCGTCGCGGTGTCGATGCCGTCGGGGTCCGACAGATACGCCGGATCGATGAGCGGCGGCGCTGCCGGATCGGCCGATGCGAGCCGGATCGTCCCGCGGCTGCGGGGACGCAGCAGGATCGCCCCCACGGTGAGCCCGTGCGACGGCGTCGGGATCAGCCCTTCACCGACGTACGGCACCGGGGCGAAGATGATCTCGATGTCGGGCAGACCCTCGGGTGCGCCCGCGCGGTCGGCGACCTCGGTGCGCACGAACCCGTACGCCTCGGCGACGTTGGAGGTCAGCATCCCCTTCCGTGTCGCGAGGTACTTCACGAGCTCGGCCGGTCTGTCGGCGTCGTACAGCGTGCCGCCATGGGGCGCGGCGGGTGCGAGGCCGGCCACGAGGTGGTCCTGCAGGTTGGCGCCCACGCCGGGGGCATCGACGACGACGTCGATGCCGTGCTCGGCGAGGTGTTCGGCCGGACCGACGCCGCTCAGCATGAGCAGCTGCGGCGTGTTCACGGCGCCGCCCGACAGCACGACCTCGCGCCGCGCGCGCACGTGGCGGGTGATGCCGCCGATGTCGACGTACACGCCGGTCGCGCGCGGCAGGCCGCCACCGCCGCCACCACCACCGCCGCCGTCGTCGCCGCCGTCGCCTACGTCACGAGGGAAGGAGACGGGAGGAGCGGAGGAGGCATTCGGGCCCGCAGGCCCTCCGCCGCTCACATCTCCTCCCGTCGTCAGTCCGACGGCCGCGGCCGCGAAGGTCACGCGGCGCACATGCGCGCCGGTCACGATCCGGAGGTTCGGGCGGCCCTTCGCGGGGCGCAGGTACGCATCGGCCGTCGAGGCTCGCGCACCGCGGCTCTCGCTCACCATCGTCTGCGAGAACCCCTGGCCGGTCGGCAGGTTGGGGGCGGTGACAGGATGCCCCGCCTCCTGCGCCGCGGCGAGGAACGCCGCCGTGTGAGGCCGGGGATCCCGCTGGTGCTCGACGGGCTGAGGTCCGTGGGTGCCCTGTGAGCCGTCGGCCGGGTCGGCCGTGCGTTCGACACGATGGAAGTAAGGGACCAGTGCGTCCCACGACCACATCGGGCCCGCGGCATCCGCCCACTCGTCGTAGTCGGCGGCGAAGCCCCGGACCCACATCATGGCGTTGAGCGACGACGACCCTCCGAGGGTCTTGCCGCGAGGCCAGTACACCGTCCGGCCCTCGAGGTGGGGCTGCGGGACGGTGTCGTAGTTCCAGTCGTAGATCCCGCGGAACAGCTTGGAGAACGCGGCGGGCACGTGCAGCTCGATCGCCTTGTCGGGCGCGCCCGCCTCGAGCAGGAGCACCGAGACGGCCGGATCCTCGCTCAGTCGCGCCGCGACGGCCGCGCCCGACGAGCCCGCGCCCACCACGACGTAGTCGGCCTCCATGCCGTCCGCGCCGAACCCGGTGCCCGCGGTGCCGCGGGAGCTGCCGCGGCGGGCACGCGTCACGCCTGCATCGCCTTGGTGAGCGTCTTGACGAGCCCAGGCACCTTGCCGTCGATCAGGTAGCGGGTGAGTCCCGCGCTCACGTCGGCGCCGGTGCGCGAACTGATGAACCAGGGCGGCGTCGGCAGGATCGTGCCCTTCGACAGCCGGCGGAACCGCACCGCATCGCCCATGGATCGCGGGAAGGGGCGGAAAGGTCCGCGGCCGATCGACCGCTCGACGCGATCGAGCAGCAGCGCGTTGTGCACGACGCCGATGCCGCTCGACACGTCGGCGAGCGTCGCGCCGGGGAAGCCGCCCCACGTGAGGCGGGCGGTGAGGAAGTTGAAGGCGGTCCAGGTGTTGATCGCGATGTCGCCGTAGCGCAGGTCGGCGATGGCCCGCTCGAAGCCCTCCCCGAGCGCCTCCTCGGTGACGGGGTCGATCAGCACGTTGGCGCCGAGCGTGCCGGTCAGCCGGTCGTTGGCGTGCGCCACCGCCGCGTCCAGGAACTCCTGACCGGTGCCGGCGACCTCGACCACCCCCAGGATCGGTGCGAAGTACTCGACGGTCTCGACGGGGTCGCCGCCTTCGGCGCCGCTCACCTCGACGATCGCGCGGGTGCGGTCCGCGCACCACACGGCGTCAGGGTAGGCGGATGCCGCGGCCTCGAGCCGTTCGTCGCTCCGGGGGTACCAGACCGGCCGTTCCGGGGCGGCGGCGTAGGCGTTGTGCAGCTCGCGCAGGAAGTCGGCGCGCTGCGGCCAGTCCGAGCTCAGGATGACGACCTGGCCGGCGATGCAGTTGTGCCCGGCGTTCACGAGCCGCATCGTGGCGACGTGCTCGGCCTGATACTTCAGGTCGGCGGCGGACCAGTCGCCGGGCACGACGATGATGGGGGAGACGCCGCCCAGCTCCGCCGTGATCGGCACCTGCAGCTTCGGCTCCCGCTCGCTGGCGGAGCCCTCGCCGGTCGCGGAGCCGTCCTCGGTTGCTGAGCCGTCACCGGTTGCGGAGCCCGCACCGGTCGCCGAGCCCTCACCATTTGCCGAGCCGTCACCGGTTGCTGAGCCCTCACCGGTCGCTGAGGCTGTCGAAGCGCCCCACACGATCGCGTCGAACGTGGCGGCCGAGCCGGTGATGTGCACGTGCGCGATGCGCGGGTGCGACGTCAGGTAGGCGCCGGTCGCGGCGCCGCCGCGCACGATGCGCACCAGGCCGGGTTCGATGAGCGGGGCGAGCGCGCGCTCGAACACGGGCACGAGCGCATCCTGTGTGGGATTGACCTTGAGGAGCGCCACGCGGTTGTGCGCGAACAGCTCGTACAAGACGTCGGCGACGGGGATCGAGGTGACGTTGCCGGCGCCGAGCACCAGCCCCACACCGCCGGATCGCGTCGGGGTCAGCTGGGCGAGCCCCGCCTCCTGGCGGGCCTGGTCGGCCGTGACGCCGGGTTCGAACCACACCTCGCCCGTGAAACCAGACAGCAGGAACTTCTCGGTGCCGTTCAGCGGGAAGGTGTGCGCGCGCCGCCGGCCGCCGGGCGCCTCGTCGATGGTGACGCCGTCCAGCGGGCTGCGGCCCTTCGCGAGGGCTTCGAGGGTCTCGCGCAGCGCATCGAGGAGTCCGATGACGCCGTAGGGTCCGCCGAGCCATTCCTCTCCGGAGAGCGGATGCCCCGGCTGCAGACCCTTCGAGATCGTGGCGGTGTCGGCCCACTCCTGCGCCACGGCACCCACGGCGTCGCGCACGCGCCCGAGCAGCCGGGCGCGCTGGTCGAGCGTGAGCGCGGTCCACACCCGCGCTCCCTCCTCGAGCCGCGTGATGGCCTCGTCGAGCGCCGCGCTCTCGTCGTCGGAGAGGCCCGGTGCGGACGTGCCGCCGGCGGGCGACTCGGAGCGCTTCGCGGTGCTCGTGCGCGGCATCCGAGGAGTGGTCGAGGAGGTGGGGGGCATGGCGTTCTCCTTCGAACTCGCGCCCGGAACTCGGGTCGGGTGAGTCCGTCACCGGGCATCCTACGTCACGTGGTCGGGCCGACGGCACGCGGTGTCACGCTCGGTGCGACTCGATCTCAGCCGGGATCGATGTCGGCACGGCGCAGCGGGTACCGCGCGAGGGTGAGCAGGCTGAGACCGACCAGCACGGCCGGCACGATGCTGAAGCTCACGATGATGCCCGTGACCGCGGCATCCGGCTGATCCACCACTTGACCGCCGGTCGACGAGATGTAGCCGGTCACGGCCAGGATCAGCGCCAGCGTCGTCGCGCCGAGCGCGAAGCCGACGGTCTCGCCGGCCGTCCACACGCCGCTGAAGGAGCCGGCCCGGCCCGCCCCGTCCGCCGCATCGGGTGCGGTGCGCTGGTCGTGCGAGATGACGTCGGGCAGCATCGCCATGGGCAGCGACTGCATGCCCGCGTACGCGATGCCCGCGATGCCGACGGGCACGTAGATCCAGTCGCCGGGTGCCCACAGCATGCCGAGGATCGACAGCGCCGCGGCGGCGAAGACCACGCTCGCGATGGCGAAGGTGGGCTCCTTGCCGAGGCGGCGGGCGACGACGCCCCACGCGGGAGCGGCGAGCAGCGCGGGAGCGATGAGCGCGATGAACAGCAGCTCGACCGCCGCCTGCGAGTGCAGCACCCACGTGGCGACGTACTGCGCGCCGGCCAGCATGAGCCCGGTGGCAAGTGCCTGCAGCACGAACGTCGACAGCAGCAGCCGGAACGGCCGACTGCGACGCAGGGCACGGATGCCGGAGGCATAGTGCTCGCGCATCCCGGTCGTCGCCGCGGTCCGGTGCTCCTCTTGCGATGTGGTCGCACCGGGTGCTGCTGCGGTGCGGCGCGCGACGGCCGTGGCCACCAGCATCCCGATCCCGATCACGAGGCCGCAGACGACGCCCATCACGAGGTACTGGACGAACGGGTCGTCCGAGACGCGGCGGAGCGCCGGTCCGCCTGCGCCGAACAGCAGGATCGCGAACGTCAGCACCACCACGCGCCAGGTGAGCAGGCGCGTGCGCTCGTCGTAGCTCGGCGTCAGTTCGGCGGGGAGCGCGATGTAGGGCACCTGGAACAGGCTGAACGCGGTCGCGGTGAGCGTGAAGGCGATCAGCACCCAGATGCCCGCGGCGACCGGTCCGAGCGCCGGCGGCACCGCGAAGGTCAGGGCGAACAGCAGCGGCAGTGCGAGGGCGCCGATGAGCATCAGCCGTCGCCGGCTGCCGTGACGAGCGAGGTCGCGGTCGGTCAACGCGCCGATCATGGGGTCGATGACGACGTCCCACACCTTCGCCACCGTGATCACCGCGCCGGCCGCGAGCGCCGCGACCCCGAGCGAGTCGGTCAGGTAGTACGTGAGCACGAGTCCGGGCAGCGTCGCGAACCCGCCCGTGCCCAGCGATCCGGTCGCGTAGCGCGCGATGGTGCCGCGCGTCAGGCGCGCAGGACGGATGCCGGTGGCTTCGGGCGCCACCGGAGCCTCATTGCTCATCGCGCCAGTGTAGGTCAGCGTGAACGCGCGGCCGTTCTTGGCGAGTCGCCAGGAACTGCGGTCTGTCTGAACGTTTTTGGCGAGTCGCCAGGAAGTGCGGTCTGTGTGAACGTTTTTGGCGAGTCGCCAGGAAGTGCGGTGTGTCCGGGTCGTATTTGGCGAGTTGCCCCGAGGTGTGGTGTGTCCGGCCGTTCTTGGCGAGTCGCCAGGAGATGCGGTCTGTCCGGGTCATATCTGGCGAGTCGCCCGGAACCGTGGTGTGTCCGGCCGTTGTTGGCGAGTCGCCAGGGGACGCGGTCTGTTCGGCCGTTCTTGGCGAGTCGCTAGGAAATGTGGTCTGTCCGCTCATCTTTTGGCGAGTCGCAAGGAAGCGTGGTGTGTCCGGCCGTTCTTGGCGAGTCGCCAGGAGACGCGGTGTGTCCGGGTCGTATTTGGCGAGTCGCCCGGAAGCGTGGTGTGTCCGGCCGTTTTTGGGCGAGTCGCCAGGAAGTGCGGTCTGTCCGGGTCGTTCTTGGCGAGTCACCAGGGGACGCGGTCTGTTCGGCCGTTTTTGGCGAGTCGCCAGGAAATGTGGTGTGTCCGGCCGTTCTTGGCGAGTCACCAGGGGACGCGGTCTGTTCGGCCGTTATTGGCGAGTCGCCAGGAAGTGTGGTCTGTCCGCGCATCTTTTGGCGAGTCGCCAGGAAACGCGCGCCCTCTTAGGCCCGTGAGCCAGTCGCCACACGGTGCGACGAGGCTCCGTTCCGCCGGCTCGCCAAGAATGCGGGGGGAATGGTGCCCTTTCTGGCGAGTCGCCAAAAGCGGTACGACCCCAAGCGCTGCGACCGCCCGCGCGCGACCGCCCGCGCTGCGGCGACCGCCGCGCGATGGCACCCGAAGGACCGGTCCTTGAGCGAGGAGCGCAAGCGACCAGACGAAGGGTCGCCCTCACCAGGCGGGATCAGGACTCGGCGCGAATGGCAGCCTCGACCGCCCGCAGGCCGGCGAGCGTCTCGGCGAACGAGGTCGAGAGCGGCGACAGGCCGATGCGCAGGCCGCCGGGGTCGCGGTAGTCGGGGATGACATCCTGCGCCCACAGCCGCGCGGTCACCGCCCGCATCGCGGGGTGCGACAGCGTCACGTGGCCACCGCGCGTGGCGGGGTCCCGCGGCGAGGCGACCGCCACCCCGAGCGGTGCGAGCAGCTCATCTGCCACGCGCACGGCGAACTCCGTCAGAGCGACCGATTTGGCGCGGATCGCGGCGATGCCGACGTCTTCGATGAGCGCGAGGGTGTCCTGCATGGCGAGCATGCCGACGATCGGCGGCGTTCCCGACAGGAACCGCCGCATGCCCTGGGCCGGCCGGTACTCCGGGCCCATCGCGAACACGTCGGCGGTGCCCATCCAGCCCTGGATCGGCTGCGCGAGCCGCTCCTGCAGACGGGAGGCGACGTACGCGAAGGCGGGGGAGCCCGGTCCGCCGTTCAGGTACTTGTAGGTGCAGCCCACCGCCAGGTCGCAGTCCCACGCGTCGGCTTCAACCGGGACCGAGCCGGCCGAGTGACAGAGGTCCCACACGACGAGAGCGCCGGCGTCGTGGGCGATGCGGGTGAGGGTCGCGGCATCCGCGAGGTAGCCCGATCGATAAGCCACGTGGGACAGCAGCACGACCGCCGTCCCAGGGCCGACCGCCGCGCGAAGCGCCCCGTCCGAGACCCCGCCCGCAAGGTCGACCTCCACCCAGCGCACGCGCCCGCCGCGCTCCGCGGCGATGCCCTCGACGAGGTACCGGTCGGTGGGGAAGTTGTCGCGGTCGACGACGATCTCGACGCGGGACGGGTCGGCCGCGACCGCGGCATCGAACGCTGCTCGGACGAGCTTGTACAGCAGCACCGTCGTCGAGTCGCCGATCACCGTCTGGCCGGAGGCGGCACCGATCGCCGCACGGCCGACGCTGTCGCCGATATCGAAGGGCAGCTGCATCCAGGATTCGTCCCAGCCGCGGATGAGGCGCCCGCCCCATTCGTCGAGCGCGAACGCCGTCAGCCGCTCGACGCTCGCCCGCAGCGGCCGCCCGAGCGAGTTGCCGTCGAAGTACACGAGGGAGGTCTCCGCCCCGACGAACGCGTCGCGATGGATGCGCAGCGGGTCGGCCGCATCGAGGACGGCGGCCTCGGCCTCGAGGTCGGAGGTCGAGATCCCGGCCGGCCCACGGGTTTGGGGCGCGTCCTGTGCGTTCGGGGCGTGCGGCGCGCGCCCCGAACGCACGTCGTGCGCCCCAAACCCGGAAGAGGCCGGGCCGGACGATGCGGCGGGGTCAGCGGTCGTCATGGATCAACTCCTCGGTGGGCACGACGGTGGCGGCGCGCAGCCACTCGGCGACGTCGGCCGGCTCCTGCGGAGCGGGGCCCGGAACGAAGGTGCACACTCCCGGCGGCTGATCCGCGAACGGCCAGGGATCGGTCATCGCGGCGATGAGCGCCGCGCCTCGCACGCCCGCTCGGTCGAGCGCCGCGACCTCGTCCGGGTTCACACCGACCCGCTGATCACCGTTGCCGAGGTCGGTGCCGTACAGCACGCGGCCGCCTGCGGCGGCGAACCCGGCGAGGTTCACGCGGGCGAACTCGGCCGCCTCCGCATCGTCCTGGTGGATCGCGAGGGTGGAGATCCACACCTGCCCCGCCTTCACAGCGTGGGCCGTGAACGCCCGCCCGACGAACCCGGTGAACGGCGTGTGGGTGAACCCGTGGACGCCCGCGTCGAGCGCGAGCTGCGGCATCCCGTCGCCTTCCGCATGTGCGACGACCGGCAGCCCACGCTCGCGCGCGACCCCGACGATGGCCGCCAGCGTGCCGCTGTCGAGCACGGGCCCCGCGGCGCTGTTGAGCGAGGCCTTGATGACGGATGCCCCGAACGACGCCTGCTCGTCCACCGCCGTCGCCGCACCGCCGGGAACCCCCGGGTGCGTCGACGGATCGGCGATCTCGCGGGCGATCTCGGGGGGCGCCCACGCCCGGCCGACCGGGTAGCCGCCGACCGCCGTGAGGAAGGCACCGGCATATGCCACGCGCGGAATGCCGTCTCCGCGACGAGCCAGCGCGACCGGGTCGCCGCCGAGGTCGACGACGCCGGCGATGCCGCCGGCGGCCAGGGCGTGCTCGTCGATGAGGTGCAGGTGGACGTGGTGGTCGGTGAACGGCGGGAGCGACACGCCCTGCTCGCCGGTGAGCGCCCGATGGCAGAGCGCCGCATCGGCGCCGAGAAGCTCGCGGAGCGCTTCCGGGTCGTGCGACATCACAGCTCCGTCCGCACGGCGTACAGCTCGGGGAAGAACGTCAGGTCGAGGGCGCGCTGCAGGAAGGGCACACCGCTGGAGCCGCCCGTGCCGCTCTTGAAGCCGATGATGCGCTCCACGGTCTTGAGATGGCGGAAGCGCCAGAGCTGGAAATTGTCCTCCAGGTCCACGAGTTCCTCGCACGTCTCGTACGCGGCCCAGTGCGTCTGGGGATCGCGGTAGATCTCGGTGAAGACCGGCACCAGTTCGGGGGAATAGGTCCACGCCTTCGTCACATCCCGCTCGAGCACCGCCTCGGGGATGGGATAGCCGGATCGTGCGAGCAGCCGGAGGAACTCGTCGTACAGGCTCGGAGCCTCGAGGGTCGCCGCTATGAGCGCATGCGCGGCGGGATCCGATTCGAAAACCCGCAGCATCGCAGCGTTCTTGTTGCCGAGGGTGAACTCGACGGCACGGTACTGGGCCGACTGGAACCCGCTGGCGTTCCCGAGGACGCCGCGGAACTGCCCGTACTCGGCGGGCGTCAGCGTCGCCAGCACCGACCACTGCTCGGTCAGCGTCTTCTGGATGTGCTTGACCCGCGCAATGCACTTCAGTGCCGGCGCGAGCTGGTCCTCTCGCAGCAGCCGGCAGGCGGCGCCGAGCTCGTGCAGCACGAGCTTGAGCCACAACTCCGTGGTCTGGTGCTGCACGATGAACAGCAACTCGTCGTGATGCTCGGGATCGCTGAGGGGGCGCTGGGCCGACAGCAGCGTGGGCAGATCCAGGTAGCCGCCGTAGCTCATGCGGTCCTGGAAATCGGTCACGACCGTTCCCTCGATCGCCCGGGTGTTGCGTTCGACGCTCACGGCCTCAGCCTAATGACGACGGATGCCGCGGCGTCAGGGTGCGCTTCGTCTCGCTGGCGCTCGCTCAGCGACCGGGGCGTCGCGCTTCGTCTCGCTGGCGCTGGCTCAGCGACCGGGGGGGGTCGCGCTTCGTCTCGCCGGCGCTCGCTCGGCGACCGGGGGCAGTGCGGTCCGGACTCCCGGTCGTTGAGCGAGCGAGGACGCTTCGTCTCGTCGCTGCGCTCCTCGCTCAGTCACCGACTCGCGCGACGAAACGCGCGACGCCGGGAGTCAGATGAGGGAGAGCTCGCGGAGCTTGGCCTCGACGTCGGCGTTCGACGGCTCCACGTGGTGGGAGGCGTCCGGGTACACGACGACGGGGATGTTGGTGCGCCCCGAGATGTCGCGGGCGACGTCCGCAGCGGCGGGGTCGACGACGAGGTCGACATAGGTGTACGAGATGCCGAGCTCGTCGAGCTGCTTCTTGGTGCGGATGCAGTCGCGGCACCAGTCCGCGCCGAACATGGTGATGGTCGAGGGGGAAGTCATCCTTCCATTCTCACCCGGTAATCCTGGGCAGGCGCCGGACGCCGTGCGGTGCAGGCGACGCCCTCATGAGACCGCACCGCGTCGGCGGGCGGCATCCTTCCCCCATCCGTTTGCCTCGCGTTCAGCGCTGCATGGCAGGATGGCGGCGATGCAGCTGTCGATCATCGTCCCGACATACAACGAGGCTCCCAACGTGGCGGAGCTCGTTCGCCGTGTCGCCGGTGCGCTCGAGACGATACCCGGAGGCATCGATGCGGAGATCGTGTTCGTGGACGACAGCACGGATGCCACGCCCGACGTGATCCGCGAGGTGGCGGCTTCCGCCCCGCTACCGGTGCGGCTGCTGCACCGCGAGAAGGCCGAGGGCGGTCTCGGCGGAGCGGTGCTCGAGGGCTTCGCGATGGCCGCCGCGGACGCGTGCCTGGTCATCGACGCCGATCTGCAGCATCCGCCGGAGAAGATCCCCGAGCTGTGGCGCACCTTCTCCCGCGGCGATGTGGATGTCGTCATCGCCTCGCGCTACGCCGGCGGCGGCACCTCCCACGGTCTCGCCGATCGCACGCGCGTGATGGTGTCGAAAGCGTCGACGGCGGTGACCCGCGCGATGTTCCCGATCCGGCTGCGCGATGTGACCGATCCGATGACCGGCTTCTTCCTCATCGATCGCCGCAGCGTCGACCAGGCGCTCCTGCGGCCGCGCGGGTTCAAGATCCTGCTCGAGATCCTCGCGCGCCGGCCCATGCGCGTGGCCGAGATCCCGTTCGACTTCGCCGACCGCCACGCCGGAGAGTCGAAGGCGTCGGTCCGTCAGGGCCTGCACTTCCTCACCCAGCTCACGGCGCTGCGCTTCGGCAAGATGTCGCTGTTCGCCGTGATCGGCGCTCTCGGCGCGGTCGCGAACGTCGCGATCGTCTGGGCGCTCACGCAACTCGGTGTCGATTACATCGTCGCCGCGATCGTCGCCGCCGAGGTGACGATCATCGGCAACTTCCTCCTCCAGGAGCGCTTCGTCTTCGACGACATGCGCGACAACGCATCAGGCGTGTGGCTGCGCTTCGCGAAGTCGTTCACCTTCAACAACGCCGAGGCGCTGGTGCGCATCCCGATCGTGGCGGTGATGGTCTCGACGGGGCATATCTCGGCCGTCGTCGCGACCGCGATCACGCTCGTGCTGGCGTTCTTCGTGCGGTTCCTGTTCCACTCGCTCGTCGTCTACGCGCCCCGCAAGCCGGGCGTCGAGCCCTCCCGTGCGCGTCGGATCCTCGAGGAGATCGACGACGAGGTCATGCAGCCCGGCGAGCTGTAGGAGAGCGGATGCCGCGGCCCGCGGCATCCGCTCCACTTCCAGTCCCGCGTGAGGCGTGTGCTGCCGGTCAGACGTGAGAGTCCTCTCACACCTGCGTGAGATTCCTCTCAGGGACAGATGCCTTCGGCTGCTCCCGTGCGAGCATCGACGGGGCTGTCGCGACAGTGCCGGCTCTCCCCCGCCGGATCGAGGTCCCGACTTCGTCGCGCGAACCCCATTCCCCCAGAAATCGACCGGACGATCATGACTCGAACTACTGCCGCCTCTCCGCCTTCTCTCCGCCGCGCCATCGCCGTGCTTGTGGCGACGCTGCTCGCTGTGACGGGCCTGGTGGTCGCCGCCCCCGCGGTCGCGGCGACCACCGAGGCGACGTTCTTCGGCTCCGAGAGGCCCACCATCACCGCATTCGACGACAGCGCGGCAGTGGAGCTCGGACTCACGATCACGCCCGCGGTCGGGGGCACGGTGACAGGCATCCGGTTCTACAAGGGAGCCGGGAACACCGGGACCCACACGGGGAATCTGTGGAACGCTTCCGGACAGCGTCTGGCGACGGTGACGTTCACGAACGAGACGGCATCGGGCTGGCAGGTCGCCCGGTTCAGCACGCCCGTTGCGGTGAGCAAGGGCACACGCTACGTCGCGTCGTACTACGCGCCGCGAGGGCACTACGCCGTCAAGGCATCGGCGTTCGGCACCGCCCTGACGCGCGGTGACCTCACCGCACCGGCCAATGCCGGCGTGTACGGGTACGGAGCGTCCGGGTTTCCCCGCGCCACGTACGGAGGGTCCAACTACTACGTCGACGTACTCTTCGCCGCGGCCGCAGCGGCGCCCGCCGACACCGTGGCCCCCGTGATCAGCGCGGTGTCGGCATCCGGCATCACCACGACCGGCGCGACGATCTCGTGGACGACCGATGAGCCCGCGAGCACTCAGGTGAGGTTCGGCACGACCAGTGCATACGGCCAGAGCACGACGCTGGACGCGACGATGACCACGTCGCATCGCCAGGCGATCTCCGGACTCGCGGCAGGCACGACCTATCACTACCAGGTGCGGTCTGTCGACGCGGCGGGCAACCTCCGGGCGTTGACGGTCGACCGCACGTTCACCACCGCCTCGGCGCCTACTACCCCGACGCCGCCCGTGACGCCCACGCCGCCTGCGGCGTTCCAGCCGGGGAACGCGACCGGTGCCGTGCCGGTTCCCGCCGGCATGGGCGTGGAGGATGTGAGCCGCCCCACGACCGTGGTCGGCACCGGAACGGCAGCCAGCTGCACCTCCGCCGCCGTGGTCTCGGCGGTGGCTGCAGGCGGAGTGGTGACCTTCAACTGCGGTGCCAGCCCGGTCACCATCCCGCTCTCGCAAACGCTGAAGATCCGCAACACCACGCAGAATCTGGTCATCGACGGTGGGGGGCTCGTCACGCTGTCTGGCGGCAACGCGCGTCGTATCCTCTACATCGACACGTGCGACACCTCGCTCGGTTCGGTCGCAGGCAACTGCCTCTATGCACCGCAGTACCCGCGCGTCACGGTGCAGAACATCACCCTGGCCGACGGCAACGCCACAAACGAGACTTATGTCTCGCCCGGTGACACCGGGGGAGGCTCGAACGGCGGCGGTGCGATCTTCGCGCTCGGCGGACGCTTGAAGGTGGTCAACGCGATCTTCACGGGCAACACGTGCGCCTCGAACGGGCCGGACATCGGTGGCGGTGCGATCAGGGTTCTCGCCCAGCACTCGGCCACGCCGAACAGTCTGGATCCCTCGCTGGCTGCGCTGAATCAGGATCCGGTCGTCATCGTGAACAGCACCTTCGGCGGCGCGGCCGGGAAGGGCAACAGCTGCTCGAACGGTGGGGCGATCAGCGGCCTGCGGACGCCGATCACCATCGTCAACAGCCTCCTGACCGACAACAGTGCCGTGGGCTGCTGCGCGAACCCTGCTAAGGCGGGAACCCCGGGCGGCGGCAGCGGCGGTGCGGTCTACACCGACGGTGGCACGTACGACGTGCGCATCTCGGGATCGCGCATCGAGCGCAACTCGGCGAAGGCCGGCGGCAGCTTCCTGTTCTTCGTCAGCAACAGCAACACCGGGCGCCTCTATATCGACCAGACGACCAGCAGCGGCAACACGTACGCGCCGAGCGGGCAGCCGACGCCGCAGAGCTTCCAGAACTACCCGGGCATCTTCTACCTCGGCAATGGGAACCCGGTGTTCACGAACTCGACGATCAGGTAGCGGGGCGGTGGGCGAGGCGTCCGAGCCGGGGTATCAGGCCGCTGGGCGCAGCGTCTCGCCTTCCTGCACGTAGCGCTCGGCGGACTCGGGGCACACCCACTCCTCGCCGTCCTGGACGAGCGGCTTGCCCACCCGGCCGACCCACCCGATGCGCCGGGCGGGTACGCCGACGACGAGCCCGTAGGCCGGCACGTCCTTGGTGACGACGGCGCCCGCCGCGATCAGCGCCCACGCCCCGATCTTCACGGGCGCGATGCACACGGCCCGGGCGCCGATCGAGGCGCCGTCGCCGATGGTGACGCCGACCGCGTGCCAGTCGTCAGCGCTCTTGAGCGAGAGATCGGGGTTTGCGGCGCGGGGGAACTCGTCGTTGGTGAGCACCGCGGCCGGTCCGATGAAGACGCCGTCGCCCAAGCGCGCTGGTTCGTACACCAGCGCGTAGTTCTGCAGCTTGCAGCTGTCTCCCATCACGACCTCGGGGCCGACGTAGGCGCCTCGCCCGATGTTGCAGTCTGCGCCGAGCTTCGCGCCCTCGCGGACTTGAGCGAGGTGCCATACGCGCGTGCGAGGCCCCAGCACGGCGCTGTCTGCGACATCGGCGGATGCCTGGATCACGGGCGCGTCGGTCATCAGGAGCCTCTTCTCTGTTCGAGCGTTCATTCGTGCGCGGCATCCCTGTGTATCAGGAGCGTCGGACGCCGCTCCCTCAAGGTTGGGTAAAGGTATGCCGAGACCACCCTCCGCGGAGGGATCGCATGAGGATATACTGCCCGCGGGGATGCCCGTATCGCTGTGCCGTGGGGAAATTCGGTGCGTGCTGCGGGACTCACGTCGCGGCTGGGGTCGGGGCGATCTAACACCGCGACGTCGGCGGGGGACTGGGGATCATGACGGATACAGCTTTGGGGACGGTCGGAGTTCGTCGACGGTGGCCCCGGGGGCTTCGTCTCAGCGTTTTCGCCGTTGTCGTGGCGCTGGTCGCGACCGCCTTCGTCGCCTTTGAGCCGACCGCTTCGGCACAGGCGGCGAGTCCGTGCGGCGCGACGATCAACCCGATCGTGTGCGAGAACCAGAAGCCGGGCACCGACCCGTCGGTGTGGGACATCGACGGCGCCGGGGATGACAGCATCCAGGGGTTCGCCACCGATATCAGCGTCAATGCGGGCGGCAAGATCGACTTCAAGGTCGACACCGACGCGACGTCGTACAAGATCGACATCTACCGCACCGGCTATTACCAAGGCCTCGGCGCGCGGTTCATCGAGAACGTGCCGGTCTCGGCGCAGCTGCCGCAGCACCAGCCCCAATGTATCTCGGACGTGACGACCGAGCTGTACGACTGCGGCACGTGGAAGGTCTCCGCGACCTGGAACGTACCGTCGACGGCCGTCTCGGGTGTGTATCTCGCTCTTTTGCACCGGAACGACACCGGCGGCGAGAGCCACATCCTCTTCGTCGTGCGCAACGACGGCAGCCACTCGGACGTGCTGTTCCAGACCTCCGACCCGACGTGGCAGGCCTACAACCCTTACGGCGGCTCCGACTTCTACCAGGGCGCCGCCAATGGCCGCGCGTACAAGATCAGCTACAACCGGCCCGTTGTCACACGCGGCACAGTCGAAGAGCGCAGCTTCTACTTCAGCGCGGAGTTCGCCACCGTCCAGTTCATGGAGCGCAATGGCTACGACATGTCCTACATCGCAGGCGTGGACACCGACCGACGCGGGTCGGAGCTGCTGACCCACAAGGTGTTCCTGTCGGTCGGCCACGACGAGTACTGGTCGGCAGCCCAGCGCGACAACATGGAGGCCGCTCGCGACGCGGGAGTCAACCTTCAGTTCCTCTCCGGCAACGAGGGTTACTGGCACACCCGGTACGAGGCGTCCTCCGCCAGCGGCACGAGCACCGACTACCGCACGATCGTGTCGTACAAGGAGACGTGGGGCAACTCACAGAACGTCGGCGGGGGCAAGATCGACACATCCACCTCCGAGTGGACAGGCACCTGGCGTGATCCGCGGTACGCGGAGAGCGCGGACGGCGGCCACGAACCGGAGAATGCGCTGACGGGGACTATGTACATGGTCAACGACATCTCCGCGCCGCTCACTGTGACCGCCAGCGAGGGCAAGAACCGGATCTGGCGCAACACGGGACTCGGTGGGCTTGCCTCCGGAACCAGCGCCGATCTCGGCAAGGGCATCATCGGCTATGAGTCCGACGAGGATGTCGACAACGGCTTCCGGCCTCAAGGGCTCATCCGTCTCTCGACCACGACGAAGACGACATCGCAATATCTATACGACTACGGCAACACCGTTTCCGCCGGTACCACGACCCACAACATCACGCTGTATCGGGCACCGAGCGGGGCCCTGGTCTTCGGCGCGGGCACCGTTCAATGGGGGTGGGGCTTGGATGACAACCACGACTCGGGGGGCGTTCAGGCGTCATCCGACGTGCGCATCCAGCAGGCACAGGTGAACCTTCTGGCCGACATGGGGGCTCAGCCGGGCACGTTGATGTCGACCCTCCAGCCCGCGACGAAAACGACCGACACAGCAGCGCCCGTGACCACCATCACCTCGCCCACCTCGGGCCAGTCGATCCCCAACGGCACGATGGTCACCGTCGCCGGGACGGCGAGCGATGCGGCGGGACAGGTTGCCGGCGTCGAGGTCTCCACCGACGGCGGCGCGACCTGGCGACGCGCCCAGGGAACGACGTCGTGGTCGTTCCAGTACGTGCAGCAGGGCAGTGGCACCGCGACGGTGAAGGCGCGCGCGATCGATGACAGTGCGAACTACAGCCCGACCGGTGCGACCACGACGGTCACCGCCGCCGGCCCCGCGTCCGTCTTCGGCGAAGCGAAGCCGCCTATCGAATCTGCGAACGACTCGCAGGCGCTCGAGCTCGGGTTGCGCTTCACAGCCGAGGTCGACGGCTACATCACGGGCGTGCGCTTCTACAAGGGCGCAGCGAACACCGGTCAGCACACCGGCTCGCTGTGGTCTGCTCAGGGAACGCGCGTCGCGACCGTGCTGTTCAGCGGCGAATCGGCGACAGGATGGCAGACGGCGCTGTTCGACGAACCAGTAGAGGTGGTCGCCGGCCAGCAGTACACCGTCTCGTACACCGCCCCACAGGGCGGGTACGCGTACAACGAGTACTACTGGCCGTACCAGGCGCGCGCGACGTCACCTCTGAAGGTGTCGTCCGCGACTGGCGACGCCACTGCGGGCGTGTTCGGAACCGCCGGCACGTGGCCGAAGACGACGTTCCATGAGTCCAATTACTACGTAGACGCCTTGTTCGAGCCTGCCGCCGACTCCCCCGTGCGTCTGACGGCGCAGTCGCCTGCGGTCGGCGCCACAGGGGTCGCGAAGGACGCCACGATATCGGCGGCGTTCACACGCCCGGTGCAGCCGGGTTCCGTGCTGGCGACGATGAAGAAGGTGAGCGACGGCAGCGCGGTCGCCGGCTCCATGAGCTACGACGCGGCAACGCGCACCGTGCGCTTCACCCCGAGTGCGCCTCTGGCACCGGTGACGCAGTACCGAGTGATCCTCAGCGCGACGCCCGTGGACTCGACGACCTTCAACGCCGGAGCGGACTGGATCTTCACGACTGCGAACGACTCGGCGTCCAACGCCTGCCCGTGCACGTTGTACACCAGTTCCGATGTGCCGTCGATCCCATCGGTGGCGGACGGATCGGTCACCGTCGGTACGAAGTTCACCGTGTCGGAGGCCGGGTACATCTCGGGGATCAACTTCTACAAGGGCGCCGGCAACACCGGAACCCACGTCGGCACCCTCTGGTCGTCCGCCGGCGGAGTGATGGGGCAGGCCACCTTCACCAACGAGTCGTCCAGCGGGTGGCAGACCGTGCTGTTCGACACTCCGGTCGCCGTGAGCACCGGCGCGCAGTACGTCGTGTCCTACGTCGCAACGGCGGGCGGCTACGCCGCCGAGCCCGGGGGATTCGCCTCGACATACACGCGAGGCCCGCTGACCGTGCCGGCGACAGGCGGGGTCTACACCTACGCCGGCGGCTTCCCGCAGGGGACTTCCTCGTCGAGCTACTTCGTAGACCCGGTCTTCGTTCGATCGCTCAACGGGCCGCAGCTCGTCTCCACTTCGCCGGCCGCGGGGACCCAGAACGTGGCCACCACGACGACCATCTCCGCGACGTTCAGCGAGGCTCTGACCTCCACGCCGTCGATCGTGGTCACCGCTGGGGGGACGCCCGTCGCCGGGTCGACGACGTTGTCCTCCGACAAGAAGACGGCGACGTTCACGTCCTCGAACGCCCTTCCCTTCGACACCAGCGTCACCGCGACGGTGAGCGCGATCGCGAGCAGCTCGGGCGCCGGCTACGACCGTACCTGGGTGTTCCACACCGCCGAGGACATGGCGCCGGCCGATGTCACGTTCTTTGGAAACGGTGCACCGACGGTCAGCACCGCATCGGATGCGACCTCGGTCGAGCTGGGCATGACGTTCACGTCATCGATCTCGGGTCGTGTGACAGCCATCCGCTTTTACAAGGCGGCGGGTGACACCGGCGTTCACACCGGGACGATCTGGTCGGCGTCGGGGACTGCACTGGCCTCTGTCACGTTCCAGAATGAGACCGCCGAGGGATGGCAGGAGGCTCAGCTCTCCGTACCCGTGAGCATCGTCGCCGGAACGGCCTACACGGTCTCCTACCTGTCGCCGCAGGGCAAGTACGTGTACGCCGGAAACTACTTCGGGACCGCCGCGAAGAGCGGGCCGCTGACTGCCCCGGCGACCGACAACGGCACGTTCGTCTACGGCTCCGGCGGCACTCGCCCCCAGAGCTCCTGGAACGCGACCAACTACTTCGTGGACGTCAAGTTCTCGGGCGGAGACGGCACCACCCCGGCTGTGACCGTGTCCTCTCGCGCCCCCGAAGGGCAATCCGTCGCCTCGAACTCCGCCGTGACGGCAACGTTGTCGGCTGCCGCGACTTCGCCGACGATCTCCGTAACGCGCGCGGGCTCCAGCGTCCCCGGTGCGAGTGCGTACGATGCTGCGACACGCACCATCACCTTCACGCCGAGCGCTCCGTTCGCCGATTCCACGACGTATGCGGCGATCGTCAAGGTGGGTGCGCAAACGCTCAGCACGTGGCAATTCACGACCGGAATCCCTCAGCTGGGTGGCGTAGTGGCGAACCTGTTCGGCACGGAGACCCCGACCACCGAGACGATTCCCGATGCTCCGCTGGAGGTCGGCACCGCGTTCTCTGTGGCATACGCCGCAGAAGCGACCGCGATCCGCTTCTACAAGGCAACCGAGAACTCCGGTACTCACGTCGGCCATCTCTGGAATGCACAGGGCGAGCAGCTTGCGACGGTGGAGTTCACCGGCGAGTCGGCGTCCGGCTGGCAGCGGGCTGAGCTCGCGACGCCGGTGGATCTCGTGCCAGGTGCCACGTATGTCGTCTCGTACTTCGCGCCGCAGGGCGGCTACTCCGCGACGCCAGGTTATTTCGCCGACCCAGTGACCAAGGGGTACATCTCCGCGCCCACGACGGACAACGGCCGATTCCTCTACGGCGCCAACGGCGGATTCCCCACGGCATCGTGGAACGCGACCGCATACTTCGTGGATGCGGAGGTCACCTTCAAGCCGACCGTTCCCGCGGTGACGGCGAAGTCGCCGGCTGCGGACGCGACGAATGTGGATCCGGCGACGGCGGTGATCTCGGTGACGCTGGCCAACGCGTCGGCGGGTGCG
>NZ_JAMXMB010000004.1 GCF_024055635.1 Microbacterium yannicii
CCCGGCCCGCCGCGCCGTGCAGAGCATGAGAAGAGTCTCATCGCCAGTGGCGCCTCCGGCGCGGTCTGTCTGTCACCATGGAGTGAGGGGAAACGTTCCGCGCACCGGGGAGGCAGGCTAGACGTGGAAGCACGCACGGGACTCGTGATCGGCGGCGTCACCGCCGTGGTTGCGAGCATCGCCGTCGTGACCGCCGTCGCGCTGACGAGCACCATGGCGCTCGCCGATTCGCGCGGTACGAGCCTGGCGTCCGAGCGGGTGGTCGTTCCCTCCGCCCCGGCGCCCTCCGCCAGCCCTCGCCCGACCCCGACCGCCACTTCCGAAGCGCAGGCCGCGGTCGATGCCGAAGTGGTGGAGGCGCCCGCTCCGCTGGTGGTCGATACCTCGAGCGGCTCGCAGGAGGCACGGATTCCGGCCACGCCGGCGGTGCCCCCGGCGGCACAACCCGCGCCGGACGTGGCAGCGCCCACCATTCCTGCAGACCTCGAGCCGGCCATCGCCGCCGCGAAGGCCGCCGGATCGTGGGAGGGGCTTCGCACGTGGGCACTCGCACACGGCTGGAACGCCGCGCGGATCGATGCGCTCCTGTCGCGACTCGACCGCGAGATGGCCGCACACGCGCCGAGCGCCGATGGCACGGCCGAGCGCAACGACTCCGACACCCACCGGCGCCTGGGCGCCTCGGGGTCCGACGAACAGAAGAGCACGGCGGGCACCGAGCCGGCGCACAACGATAGGCGTCCCGCGCATGCGGGCTCGAACGTCGGGAACGGCAATGGCGCCGGTCACGATGCGAAGAAAGACCAGTCGCGCAATTCCCCAGACAAGCGCGACTGATTACGGTCGGATTCCCCAGTCCGGCCTTTCACAGCCCCCGGTGTCCCCCAGCACCGGGGGCTTCTTCGTGCGCCGCAAGAGCGGGTCACCCAGCGGGGCGGGATGCGGATGCGGCTGCGGCGATTCGGGCCTCGTGCAGGCGCTCCGGCCTCACTCCCAGCGGTAGCCCGCGCCGCGCACCGTGACGATGTGGTCCGGGCCGAGCTTTCCGCGCAGATAGCGTACGTACACGTCGACCACGTTGGAACCGGGATCGAAGTCGAGCCCCCATACCCGGCTCAGCAGCTGCTCCCGGCTGAGGACGCGCCCGGGGTTGCGGAGGAACTGCTCGGCGAGGGCGAACTCGCGAGCAGACAGGTCGATCTCCCGCCCCGCGACGCTCGCGCGCCGCGCGAGGATGTCGAGCGCGACGTCGCCGTGCGAGATCGATACGCCGGGCTGCGGAACGCTCTCGCGCAGGCGGGAGCGGACGCGTGCCAGAAGCTCTTCGAACGTGAACGGCTTGGGCACGTAGTCGTTCGCGCCGGCATCCAGGCCCGTCACGGTATCGCGCGTGCTGGAGCGCGCCGTCAGCATGATGACCGGTACGGCCGAACCACGGGCCCGCAGCTCGCGCAGCAGTTCGAATCCATCCATCGTGGGCAGGCCCACGTCCAGCAGCACCAGGTCGGCGTCGCCGCGCAGCGCGGCCTCGAGTCCCTCGGGGCCGTCTTCGACCACGAGCGTCTCGTAACCCGCTGACTCCAGCCCGCGGCTGACGAAGGCGGCGATCCGCGGCTCATCCTCGACGATCAGGATCCTGGTCATCCGGCGGCCTCTCGTTGCAGCACGACATCCCCGGCTCGCACCGGCATCGGCAGCTCGGCGCCGGTCGGAGGCAGATGGATGGTGAACGTCGCGCCGCCGCCGGGCGTGTCGGTGACCACGCAATGGCCACCGTGGCCCTTCGCGATCGCATCGACGATGGCGAGGCCCAGTCCGGACCCGCCGACCGACCGCTTGACGTGTGCACGATCGAAGCGGCGGAAGATCCGGGTGCGTTCGTCGAGCGGGATGCCGGGCCCATGATCGCGCACCCAGAGCCGAGCGCCCTCGATGTCGCGCGCGCTGCCGATCTCGATCGGAGCTCCCGCCGGCGTGTACTTCGCAGCGTTGTCGGCGAGTTGGAGCCAAGCCTGCAGCAGACGGTCCTGATCGCCGATGGTCTCGCCGTCGGCGACGGCCTCGGTCGTCCAGGAGTGCCCGGGGATCACCGCGACGAGTTCACCGACGCGGGCGGTCAACGAGGCGAGATCGACGGCGGCCAGGGTGCTCGAATCGGCCTCCGCGGTGGCGAGCAGATCGATGTCCTCGACGAGCCGGGTCAGACGGTCGAGCTCGGCGATGCCGATGTCGCGCGCGGACGCCACGTCCGCGGCATCCTGCGGGTTCATCAGCTCGAGATGCCCGCGCACGATCGTGATGGGCGTCTTCAGCTCGTGGCGCACGTCGTCCAGGAGCTGGCGCTGCCCGTCGACGGAGTCCTCCAGGCGATCGAGCATCGAGTTGACGGTGCGCGAGAGATCGGAGATATCGTCGTTGCCGTGCGGCTCGAGGCGCCGTGAGAGATCGCTGATGGAGATGGCGTCCGCCGTCTCGCGGAGGTGGCGGATCGGGGACAGCAGTCGCCCCGTCACGAACCAGCCGACGATGCCGATCGCGGCCAGCACGGCGAGTGCGGCTATCACGTAGGTCGTCATGGCGAAGGTGACGGGACGCAGCTCCTCGCCGAGGTTGACGGCACGCACGTACAGGCCCTGCTCCGGATCGCCGTCCATGTGCACGGGGATCGCGATGTAGCGCAGCGATCCCTGGTCGGTCACCGCGGTACCTCTTCGCGTACTGCCGTCCGCGGTCTCGGCGACCACGCGGTCGATGAGCTGGCTGTTCTTCGAGATGTCGAACCCGGAGAGAGTCGCAGGCACCCAGCGCGGTGCGCCGTCGATCAGCGCCAGCGAAGCCTCGTTGCGACCCGGCACCAGGCGTGCGACGACCGCGTTGAGATAGTCGTCGACGGACCGGAAGTCGTCCCTGTCGAGCACGTCGGTCGCCGCGGGCGCGGCCTGCGTCGCGCCCGCGGCGGCATCGGCTGACACCCCTTCCAGCGATTCGACCTGTGCTTTCAACCGCTGGTCCACCCCGTTCAGGGCCTGCTCCCGCTGCACGAGGAACGTCACGCTGCCCACGATCGCCAAGCCGACGCACGCGACGGCGAGGATCGCAGCAAGGATCCTGACGCGCGCGGGGACCGGGCGGGGCGTTCGGGCCATGCGCCGATTATCCCGCCGATGGAGACGCAGCGGCATGGGGGGGCGGATCAGCCCGGGTGCGTCATCGAAAGGAGGTCCAGCTTCTCGTCCAGCTGCTCGAGGGTGAGCTCTCCGCGCTCCACATAGCCCAGGTCGACCACGGCCTCACGCACCGTGATGCCCTTCGCGACGGAGTGCTTGGCGATCTTGGCCGCCGCCTCGTACCCGATGAGCTTGTTGAGCGGCGTGACGATGGAGGGCGACATCCCGGCATAGGCGGCGGCGCGCTCGACGTTCGCCTCGAGGCCGTCGATCGTCTTGTCGGCGAGCACGCGCGAGGTGTTGGCCAACAGCTCGATGGACTCCAGCACCGCGCTGCCCATGATCGGGATGGCGACGTTGAGCTCGAAGGCGCCGGACGCTCCCGCCCACGCGACCGTCGCGTCGTTGCCGATCACCCGGGCGCACACCATGAGCGTGGCCTCGGGGATCACCGGGTTGACCTTGCCGGGCATGATCGACGAACCGGGCTGCAGGTCGGGGATGTGCAGCTCGCCGAGGCCGGTGTTCGGGCCGGAGCCCATCCAGCGCAGGTCGTTGTTGATCTTCGTCAGCGACACCGCGATGGTGCGCAGGGCGCCGGATGCCTCGACCAGCGCGTCCCGGTTGGCCTGAGCTTCGAAGTGGTCCCTGGCCTCCGTGATCGGCAGCTCGGTGTCGGCGACGATGATCTCGATGACGCGCTGCGGGAATCCGAGGGGGGTGTTGATGCCGGTGCCCACGGCGGTGCCGCCGAGAGGCACCTCCGCGACGCGGGGGAGCACCGCCTGCACCCGCTCGATGCCGAGGCGGATCTGGCGTGCGTACCCGCCGAACTCCTGACCGAGGGTGACGGGCGTCGCGTCCATGAGGTGCGTGCGGCCCGACTTGACCACGGTCTTCCACAGGTCGGCCTTGGTCTCCAGCGCGACCGCCAGGTGGTCGAGCGCCGGGATCAGATCGTCGATCAGCTCCTGCGTCACGGCGATGTGCACGGAGGTCGGGAAGACGTCATTGGAGGACTGCGACGCGTTGACGTGGTCGTTCGGGTGCACGGTGGCGCCGAGCGCGTGCGTCGCGAGGGTGGCCAGCACCTCGTTCATGTTCATGTTCGACGACGTGCCGCTGCCGGTCTGATAGACGTCGATCGGGAACTGGTCGGCGAACTCGCCGGCGATGATGCGATCGGCGGCCCCGGCGATGGCATCGGCGATGGCGCCATCGAGCGTGCCGAGCTCCTTGTTCGCGAGGGCCGCGGCCTTCTTGATGCGTGCCAGCGCGACGATCTGCGCGGGCTCGAGCCGGTCGCCCGAGATCGGGAAGTTCTCGACGGCGCGCTGCGTCTGGGCGGCGTAGAGCGCGTTCTTGGGAACTCGCACCTCGCCCATGGTGTCGTGCTCGATGCGGTACTCGGTGTCGGTCACGTCGTTGTTCCTCACGTGTCGGTACGGGGTGGGGGAAACCGGTTCAGGCCTGGTCGGGGATTCCGACCATCACGTCGGGGACAGCCGTGCCCTCGGCGAGGCGGTAGTTCGCGCCGACGATCGCGAGACGACCCTCGGCGACGGCGGTGCTGATGAGCTCGGAGGCGTGCAGCAGCTCGCCCACGGTGTCGCGCAGATGCTCGCGGCCGACCTCGTCGGCGTCGATCTCGGCGGGGTAGACACCGTCCACCGCGGAGGCGCGCTGCACCCGGCGCACGGCCGGAACGATGGGGGAGATGAGGCGCCAGATGTGCGGCGGGAGCGGGTCGGCCTCGGGGTCGGTGATGTCGATCGCGGCCCGCACGGCGCCGCAGGCGTCGTGGCCGAGGACCACGATGAGCGGCACCTCCAGCACGGCGACGGCGTACTCGAGACTGCCCACGACCGAGTCGGAGATGACCTGGCCCGCGTTGCGCACGACGAACAGGTCGCCGAGGCCCTTGTCGAAGATGATCTCCGCGGCGAGGCGCGAATCGGCGCAGCCGAACAGGGCCGCGCGGGGGCGCTGCCCTTCTGCGAGCTCATGACGGGTGTCGACGTCCTGACGGGGATGCCGCGGCTCCCCGGCGACGAAGCGCGCGTTGCCGCGCTGCATCTCCTGCCAGGCCTTCACGGGCGTCGGCTGGTCGGTCACTCGGCCTCCTCGCGCAATGCGGTGATCTGATCGGCGACGGAGCGCGCCGTCTCTTCCAGCGCCTTCTCGCCGGCTGCGCCGTAGATGAGCACGGCGTCGGTGCCGGCGTCGGTGGCGAGGGCGACCGAGATGTTCCCGGTGCGCTCGGGGTCGAGTTCGTAGCGGTCCCACGTGATGCCGTCGACGGTCAGGGTGTCCTGAGGAGCGGAGCCCGAGAGCACGCGCGCCGCCCACGACTCGTCGGCGTCGAAGCCCTGGGCCACGCGGAGGAAGCCGCGCTCGTCCTCTCCGGCGGGGGCGTAGACGACCGTGAAGGCGCGCACCGGGCCGTTGCCCTCGATGCGGGCGCTGTTCACCACCCAGTCGTCGGACAGCTCGGGCGTGATGACGGTGCGGTCCTCCGATGCGGAGATGTCCGCTGCGACCGCGGCGACGTCGATCGGCTCGCGTGCGGGGGGAGTGCCGCGCGGAACGGCGACGATCACGACCACGACGACCGCGAGCGTGGCGAGCAGTGCCGCGATGAGGTTGCGCACGTTCTGGCTCGAGCGGTAGACCCGGGACGACTCCGCCTTGCGGTCGGCCGTCTCCTGCGGGGTCTCCGGGCGGCCGAGCTCGGCGACGATGCGGGGCCTGCGCGTCATCGGGCCTCCTCCGCGCCGGTGCGCTCCACGGTCGCCCGTGCGGCCTCCAGCCGGCGCTTGGCGCCCAGCAGCCACTCCTCGCAGCGAGCGGCGAGGGCCTCGCCGCGCTCCCACAGGGCCAGGGAGTGCTCGAGAGTCGGGGCGCCCTGTTCCAGCTCGGCGACGACACGCACCAGTTCATCGCGTGCCTGCTCGAAAGAGAGGGTCGCGACGTCCTCGGGGGCGCCGCTCTTCTCAGTCATGGCCTCCATCTTAGTTCGCGGCCGAGCGCGCGCCGTGCCCCGCCGGGTCGGGCTCCGTCACGTCCTCGGCGGCGGGATCGGTGCCCGCCGACAGCTGTTCGGCGATCTCCCCATCCGAGTGCGCCGCGAACGACCCGCGACCGACCGTGACGACGACGGCGGTGGATGCCGGAGCCTGCGCGGCATCCCGCACGATGACGCCGTCGGTCAGGTGCGCGATGGCGTAGCCGCGGGCCAGGGTGGACGCGGGCGACAGCGCCCGCAGCGTGGCGCGCAGCTCGGCGGTGCGGCGCTCGTGCAGCTGGAGCGAGCGGTCCACCCGATCGCGCCCCCGTGAGGCGAGCACCTCGACCTCGTGCGCCCGCGTGGTGAGGAGGGTCTCCGGGGCGCGCAGCACCGGTCGGGATCTGAGCTGCTCCAGCTGCGCGATGTCGTGCGAGATCCGCTGCGTGAGTCGCATGTTCATGCGGGAGCGCAGCTGTCCGACGATCGCACGCTGCTCCGCGACATCCGGCACGATGCGCTTGGCGGCATCCGTCGGCGTCGAGGCCCGGAGGTCCGCCACGTCGTCGAGCAGGGGATGGTCGTTCTCGTGGCCGATGGCGCTGACGACGGGAGTGGATGCCGCGGCCACCGCCCGCAGCAGGCGCTCGTCGCTGAACCCGAGCAATGTCTGGGGATCGCCGCCGCCGCGCGCGATGACGATGACGTCGACGTCGGGGGCCGCATCCAGCGCCTTCAGCGCCGCGATCGTCTCGGGGACGCAGCGGTCGCCCTGGACGGCGGCGTACTTCGTCTGGAAGCGCACCTGGGGCCAGCGCAGCTCGGCGTTGCGGTGGACGTCCTTCTCAGCATCCGAGTTCTCGCCCGTGATGAGACCGATGAGGTGCGGAAGGAACGGCAGGGTCTTCTTGCGGGCCGGGTCGAACAGCCCTTCCGACCGCAGCTGCACCCGCAGCCTCTCGAGGCGTTCGAGCTGATCGCCAAGGCCGACATGGCGCATGGCCGAGACGCCGAAGCCGAAGTCGCCGTTCTTGACGAAGTAGTCGGCCTTCACGCAGGCGATCACGTGGTCGCCCACCTTGAGGTCGCCGGGGAGCCGATCCCGTGTCGACGACCAGATGCGGAACGAGATCGTCGCATCGGTGACGAGGTCTTTCAGACGCCCGAAGACATTCCCGCCGCGCTGGTTCCACCCCGTGATCTCGCCCTCGACCCATACCGAGCCCCACGTCTGGACGAATCCTCGGATCGTGTCGTTGAGCCGCGCCACCGAGGTCGGCGCCTGCGAGCTGGAGTCCCGCGGCGGCACGGAGTCGGGGGGCGGCGGCTCGCCGGGGACGGTGGCGGGCTGGAAGGTCGTCATGCGGTCCTTTCGTGCTCGGGCGCCCGGCGTTCCGCCGGCGCACGTGCAGGTGTCGCGAGCTGTGCCACGGAGGCCTCGCTCAGGAGCCCGCCCGTAGACTCGAGGGGTGAGCATCAGCACCGTGGGGCAGACCCGAACGAGTCCGGCCCCTGTGAGCATGCCCGTCCCGCGCATCCCACGGCGGCGCGAACCGCTTCAGGATATCGCCGGGTCCGGACACAAGCGCGTGCTCCTGGCATCGCCGCGCGGCTATTGCGCCGGCGTGGACCGCGCCGTCATCGCCGTCGAGAAGGCGCTGGAGCGCTTCGGCGCCCCCGTGTACGTGCGCAAGCAGATCGTGCACAACATCCACGTCGTCACCGAGCTCGAGGCCGCCGGCGCGATCTTCGTCGAGGAGGTCGACGAGGTCCCGCCCGGTGCCCACGTCGTCTTCAGCGCGCACGGGGTGTCGCCTGCGGTCGTCGATGCGGCAGCCGATCGCGGCCTCCGCGCCATCGACGCGACCTGCCCCCTCGTCACGAAGGTCCACCGCGAGGCCGTGCGCTTCGCGCGCGACGACTACGAGATCCTCCTCATCGGCCACGTGGGGCACGAAGAGGTCCAGGGGACGGCCGGAGAGGCTCCCGACCACGTCACCATCGTGAACTCGCCCGACGAGGCCGACACCATCGAGGTGCGCGACCCGTCCAAGGTCGTGTGGCTCTCCCAGACGACGCTGTCGGTCGACGAGACGATGGAGACCGTGCGGCGTCTGCGCGCGCGGTTCCCCCAGCTGCAGGATCCGCCGTCGGACGACATCTGCTACGCGACGCAGAACCGCCAGGTCGCCATCAAGAAGGTCGCGAAGGACGCCGATCTCGTGATCGTCGTGGGCTCGGCGAACTCGTCCAACAGTGTCCGCCTCGTGGAGGTCGCGCTCGAGTACGGCGCCAAGGCCGCCTACCGTGTCGACTACGCCGACGAGGTCGAGCAGGCGTGGCTCGACGGCGTGGAGACGGTCGGCGTCACCAGCGGCGCTTCGGTTCCCGAGGTTCTCGTGCAGCAGGTGCTCGACGACCTCGCCGCCGCGGGCTACCGCGACGTCGAAGAGGTGCGCACCGCCGAGGAGGACCTGCAGTTCTCCCTCCCCAAGGAGCTTCGGACGGATGCCGCGGGCAAGCGCGACGACCGCGCCCTCGGTGGCCGGAGCCGTGCATGAGCGACCCGTCGTCGCCCCCGCAGCCGCGGGGCGCCGCGTCGCCTGAGGCGCCCGGGACCGAGGCATCGCCGCCCGAGCCGCACGGCGCTGAACCGTCGCCGGCACGCCCGCAGTTCGGCGAGTACGCCACCCCGGAGGAGCAGCGCGCGCGCATCCGCGAGCCCGCGCCGTGGCAGCTGGAGCAGACGCCCGTCACCCCCGTCATGACGGACGCTCCCGGCCCGACCGACTCTGCGCCGGCGGCGCCCGTCGAGCGGCGCACGCGGCCCGTGGACCGCATCGCGACGTTCGCGCTCCTCGCGTACGGCCTGGTGAACGTCGTGTCGTCGGTGCCCGCCTTCCTCGATTACGGGGCGTACGCCGAGACGATGCTCGCCGTGATGGGAGTGGATGCGCAGATCAGCGACCCCTCCGGCGGCAGGGCATGGGCGATCGCCTCGGTGCTGGTGCTGACGATCGGCTGGTGCGCGACGGTCGCCGTGTCGTGGTGGAGCGTTCGGCGCGGGCGGCTGACGTGGTGGATCCCACTGAGCGCCGGCATCCTGTTCACGTTCGTGTCGGGCGTGCTGATGGCCGTGCCCCTGATGAGCGACCCGACCGTGTGGAAGGCGCTCGTCGAGAGCGTCGGCGGCTGATTCGTCGGCCACCCGTTCGGGGCTCCCGTGATCGGTGCCCGGGGTCCATACTCGGGGTGACGGCACGAGCACGGCGGTCCACCTGAACCTGCGGATGCCACGTCTCGTGTCTCCTGCGGGAGGTGATGGATGCCGCACGACAGCGTGGAGAGTCGTGACAGCACTGCCGGACGCGATGCCGAACGGCTGGCCGCTCTGTACGATGCCCACGCTGCCCCGGTCTGGCGCTACGTGGTGCATCTGACCGGCGATCGTGCGGGTGCCGACGACATCGTGCAGGAGACGCTGCTGCGGGCGTGGCGGACGCCGAGGATCCTGGAGCAGGACCCCTCGACCACGCGCTCGTGGATGTTCACGGTGGCGCGCCATCTGGTGATCGACGAGGCGCGCAGCGCGCGGCGCCGCCGCGAGATCGGCGTCGCCGAGGTGCCCGAGCGCGTCACCCCGGATGCGACCGACGCGCTGTTCGAGGCGATCCTCGTCGAGGAGGCGCTGGCCGCCCTGACGACCGAGCATCGCACCGTCGTGGTGCGCGCCTACTACCGGGGGCAGTCGGTCGCCGAGATGGCGGACGAGCTCGACATTCCGCCGGGCACCGTCAAGTCCCGCCTCCACTACGGACTGCGCGCTCTTCGCCTCACCCTGCAGGAGAAGGGGGTGACGCGATGAGCACGGATCACGTCCGCTTCGCGGAGTGGGATGCCGCCTACGTGGTGCGTGCGCTCGACTCCGACGACCGTCGGCTGTACGAAGCGCACCTCGACGACTGCCGTCTCTGCCGCGACGCGATCGCCGACCTGACACCGGTGCTCGGGCTGCTGGCTCGCGTGGCGGTTGAGCGAGCCGAGTCGCTGCTCGACGCCCCGGGGGCGACGGGTCCCGATCCGGCGGCCCGCGCGCGGATGGTGGCACGCGGCACCCGTGAGGCGCGCCGCCGGCGGATGATGGCGTGGGGCGGCGGGATCGCTGCGGCTGCCGTGCTCGCCCTCGTCGTCGCGTTCGCCGTCACGACCTCGGTCGTCCCAGCACCCGCGCCGGAGGAGGTGGTCGCGCTCCAGCCCGTGACCGACGTGCCGCTCAGCGCGACGGTGGAGCTGACGGATGTCGCGTGGGGGACGCGCATCGCGATGGTCTGCGACTATCCGCCCAGCGACGATCCCTATGCGCGCGATGAGCAGTGGCCCTACGTGCTCGTCGTCACGTCGACCGACGGCGCCACCAGCGAGCTCTCCACATGGCGCGTCGGACCCGGGTCGACCGCGCATTTGGACGCGGGCACCGCGCTGGATCGCTCCGACATCGCCTCGATCGAGGTGCGCGCGGTCGCCGATGGGCGCGTGCTGCTGCGCGGCGAGCCGGGCGAGTGAGCCGGCTCGCGTGAGCGGCATCCGGTGAGACGACGGATGCCCCGGCGCCGAGCCCTGGGGAGGGCCGGTGCCGAGGCATCCGATGCCCGCTGGGCGAATTCGCCCGACGGCAGGTGTTACGCGGCCAGGCTCTTGCCGGCGGAGCCGAGCTGCTTCGTGGCCTCGACGACGCGGGCGGCCATCGCCGACTCGGCGATCTTGCCCCAGGCGCGCGGGTCGTAGGCCTTCTTGTTGCCCACCTCGCCGTCGACCTTGAGCACGCCGTCGTAGTTCTTGAACATGAAGCCGGCGACGGAGCGCGTGAAGGCGTACTGCGTGTCGGTGTCGATGTTCATCTTCACGACGCCGTTCGCGACAGCCGTCGCGATCTCCTGATCGGTCGAGCCGCTGCCGCCGTGGAAGACGAGGTCGAGCGGCTTGGGGCCGGTGCCGAACTGTGCGGCGATGCCCTCCTGGATCTCGCCGAGGAGCTCGGGACGCAGCTTCACGTTGCCCGGCTTGTAGACGCCGTGAACGTTGCCGAAGGTGAGCGCCGCGATCCAGCGGCCCTGGTCGCCGAGCCCCAGGGCCTCGACGGCCTTCGCCACGTCGGCCGTGGTGGTGTAGAGCGCCTCGTTGGAACCCTCGTGCTGGACGCCGTCCTCCTCGCCGCCCACGACGCCGATCTCGACCTCGAGGATCGCATTGATCGCCTTGAGGCGCGGAAGGATCTCCTTCGCGATCTGGATGTTCTCATCGAGCGGCACCGCCGAGCCGTCCCACATGTGGGACTGGAAGATCGGGTTGCCGCCGTCTGCGACGACCTGCTCGGAGGCCTTGATCAGCGGCAGCACGAAGTCCTCGAGCGCCGGCTTCGGGCAGTGGTCGGTGTGGAGCGCGACGGTGATCGGGTAGCTCTTGGCGACCTCGTGCACGTACGCGGCGAAGGCGAGAGCGCCGGTCGCGCGGGCCTTCACGGTGTGGCCGGCGAAGTAGTCGGCACCGCCCGTGGTCACCTGGAGGATGCCGTCGGAACCCGCCTCGGTGAGGCCCTGCAGGACGGCGTTGACCGACTGGGAGCTGGCGGCGTTGATGGCGGGATACGCGAAGCCACCGGCCTTCGCGCGGTCCAGCATGTCGGCGTACTGTTCCGGAGTGGCGACGGGCATGAGTGCTCCTCAATCTGCGCGGGTGTGAAGGGTGGTCGGCTCAGGTCTGAATGGTGTCGGCTGAGGCCGTCGGTCCCTGCGAGCGTCACCGCAAACTCTACCGAAGGCCTGGAAGACCGGCGGATGCTGCGGCCCCGGGCCGTCGTGGGAAAGCCACGTCCCTGCCCCTCCGGAAAGAATCGCCGTTCCTTCACTTGCCGCGGCGTGAAATTCCGGTGAATCGGGCGATGGCGTGGCTAGGCTGACCGCATGGTGAGCCTGACCGCGGACATGAGTCCCCTCCATCCCGACCGCAACCTCGCACTCGAACTGGTGCGGGCAACGGAAGCCGCAGCGATCCGTGCGGTGCCGTTCATCGGCCGCGGCGCCAAGGAGGCTGCGGACGGCGCCGCGGTCGACGCGATGCGGGCGTTCTTCACCACCGTCAACTTCGACGGCACCATCGTCATCGGCGAGGGCGAGAAGGACGAAGCCCCGATGCTCTACAACGGGGAGCGAGTGGGCAACGGCCGCGGCCCGCAGGCGGACGTGGCGGTGGACCCCATCGACGGGACGTCACTGACGGCTGCCGGGCGCAACAACGCGCTCTCGGTGATCGCCGTGTCGGACCACGGCACGATGCTCGACGCCTCGAGCGTCTTCTACATGGACAAGCTCGTCACCGGACCCGCAGGTGTGGGCGTCGTCGACATCCGCCTGCCCATCGGCGAGAACATCCGGCTTCTCGCCAAGGCGCTCGGAAAGCCCGTCGACGAGCTGGTGGTCTCGGTGCTGCACCGCCCGCGGCACGACCGTCTCATCGAGGAGATCCGTGAGGCGGGCGCGGGCACGCGGCTGATGAGCGACGGCGACGTCGCCGGCGGCATCAACGCCGCCCGCCACAACGCTCGCACCGACATGTGCGTCGGCGTCGGCGGCAGCCCCGAGGGCATCGTGACCGCATGTGCGATCAAGGCGCTCGGCGGCCACATCCAGGGCCGGCTCTGGCCACGCGATGACGACGAGAAGCAGCGCGGCATCGACGCCGGTCTGCGGCTCGACGGACACGTCTACGAGGCCGATGAGCTGGTGAAGGGGAACAACACGATCTTCGTGGCGACCGGCGTCACCGATGGCGCACTCGTCGCGGGCGTCCGCCGCGAGGGCGGCTACGTCTACACCGAGAGCGTCGTGCTCCGCGGGGCATCGGGCACGCTTCGCCGCATCTCGTCGGAGCACCTGGTTTCGAAGTGGCTCCAGCACGAGCGCATTCGTGCTGACGGTGATACCGCTGGGTCTGATGTGACTCGTGATGCGGATGTGACTCTTTCGTGACCGCCTTCCGCGATCGACTCTGGCAGAATCGACTGTGGTGTCGAAGGGGACACGATGATGTTTCCTACGCGAGGAGTTGACGATGTCTGCGCAGCCCGCCGATCCGTCGTCGCCCCAGACGGGCGCGCATGCGGTGATCGCCAACGCGATCGATCCTGCCCGCCGCCCCGATGTGCTGTTGCGCGTCCGGCGTGATGAAGGCCACGAGATCAGTGCGTGGTGGATGGTCGGCGCTTTCGTCGGCGTCTCCGCCGCGGTCATCGTGCTGCTGAGCTTCGTTCCCGGCGGCGCCTGACATCCACCGCGTGCCCGGCGCACCGCCGGCGCACGGCGGCGCCGGCCCGCGCCTCACTCGTTCGGCGCAGCGATGCGCGCGCGCACCTCGCCGAGCTCGGCGGTCGCCGTCCGTGGCTCCTCGTCGAAGCCGGTGAGCGTCCCGTCGAGCAGCTCCGGTGCGGTGAGGCGGCGTGGGCTCTTGTCGATCGCGGCCGGCTCGCTCACCGCGTCGAGCTTGGTCGCGTCGATGCCGGGGAACTTGCGGGCGCTCACGAGCACACGTGTCTCCAGAGAGCCGGCGAAGCGGTTGTAGCTGTCGACGGTGCGCTCGATGGCGCGCCGCAGGTCGTCGGCGTGCGTGGCGAGCGACCCGAGCCGCTCGTACAGCTGATTGCCGAGGTCGAAGAGCGCCCGAGCCTCTTGCGACACGTCCTGCTGGGTCCAGGTGTACGCCACAGTCTTCAGCACCGCCCAGAGGTTCACCGGCGACGCCAGGGCGACCCGCTTGCCGAAGGCGTAGTCGAGCAGGGCGGCGTCCTCTTCGAGCGCGGCAGCGAGCAGCGATTCGCTCGGAAGGAAGCACACCACGAACTCGGGACTGGAAGACAGTCCCGCCCAGTAGGCCTTGCGGGCGAGCGCGTCGACGTGGGCACGCACGGCCTTCACATGCTTGTCGAGCAGTGTGCGGCGCCGGGCCGCCTCTGCGCCCTGTGCGGTCAGTGGAATGGTGCTCGCCTCGAGGAACGCATCGAGCGGCACCTTGGCGTCGACGGCGATGGCCTTGTCCCCGGGCAGCCGGATGATCATGTCAGGGCGGCCGGCTCCGGCATCCGTCGTGATCGACGCCTGCAGATCGAAGTCGACGTGGCGGGTCAGACCGGCGGCCTCGACGACGCGTCGCAGCTGGGTCTCGCCCCAGACTCCGCGTGTGCTGCCGGAGCGCAGCGCGCTCGCCAGCGACTCGGTGGTCGCGCGCAGCGCCTCGTCCGACTGCTGCGCGCGCCGCAGCTGCTCGGCGAGCGTGCCGAACTGCAGATGCCGCTCGCGCTCGAGATCGTCGACCTTCGTGTGCATCGCGGCGAGCGTCTCCTGCACCGGAGCGAGGGCGCGCAGCACCGACTGCTCGCGGCGCTCGCGCTCCTCTCGGGCGGCCTGATCGTGGCGCGCCTGGCCGGCCAGCTCGCGGTACAGCAGCTGCTGGTGATCGAGCTGCGCCTGCACTCCCTGGCGCCCGGCCTCAGCCGCCGCGAGCTGCGCCGCGAGACCGGACTGCTCCCGAGCGGTGCGCGCCGCGCCGCGGGCGAGTCCCGCCGCCCAGCCCGCCACGGCGCCCACGAGAAGGGAGACGATCACCACCACACCGATCACGACTGCGTCCATGTCTCCAGAGTGGGGGATGCCTCCGACATCCGTTCCGCGCACTCGCTCGATCTCGGGGATCTGCCCGGAATCGGACGCGGGAGTGCCGAAGGCCCGAGTCCGGGCGGATCTCCGAGTTCCGGCAGCCGCTCAGGCGACGGCGAAGGAGACGGCCGGTGCCTCCGCGGTCGTGATCTGCGACACGCGCACGCCGACCGCCTGGGTGAGCGCCTCGATGTCGGCGGCGCCCACGCGCTGCGCCGCGTCGATCATCACGTGGGCGCAGGCGAGCGCGTCGGCCGTGGCGTTGTGATGCGGGAAGTCGGCGAAGCCGGCCTCGGCGGCGACGAACGGCAGACGATAGGACTCGAGCTGGTAGACCTTGCGTGCGACCTGCAGGCTGCACGCGTAGCGGTAGGCGGGGCAGTCGTCGCCCGTCGCGTCGCATGCCCGCTTGAGCACGGCCATGTCGAAGCCCGCGTTGTGGGCGACGAGGATGTCGTCGCCGGCGAAGGCGACGATGTCGCCGAGCTGCTGGGTCCAGGTGGCGGCGTCGGCGACGTCCTCGGGCTGGATGCCGTGGATGCGCACATTCAGCTCGAAGAACACGTCGTGTCCGGCCGGCGGACGGATGAGCCAGCCCGCCTTGTCGACGATGCGGCCGTCGCGCACCCGTACCAGGCCGACCGCACACGCGGAGGCGTTGCTGGAGTTCGCCGTCTCGAAGTCGATCGCGGTGAAATCCAGAGGCACGTCCCCAGACTCACCCGGCGTCGGCCGCAGCGGCGGAAGGCGCGCCGCGCGAAGGCGCCGTCGTAGGGTCGGAGCATGGCCAGTCGCGAGGAGATGTCGCTGTCGTTCGGATCCGCCGCCGGAGCCTACGAGTCGGGCAGGCCGGATTACCCGCGCGAGGCGGTGGACTGGATGCTGGCGCCCGTGCGCGAACCCGGTCGCGCGCTGCGCGTGGCCGACGTCGGCGCGGGCACGGGCAAGCTGACCCGCACGATCGTGGAGGCCGGCGCCGAGGTCGTCGCGGTGGATCCCGATCCCGACATGCTCGCCGCCTTGCGCGCCCACGTGCACGGCGTTCCCACCTTCGTGGGGTCGGGCGAGCGGATGCCGCTGCCCGACGCGTCCGTCGACGCCCTGCTGCTCGGACAGGCGTGGCACTGGGTCGACCCGGTCAGAGCCTCGGCCGAGGCCGGCCGGGTGCTGCGCAGCGGCGGCGTTCTGGGGCTCGTGTGGAACATTCGCGACGAGTCCGACCCGTGGGTCGCGCGGCTGACCGCCGCGATGCACGGCAGCCACGCCGAGGAGATGCTGTCGGGCGACGGTCCTCGGGTCGCCGAGCCGTTCCCGGGGCTGGAGGCGAGGTCGTGGCACTGGACCCGGTCGCTCACCCGTGCGGCCCTGCTCGACATGGTGGCATCTCGGAGCTACGTCATCACCGCGTCCGATGCCGACCGGCGCGCCATCCTCGCCGCCGTGGGCACGCTGTTCGACGAGCGGCGCATCACGGACGGCACCGGCGCCGAGGTCGTCGACCTGCCGTACGTCACGCGCGCGTACCGCGGCATCCGTCACTGATCGATCGCATCGGGCCGCAGCCCGGCGCTACCGTGTGCGGATGCGCACTCTGACCTCCGCCGGCGCGGCTGCACGCGCGCGGCGGCGGCACCGGGCGGCGGACCGCGTCCACGTAGACTGAATGCCCGTGGCTCTCACCATCGGAATCGTCGGTCTCCCGAATGTCGGCAAGTCGACCCTCTTCAACGCCCTCACCAAGAACCAGGTGCTCGCGGCGAACTACCCGTTCGCGACGATCGAGCCCAACATCGGCGTCGTCAACCTGCCCGACCCGCGACTGGACAAGCTGGCGGAGGTCTTCCACTCCGAGCGCATCCTGCCCGCGGCGGTGTCCTTCGTCGACATCGCCGGCATCGTGCGCGGTGCCTCGGAAGGCGAGGGGCTCGGCAACAAGTTCCTCGCGAACATCCGTGAGGCCGACGCGATCGCCCAGGTGGTGCGCGGTTTCGCCGACGACGACGTCGTGCACGTCGAGGGTGCGGTGAACCCGAAGAGCGACATGGAGACCATCAACGCCGAACTGCAGCTCGCGGACCTCGAGACGCTAGACCGCGCGATCGCGCGTTTCGAGAAGGAGGGCAAGGGGCGCAAGCTCGACCCGTCGGTGCTCGCCACCGCCGTCGAGGCGAAGGACGCCCTGGAGCGCGGCGTGCTGCTGTCGGCGTCGGGCATCGACCTCGCGCCGATCAAGGAGCTCGGGCTGCTGACGGCGAAGCCGTTCATCTTCGTCTTCAACGTCGATGAGGCGGTGCTGACGGATGCCGCCCGCAAGGCCGAGCTCGAGGCTCTCGTCGCGCCGGCGCACGCCGTGTTCCTCGACGCGAAGATCGAGTCCGAGCTGATCGACCTCGACCCCGACGACGCGGCCGAGCTGCTGGCGTCCACCGGTCAGGAGGAGTCCGGGCTCAACCAGCTGGCGCGCATCGGCTTCGACACGCTCGGGCTGCAGACGTATCTGACCGCAGGTCCGAAAGAGGCCCGTGCCTGGACGATCGGCAAGGGCTGGAAGGCCCCGCAGGCGGCCGGTGTCATCCACACCGACTTCGAGAAGGGCTTCATCAAGGCCGAGGTCATCTCGTTCGACGATCTCGTGGCGACCGGATCCGTCGTCGAGGCGCGCGCGAAGGGCAAGGCGCGTCTCGAGGGCAAGGACTACGTCATGCAGGACGGCGACGTCGTCGAGTTCCGCTTCAACGTCTGAACGTCCGCCCGCGTCCGACCGGATGCGGGCGACTTCCCACACTCCTGCACGCGAGAGGACCCACGAACCTTGGCTGAAACCCAGATCTTCGAGCCCGACGGCCGCGCGATCCCCTATGTCGACGAACGAGCCGACGGCCCGGCGCTCGTCCTCATCCCCGGGCGCGGGCTGAACATCAGCTACCTCGGTCCGCTGACGCACGCCCTGGCCGAGGAGGACTTCCACGTCGTCCGCGTCGGTCCGCGCCATCCGCGTGCCGCCGCTGACCAGGCGGTCTCGATGCACGACCTGGCGCAGGACGTGGTCGACGTGATGGAGCACCTCGGGCTGGCGAGCGCCTGGGTCGGCGGCCACGCGTTCGGCGGCTCCGTCGCGCGCCAGGTGTCGCTCGATCACCCGGGACGCGTCAACGGCGTGCTCCTTCTGGGAGTCGAGGGCGCGGTGGCAACCGACGAGCTGGGGTCCGATGTCTCGGAGATCCCCGCGCAGGCTCGCGACGCTGCGGTCGAGTCGATGCAGCGGGCGGCACTGGAGGCGACGCCGGACCTCGAGTGGTCCTCGCTCGCGCCGGCCGTGCCGGTGCTGGTCGTGCAGGGCGCCGACGACCGGATGACCCCTCCGTCGAACGGCGAACAGCTGCAGGCGTCCGCGCCCGACCGGGTGAGCGTCGCGCGCGTCGAGGGAGCCGGTCACCTGTTCCCGGTCACCCACGTCGGTGCGACCGCGTGGCCCATCGAGGACTATCTCGACTGGGACTGAACCGCTCAGCGGTGGGTGCGGCCGCGCAGGTCGCTCTGCGGGTGCCGGTCGGGGCGTGGAGCGGCCGGTCTAGCGGCCCTGACGCTTCTTGAACGGCTTGGGCTGCCCCTTCACCGCGGGGGCGCGGCCCTTGCCCTTCGACGCCTTGGCCTTGCCGCCCGCGGGCACCTTCGGCTTCGGCGCGGCGGCGGGCGCTTCGGCGATCCGACGCTTCGCCTCCTCGAGGAGCAGCGCTCCCGCCGGGGTCAGCGTCCACTGCGGCTTGCTGCGGGTGATGAGGGGGTGCCCCACCTCGGCCTCGAGCTTGTCGATCGACGAATACAGCGACGCGAGCGGGATGCCGAGCGCCTCGGCCGCGCGCGGGAAATGCAGGTCTTCGGCGACGGCGGTGACGAACCGTTCCAGGAGAGTGATGTTCACAGCGAGCCTTCCGTTGCCTGCGCCTTCAGGATACGGGCGTGCCGGCATCCGGCCCGCCGCCGGGCAGGCGTCGGCGCGCTGCCAAACGTGCACCTGATCCGGCCAGCCGCCCGGCCGACGTCGTGGATGCGCCAGGTGACACGGCGGAGGTCCGTCACAATCGAAGTCGAGCCGGCCGCAGCCTCGCCGGCTCGACCGATGAACGGAGCCCCATGATCACGATCCACCTGCGCTATGAGATCGACCCCGAAAAGCTCGAGGAGTTCACGCAGTACGGCCGGGAGTGGATCCGGCTGGTCAACAGGCTCGGCGGTACCCACCACGGCTACTTCATGCCGAGCGAGGGCGACAGTGACGAGGCCTTCGCGCTGTTCACGTTCCCGTCGATGGCGGAATACGAGGCCTACCGCATCGCCTCCCGCACCGATCCGGAATGCGTGGCGGCGTTCCAGTTCGCGCGCGACACGCAGTGCATCCGCCGCTACGAGCGGCGCTTCCAGACGCCGGTCTTCGACTGACCACACCGCGGAGGGGTCACCCGGCGGCGTCCGCGAGCGCCGCGAGACGTGCCCTCCCGGCGGCGATGTTCTGCTTCAGCCGATCGCGCGCCGCGACGACGGCGGGGTCCCCGGCAAGGTCGGCAGGGATGCGGGCGGGGTTGAGCGTGGTCTCGTTCGACCATTCCCTCAGATCGGTCTCTCCGGTCATCGCGAGCGACGCGTCGCCGCCGATCACCTGCATGGTCGTCCAGTCCGACGGAGTGTTCGCATAGGGCGACGGCCGGCACACGCGGTTCTTGTCCGCATCGTCGTCGCGCGTGGCCTCGACGTAGCCGGCGAGCGCGGCTCCGAAGCACGGGAACCCGACCCGCACGGGCTGCGGGGTGATCGCCTCCGGGGTCCAGATCGGCCGAAGCCCCGGATATTTGAGACCCTCGGCCGCACAGTGCACGATCAGCGTGTCGGCAGGGATCCGCACATCCCCGTCGGCGAACCGCAGGCGTCCGGGTTCTACCGCGCGCAGGTGACCACGGCGGACGACGTCGTCGATCGTCCGGACGAGGTCGAGCTCCCACCTCGCAAGGGTGGGGGTCTTGGCCATCGTCGGCGTGGTCGTGGGGTCGATGCGCAGCATGATGCCGGCATCCTCCATCCGCAGGAAGACGTCGTCGGGGCTGGCGGCAGCCGCTGCCGCGGCCATCGTGTCGGCGGCCATGCCCAGGAAGACGGCGGGATCCGGCTGCACCACCGCACGGTTGAGCAGCCACGGATCGCGCGGCCGCACCCACGTGATGCCGCTCGGTGAGACGCCGTTCTCCAACAGCCACACGCATGTGTCGGTCGCGGTCTTGCCCGCTCCGACGATGACGTAGTGCGAGGGGGCGTGGCCGATGCGGACAAGGTCGTTCACGGCGATGACGCGGGCCCCGTCGCCGACGGCAAAGGGCGGGGGAGTGAGGGAGGGGATGTCGGGCGACAGGTATGCGGCATCCACCACCCGCGCTCGCGGTGCACGGAAGCGCCTCCCGCTCAGCAGCGACGCGAACCGGCGGTCGCCCAGGTACTCGGAGCGTCCATGGAACACGACCTGCCCGTTCGCGACGAGGCGGGACAGGACGCGCGCGTAGTACTCCGTGACTTCGGCGGCGCGCGCTCGTTCGTGCAGCCCGCGTTCGGGGCCGTCGGACTGCACACGACCACCGCCCAGCAGCGTCGAGGCGACGCCGTAGAACGCGGAGGCCTGGTGCAGCCGGACGAATCCGTACGCGTCGAGCCAGTGGCCGCCCGGGCCGTGACGGCGGTCGACGATCGCGACCGAGACGTCGGCGTGAGCGGTGAGCGCGTCGACGAACGCCATGCCCATCGCGCCCGCGCCGACCACCAGATAGTCGACGTCGACGATCCCCTCCATGGGCTCATCAGAGCAGGGGCGGTGATCGGCGTCAATGGGCCCGCCCGCGCGCTACACCGACAGGCGAGCGCGGGCAAGAGCGACGGCGAAGTCACGCCGGGCGCCCACAATGGGCGGGTGAGTGAAGACGAAGGTCCCGGGACGGCGGGGCTCCACACGGCCGCGTCCGTCGAGCCGCTTCCGCATCCGGAACCTCATCGGGCCGTCGTCCTCGTCGTGGGCGTGGTCGCGACCGTCGCCTTCGTGGTGCTGCGCTTCGCGGTGGCGCTCGGCGGGCACGAACCGCTCCCCGCAGACCTCTGGTGGCACGACCTCATGGTGGCCACGCTCGGCGAGGTCGGCATCATCGCGGCATGGGTGCCCGCGATCGTGGGCGGCACACTCGGAATGATCGTGATCGGCATCCTGCTCGTGGCGGTCTTCCTCTGGAAGAGGCGCCGATGGGATGCCGTGACCCTGGCGAGCGCCATCATCGTCGTCGTCGCGATCGGCGCGCCGATGGCCGCTGTGATCGCCCGGGTGCGGCCCGAGGACTCCCTCGCCGAGAGTGTCGCCACGTCATTCCCCTCCGGTCATACCGCTGTCGCGACGACCATGGCGGTCACTCTCGGGCTGCTGCTGCGGCGCTGGTACGTGTGGCTCGCCGGCGGTCTCTGGGTGCTCTACATGATGTGGAGCCGCACGTATCTGCACGCGCACTGGTTGAGCGACGTCGTCGCCGGGATGCTGGAGGGCGTCGCGGTGGCGACGCTGGTGTGGAGCGCTGTCCAGGCCTATCGGATACGCAGGGCGACGCCCTCCTCGCCCGAGGCCGTCTGATGCCTGGATCCTGCTCGATTTCAACCCCCACCGGCGGGTGCGGTCACGTGGTTACGCTTCCGCTATGACCACTGCCAAGAACGCGGCGCGTACCGCGACGGAATCGCCCGCCTTCCGCACCATGGCGCGCATAGGTTACGTCGTGCTCGGTGTGCTGCACATCGTGATCGGCGTCATCGCGATCTCGGTGGCGATGGGCGGTGGCGGCGAAGCGGACCAGGGTGGCGCGATGGAGACCATCCGGGATTCTCCTGCCGGCGTGGTCCTGCTCTGGCTGATCGTGATCGGACTCGTGGCGCTCGCCGTGTGGCAGATCGCGGACGCCTTTCTCGCCCGGGACGCCGACGCCAAGAAGAAGTGGGGTCACCGCCTGAAGTTCGCCGGCACCGCGGTGGTGTACCTGGCGATCGCCTTCACCGCGCTCGTGTACGCACTGGGCGGCCAGTCCGACTCGTCCGAGTCGTCGCAGAGCCTCAGCGCGCAGCTGATGGCGACGACCGGCGGAATGATCCTGCTCGTGCTGATCGGACTCATCGTGCTGGCCATCGGCATCGCATTCGGCGTCCGGGGATTCACCCGGGCTTTCGAGAAGAACCTGGATCTTCCTGCCGGTGCCGTCCGCACGGGGATCGTGACGTTCGGCGTCGTGGGCTACGTCGCGAAGGGCGTCGCGGTCGCCGTGACCGGTGTGCTCTTCGTCGTGGCGGCGTTCACGCACGATCCCGAGAAGGCCGGCGGCCTGGATGGTGCCCTCCACACGCTCGCCGAGCTGCCGTTCGGTGCGGTGATCCTCTGGGTGGTCGCAGCGGGGCTGATCATCTACGGCCTGTTCTGCTTCGCGCGTGCGCGCTACGCGCGGATGTGAGCGGCTCGCGCACGGCGTTCGGGTACTCAGCCGATCTCCGGCGAACCCTCCTCTGACGCCGCAACGCTCCGTCGGTCCGGCTCCGCGTCGTCCAGTGCCACTGTCGCGGCGCGGCGTCCTTCGGCGATGAGGCGCGGCACGTCGGACATCGTCCACTGGGCCATCCGCTCCATCTCCGGCTGCACGAGGACGATCGACGGGTCCGCTGCGAGATCGGCGGTCCGGGTGACCGTGCGCATCATGCGCACGTTCTCCCACTTCGCGTGCAGCCGCACCACGATGACGCGGGATGCCCCGAGCGTGCGGGCGGCCGCGACCGGCACGTTGTCGATCATCCCGCCGTCGGCCAGCAGCTCGCGGCCTCGCCTGACCGGCGGGAGCAGGCCGGGGACGGCGACCGTCGCCCGGAGCGCGAGGCTGAGCGGGCCGCTGTCGAGGATCACGCCACGTCGCGTGCGCAGATCCGTGGCGAACGCCGCGAAGCGACGCGGCAGGTCCTCGATGAGCGGGTCCTCGCCGAGCGTGCGCGAGACGGCGTCGATGATGGGAGTCGTGTCGAGCAGTCCCCATCGGGGAGCGAGCGACCACCGTGCGATGGCACTCCAGCGAAAGCCGCGTGCGGCGCGGTCCAGGGCTCCGAGCTCCACGCCGGCGCCGTAGGCCGCGCCGACCAGGGCGCCCGAACTCGTCCCCGTCACGATCCCCGGTCGGATGCCCCGCTCCGCCAGGACCTGCAGGACGCCCACGTGTGCGGCGCCGAAGGCGCCGCCACCGCCGAGCACGAGCCCGAGATCAGGGTCCTCGCCCACGTGGTCCTCCGCTCGTCGTGCGCAGCCAAGCTAGCACCGGGCTGATGGGTGACGACTGTGGACCGGCGGCCCCCGTGCGTTCGGATCCGGATCAGCCGGCGCGCATACCGAGCTCGCGATCCGGGTCGCGCGGCTGCCGGACCGGCCGGGGGTTCGCGTCGACCATCGATCGCGCCAGCAGCGTCGCACCTGCCACGGCGGCCGGCATCGTGGCCACGGCTCCGAGCGGCACCAGGAACGTGAGCTGCGTCGCCACGCCGAATCCGAGCACGCGAGCGCGGTGCCCGCGCATCAGCTGCCGGCGCGCGGTCCGGGTCATGCCGCGCGCGGTGAGAGCCCGCGATGTCAGCTCATCCGCCACCAGCCAGCCGGTGAAGGTCACACCGAACACGGCACTCAGCGCTCCGCCGACGACGGGCACGAGGCCGATGAGCGCGGCGAGCAGTGCGACCCCCAGCCCGCGTCCGATGAGCGACAGCCCGTCGGCGACCGACTGCCAGAAGCCGTAACGGGTATCGGGCGGGGCGGCGCCGGCATCCGTCTCCACGGCTCTCCAGATACGCTCGTAGAAGGGATCGCCCACGAGCAGCGTCACAGCGGTGAATGTGACGACGACCAGCACGAGTGCCGCCCCCAGCAGTGCCGTGCCGACGGCGATGCGGAAGACCGTCGCCCACAGGCTCGGCCAGCCGTCGGCGAACGGCGTCATCGCGTCGGTGAGGCCGGGCAGCGACGCGCTGAGGGCGATCAGCCCTGCGAGGAACAGGACGCCGACGATCGCCGCAGGCAGCAGTCCCCACACCATGAGGCCGGGGCGGCGCCGCCAGGTGGCGAAGCCTCGGCCCAGCAGGGCCACTCCTCGGAGAAACTCGCGCATCGGTCTCAGCCTACGATCGACGCTCGGCCGGTCCGGTGGGGCGGCACTCGACGCCTCTGCGGCGCGCGTGGTCGACAGCCATCGGACGCGCCGTTCAGTGCGAAGGCGCCGTGGCGTGGGTGACGCTGGCGAGCACGTCCTCCAGGAACGTGGCGACGATCCGCGCGTCGCCGGACGTGAGTTTCGCGGCAATGGAGCGCAGCCGCATCGTGAGCGGGTCCAGGTGGTCGAGGTCGATGTCGCCGTCGAGCGGACGCACGAGCTTCTTGCGGCGGTCGTGCGGGTGGCCTTGCACGACCACGAGTCCGCGCGCCACCAGACGGTCGATGAGTGCGGTGCCCGAGGCGGGGGACAGATGCAGTGCCCGCGCGATCCTGCCCGGGGTCACCTCCTCGGAGTCGTCGCGCTCGAGCAGGTACCGCATCGCCGCGCGATCGGTCTCGCTCATTCCGCTCTGCTGCTCGCGCTGGCGATTGAGCTTCGCCTCGGCCAGACGCAGATGCTCGAGGATGCCGGCGACATCAGGTCGGCTGCTCTCCTGCGATGCGGATGACGCGGTGTGATCGACCACGATCGGACCCCTCTCCTGCCCAGAGGCTCTATTGGACCATGAAATTCTCGTGAGTGAAACACTTGGCGCGAAAACTTTCATGACCGAATAGTTCGATGACGAACTATCATCGAGAGCAGGCCTTCGGAAGGAACAGCACCATGGCTGAACTGATCTACGGTGCCGAGGGCGATCCGGTCCACATGCCGGAACATCTCCTCGCACACGTCAAAATCGTCGTGGCGACGAAGCTCCGCCGCAATGAGAGCTTCATGCTGACCTGGCGTCACCCCGACGGGAGCGGCCGCTCCTCGGTGTGGCTGCAGCCGGCCATTCCGCTGCGATTCGTCTTCGACAGTCCCGAGGAGCCCGCGATCGACCATGCACTCCTCGCCCGGCTGGCGACGGCCGCGAGTTCGAACGGCGGCCTGATCCTCGACCTCGAGGAGCTCCACCTGCTCGAAGCGACGGACGATGGTGCGCCGCCGCAGGGCCGGGCGCGCTCAGAGCTTTCGCGGCCGGCCGCCTGATGTTGCGACGGCCGGCGCGCGGAGCGCGGCAGTACCCGACGATTCGTCGCAGCACTGTCAACCCCCTTTGTCAGGGAGGGCGCACGCAGCATCCTCGGGTGACAGGAGGTTGACGATGACCGATTCCATCGCCGACGAGGGTGTCGCGCAGAAACCCGCATCAGAGGCGTCGACGCCCGACGGTGCGCGGGCGGCCGAGCGGACCGCACCCCCGATGACGCCCCGGCCGCGCAGCGGCGTCGCAGCGGCTGCCTCCGACCGTCGTCGCCACGAGTACCCGTGGTACGGCCCGCTCCCGGCCGATCGGCACGAGTGAGCACATGAGCGAGCACGGCGGGGCGACGAAGATGGGCGAGGACATCCACCAGCTGGTCCTGACGCCGCTCGCCGATCGCTCGTGGCGGCTGCAGGACCGAGCGGTCGATCACGGCGATGCATCGCGTCTGGTCGCCTATGTGGAACTCCACGACGACGGCGTCTACGAAGCGGTGTGGGTCTCCGTCGGCTGCGGCACGGGCCGCTTCACCTCGCTGGATATGCTGTTCCTCTCCGCGGTGCAGATGCTCGAGCAGTGTCGCAGCCTGGGTGCACTCAAGCCGGCTCCGATTCCGCATCGTCCGCCTGCACACGCGTGACCTCCTACCTGTGTCGGCGGGCGATGGCAGGATGGGGCCATGCCTGAATCGCCTGAGGTCGAGGCTCTGACGCGCTTTCTCGCCCGCGAGGCATCCGGGCGCGAGATCTGCGGCGTCGACGTGCTGGAGTTCCGTTCGGTGAAGACGCGCAGCGCGCCCCCGGCAGAGATCGTCGGGCGCACGGTCACGGGTGCCGCGCGGCACGGCAAGCACGTCGAGTTGCTCCTCGGTGACAAGAGCCTCGTGGTGTCGCTCGGCCGTCATGGGTGGATCCGCTGGCTCGGCGCAGACTCGCGGGGCTCAGACACCGAAGTGCCCGCCGACGCTCCACCGGCCCTGGCGAGCTTCCACCTATCGGACGACGTCGCCCTGGAGGTGACGGATGCCGGATCCTGGGTGTCGCTCGGCCTGTTCGTCGTCGGCAGCGCCGACGAGGTCCCTGCCATCGCCAAGCTCGGCCCCGACCCCGCTCACGACGACTTCACGCGTGCCCAGTTCGATGCGGCGCTCGGCGGTCGCCGCAAGCAGATCAAGGCGATCCTGCAGGAGCAGGAATCGCTCGCGGGAATCGGCAACGCCTACTCGGACGAGATCCTGCACATCGCCCGGCAGTCGCCGGTGACACCCGCCGCGGCGCTCGATCCTGCGGCGACCGACCGCTTGTTCGATGCGACCGTCTCGACGGTCAGGGAGGCGATCGAGGCTCGCGGCGGTGTACCGATCGACCAGCTGAAAGCGCAGAAGGTCGCCGCCATGCGCGTGCACGGGCGCGCCGGTGAAGCGTGCCCGGTGTGCGGCGACACCATCCTCGATCTCACCTTCTCGGGGACGTCCGCGCAGTACTGCCCGACCTGCCAGAACGGCGGTGTGCCGATCTGAGGCCTCGCGGAGTGCACCTGCCTCTGCGCCGGGGCGTCGGGAGGTAGGTAGCATGGGTGCCATGACGACCTCGCAGCAGCCGGCCCCTCTCACCCTCGCACCCGTGCCGGACGACAAGAACCTCCTCACGGTCGTCGAATCCGCCGGCTCGTGCTGCGGCGGCAGCTGCAGCATCGACTGACCCCACACACCGCCACGCGCCGTCGATGACCGACGACCAGCTGCACATCACCCCGCGCGTGGGTCGCATCCTCATGTCGGAGGAGGCGATCTACGGACTGATCCTCGTCTCCGGCATGATCGTGGTCAGCGCCTCCTCGAGCGGCGCGGCCGTGGACGCGGCGATCACGGTCGCCGTGACGGTGATCGTCTTCTTCGCGGCGCACGTCTTCGCCGGCACGCTCGGACGCCTCGCGGCGACGGACGGCCGGGCCGGGCTGCGGGCGAGCCTGCGTGCGTCCACGCATCAGTCCTCGGGCATGCTCCTCGCGTCGCTGCCGCCCCTCGTCATCCTGGTGCTCGGCGCCACCCGTGTCATCGACGACAGCACCGCCATGTGGGCCGCGCTCATCGTCAACACCGTGCTGCTGGGCGCGCTCGGCTGGATCGCGGTGGCACGCTGGAGCACCCACTGGGTTCCGCGCATCCTCGCCGCTCTCACCACCGCCGCCTTCGGCGGTGCCTTGATCGCCTTGAAGGCGATCATCCACCACTGATGCGAGCACTGGCGCGGGCGGCCTCACCCGGGGCCCGCAGCGCCGCCACCAGCGCGGGCGTGAGGCCCGGAACGTCGTCCACTGGCACGGCCAGCGCGAGCAGTGCCCGGCTGAAGAAGTTCCGCGCACCCGCGGCGAGCGCGATGTCGACGATCTGCCGATCGCTGAAACCCACGTCGCGCAACCGCTGAGTGTCGGCGTCGTCCATGGACGCGGCATCCGTCGACAGCTTGTCGGCGAACTCGATGACCGCCACATCCGCCTCTTCCAGTTCTGCGGCGCGCGGATCGCCCACCAGGCGTGCGAGCTGATCCTCGTCGAACAGCCCGCCGCGGAGGCTCTTGCGACCGTGCGCCAGCAGGCAGTGCTCCGACCCGATCGCGCGGGCGGCGCCGAGCGTCGCGAGCTCGTACGTGCGAACGCCGATCGACGGCACGATGGCGCGCACCAGCGTCTCGAACGCCTGGTGGGCGTCCGGGTTCACCGCCATCACCTGGGTGTGGGCGAAGACGAACCCGTCGCCGCGGCGGTCGTTGTCATACATGTCGGCGGCGTGACCTGTCACGCTCTCGGCATCAGGGGTGTCGACGATCATGATGCTGCCTTCCCGTCGGGAGTGGGGGCACCACCAGAATCGCGGATGCCCCACCCCTTGTCGAGGGGTGGGGCATCCGCGTGATACAGCAGCGCGGGGCTGCCGCCGAGGCTCAGTGGCGACGAGCCCCGTGGCTACAAGCTCAGTGGCCCACGGGCGCACCCATCGGCTGGTCGGCCGGCTTGCGGATGAGGAAGGCGCCCACCAGCAGCGGCAGTGACAGGAACGCCGCCGTGAGGAACGCCGCGTGCGTCCCCGCCGCTCCAGCGGCGAGCTCGTCAGAGCCCGAAGCGGTGGCGGCGGCCGACGCGGCCGCCATGACGCCGAACATCAGTGCGATGCCCGCTGCACCGGCCACCTGCTGCGCCGTTCCCACGACGGCCGAGCCGTACGAGTAGAACTTGGGCTCGAGCGAGGCCAGCGATGCCGTGAACAGCGGCGTGAACGACAGCGCGAGTCCGATCGACAGCACGGTCTGCGCGACGGCGACGAGCCACACCGGGGTGTCCTGGCCGAACGTCGTGTAGAACCACAGCATCCCGCTCGTGATGACCGCGCCAGGTACGAGCAGGACGGTGGTGCCCCAGCGGTCGTAGATGCGGCCGATGAAAGGTCCGGCGAAGCCCATCGCGAGCGCACCCGGTAGCACTACCAGGCCCGTGGTGAGCGGGTCGACGTCGAGGACGTCCTGGAGGTAGAGCGGCACGACGGTGATGGCACCGAAGAAGGCCATCGACATGACCACCATCTGTGCCATCGAGAGCGAGAAGTTCCTGCTGCGGAAGACGCGGAGGTCGAGCAGGGCGTCGTCCTTGCGCTGCAGCAGCACCTGACGCCAGCCGAAGAGGCCCAGCGCCACGACGCCCACGGTCAGCGACACCACGAGCGTGGTGGTGGAGGCGGCGCTCGCGGCCGCGGCATCCGCTCCGCTGCCGTGACCGCCCGCGCCCAGCTGACTCAGGCCGAACACCAGTCCGCCGAAGCCGAAGGCCGACAGGATCACCGACAGGACGTCGATCGGGGCCTTCGTCGTCTCGCCGAGGTTGTGGATCCAGCGCGCGCCGACCACGAGGGCGACGATCGCGATCGGCAGCACGATGCCGAAGATCCAGCGCCACTCGAAGTTGTTGAGTATGGCGCCGGCGAGGGTCGGGCCGATGGCCGGCGCGAGCGACATCACGATGCTGACGCGGCCCATCATGCGGCCGCGGATCGCCGCGGGCACGACCGTCATCAGCGTCGTCATGAGCAGCGGCATCATGATGGCCGTGCCCGACGCCTGCACGACGCGGGCCACGAGCAGCATCGGGAAGCCGGGGGACAGGAACGCGATGAGCGTGCCCGCCGAGAACAGTCCCATGGCGGCGACGAACATCGTGCGCGTGGTGAAGCGGCGCAGCAGGAAGCCGGTGATCGGGATGACCACGGCCATCGTCAGCATGAACGCGGTCGTCAGCCACTGCGCGGCCAGGGCGGTGATGCCGAGGTCCGTGATGAGGTGCGGGATCGCGACGCCCATCGTGGTCTCGTTGAGGATCGCGACGAACGCGGCGGCCAGGAGCAGCCAGATGACGCGGCTCTCGCGGGGACCGAGTGTGGGAGTGGCGCCCGCAGCGGGGGTGCGGGGGACAGCGGAGATGCTGCCCGTTCCGGGGGTCGTATCGATGGCGGCCATAGGTCGTCTCCTCGAGGCTCGGATGGTCAGCGAAGCGCCACCCGAGGATGGCAAGCTCTCACCATAACCACAGGTTCCGACATCCCATTCCCGATTCCGGGAGCGTCTGCCGGTGAGCGGAGGACCGCCCGGATCAGCTGCCGGAGCGCCGCGGCTCCGTGTCGTCCCAGCGCTCCGAGCCGATCGCGTCGGTGGGCTCGGCCTCCGGCTCGCGGTCCTCGAGGTTCTTGGGAAGCGGGTTGACGATCTCCTCGTGGGGGATGGCCTTGAGGCGGTCGATCTCCTCGCGCAGCTCGGCGAGGTCGCTGCCGTCGTGTTCGGGGGCGTCGGGAGTCGAGGTCATGGCTCGAGCCTAGCGTCGGAGCCCGGGGTCGGTAGGGCTCATTAGGCTGGCACTGTGAGCATGCGCGGCGGCGGGGGAGGCGGCGGGGGCGGACATCCCGGCTTCCGGCCCGTCGACATCCAGGCGCAGCGCCGCGCCAACGCCGAGGCGCCGGAGATCCCCGAGCTCGGCAAGCGGGTCGTCGGGCTCTTCCGTCCGTACAAGTGGTCGATCCTCATCACGGGTCTGCTCGTCGTGGCGGGGGCCGGCATCGCCGTCATCCCACCGCTGCTCGTGCAGCGGGTGTTCGACGACGCGCTCTTCCCGCTCGACGGGTCCGCGCCCGACCTCACGCTCCTGTGGAAGCTCGTGGCCGCCATGATCGCGCTGTTTCTGTTCTCGGCGGGGCTCGGGGTGGTGCAGACCTGGCTCACCTCCACCGTCGGCAACCGGGTCACCGGCGATCTGCGCGTGAAGCTGTTCGACCACCTGCAGTCGATGGAGCTCGGCTTCTTCACGCGCACCAAGACCGGCGTCATCCAATCGCGCCTGCAGAACGACGTCGGCGGAGTCTCGGGTGTGCTCACGAACACCGTGACGAGCATCCTCGGAAACACCGTCACGGTCGTCGCGTCGCTGATCGCCATGATCCTGATCGACTGGCGGCTGACGATCATCGCCGTCGTGCTCATGCCGTTCCTGATCCTGGTGCAGCGTCGTGTCGGCCAGGTGCGCGCCCGCATCGCCGGCGAGACACAGGAGTCGCTGTCGGAGCTGACGGCGATCACGCAGGAGACGCTGAGCGTGTCGGGCATCCTGCTCTCGAAGTCGTTCAACCGGCAGCGCACCGAGGCGACCCGCTACGCCGACGAGAACCTCAACCAGGTGCGCCTCCAGGTGCGCCGCGCGATGAGCGGTCAGGGCTTCTTCGCGGTCGTGCAGGTCATCATGGCGAGTGTCCCCGCGATCATCTACCTCGTGTCGGGCTACCTGATAGACGGCGGCAGCGACGTCATCACCGCGGGCACGATCGTGGCGTTCACCACCGTGCAGGCGCGCCTGCTCATGCCGCTCATGGGCCTGATGCGCGTGTCGCTCGACCTGCAGACCTCGTCGGCGCTGTTCGCGCGCATCTTCGAGTACCTCGATCTGGTGCCGGCGATCCGCGACGAACCCGACGCCATCGCCGTGGCGGACGCCCCGGGCCCGATCGGCAGGATCGAGTTCCGCGACGTCGTGTTCCGCTACCCGGATGCCGCGGCCGACAGCCGCGCGACCCTGCGCGGCGTCTCGTTCGTGGCGGAGCCCGGCCAGCACGTCGCGTTCGTCGGCCCGTCGGGCGCCGGCAAGACGACGGTGCTCTACCTGACGCCGCGCCTGTACGAGGCATCCGGCGGCTCGGTGATGTTCGCCGGGGAGGACGTTCGCCGCCTGCGCCAGGAGTCGATCGTCGACAACGTGGGCATCGTGTCGCAGGAGACCTACCTGTTCCACGCCACCATCCGTGAGAACCTGCGGTACGCCAAGCCGGAGGCGACGGATGCCGAACTCGAGGCCGCCTGCCGCGCGGCCAACATCCACCACGTCATCGAGCGCTTCGAGAACGGATACGACACGGTCGTCGGCGAGCGCGGCTACCGCCTGTCGGGGGGCGAGAAGCAGCGAATCGCCATCGCGCGCGTGCTGCTGAAGGATCCGCCGGTGCTGTTGCTCGACGAGGCCACGTCGGCGCTCGACACCGTGTCGGAGCGCGTCGTGCAAGAGGCGCTCGACGCGGCGGCCCGCGGCCGCACCACGCTGTCGATCGCCCACCGGCTGTCGACGGTGATCGCCGCCGACGTCATCCACGTCGTCGAGGCGGGGCGCATCGTCGAGTCGGGGACGCACGCGTCGCTCCTGGCTGCCGGCGGGCTCTACACCGAACTCGCGGCCCAGCAGCTGGCCACGACGAAGATCCTCGAGGCCGAGGACGCCGATCCACCGGCCGACCATGCCGACCGCAGAGCCGACATCGCTCCGGACGCCGCCGTCATCACGCCGGACGAGGTGCTCGCGTCGGGCCGCGCGGTCATCCGCGACCCGGAGTGGCCGGAGGCCTGAGCCCGGGTCGTCAGGCCGCGGTCACCACAACCGCGCCGCGTCGACCGCCGTCGCCGCCGGTTCGGGCAGTGCCACGCCGTCCGCGCGAGCCCAGAGCGTGCGCGCGAACGCGCCGACGTCGCGCCGGTACGCGTCCTCCGGGTGGTCGCGCGCGAGATCCACGAGGGGCGGCAGGTCCATCGCGAGGATGAGCTGCACGCGGGATGCCGCGGCCCGCGGCTGGCCCGCCGCATCCAGGACCGCGATGCCGCCCCGCAGCGCCTCCAGGTAGTCGCGCAGGACGGGCAGTTCGCCCTTGTGCTGTGTGATCGACGAGCCGTCCGCGCGCTCGCGCCACTCCACCACGACGTCCGGGATGACATCGAACGTGCGGGCGCGCGTGTACATCTGCTGTGCGACGACCTGGTCCTCGTAGGCCCTGCCGACCGGGAATCGCAGGCCGGTGCGGTGCCACAGATCCGTGCGGCTCACCTTCGACCACGCGACGATGTTGCCGGATGCCGCGGGGTGCTGGTCGAGCGTCGTCCCGAGGCGCGACGGGTCGGTCGCCGCGGCCACCCACGGCTGGACGATGCCGGGGGTGTAGCCGCCGGCGCTGTCGGGGCGCAGTCGCACGTACGCGCCGAGCGCGAAGTCGCTGCCGCTGGCTGTGAGCGTGCCGACGAGCCGCTCGAGAGCGTGCGGCGTCAGGCGGTCGTCGGCGTCGAGGAAGCCGACGAAGGGCGACCGCACGAGGTCCAGCCCGGTGTTGCGTGCGGCGCCCAGCCCGCGCTGCGTGGCATGGTGCACCACGTGGAACCGGTCGTCGTCGGCGGCCGCGGCGTCGAACAGTGCTCCTGTCTCGTCGGTCGACGCGTCGTCGACGAGGATCGCCGTCCAGTCGGTGCGCGTCTGCGCGCGCAGCGAGTCGAGCGCCTCGGCGGCATAGGCGGCCACGTCGTAGCCCGGGACGATGACGGTCACGGCGGGGGTCACGTCCCGATCCTACGGGCGCCGGCCAGCACCGAGGGTCGGAGCCGGCGAGGCGGCCCGCGGTGCGGTCGGCCTCAGCGCCGCGGGGCGGAGACCGCGGCGACGGATGCCTCGACCGCGTCGGCGACGGCATCCAGGGGTGCGTTCAGCCAGCGGGGAAAGGTGAACCGCACGGCGGTCTGAGCGACTCCGGGAGCGATGCCCATGGCGAGGAGGACGTGAGAGGGCTCGTCGCTGCCCGCGGCGCAGGCCGATCCGCTCGACGAGACCACGCCGCGGCGTTCGAGCTCGAGCAGCACGGCCTCGCCGCTGGTGCCGGCGAAGGTGAAGCTCGCGGTGCCGGCGAGCCGGTGCACGGGGTCGCCGGTGAGCCGCGCCGAGGGCACGTGCTCGAGCACGCGTGCGATGAAACGGTCGCGGATCGTGCCGACGCGAGCGGATGCCTCGACCCGCTCGGCCTCGGCGAGTTCCAGCGCGGTGGCGAAGCCGATGGCGCCGGCGACGTCTTCGGTGCCGCTGCGCCGTCCGCGCTCCTGCCCGCCGCCGTGCAGCAGCGGCTCCAGCGGGACCCGGCCGCGGATGCCGAGCACGCCGGTGCCCTTCGGCGCGCCGAGCTTGTGCCCGGCCAACGAGATCGCGTCGTAGCCCAGCTCGGCCGCCGACAACGGCAGCCAGCCGGCGGCCTGCACCGCGTCGAGGTGCAGTGGCACCCGTCGCTCGCGGAGGGCAGCCGCGATGGCCGCGGCATCCTGGACCGTCCCGACCTCGTTGTTGGCGTACCCGATGCTCACGAGCACCGTGTCGTCGCGGAGGCTCCGGGCGACGGCTTCCGCGGACACCCGGGCGTCCGCATCGACGGGGACGCGCGTCGCCGCGAAGCCGTGCACCCTCTCGAGGTAGGCGACCGACTCGAGCACCGACTCGTGCTCGATGGGAGTCGTGACGATGTGCGTCCCGCCGTGTGCGTGGGCGGCATCGGCGCGACGGGGCGCTCCATCGGCGCGGCGCAGGGCGGCCGCGATCGCGATGCCCTTGATCGCGAGGTTGTTGGCCTCGGTGCCGCCGGAGGTGAAGACGATGTCGCCGGCGCGCAGGCCCAGCACCCGGGCAACCCGGGCGCGTGCTTCGCCCAGCGCGTCAGCCGCCGCCTCACCCACCGTGTGGTGGCTCGACGGATTGCCGTACCACCGGGTGAGGTACGGCATCATCGCCTCGAGCACCTCCGGGCGGACCGGGGTCGTGGCCGCGTTGTCGAGATACAGCATGCTCATCGGATGTCCGCTCTTGCCGGTCAGGACGCGTCGATGCGCACGTCGAGCCCCAGATCGAGCGCACGGGCGGAGTGGGTGAGGGCGCCGACCGAGATCACGTCGACGCCGGTCTCGGCGATCGCACGCACCGTCTCGAGAGACACGCCGCCGGATGCCTCGACGGTGGCGCGGCCGGCGACCTGCGCGACGCCCGCGCGCAGCTCGTCGAGCGAGAAGTTGTCGAGCATGATCGTGCCGATCCCCGCCGCGAGGACCGGCTCGATCTGCTCGATCCGGTCGACCTCGACCTCGATGTGCGTGGTGTGGGGGAGGAGGTCCTTCGCCGCGAGGAGAGCCGCCGTGGGTGAGACGCCCTTCTGTGCAAGGACGGCGAGGTGGTTGTCCTTGGCCATGACGGCGTCCGAGAGCGAGTGCCGATGGTTGCGGCCGCCGCCGTCGCGCACCGCCTTGCGCTCGAAGGCGCGCAGTCCCGGCGTCGTCTTGCGCGTGTCGGCGATGCGGGCGCCGGTGTGGGCGACCTCGGCGACGTAGGCGCCGGTGAGGGTGGCGATGCCCGACATGCGCTGGACGAAGTTCAGTCCGATGCGCTCGGCCGTGAGCACTCCGCGGGCGCTCCCGGTCACGACGGCGAGCACCGCGCCCGGCTCGAACCACTCGCCGTCCTCGACCACCAGCTCGACGTCGATTGCCGGATCGGTGAGCCGGAAGGCCGCGGCGAACACCTCGCCCCCCGAGAACACTCCGCGTTCGCGTGCCACCAGGTCGGCTCGGGCGACCGCGTTCTCCGGGATCAGCGCCTCGCTCGTGAGGTCGCCCCAGGGCGCATCCTCCTCGAGGGCGGCGGCGACCGTGCGGTCGATGACGGCCCGGCTCAGCATGCGACGGCCTCCTCGAGTGCGGGCGAGACGGCGGAACTCCTCAGTTCCGTCGTCAGCGGCAGAGTGCCGGTGGCCGAGATCGCGGCGACGTCCGGATTCTGAGGAGTTCCGGCCGCCGGATGGTCGGCGCGGAAGTGCGCGCCGACC
>NZ_JAMXMB010000005.1 GCF_024055635.1 Microbacterium yannicii
ACCGACTCGCGGCGCGCGCGGGCCGCAGCGACGAGCTCCGTCGCGACGAGCAGGAGATTCTGGTCCTCGTAGTCGTGCTCCGTGACGGGAACGCGGCGCTGCGCCTGCCATGCCGCGAGGACGGTTGCCGCGCGCCGCAGTCCTTCCTCGTCGCGCACGAGACCCGCCCGCTCCCACATCAGCTCCTGCAGCGCCGCGCGGCTGAACGCGGGCGCCTCGTTCGCCGCGTCGTCCCCGGACTCCGCAGTCACGAATTGCGGTCGAACCCCGTCTGGCGGCGCACTTCGTGACGGCGGAGCAGACGACCCCCGCCGCTCAGTGGTCAGGATCCGTGGCTCGAGGGCGGGCGTGGTCGCAGATTCCCACTGCGGAGCAGAGGCGGGTTGGGGCCAGGAAGAGGATGCCGCATCGGCCGCGATCGCGTCGCCCGCGCGGGCGCCGAACACCGCGCCCTCGAGCAGCGAGTTCGAGGCAAGGCGGTTGGCGCCGTGCACGCCGGTGCGGGCGACCTCGCCGACCCCGTACAGCCCGGGCAGCGTGGTGCGGCCGAACAGGTCGGTCGAGACGCCGCCCATCAGGTAGTGCGCGGCCGGTGTGACCGGGATCGGCTCGCGCGCCCAGTCGAGGCCGCGCTCGCGGACGGCGGCGTCGATCGTCGGGAAGCGTCGGCCGAGGAACGCCGCGCGCTCGCCGGCATCCGACGAGTGGATGTGCGTCGCGTCGAGGAGCACCGGGCGCCCGCCCTGGGCGTCCATCTGCCGTGCGATCGCCCGGGCGACGACGTCGCGGGGCGCCAGCTCTCCGTCGGGGTGCATGTCGAAGACGAACCGGCGGCCGTTCTCGTCGACCAGGGTGGCGCCCTCGCCGCGCACAGCCTCCGACACCAGGAAGGACTTTCCCACCGCCATCCCGGCGGCGTCAGCCTTGCCTTCCAACCCGGCGGCGTCAGCCTTGCCTTCCAGCACCGTGGGGTGGAACTGGAAGAACTCGAGATCCGCGACGGCCGCCCCGGCGCGGATCGCCGCGGCGATGCCGTCGCCCGTCGCGACCTCGGGGTTGGTGGAGTGCGCGTACAGCTCGCCCGCGCCGCCGGTGGCCAGCACGATCGCGTCGGCGTGGACGGTCTCGCGGCGGCCGGGCGCGGCATCCGTCTCACCGACGAGCAGTTCCACCCCGGTGACGCGGCCGTCCGCGACGACCAGGTCGATGAGGAACGCGTGCTCGATCACGGTCACGGCGCTGGCGCGCAGCCGCGCGACGAGCGCCTTCTCGATCGCCGTGCCGGTGGCGTCGCCACCCGCATGCAGGATGCGCGGGTATGAGTGTGCCGCCTCGAGACCTTTGACGAATCCGCCGCTCTCGTCGCGGTCGAACGCCACCCCGAGCGCGATGAGCTCGCGGATCCGCTGCGGCCCCTCGTCGACGAGCACACGCACCGCGGCGGGATCGCTGAGTCCCGCGCCTGCCACGAGGGTGTCGTGGACGTGGTCGTCCACCCGGTCGTCTTCGAACATGACACCGGCGATCCCGCCCTGGGCGTAGCGGGTGTTCGCGTGCTCCAGGACGTCCTTGGTCACGAGGGTGACGAGGCAGCCGCGCTCGACGGCGTGGAGGGCCGTCAGCAGCCCCGCGATGCCCGAGCCGATGACGACGGCGCGGGGTGCGGCATCCGTCGGCACGGTCATGACGCGTTCTCCCACGCGGCCGGGGGCGCCGCCGGGGGCTTTGCCGCCAGCATCCGCTCCAATGCCAGGCGTGCCGGGTCGGCGACGTCCTGCGGCACGGTGATGCGGTTGCGCACCTCGCCGTCGGCGAGTCCCTCGAGCACCCACGCCAGGTACCCCGGGTGGATGCGGTACATCGTCGAGCACGGGCACACCACCGGGTCGAGGCAGAAGATCTCGTGCTGCGGGTACTGCGCGGCGAGCCGCTGCACGAGGTTGACCTCGGTGCCGATCGCGAACGTGGTGGGCTCGGTCGCGGCTTCGATCGCCTTGCGGATGTAGTCCGTCGAACCTGACTCGTCGGCCGCGTCCACGACGTCCATCGGGCACTCGGGGTGCACGATGACGCGCACGCCGGGGTGCTCGGCGCGCGCCTTCTCGATCTGCTCGACAGAGAAGCGTCGGTGCACCGAGCAGAAGCCGTGCCAGAGGATGACGCGCGCATCCTCGATGGCGTCGACGGATGCCCCGCCCAGCGGCTTGCGCGGATTCCACATCGGCATCTGCTCGAGGGGCACGCCCATCGCCTTCGCGGTGTTGCGGCCCAGGTGCTGGTCGGGGAAGAAGAGCACGCGGCGGCCGCGCTGGAACGCCCACTCGAGCACGGTCCGCGCGTTCGACGACGTGCAGACGATGCCGCCGTGGCGACCGACGAAGCCCTTGATCGCCGCCGAGGAGTTCATGTACGTGACCGGGATCACCGGCACGAGGCCGTCCGCGTCGACGGCGTCCATGTCGCCGTAGACCTCGGCGAGCTGCTCCCAGCAGTCCTCGACCTGGTCGATGTCGGCCATGTCGGCCATCGAGCAGCCGGCGGCGAGGTTCGGCAGGATCACGGCCTGCTCGGGACGCGACAGCAGATCGGCGGTCTCGGCCATGAAGTGGACGCCGCAGAACACGATGGCCTCGGCATCCGGGTGCTCCAGCGCCGCGTTCGCGAGCTGGAACGAGTCGCCGACGTAGTCGGCGTGCACGACGACCTCTTCGCGCTGGTAGAAGTGGCCGAGCACCACGACCCTGTCGCCGAGCGTCGCCTTGGCGATGCGGATGCGTTCGGCGAGCTCGGGCTCGGACGCCTCGCGGTACTCGCGAGGCAGCTCGCCCTGGCGTGGTGAGCCCGTCGGGATGACGTCGCCCATCGACGAGCCCGGACCGTACCCGGGGCGCGTGTCGAAGTCCCACGGGCCGGCGGCGAGGTCGGTGTTGCAGGTCTCGCCGGTCGATGCGCCCGCGATGATCGCCTGGATCGCGTGATCCACGGATGCATCGAGCTCGGGTCGAGGGCTGAGGGTGATGTTGACGGCAGGCATGTCGGGCGCTCCGTTCGGATGGGTCAGTCGCGGGCGTCGAGCGGGCCGCGGTCGGCGAGCTCGACGTGCTGGTTGTAGCGGTACAGGCGCGCCGGGCGGTGGCTGCCGGTGCGGAAGCGGTCGGTGGGGATGAGGGTGCCGGAGTTCTCGACCTGCCGACGGAAGTTGGCGGGGTCGAGCCGCCGACCGAGGATGGCCTCGTACACCTCTCGCAGATCCGCCAGCGTGAACTCGTCGGCGAGCAGGCCGTGGGCGATGCGGCTGTAGCCGACCTTGTTGCGCAGGCGCCACAGCGCATATTCGACGATCTCGTTGTGATCGAAGGCCAGTCGGGGGAGGGACGCGGCATCGAACCACGAGACGTTCTCGACGGTGCTGTCGGTGATCTCGTCGGCGCGCAACAGGGCCCAGTACACGATCGAGACGACACGGGTGGGGGAGCGATCGACGGCGCCGAAGGCGTACAGCTGCTCCAGATAGCTCGGGGCGAGTCCCGTCGTCTCGCCGAGGGTGCGGGATGCCGCGGCCGCGAGGCCTTCCGTCGCGTCGAGCCAGCCACCGGGCAGCGCCCACTGTCCCTCGTGCGGATCACGCGTTCGTCGCACGAGCGGGAGCACCACCTGCACGGCGTCGCTGCCGGGGAGGCGTCGCAGCGTGAAGATCACGGTGGACACCGCCACGCGGATCGCGTCGGCGGGGGAGGGGACTTCGGGAGCTGTTCTGGTCATAGTGACTCTAACTGTCGATTCGATCATAGTGTCATGACGACCAGAAGCCAAACCGCAGTCGTAACCTCGCGCGTCCGCCCGCATTCCGGACCAACCGTTGTGAAGACGTGACGTACCGGCGGCCCGGGAGGGGTGCGAAGTGGTGCGGTGTTTGTTAGGTTTACGTTCAAACATTTGTTAGGACTCAGTACTAATGAATGCCCCGGGTGCCCTCGCACTCCTCCCTGCAATGTCGCACGAGAGAAAGAACCAACGATGATTCGAAACGCGAAGCGCCGAGCGGCGCTCATCGCCGTGGCCGGGACAGCGATCCTCGGCATCGGCCTGTCGGGCTGCGCCGGTGGTGGCGGCGACGACAGCGGTGAGTCCGACGGACGCACCCTCCGGGTCTGGGCGGGCAGCCAGACGCCGATCGAGGCCAACTTCAACCCGTTCTCGCCGAGTGTGCTGCACGCTGCGCTCGGCCCGATCTACGAGCCGCTGTTCTTCTACAACAAGACGGCCGACGAGGCGCCCGAGCCCATGCTGGGCGAGAGCTTCGAGTACAACGAGGACGGCACCGTCATCACGGTGAAGCTCAAGGACGGCGTGAAGTGGAACGACGGTGAGGACTTCACCGCCGAGGATGCCGCGTTCACGTTCAACTACGAGCCGAACCACCGCGACGGTCTCATCTCGGCGGAGGCGACGGATGACAGCACCGTCGTGCTCACCTACGAGACGCCGCAGTTCACCAACGAGTTCCAGATCCTCGGCACCACGTGGATGCTGCCCGAGCACATCTGGTCCGAGGTCGACGACTACACCACGTTCACCGACGAGGAGCCGGTCGGCACGGGACCGTACGTGGTCGACAAGGTGACGGATGCCTCGTACAGCGTCGTCGCGAACGACGAGTTCCGCGACGAGGGCGTGCCCGCGATCAAGAAGGTGCAGTACATCGGCATCGACGCCAACCAGTCGGCGCAGGACCTGCTGACCGCCGGCGAGCTCGACTGGACCGGGATGTTCGTGCCGAACCCCGACTCGGTCACGTCCAACGGTGTCATCAGCATGCTGAACACGCCGCAGGACCCGACGGTGCTGTACACCTGCTCCAACGCCGAGCTCGGCTGCACCGGCCCGCAGACCGACGTGGCAGTCCGCCAGGCCCTCAACGTCGCGATCGACCGCGCCACGATCAAAGAGAAGGCGTTCGTCGGCCTGACCGGCGACATCTCGCCCACGTTCGCCCTGCTGCCGCGCGACCAGAAGTGGGTCGCCGACCTCGCGAACGAGGTCAGCCCGCAGTCGCCCGACGCCGCGGCCGCCGGTGAGATCCTCGAGGCCGCGGGCTACGCGAAGGGCGGCGACGGCTTCTACGCGAAGGACGGCGCGCCGCTCGAGCTCAGCCTCGTCTCGGTCGACGGCTGGACCGACTACAACGACGCCGCGAAGCTCATCGCCGAGCAGGCGGCGGAGGCCGGCATCAAGGTCAACGCATCGACGGTGCAATGGCAGGAGTTCTCGGACGCCCGCCAGACCGGTCAGTACCAGCTCATCATGGGCGGCGTCATCGGCACCTCGGTCGCCGACCCGTTCCAGATCTACAAGGACTGGTTCACCGGGGAGTCGACCTCGCAGGTCGGCGAGGAGGTCCCGACCGGGCGCTGGAACTTCAGCCGCTACGACAACGCCGTCGTGAACGAGGCCGTCGCCGCGGCGGCCGCCACGAACGACGAGGCCGTCAAGCAGGAGGCGTACGCCGCGGTGCAGGCCGAGATCGTGCGCGACCTGCCGTACATCCCGCTGGTCATCAACGCCACGCAGACGTTCTTCAACACGAAGGACTTCACGGGCTGGCCGACCGAGGAGGACCTGTACGCCTTCCCGCCCGCATGGGGCTCGGTCGCGTCCGGCTACGTCCTCCAGCACCTGGAGCCGGTCAAGTAATGCGGAACCGGGCAGAGGCCGCGGCACGGAGGAGCAGGCCGCAATGAAGTTCTATGCGCGGCGGATCGCGTTCTATGTGGTGACACTGTGGGCGACGATCTCCCTCAACTTCCTCCTGCCGAGGCTTCTGCCCGGTGACCCCGCCGACATCCTCCTCGCGAAGATGCAGCGGGCGGGCGGCGAGCTCAACGAGACCACCGTCCGCAACATCAAGGCCCTGCTCGGTGGCGACTCGTCGTCGATGTGGGAGCAGTACGTCGCGTACTGGGGCCGGATGCTCCAGGGGGACCTGGGCGTGTCGGTCACGAAGTACCCGACGCCGGTGACCGAGCTCATCGCCGCGGCACTGCCGTGGACGGTCATCCTGGTGGGCATCGCCACCGTCATCTCGTTCGTGCTCGGCGTCGGCATCGGCGCCTGGGTGGGCTGGAGACGGGGCACCTGGGTCGATCACCTCGTGCCCTTCACGACGGTGCTGCAGTCCATCCCGTACTTCTGGCTCGCACTCGTGCTGGTCGCCATCTTCTCGGTGGCGCTCGGCGTCTTCCCGATCTTCGGCGGCTACGACGTGTGGGCGTTCCCGGACGGCCCGGAGTGGAGCTGGGACTTCATCGGCAGCGCGATCTACCACGGGTTCCTCCCGGCCCTCACGATCGTGCTGAGCTCGATCGGCGGGTGGCTGCTCGGCATGCGCAACATGATGGTCTCGACCGTGTCGGAGGACTACATCGTCACGGCCGAGGCCAAGGGGCTGAAGCCGATGCGCATCCTCCGCACCTATGCGACGCGCAACGCGGCGATCCCCTCCATCGCGGGCTTCAGCATCTCGCTCGGTTTCGTCGTGGCCGGCTCGATCGTGATGGAGCAGGTGTTCACCTACCCCGGCATCGGCAAGCTCATGATCCAGTCGGTGCAGAACAGCGACTACGCGCTCATGCAGGGCGTGTTCCTCGTGATCACGGTCGCGGTGCTCGCCGCGAACTTCATCATGGACATCGTCTACGGATTCATCGACCCGAGAGCGCGTCACAATGTCTGAGAGGGTCGAAGTGACAGAACCGTCGATCAGCGACCTCGAGAGCGCCCCTGAGACGCTCTCCGACCGCACCATCGACCCCGCCATCGTCGCCCCGGGTGCGCTGATGACCCCGCCCGTCGACGCCGAGGTCGTCGCGGCACGGGACGAAGCGTCCGCCGCTCGCCGCGGCATCCGTCAGCTCCTGCCGCGGATGTCGCTCAAGCTCGCGCTCGGCCTCATCATCGTCGGCGGGATCGTGCTGTTCGGGATCCTCGGGCCGCTGTTCTGCCAGGACCCGATGGATTCCGACAACCCGGCGCTCTCACCTCCGAGCCCGGAGCATCTCCTCGGCACCACGAAGCTGGGCTACGACGTCCTCGCCCAGCTCGCGTGGGGGACCCGAGGCTCCCTCATGGTCGGCATGACCGCGGGTCTCATCGCCCTGGTGCTGTCCATCGTCTTCGGCATCATCGCGGGCTACAAAGGCGGCTGGTGGGACGAGATCCTGTCCCTCTTCACGAACATCATGCTCGTCATCCCGGGACTGCCGCTGGTGATGGTGATCGCCACCTATATCCCGGGACGCAGTTGGATGCTGGTGGCCCTGGTGCTCGGGATCACGGGGTGGGCGGGTTCGGCGGTGGTCCTGCGGGCGCAGGCGCGCTCGCTGCGGTCGCGCGACTACGTCGCTGCCAGCCGGGTGGCGGGAGAGCGGACGACGCGCATCATCCGCGTAGAGATCCTCCCCAACCTGCTGCCGCTCCTCGCCGCACAGTTCCTCTTCGCGATCATCTTCGCCATCCTGGGCGAGGCGGGGCTCTCTTACCTCGGTCTGGGACCCACCGGGTCGATCACGTGGGGCACGATGCTCAACGACGCGCAGACGGGTCAGGCCCTCGGCACCGGCGCCTGGTGGTGGTTCGTTCCGCCCGGGCTCATGATCGCGCTCCTGGGCGCCGGCCTGTCGCTGATCAACTTCTCCATCGACGAGATCATCAACCCCAAGCTGCGTCTCGCACCCGAGAACGCGCGCCGCGTGCGCAAGGCCAAGCGCGCTGGCCGCGGCGTCGAGTCGAGCCGCGTCCTGAACGGAGCCGAAGCATGAACGGCGACGCCGTCCTGACCACGAGGAACGTGTCGATCGAGTACGAGGTCGATCCGCCGGTCAAGGCCGTCCGCGACGTGTCGCTCACCTTGCACCGGGGCGAGATCCTGGGCCTCGCGGGCGAATCCGGCTGCGGCAAGTCCACGCTCGCGTACGGGATCAACCGGCTGCTCAAGCCTCCGGCGCTGATGACCTCCGGCGAGATCGTGTTGCACGACCGCTCCGGCGAGGACATCGACGTCGTGGGCCTCGCGGACGAGGAGCTGCGGCGCTTCCGATGGGACAAGGTCTCGATGGTGTTCCAGGGCGCGATGAACTCGCTGAACCCGGTCATCAACGTCCGCGCCCAGCTCTTCGACGTGTTCACGACGCATCGGCCGGAGATGTCAAAGCGCGAGAAGCAGCAGCGCTGTGAGGAGCTCCTGGAGCTCGTGGGCGTGGACCCGAGCCGCCTGTCGAGCTTCCCCCATGAGCTGTCCGGCGGTATGCGCCAGCGCGTCATGATCGCGATGGCGCTGGCCCTCGACCCCCAGGTCATGATCATGGACGAGCCCACCACCGCGCTCGACGTGGTCGTGCAGCGCGGCATCATCCGCGAGATCATGCGCCTGCGGGAACGGCTCGGGTTCGCCGTGATCTTCATCACGCACGACCTGCCGATGCTGATCGAGATCAGCGACCGCATCGCCGTCATGCTGCAGGGCGAGATCGTGGAACTCGGCACCGCGTCCGGGATCTACCGCGATCCGCAGCACGAGTACACCAGGAAGCTGCTGTCGAGCTTCCCGAGCCTGCGCGGCGACAGGGGCGACTTCGTGCGCACCGGCACGCACCCCGTTTCGGCGACGCCGGCCCCGGCGGCCGGCGCCGTCCCGCTCGAAGAAGGAGCCGCATGAGCGCCCAGCCACCCACCGCGTCCGGGCCTCGCACGCTCGAAGCGCGGAACCTCGTCAAGGACTTCCGCCTCCGCAGCGGGCTGAGCTTCTCCACCCTCCACGCGGTGAAGGACGTCTCGTTCACCATCGAGGCAGGGCGCACGATCGCGCTGGTCGGGGAGTCCGGCTCGGGCAAGTCCACCATCGCGAAGATGCTGGCGCGGCTCGAGAACCCGACGAGCGGGCAGATCCTGCTCGACGGCGCACCGACCGGCAACCGCGGCCGGGAGGTCGCGTCCTATCGCGGTGACGTGCAGATGGTCTTCCAGGACCCGTTCGCGTCACTGAATCCCTTTCACTCCATCGAGCATCACCTCGAGCGCCCACTGCGCATCCACAATCCCGGAATGAGCAAGGCGGAGGTGCGCCGGCGCGTGCTCGAGCTGCTGGACCGGGTGCGCCTCACGCCGACCGACAAGATGGCCGAGCGCCGCCCTCACGAGCTGTCGGGCGGTCAGCGCCAGCGCGTCGCGATCGCGCGGGCGCTGGCGCCCGGGGCGCAGTTCATCATCGCCGACGAGCCCGTCTCGATGCTCGACGTGTCGATCCGCCTGGGCGTGCTGAACCTGCTGGCGCAGCTGCAGCGCGAAGACCACCTCGGAGTGCTCTACATCACCCATGACCTCGCGACCGCGCGGCACTTCTCCGACGAGATCCTGGTGATGTTCCGGGGCGACATCGTCGAGCGAGGGCCCGCCGACACCGTCATCCTCGACCCCCAGCACGAGTACACGCGGACGCTGCTCGGGGCCGCTCCCGATCCCGAGAACCAGGGGATGCTGCGCGACGAGGTGCGCAGGGAGCTGGCGGCGAAGCAGCCCTGACACGCCGCCTTCGCCCGCCCGCCGACACGCCGGGCGGCGTCGACGGGGTCGTTCTCCCAGGCTGGGTGCGTAGCCTGTCGAGACGGATCCTGAGGCGTGGAGGAGGTGGGATGGTCGTCGTCGACGTGGTGATCGTCCTGCTCCTCATCGCCGCCTGCATCGCCGGTGTCCAGCGCGGCTTCTTCGCCAGCATCGGCACGTTCGCCGGCATCGCCGCGGGCGCATTCGCGGCCTTCTGGCTCACACCGCTCGTGAGCGGGTGGGTGCCATCGCCCGTCTGGCGTGGCCCGGCCGTGATCGTCGCCGCCATCGGACTCGTCTTCGCCGGGGCGGCGATCGGCGCGGCCATCGGATCGGCGCTGCGCTCCGGTGCCGACCGGCTCAAGCTCCGCGGCGTCGAGCGCTTCCTCGGCGGCATCGCCTCGGTGCTCGCCGCCCTCCTCGCGCTCGCCTTCGTCGCTCCCGCGATCGCCGTCGCCGGCATCCCCGTCGTCTCGTCCGCCGTCGCCTCGTCGAACATCCTCCGCGGGATCGAGGCGGCCACCCCCGACCCCGTCGCGGCCGCGCTGGCACAGCTGCGCGGTGCAGTGCTCGACGACAGCCTGCCGGGCCTCGGCCAGTTGCTCGGGCCCGCGACCGTCGATCCCGCGCCCCCGGTAGCCCTGGACGACCCCGAGCTGCAGCGGGCCGCGGCATCCGTCGCCCGCGTCTCGGGAAATGCCTACGCCTGTGGGCGGGGATCGGCTGGGAGCGGATTCGTCATCGCCGAGGACCGGGTGGTCACGAACGCCCACGTCCTCGCAGGCGTCGACACCCCGATCGTCGAACTGCCGGGCGTGGCGGCGCGCGAGGGGCGTGTCGTCTACTTCGACCCGATCGACGACCTCGCGGTGATCGCCGTCGACGATCTCGGCGCCGACGCCCTGCCGTTTTCGCCGACCCTCGCCGCCGGCGACGCGGCGGCCGTGCAGGGCTACCCCTACGGCGGGCCGTTCACCATGGTGACGGCCGGGGTGGAGTCGGTGGGGACGGCGCAGGTGCCGGACGTCTACGACGAGTCCTCGAACCCGCGTGAGATCTACGCTCTCGACGCGGTGGTGCGTCCCGGCAACTCCGGGGGCCCGCTGCTGACTGACGACGGCGCCGTGGCGGGCGTCGTCTTCGCACGCGCCGAGAACGACGAGAACCTCGGCTATGCGATGACCATGGCCGAACTCGACCCGGTGATCGCCCGCGCGCCGTCGCTCTCGAACATCGTGTCGACCGGGTCCTGCGTCGGCTGACCGTCAGTCGACGAAATCGGGGGGCGCGATCGCGATCAGCGCCTGTGCGAGCTCTTCGGGCGATCGGTCGTCGTCGTTGTCGAGCCACCACGACAGCACGCCGATGAGGCCCGCGCCCATGTAGCGCGCCGTGATCTCGGGATCGGCATGCAGCGTCTCGCGTGTCCGCAGCGTGACCAGCGCCTGCTCCGCGAAGGCCGCGGTGACCGAGCGGGCGAAATCGTCGCCACGTGCGAGGAGCGCACCGTACGTGTCGCGGCGCTCGGCGACGAACGCAGCGATCTCGGCGATGACCCGTCGGTTCACCTCGCTCTTGGGCAGTCCCTCGCGCACCTCTGACCGGGCGAGTGCCACCACCGCAGCGTTGAACTCCGTCAGGGCGACTGCCGCGAGGTCATCCGCTCCGGCGAAGTGCGCGTAGAAAGAGGAGCGCGTGACGCCTGCGCGCCGTACCACCTCTGTCACCGTGACGGGGTGGCGGGGGTCTTCGTCCAGGATCTGGCGGTAGGCCCGCACGAGTCTTTCGCGGGTCTTGACGACGCGGGCGTCGTCGCTGTCCACTCTGCGGGTCCGCAGACCGTCCTGCTTGGATTCGGCCTTCACGAGTCCAACCTACTGAGGCTATGCCTGGGGGCGGGTCGGCCGTGCCGGCCCGCCCCCAGAGGATCACGCCGGGCGGTACGTCGGGCGCAGCGGCGGAGGCACGGTGCCCTCCGGAATCGGCCGGTCGTACGGCGTCTTGGCGACGATGCCGTCGAACTCGGCCCGCGCCTCCGCCAGCAGCGCCGGGTCGGTGAGCAGTTCCAGTGCGGTCGCAGCCATGGCCGTTGCGCCGTGGATCATCCCCTTGTGGGCCGCGGCGCTCTTCCCCTGGGCAACCATCTGCCATGAGTGCCCAGGAGTGCCCAGGGCGGCGGTGCCCGCCACGATCTGGACTGTCGGGGTAACCCAGCTCACATCTCCCACGTCGGTCGAACCCGTCATCTGGAAGCGGTGGATGGGATCGACGAGCGGCAGGACGCCGTCGAAGTAGGGAGGTGCGTCGTCGGGGAGCGCGCGCATGCTCCGCGCGAACTCGAGTGACCCTTCCGGGAACCCGCGCGTGATCCGGCGGCCGTACTCCTGGTCATCGTCGTCGAACGGGACTCCGCCGATCTCCTGCACGTTCGCGTAGAGGCGCTCCTCGAGCGTCCGGTTGGGGAGCAGCTCGGCGCAGGCGCCGTCGAATTCGATCTCGACCTCGGTCTCGGTCATGAGCGCCGCTCCCTGTGCGACTTTCTTCACACGCTCGTACAGCTTGCGCATACGCGCGACCGTGGGGGAGCGCACGATGTAGTACAGCTCTGCGGTCGGCTGCACCACGTTCGCGGACGGGCCGCCCGCGTCGATGAAGGCGTAGTGGATGCGGTCACTGTCGTCCATATGCTCGCGCAGGAAGTTCACGCCCACGTTCATGAGCTCCGCAGCGTCGAGCGCGCTGCGTCCGAGTTGGGGCATGCCGCCCGCGTGCGCGGCGACCCCGCGGAAACGGAAGTACGCCTGCGTGTACGCGAGCGACTTCCACTGGTCCGCCGACATCGCGTCACCGGGGTGGTTCGTCACGGCGGCATCCACGTCGTCGAAAGCTCCCGCCGCAACCATGAACGTCTTGCCCGCAGCGCCCTCCTCGGCCGGGCAGCCGTAGTAGCGCACCGTCCCCGGCAGAGCGGAAGCCTCGAGGTGCTGTGCGACCGCGATCGCCGCGAGCAGTGAACCCGTGCCGAGCAGGTTGTGCCCGCAGCCGTGACCCGCGTCCGTGCCGCTGTCGGTATCGGGCATTCGCTCAGCTGCGCCGGCCGCCTGGCTGAGCGAGGCCAGCGCGTCGTACTCGCCGAGGAAGCCGATGATCGGAGAGCCCGCGCCCCACTCGGCCGAGAACGCGGTCGGCACGCCGCCGACTGCCCTCGTGATGCGTCCTCCGAACTCTTCGGCCGCTTGGATCTGCTTCGCCATGGAGCGGTGCTCTTCCCACCGCAGTTCGGGATGGTCCCAGATCTCGTCGCTCAGCCGCGTGAATCTCGGCGCGAGCGCATCCACGATCGGCTTCACCGCCGTGACGGAGGTCTTGGTGTCCGTTTCCACAGTCGTCATCACTGTGCCTTTCTCTCGAGGTGGTCGAAGGCCTGCGTCGTCACGAGATGTCCTCCAGCGCCGGGTCCTCGACGACCGGGCCGGACGTCTTGCGGCCCGGCAGGAGAAGAGCCAGCAAGATGGTCGCGACGACGGAGATCGCGATTCCGAACAACGCGACGACCGGGAACAGCGGCGTCAGCACGAGCTGGACGACGAGGCCGACCGCGATCGCGATGATGAGGATGCGCGGCTGAGGGTTGCTGGCGATCATCTGGACGATGATTCCCCCCATGACGGCCGGAAGAACGAATGTCTGGATGGACGTGACGATCTCGGGCGGGATGGCGTTGAGCAGGAGTGTGCCGAGGACGCCGACGAAGATGAGGAGGCTCAACAGGTGGGTCATGGCGGCGCCGCAGATCGCCAGAACTGCGGCGAGCTGGCCGCGCCGGGTCTCGGGCTTGGCGCCGATCGTCGACTGGGCCACGACCGCGGCAGGGAGGAGCTTGTTGGCGATGTTCCCGATCATGAAGGCCTGGTACATGCTCGCCGGTCCCAGGATCGGGAAGTACGACAGCGGCTCGATGAACCAGAGGGCGCCGAAGGCCACCGCGATGGCCAGTACGCCTGTGACGACGGCGACCGGCTGCACGCCCAGCTGCGCGGCGACGATGCCAGGGCCCGTGATCATGATGATCATCGCGAGGATCATCGTGATCCGGCCCCAGCGCGAGGTCGTCTTGTCGAAGGCCGCCCAGGCCGCGGTGCCGGTGTCAGTGGTGGCGATGGAATCGGTCACGTTGTTCTCTCCTGTGGTGCGATTCGTGGCGCTCATGCGATGCCTGCGCCGCTGACGAGGATTCCGACGACGATGCCGACGACCAGGGAGATGCCCAACCCCCACTCCCTCAGCCACGATTGCCGAGCCGCCTTGGCTATCCACAGACAGACGAGCATCGCCAGGGCGCTCGCGAGCACGACGATGGTGGCGGCGAGGCCCTTCTGGAACTGCTGGATCGCGAACGTACCGAACGCGCCGAGCAGGGCCGCGGTGGGGATGATGGCCATTGCGGCGGCGGTGCGAGCCGTTCCCCCGGACTCGAGCCGCCGCGTGCCGCGCTTGAGCAGCGGGGTCGCGATGAGGGTCACGAGCATCCACCCCGCTCCCGCGAGCGCGATGCAGAGCAGGACGGTGGCGAAGACGGCCTGGGTGTAGCCCTCGCCACCCAGGGTCGCACCCTGGGTGCCCGCGGCGATGCCGGCGGCAGCGACATCGAAGGCCGCGGAGCCGATCAGGCCGATACGGGTGAGCACGCCGGGCGTGCCGAAAACGCTGATGAGCGTGATCGCGATGAGCGCGACCGCCATCGACGGGCCGATCGCCGCGACGGCGCCGGCGCGGAATGAGCTCTTCACCTCACCGCCCGACATTCCCACGGCCGGCGCCGCCCTGCGGACGGCGAGGAAGTAGATCACAGTCTGCGCCGCGATGACGGCGAACACCCCCGCGACGCACAACCAGAGGATGGGTTGATCCGCGGCGGCGAGGATATCCGTCGAATCGGGATCGAGGGTCGTTGGGACCAGGCTCATCATGAGCTCCTTCGAGGGCTTGCGGATGTGCAGGGGGCTCCCTCATCGGAGCCCTCTGGTTTCCCCTCTGTCCTTGAGCCTGAGAGTGTCGCGCTGAGCGCTTCCCCTTCGGCGGGCCGTATCGGCCGCTCTCCAGAGTTCCCCAGTCGCCGGGTCCTTGATGCCTGAGAGATTGGCGGGTGCTTGCCCCTTCGGCGTCCGCATGAGCGGAACTCTCCCCGGCGACTGTGCGGGCGTCAAGCCGCGGGGTGTGCGGCCGACGTTGGTGCGTGTGAAGTTGGTAGATCCATAATGGACAGTGTCCGATTACGGCACGAGACCTGAAGTGTTACAGGTTTGTGAAGGCGTCACAAGAGCCGATTCTCGGTCGCTCTCGCGGAGTTGACAGTGGTCCGCGCTTCTGCGTAGGCTCGCCGGGCAATCGAACAACGGACCGACGATCGTCTCGGGAGAATGCCGCAGCGCGGCTGCCGTAGGAGCAACTCCTCCCCGGAATCTCTCAGGCTCAAGTACCGAGACGGTGTGGTCACTCTGAAAAGCGGTGCCCGACAGGGCGCCCGCCGGCGGGGCAAGCGCAGCGCGCGAAATCTCTCAGGCCCATCACAGAGGGGGAGGAACTCACCACATCCGCAGTGCCTGCAGAGACCGGAGTTCCCCATGTCCCATGTCCTCGCGACCGTCGAAACGCTCCCCGAATCGCTCAACGCCCCCCTCAGCGTTCTCGATCCCGTCGTCGCCGCCGCGATCGACCGCGAGCTGCAGCGTCAGCGCCGCGGCCTCGAGATGATCGCATCCGAGAACCACGCGCCGCTCGCCGTGATGCAGGCCCAGGGATCGGTGCTGACGAACAAGTACGCCGAGGGCTACCCCGGGCGCCGCTACTACGGGGGTTGCGAATTCGTCGACGTCGTCGAGACGCTGGCGATCGAGCGGGCGAAGAAGGTCTTCGGTGCGGCGTACGCCAACGTGCAGCCCCACTCCGGTGCGCAGGCGAACGCGGCCGCGATGCACGCCCTCATCCAGCCGGGCGACACCATCCTCGGCCTCGACCTGGCGCACGGCGGTCATCTCACCCACGGCATGCGCCTGAACTACAGCGGGCGGCTGTACAACGTGGTCTCGTATCACGTTCGCGACGGCGTGATCGACATGGCGGAGGTCGCGGAGCTCGCCCGGCTGCACCGGCCGCGGTTGATCATCGCCGGCTGGTCGGCGCACACGCGGGTGATCGACGCCGCCGCGTTCCGCGCCATCGCCGACGACGTCGACGCGTACCTGCTCGTCGACATGTCGCACTTCGCAGGCCTCGTGGCCGCCGGCATCCATCCCTCTCCGGTCCCGCACGCGCACGTCGTCACCACCACGACCCACAAGACGCTCGCGGGACCCCGCGGCGGGCTGATCCTCTCGAGCGATGCGGCGCTGACCAAGAAGCTCGACTCCGCCGTGTTCCCCGGTCAGCAGGGCGGCCCGCTCGAACACGTCATCGCCGCCAAGGCGGTGAGCTTCGCGCTCGCGGCGACTGACGGGTTCCGCGAGCGGCAGCGCCGGACGGTCGCGGGTGCGCGCATCCTCGCCGAACGGCTGTCGGAGCGGGATTGCGTCGCTGCGGGCATCGCCCTGGTCGGTGGGGGCACCGACGTGCACCTGGTCCTCGTCGATCTGCGCGAGAGTGTCCTGAACGGCCGCGAGGCCGAGGACCGGCTCGAGAGCATCGGCATCACGGTGAATCGCAACGCCGTGCCCGACGACCCGCGTCCGCCGCTGGTGACGAGCGGACTGCGCATCGGCACGCCGGCCCTCGCCACGCGAGGCTTCGGAGTCGAGGCGTTCACGGAAGTGGCAGACATCATCGCCCGCGCTCTCGTAGCCCCGGGCGATGCAGACCTCAGCGGGCTCGCTGCGCGCGTGCAGCACCTGGTGGATCAGCATCCGCTCTACCCGGGCCAGGCGCCGCTCCTGGGCGAGGCGGCATCATGACCATCGGCGTCTTCGATCTCTTCCGCGTGGGCATCGGGCCGTCGAGCTCCCATACCGTCGGCCCGATGAAAGCCGCCGGCGACTTCGCCGGTCGACTAGATCTGGAACGGGTCGCCTCGCTGGACGTCGAGCTGTTCGGCTCGCTGGCGGCAACCGGACGCGGCCATGGGACGCTGACCGCGGTGCTGCTGGGGCTGGACGGCGTCGATCCTGAGACGGTGCTTCCCGACGAGGTCGAGGCACGCCGGGACCGGATCGAACGCGACGGTCGCGTGCGCGTGGGCGGGATCCGCGCGGTGCCCTTCGCCGAAGGTGACATCCGGCTGTCGCCGCGCACCGTAATGCCCGGTCACAGCAACGCGATGCGCCTTCGCGCGGCCGACTCGGCCGGCGCCGTCGTGGACGAGGCGGTCTACTACTCGATCGGCGGCGGCTTCATCGTCCGCGAGGGTGAGCCCGGTCCCGGCGCGGGCGAGGTCGCGGCGGCGCCGTTGCCGTTCGAGACCGCCGCGCAGCTGCTCGCCCACTGCGACCGAGAGAGCGCACCGATGTCCGAGGTGATGTTCCGCAACGAGCTGGCCACGCGCAGCGCCGCTGAGATCCGCGAAGGCATCCTTCATCTCGCGGGGGTCATGGAGGCCTGCGTCGCCGCCAGCGTGGCGCGCGACGGTGTGCTGCCCGGAGGCCTCCGCGTCCAGCGGCGTGCACCCAAGTGGCACGCGCGCCTGCGCGCCGAGGATCCGGAGCGGAGCGACCCCCGGCTCTGGCAGGAGTGGGTGAACTTCGTCGCGCTCGCCGTGAACGAAGAGAACGCCTCGGGCGGCCGTGTCGTCACAGCGCCCACCAACGGCGCAGCCGGAATCGTTCCGGCCGTCCTCTCCTACGCCCTGCACCACGCCGATCTGAGGCCGGCCCGCAGCCGCGAGGAGATCATCGTTCCGTTTCTTCTGACGGCCGCGGCCATCGGGGTACTGTTCAAGATGCGGGCTTCCATCTCGGGTGCTGAGGTCGGGTGCCAGGGTGAGGTGGGTTCGGCGTCGTCGATGGCAGCGGGCGCACTCGCCGAGATCCTCGGGGGGACCCCGCGCCAAGCGCAGAACGCCGCGGAGATCGCCATGGAGCACAGTCTCGGTCTGACCTGCGACCCGATCGCGGGCCTCGTGCAGATCCCCTGCATCGAGCGGAACGCCATCGCCGCTGCCAAGGCGATCAATGCCGCCAAGATGGCGCTGTGGGGCGACGGGCACCATTACGTCTCTCTCGACCAAGTGATCTCGACGATGCGCGAGACGGGGCGAGACATGAGCATCAAGTACAAGGAGACCGCGCTCGGCGGTCTCGCCGTGAACGTCGTCGAGTGTTGAGGAGACGAGAGATTGCCCCCTGAGAACCTTCCCGCGGCGCCCGAGCGCCATACGGTCCTGCACGACCGCCACGAGACCCTCGGCGCGTCGTTCACCGACTTCGGCGGCTGGCTCATGCCCGTGCGCTACAGCTCCGACCTCGCCGAGCACCACGCGGTGCGGACGGCGGCCGGACTCTTCGACATCTCGCACATGGCCGAGTTCGCCGTCGACGGGCCGGGGTCCGGCCCATTCCTCGACTACGCGCTGGCCGGCGCGCTCTCTCCGATGCGCGTGGGCAAGGCGAAGTACTCGCTGGTGCTGGACGAGTCAGGCGGCATCGTCGACGACGTCATCGTGTACCGCATCGCCGAGCACCGCTTCCTCGTGATCGCCAACGCGGGCAACCGCGAGGCCGTCGCGCGCGCGTTCGCCGCCCGCATCGACGGGTTCGAGGCGGAGCTCGACGACCACACCGACGACATGTCGTTGATCGCCGTGCAGGGCCCCGTCGCCCGTGCTGTCGTGGAAGCGACGGACGGCATCGCCGATGTGACGCCGTCGTTCGCAGACCTCGGGTACTACGCGTGGTCGTCTGGCTCGTTCGACGACGCGCCACTGTTCGCGGCCCGCACCGGGTACACCGGAGAGGACGGCTTCGAGCTGTTGGTCCCCAACGCGGTCGCCCCGGCGCTCTGGGATGCGCTGCTCGCCGCCGGCGCACCGCTCGGACTCGTTCCCGCGGGTCTCGCCGCGCGCGACACGCTGCGCCTGGAGGCCGGGATGCCGCTCTACGGCCACGAGCTCTCGCGCGACATCGTGCCGGCACAGGCCGGCCTCGGCCGCGTCGTGGCGGTCGACAAGGACGACTTCGTCGGCAAGGCGGGGCTCGCGGCGGTCGTGACGCCCGACGCCCCGGTGCTCGTCGGTCTCGTCTCGGAGGGCCGGCGCGCAGGTCGCGCCGGCTACGCCGTGTTCGATGCCGCCGACGCCGACACCCCGGTCGGCGAGATCACCAGCGGTGCGCTCAGCCCGACGCTGGGGCATCCCATCGCCATGGCGTTCGTCTCGCCGGAGGCGAGCGCCCCCGGCACCCCGCTCTTCATCGACGTGCGGGGGACCCGTATCCCCGCGACCGTGACCGCCCTGCCCTTCTACCGGAGGAACTCATGACCGACCTCACCACCCTCAAGTACACCGCCGAGCACGAGTGGGTCGCCCTCGACGGCGACACCGCGACCGTCGGCATCACGTCCTACGCCGCCGACAAGCTCGGCGACGTCGTGTTCGTCGAGCTGCCCGCCGTGGGCAGCGCGGTCACCGCGGCCACCGTCGTCGGCGAGATCGAGTCCACCAAGTCCGTCGGCGAGCTCTACGCGCCCCTGACGGGCGAGGTCGTGGAGGTCAACGACGCCGTCGTCGACGACCCGTCGCTCGTGAACGCCGACCCGTTCGGGGCAGGCTGGCTCGTCAAGCTCACCGTCGACCCGGCGACCGTCGCCGAGCTGCTCGACCGCGACGCGTACATCTCGCTCACGGGTGGCGCCGAATGACGGGCCTGTTCGTCGATCGTCACATCGGAACGGATGCCGCAGCCCAGCGCACGATGCTCGACGCCCTGGGCTACGACAGCGTCGATTCCCTCGTGCAGGCGGCGGTTCCGGCATCCATCCATGCGAAGCCGCGCCCGGAGGGGAGCCCCGCACAGACGACCGACATCCCGCCCGCCGCGACCGAGGCAGAGGCGCTCGCCGAGCTGCGCGAGCTGGCCTCGCAGAACCGCACCGCCCGCCCGATGATCGGCCTCGGCTACTACGACACGCTCACGCCGTCGGTCATCGCGCGCAACGTGCTCGAGGACCCGTCCTGGTACACCGCGTACACCCCGTACCAGCCCGAGATCTCCCAGGGGCGCCTGGAGGCGCTCATCAACTTCCAGACCATGGTGACCGACCTCACCGGGCTCACGACCGCGAACGCGTCGATGCTCGACGAGTCGACGGCCGTCGTCGAGGGCATGCTCGTCGCCCGGCGCGGCTCGAAGTCGCCGTCGAACGTCTTCGTGATCGACGCCGACACCCTGCCGCAGACGAAGGCGCTGCTCGCCCACCGCGCGGCGGCGGTCGGCATCGAGCTCGTGGAGCTCGACCTCGCCCACGGAGCGACGCTGCCCGATGAGCTCTTCGGTGCGTTGATCCAGTACCCGGGCGCCTCGGGCCATATCTGGGACCCGTCCGGCGTCGTCGACGCCGCCCATGTCGCGGGTGCACTCGTGGTGGCGGCTGCCGACTTGCTCGCGCTCACCCTGCTGCGCTCGCCCGGCTCGTTCGGGGCGGACGTCGCGGTCGGCACGACCCAGCGCTTCGGCGTGCCCCTCGGCTTCGGCGGACCCCACGCCGGCTACATGGCCGTGCGCCAGGGGCTCGAGCGCCAGCTGCCCGGACGCCTCGTGGGTGTCTCGCAGGACACCGCGGGCCACCCCGCGTACCGCCTTGCGCTGCAGACGCGCGAGCAGCACATCCGCCGCGAGAAGGCGACCTCGAACATCTGCACGTCGCAGGTGCTGCTGGCCGTCATGGCCTCGATGTACGCCGTGTACCACGGCCCCGACGGGCTGCGCGCGATCGCCACCGACGTCGCGAAGAAGACCGAGGCGCTCGCCGCCCGGCTGCGCTCGTACGGCCTGTCGCTGCGCTCCGACGCGTTCTTCGACACCATCCGCGTCGCGACGCCGGGCGCCTCTCGCCGCGTGATCGAGCGCGCCCGCGAACGCGGCTACCAGCTCTTCTGGGCGGACGACGCGACGGTCGGCGTCTCCGTCGACGAGACGACCACCGCCGACGACCTCGCGGCCGTGGCCTGGGCCTTCGGGCTGCCCGAGAACGAGTTCCTCGGTGCGGGCGAGCAGGGCGAGCGCACGCTGCCGTTCACGGATGCCGCGCCGCTGGCCGGGGTGCCTTCGGGGCTGCGCCGCGTCGAGGAGTTCCTCACCCATCCGGTGTTCAACACGCACCGGTCCGAGACGGCGATGATGCGCTACCTCAAGCAGCTCTCGGACCGGGACTACGCCCTGGACCGCGGCATGATCCCGCTGGGCTCGTGCACCATGAAGCTCAACGCGGCGACCGAGATGGCGGCGGTGTCGTGGCCGGAGTTCTCGCGCGTGCACCCGTTCGCGCCCGAGGCCGACGTGCACGGCTACCTCGCGCTGATCGAGCAGCTCGAGGTCTGGCTCGCCGAGGTCACCGGCTACGACGCGGTCTCTCTGCAGCCCAACGCCGGCTCGCAGGGCGAGCTCGCCGGACTCATGGCGATCCGCGGCTACCACCGCGCCAACGGCGATCAAGGGCGCACGGTGTGCCTCATCCCGTCGTCGGCGCACGGCACGAACGCCGCGTCCGCCGTGCTCGCCGGCATGCGGGTGGTCGTCGTGGCCTGCGACGACGCCGGCAACGTCGACCTCGACGATCTGCGCGCGAAGATCGCGGCGCACGCCGACGAGCTGGCCGCCCTGATGATCACGTACCCGTCGACGCACGGCGTGTACGAGCACGACGTGCTCGACATCACGCAGGCCGTGCACGACGCGGGCGGACAGGTGTACATCGACGGCGCGAACCTCAACGCGCTCCTCGGCTACGCCAGGTTCGGCGACCTGGGGGGCGACGTCTCGCACCTGAACCTCCACAAGACCTTCGCGATCCCGCACGGCGGCGGCGGACCGGGCGTCGGTCCGGTCGCTGCGAAGGCTCATCTCGCACCTTTCCTGCCGTCGCATCCGTTCTCGCAGCGGCGGGATCACGCGGGCGGCGTCTTCGACGGCGGACCCATCTCGGCCGCACCCCACGGGTCGGCCGGCATCCTGCCGATCTCCTGGGCGTACGTGCGGATGATGGGTGCCGAGGGGCTGCGCGATGCCACCGCGGCCGCCGTGCTCGCGGCCAACTACATCGCCGTGCGCCTGCGCGGGCACTACCCGGTGCTCTACACGGGCGAGGACGGCCTCGTCGCACACGAGTGCATCCTCGACCTGCGACCGCTGCGCGAGGCGACCGGGATCACGGTCGACGACGTCGCCAAACGGCTCATCGACTACGGCTTCCACGCCCCGACGATGTCGTTCCCGGTCGCGGGAACGCTCATGGTCGAGCCGACCGAGTCGGAGGACCTCGGCGAGATCGAGCGCTTCATCGAAGCCATGATCGCGATCAAGGCCGAGGCCGAGCGCGTCGCGTCGGGGGAGTGGCCCGCCGACGACAACCCTCTCGTGAACGCGCCCCACACGGCCGAGGCCGTCGTGGTCGGCGAGTGGACGCATCCCTACTCCCGAGAGACGGCCGTGTACCCCGTCCCCACGCAGATCCGCACGAAGTACTGGCCCCCGGTCCGCCGGATCGACCAGGCGTACGGCGATCGCAACCTCGTCTGCGCCTGCCCGCCCATCGAGGCCTTCGCCTGACGGCCGGTGGAGACGGGATGCCGGTGCCCCCGGCATCCCGTCGCCCTCCGGTTCGCGAGCCCGCCCGGTCCGCGAGGGTGCAGTTGACGGACGACAGGTAGGTGAAGTCCCTACACCTCGTCCGCCGGCTGCACTCTCGCCGATTCGGATCGGGCAATCTGGCGGTGCGGGGCGCGCGCAGACAGCTCCCGTTTCAGCGAGTGGAGCGGGACCGACTGCTCCGGTGCGATCGGACGCATTCCGGCGCCGAGGAGGATCTGCTGGAGGGGCGTGACCGACGAAGCGTCGCCCCACCCCCAATGCACGATCGAGTTCACCTCCGCATGGCTGCGCAGGCGCCGGTCGCGCAGGTGCTGTCGACGGAGTACTGTCGCGGCGTCGCCGAATCGGCCGTCGTACTTCAGGTCGCCGTCCGCCTCGCCGAGTACGCCAAGCGAACGCCAGAGCATATCCCCCCGATCCACCTCCCCTGAGTCCGATGGAAACGAGACCTGCAGTTCGGGCTCGGGGAACCCGAGCCATTCGATCACGCACAGGCTGACGGACTCGAGCGGCGTCTCAGCCCGTGCGGTGCCGCGGCTGAGTGACCAGCGCGCGATGTTCCGGCCGCGGCTGCTCGTCCTCGTCTCATTGCCGGAGACCAGGAGCTCCCGGGTTAGTGCGGGATCGGCGCGCAGAGCTGCGTCAGCGGTTGATCGGCCGATCGCCGGGTGGCGGTGGCGTGCGAGATCGATCGCTGTATCGGCAGGAGACGTGAGGGCGAGTCCGCTCGCCTCGATGATCATCCTGTCGTCAGCGGCCCGATGCGACCGCACCCCCGCAGCCAGACGCGAGGTGCCCGAGCTCTCGACGAGGAGGTGGACGACGACCGGATCGCCGAAGACCGGCATGCCGAGGAGAGCCGCTGCCGACTCGCAGCAAAAGACCACGTCCGGCAGCATGAGGGCCACGGCGTGGACATGGGCCAGGTAGCGATCCCATGGCGCAAGCGCCTGCCACAGCCTGGCGGATGCATAGACCCCGTGGCGGACCCTTACGAGTACCCCCTTCGCAACACCTCGTTCTGGATGCGGCGCATCCGTCCAGCGGATCAGGGGGACCGGACTCGGCCTGACGATCGTGGACACGGCGATGAGCGGCATCCGTCCACCATCGCCGGAGAGGAGCGGTCAGAGAGCCCCTCCCTGCCGATTTGTGGACGGCGCCTCGCCGGCCCGGACGGTGGAGGAACCGCCGGACCGCTCTGCCCCCGTCTTCACTCGCCCCACCCCAGCGTCCCCGTCGGGGATGCGGCTCGCCCCGAGAGTGCACTTGGTGGACGAGGGATGGGCGAGTTCCCTATCTCTCGTCCACCATGTGCACTCTCGCAGTCGGGGCGGGCGACCTTACGCGGTCGGGGCGTGCGCGCTTACGCGGACGCCGACGGCGTCGGCGTCGGCGTCGGGGTGGGGGCGGGGATCGGGGCGAAGACGCCGGGCCAGAGCGCGGCAGCCAGCGGGTACCCGACGAACGCGACGATGTCGAGGAGGGTGTGCGCGATCACGAGCGGCATGATGCGCCCCCATCGGCGGTAGCACCAGCCGAATACCAGGCCCATGACGAAGTTGCCGACGATCGCGCCGATGCCCTGGTAGGCGTGGTAGGCCCCGCGCAGGGCCGCGGTCGTGAGGATGATCGACCAGTCGTTCCACCCGAGCCGCCGCAGCCGGTCGAAGAGGTAGCCGATGAAGATGACCTCTTCGGTGAGGCCAGCGCGCAGTGCCGAGAGCACCAGGAGCGGCACCGTCCACCATGCGGCGTCGAGCGGCGACGCCACGACCGCGACGGTGATCCCGAGCGCCCGTCCCGCCGCGTACAGCGCGAGCCCGGGCAGGCCGATGACCGCGGCGAGCAGGATGCCGCGGCCGAGGTCGCCTCCGAACCTGGTGAAGTCGAGACCCACGCGCCGCAGTGCGTTGCCGCCGGGCTCCCAGAGCAGGTACACCACGAGCGCGACGAGCGCGAGGTCGAAGAAGACGGAGAGCAGCTGGTAGGTCACGTCCCAGAAGGCCTGCACGTCGCGCGCCGGATTCACCTGGGTCTGCTGCTGCCCCAGCGGCACGGGCGCGAGGAGCTTCCGGACCAGCGACAGGACCGAGTACAGAGCCGACTGCCCGACCGAGATCGCCAGGACGATCCAGACCTCCCACGTGAGACGCCGGCGGCCGTAACTATCGGGCGCAGCCACCTTAGTGGACACTCTCACGCCTGTGGGCGGGTTTGCGGGCGTCATCTTGTCAGATTGTCACACTCCGGGTCGATTGAGTTAAGGCTCTGTAACGTTTTCCCCGATCGTTTTGACCATCTCACCACTGGTGCTTATCGTTTTCCCATCCGCGCGCCGTCGGGTTCATGCCCGGCGTGCCCGCACAACCCTGCACAGGAGGAACAGTGAGAATGAAGCGCATCTCGGCTGCGGTGGCACTCGCCGCAGCCGGCGCACTGGTGATCTCGGGCTGCGCCGCCGGTGGTGGCGACAGCAACAACGATGACTCCGGTCTCGTTGAGGGCTCGTCGATCACCGCCGCGTGGAACCAGGCCTTTTACTCGATGAACGGCAACACGTCATTCGGTAACGCCACTGCGAACAACAACATCAACTACTTGGTGCTCGACGGCTTCAACTACTACAACAACACTCCGGAGCTGGTGGAGAACACGTCGTTCGGCTCCTACGAGATGGTCAGCGAAGACCCGCTGACGGTGAAGTACACCATCAACGAGGATGCCAAGTGGTCGGACGGCGCTCCCGTCGACGCGTCGGACCTCATGCTTCACTGGGCCGCCCTGTCGCGCGCGCTGGACACCCCTGACTTCGACCCGGCGGACTTCACCGACCCGGACACCGGTGAGTTCACCGAAGAGTTCCCCACCGACGTCGTCTACTTCGACTCCGGCGCCACCCCGACGTCGGGCCTCGGCCTGGTCTCGGCGACGCCTGAGGTCGGCGACGACGGTCGCAGCGTCACCCTGACGTACGACGCCCCGTACGTGGACTGGGAGCTCGCATTCGCGACCATGGGCTCGATGCTGCCGGCTCACATCGTCGGCAAGAAGGCCCTCGGCATCGACGACAACGAAGAGGCCTCGAAGGCGGTCCTCGACGCGATCGAGAACAACGACGCCGCTGACCTGGCGCCCGTCTCGGCGTTCTGGAACTCGGGCTTCAACTTCACCGAGATGCCTGACGACGCCGACCTCGTCGTCGCGAGCGGCCCGTACATGATCAGCGACTACGTCGCCGACCAGTACGTCACGCTGACGGCCAACCCGGAGTACACCGGAGACAACGCGCCGAACATCGAAGAGATCACGATCCGCTTCATCTCCGACCCGCTTGCCGCCGTGCAGGCGCTGGAGAACGGCGAGGTCGACATCATCCAGCCGCAGGCGACCGCCGACATCACCACCGCTCTGGACGGCATCGACGGCATCACCGTCGACACCAGCCTCGGCGGCACGTACGAGCACGTCGACCTGCAGTTCGACCAGGGCAAGAACCCGCAGAACATCTTCTCGAACGCGAAGGCTCGTGAGGCGTTCATGAAGGTGATCCCGCGTCAGGAGATCGTCGACACGCTCATCAAGCCGATCATCGGCGACGAGGCGATCGTGCGTAACTCGCAGATCTTCGTCCCGGGTGCCGAGGGCTACGACGAGTCCGTCGAGGCCAACGGCTCCGACGCCTACGCCGATGTCGACATCGAGGGCGCCAAGGCGCTGCTGGCCGAGTCGGGCATCACCGACACCTCGGTCTGCATCCTGTACGCGTCGAACAACCCGCGCCGTGTCAACGAGTTCGCTCTGATCCAGGCTTCGGCCGCTCAGGCCGGCTTCAACGTGACGGACTGCGGTTCGGAGGAGTGGGGCGGCCTGCTCGGTACGCCCGGCGCCTACGACGCGTCGCTGTTCGGCTGGCAGTCGACGAGCCTCGGAGTGACGAACTCGCTTCCGACGTTCGAGACCGGCGGCATCAACAACATGAACTTCTACTCGAGCGCGCCGGCGGACGACGTCATCGCGCAGCTGAACACCGAGTTCGACGAGCAGAAGAAGATCGACCTTCAGATCGAGCTGGACAAGACGCTGTGGTCCGACTTCTACGGAGTCACCATCTTCCAGTTCCCTGAGGTCACGGCCGTCAGCGACCGCGTCACCAACGTGACGTCGTCCATCCTCGCCCCCACGGTGTTCTGGAACGCCTGGGACTGGCAGGTCGCCGACAGCGGCTCGGAGGAGTAATCACCGACACGGCACACGCCGAGTTCACGCTCGGTCAGTGACCGAGGTGGGGTGCAGGTCCCCGAAGGGGCCTGCACCCCACCGCGTTAGACTCCTCCCAGCGGCGGAGCATGGACCGACGTCTCGCCGGTTCCGCTCCTGCGCTGATTCATCGATTGGCAGGCGGCCACACCATGGCTTCATTCATCATCCGGCGGTTGATCGCGTCGATCTTCGTGCTCTTCGCCGCGACATTCCTGATGTATCTGCTGGTGTCCTTCTCGGGCGATCCCCTAGAGGACCTTCGGCAGGGCAACGCCCCGAACAAAGCGGAGCTGATCCAAGCCCGCACCAAGCTCCTGAACCTCGACGTCCCGCCGCCCCTGCGCTACTTCCTGTGGCTCGCCGGGCTCTTCCGCGGCGACCTCGGCGTCAGCATCCAGAACCAGGCGGTCAACGCCCTGCTGGGCAACGCGATCACGTCGACGCTGACGCTGGTCACGACCGCGACCGTCGTCGCCATCGTGCTCGGCATCTCGGTCGGCATCGTCTCGGCTCTGCGCCAGTACACCGGCTTCGACTACGGCGTGACGCTGCTGGCTTTCCTGTTCTTCTCGCTGCCGATCTTCTGGGTCGCGGTGCTGCTCAAGCAGTACGGCGCGATCCGGATGAACAACTGGCTGGCCAGTCCTACGATCACCGTCCCGGTCATCATCGGGATGTCGATCGTGACGGGTCTGATCTGGATGTCGCTGATCGGCGGACGATGGCGACGACGCCTCATCGTCCTCGGTGTGGCCACGCTGGCCACGGCTGCGGTGCTGACGTTCCTGTCGGTCACCGAGTGGTTCGCGGACCCGAGCATCGGGATCGTCGTCTACGCCTTCCTCGCTGTGGGCATCGCCGTGGGTGTCACCGCCGTCTCGACGGGCCTGCGCAACCGCAAGGCGGTGTACGCCTCGCTGATCGTCGCGGCCATCGGCATCGCGCTGTACTCGCCGATGATGAACTACATCCTCAACGGCATGACGATGTGGGTGTTCCTCGCGCTCGCCCTGCTCGCGGTGGTCGTCTCCGGCGCGGTGGGCTGGTTCATGGGCAGCCCCGATCGTGCGCCCGTCGTGCGGACCACCGCGATCGTCGGCTTCCTGGTGGCGGCCCTCACTGCGCTCGACAAGTACATGTCGTACTGGGCCGCCTACTCGAACTCCAGCCGTGTGCGTGGTCGCCCCATCGCCACGGTGGGTGCGTCGACGCCGGGGCTCGGCGGCAACTTCTGGGTGCAGGGCATCGACCTGTTCACCCACCTGCTGCTGCCGACGATCGCGATCATCCTGATCTCGTTCGCCAGCTACACGCGCTACTCCCGCGCGAGCCTGCTCGAGGTGATGAATCAGGACTACATCCGCACGGCGCGGGCGAAGGGTCTCACCCAGCGCACGGTCGTCGTGCGTCACGCCTTCCGCAACGCGCTGATCCCGATCACCACGATCATCGCCTTCGACGTGGGCGCCATCATCGGCGGCGCCGTCGTCACCGAGACAGTCTTCGGCTGGAGCGGCATGGGGCGACTGTTCGTGACCGCCCTGGACGCCCACGACCCGAACCCCGTGATGGCGTTCTTCGTGGTGACCGGCACCCTGGCAGTGATCTTCAACCTCATCGCGGACCTCGTCTATGCGGCCCTCGACCCGAGAATCAAGGTGGGCTGACATGAACACCACAACCATGAATGAGCCCGACGCCCGCGAGAACGAGGCCAAGGCCGAGGTCACGATCGAGCAGAAGGAGACCGAAGGTCTCAGTCAGGGTCAGATCGTCCGCCGGCGGTTCTTCCGGCATCGTGCGGCGCTGATCTCGATGATCGTCCTGGCCTTCATCATCATCCTGGCGTTCACGTCGGTGGGTGTGAACCTCTGGGGTCTGCGCATCCCCGGCTGGTGGCAGTACTCGTGGGACGAGATCCCGCCGAAGGTGAACAACGGCGTGCCGACCATGACGCTGTGGCCGCTGCAGTTCGGCGACCACCCGTTCGGTCAGGACGAGGTCGGTCGCGACATCTTCGCCGTCGTGATGCGCGGCACGCAGCAGTCGGTGATGGTCATGGTCATCGCGGGCGTCGTCGCCTCGATCATCGGCGTCGTGGTCGGCGCCATCGCCGGCTACTACGGCAAGATGACCGACTCGGTGCTGATGCGCTTCACCGACATCATCATCACCATCCCGCTGATCGTCATCGGCTCCGTGCTCGGCAACGCGTTCGGCAGCCTAGGCGCGGCGGTGCTCGGTGTCGTGATCGGCCTGTTCGCCTGGACGACGATGGCGCGACTGGTGCGCGGCGAGTTCCTGACGCTGCGCGAGCGGGAGTTCGTGGACGCCGCGCGCGTCTCCGGCGCCCGCGACCGACGCATCATCTTCCGCCACATCCTGCCGAACTCCGTCGGGGTGATCGTGGTCAACGCCACGCTGCTCATGGCGGGTGCGATCCTGCTGGAGTCGTCGCTGAGCTTCCTCGGGTTCGGCGTGCAGTCACCGGACACCTCGCTGGGCAAGATCATCTCCGAGAACCAGGCGGCGTTCTCGACGCGTCCGTGGATCTTCTGGTGGCCCGGCGTCTTCATCATCGCCATCGCGCTGTGCGTGAACTTCATCGGCGACGGTCTGCGCGACGCGTTCGACCCGCGCCAGAAGAAGATGCCCACCGAACGGGCCATGGCGCGCGCCGGGCGGGCCAGCGGCCCCCTCGCGCCGAGCGTCGACACGACGCCCTCGACGGACGCCCACATGGTGGACGTCGGGATCCAGACGGCCTACGCGGGCGAGGACATCGTGAACTTCAACGATCCTCGCCGCGAGGAGCCGGGCGACGTACAGCACAAGCCGCTCGATCCGGAGCGGTGACGTGCGACTGCTAGACCAGCAGACCGATCACGGTGGCCGCGGTCAGCGCCACGACCACCGTGATCGTCGCCCAGTGCCACGTGGTCGTGGTGGCATCCGGGTCCACTCCGGGCGCGAAGGCATCGGCATCGCGCAGCCGCTCCCAGCGACCGCGGATGAGCTGGGCCAGGTTGCCGCTGGGCGTCGTGAGCGCGTCGGCAGGGCGCAGTTCGCCGACCGAGCCCTGGGCCGTCTCGCCCACTCCGTCGAAGTCCTTCGGGGCGAGGCCGAGTGTGCGATGCCGTCCCGGCGCCGGCGCGGCCCACACCGCGATGCGACCGTTCGCCGTGTGCAGCGTCAGCGAGTAGCGGGTGTCGATGGCGGTGATCGAGGGCCAGGGCACGAAGCTCGTGCGCAGGACGTTCTCGACGGTGATGCCGTGCTCCTGGACGAGCAGGCTCGGTCGCCAGAACACGGCCCAGGCGAGCACGCCCACCAGCAGGACCGGCCAGATGTATCGCAGTGTCGACGCGGGATCGGTCACCAACAGAGCCACGGCGCCGAGGGCGCACACGACCACGGTCACGAGGGCGAGGACGCGGCCGAAAACCGGCCTGTAGCGGACTTCCTGGAACGACATGTTGACAAGCTTCGCAGATGGGACACCACTGAATGACTGACACAACGGGCATCGACGCCGAGTTGACCGCCTCGCACGGCGCCGTCCCCGAGACCATCCTCGAGGTCGACAATCTCGGCGTGGAGTTCTGGGTCGAAGGCGAGTTCTACCCGGCCGCGATCGACATGAACTACCGCGTCCGCCGCGGCGAGGTGCTCGCGATCGTCGGCGAGTCCGGGTCGGGCAAGAGCACCAGCTCGATGGCTCTGCTGGGCCTGCTGCCCGAGAACTCACGCGTCACGGGCTCGATCAAGCTCCTGGGGCGCCAGCTGCGGGGCGTCGACGACGCCACGCTCCGTTCCCTCCGCGGCAACGAGATCGCGGTCATCTTCCAGGAGCCGATGACGGCGCTGAACCCGGTGTACACCATCGGGTTCCAGATCATGGAGGCGCTGCGTTCGCACGACCGCTCGCTGTCGCCCAACGAGGCGCGCGAGAAGGCCGTCGAGCTGCTGCGGATGGTCGAGATGCCCAACCCGGAGCAGTCCTTCCACAAGTACCCGCACCAGCTGTCCGGCGGCCAGCGCCAGCGCGCGATGATCGCTCAGTCGATCTCGTGCGATCCGCTGCTGCTGATCGCCGACGAACCCACGACCGCGCTGGACGTCACGGTGCAGGCGGAGGTGCTGGACCTGCTCCGCAACCTCCACAAGCGTCTGGACTCGGCGATCATCCTGATCACGCACGACATGGGCGTGGTGGCCGACCTGGCCGACCGCATCATGGTGATGAAGAACGGCGTGGTCGTCGAGTCGGGTTCCGTGGAGAAGATCTTCCACGCGCCCGAGCACCCGTACACCCAGCAGCTGCTGGCGGCGGTGCCCCACCTCGGCCTCGGCGTTCTGGAGGACGCGGAAGCCGGCCCGGCGGAGATCGCGACCGCGACCTCGACGGTGCCCTCGGTGTCGTCGATCCGCGAGCGTGCGAGCGAGGCGGCGGACGAGATCATCGAGACGCGGACGCCGGTGCTCGCTTTCGAAGGCGTCGCGATCGACTATCCCAAGCGCGGCCGGATTCCCGCCTTCCGGGCGGCGGAAGACATCGACCTCGCCATCTATCAGGGTGAGATCGTCGGACTCGTGGGCGAGTCGGGTTCCGGCAAGACGACACTGGGGCGCGCCGCGATCGGGCTCCTGCCGATCGCCGAGGGCAAGCTCACGACTGTCGGCACGGACATCTCCCACGCGTCGCAGAAGGACCTGTTCGCGATCCGCCGCCGCACCGGGATCGTGTTCCAGGACCCGGCCTCGTCGCTGAACCCGCGCATGCCCATCGGCCAGTCGATCGGCGAGCCGATCCTGCTGGCCGGTCAGGCGAAGGGCAAGGATCTCGACCGCCGCGTCGAGAGCCTCCTCAGCCAGGTGGAGCTGCCCGCGTCGTACCGCAACCGGTTCCCGCACGAACTCTCCGGTGGTCAGCGTCAGCGCGTCGGCATCGCCCGGGCGCTCGCGCTCGCGCCGGAGCTGCTCGTGGCCGACGAGCCCACCTCGGCGCTGGACGTGTCGGTCCAGGCGCGCTTCCTCGACCTGCTGCAGGAGCTGCAGCGCGAGCTGCAGTTCGCCTGCCTCTTCATCAGCCACGACCTCGCCGTCGTCGACATCCTGGCCCACCGCATCGCGGTGATGCACCACGGCAAGCTGGTGGAGGCCGGAACCCGCGACGAGATCCTCCGTGGTGCGAAGGACCCGTACACGCAGCGGCTCATCGCCGCGGTTCCGGTTCCTAACCCCGAAGAGCAGCGCGTGCGCCGCGAGGCGCGTGCCGCCCTGCTGCGGGCCGGTCTGGAGGGCTGACGCGGTCGCCGAAAGGCGACACACAGGAGCGCCTAATAGAATGGGGGTGCCGGCATTCCGGCATCCCCATACTCTTTCAAGGATTCCCTCATGGCGCGCGCCCTCCGTCCGGACCTCCGCAACGTGGCTATCGTCGCTCACGTCGACCACGGCAAGACCACCCTCGTCGACGCCATGCTGCGCCAGACCGGCTCTTTCGGCTCGCACGAGCACATGGAGGAGCGCGCCATGGACTCGAACGACCTCGAGCGTGAAAAAGGCATCACGATCCTCGCGAAGAACACCGCGATCACGTACAAGGGCGTCCACACCGACGTGCCGGTGACGATCAACGTCATCGACACCCCCGGGCACGCCGACTTCGGCGGTGAGGTCGAGCGCGGTCTGTCCATGGTCGACGGCGTCGTCCTGCTGGTCGACGCGAGCGAGGGTCCGCTGCCGCAGACGCGCTTCGTGCTCCGCAAGGCGCTCGAGGCGAAGCTGCCCGTGATCCTGCTGGTCAACAAGACCGATCGCCCCGACGCGCGCATCCCCGAGGTCGAAGAAGAAGCGCACGACCTGCTGCTCGGCCTGGCGTCGGACCTCGTCGACGACGTGCCCGACCTCGACGTGGACGCGCTTCTGGACGTTCCCGTCGTCTACGCCTCGGGCCGGGCCGGCGCCGCCTCACGCAACCGCCCCGAGAACGGCACCCTGCCCGACAACGACGATCTCGAGCCGCTGTTCGAGGCGATCCTCGAGCACGTCCCGGCCCCGTCGTACGACGATGAGGCGCCCCTGCAGGCGTGGGTGACGAACCTCGACTCGAGCCCGTTCCTCGGTCGCCTCGCGCTGCTGCGCGTCTTCAACGGCACGCTCAAGAAGGGCCAGACCGTCGCCTGGGTGCGCGCGGACGGCAGCACCAGCAACGCCCGCATCACCGAGCTCCTCAAGACGCGCGCACTCGAGCGCTACCCGGCGGAGAGCGCCGGCCCCGGCGACATCGTGGCGATCGCCGGATTCGAAGACATCACGATCGGCGAGACGATCGCCGACCCCGAAGACGTGCGCCCGCTGCCGGGCATCACGGTCGACGACCCCGCCATCTCGATGACGATCGGCACGAACACCTCGCCGCTGGTCGGCAAGGTGAAGGGGCACAAGCTCACGGCGCGCATGGTGAAGGACCGCCTGGACCGCGAGCTCATCGGCAACGTGTCGCTGAAGGTGGTCGACATCGGTCGCCCCGACGCGTGGGAGGTGCAGGGCCGCGGCGAGCTCGCACTGGCGATCCTCGTCGAGAACATGCGCCGCGAGGGCTTCGAGCTGACCGTCGGCAAGCCGCAGGTCGTCACCAAGAAGGTCGACGGCAAGACGTACGAGCCGTTCGAGCACCTCACGATCGATGCGCCCGAGGAATACCTCGGCGCCATCACGCAGCTGCTGGCCGCGCGCAAGGGCCGCATGGACAACATGACGAACCACGGCACCGGCTGGGTGCGGATGGAGTTCATCGTGCCGTCGCGCGGGCTCATCGGCTTCCGCACCGAGTTCCTCACCACGACCCGTGGCACGGGCATCGCCAACGCGATCTCGCACGGCTACGAGCCGTGGGCGGGTCACATCGTCACACGCCAGAACGGCTCGATCGTCGCCGACCGCTCCGGTGTCGTCACGCCGTTCGCGATCATCGCCCTGCAGGAGCGCATGTCGTTCTTCGTCCAGCCCACGCAGGAGGTCTACGAGGGCATGGTGATCGGCGAGAACTCGCGCGCCGACGACATGGACGTGAACATCACCAAGGAGAAGAAGCTCACCAACATGCGCTCCTCCACCTCGGATTCGTTCGAGTCGATGACGCCGCCGCGGCAGCTGTCGCTCGAAGAGAGCCTGGAGTTCGCGCGCGATGACGAATGCGTCGAGGTCACGCCCGAGATCGTGCGCATCCGCAAGGTGAACCTCGACGCCACCGAGCGTGCGCGTGCGACGGCACGCCTGAAGCGCCAGGACGCCAACGCGTAACCAAGAACTGTCATACGGATGCCGCGGCCGGCGCCTCTCAGAGGCACCGGCCGCGGCATCCTTGTCAGCCGCGCACTGTCACGGTGACCGGGCGGGCTTCTGTCGACCCGGCCGCGTTCGACAGCAGCGCGGTGAACTCATAGGTGCCGGGAGCCAGCTCTCCCACCATGGTGACCGCATGCTGGGCGCCCGGGGTCGCCGCGGCGAGCGACTGCCGGTCGATCTCGACGCCGTTCCGGAGCAGCACGTACTGCGTCGCGTTGGTGCCCCACCAGAGGTCGGCGCTGACCGTCACGGTGCCCGTTCGCGCGCCGGACGCCGTGAGCACGGCTCGGCCGGGAGCGGCATCCGTCACCCTCACCGTGTGCGTGCGCGAGGTCGTCGCTCCGTGCGGATTCAGCGCCACGACCGTGTACTCGAAGGTGCCGTCGATGCGCCCGGCGATGTCGAATGCCGCGTGCTGCGCGGCGGGTGACGTGCCGTCGACCCACTGGGCGTCGACGAGCACGCCGTTCTCGTACAGCTTCACGACTGTCGCGTTCTGCCCCCACCAGAGGTCGGCCAGGATCCGGTAGTCGCCGTCACGCAGCCCCGTGTCGCGCCCGTTGTCGTCCGAGACGGCGAACGATCCAGGTGCATCGCTCGCGACGGGAGTGCCGGACGAGAGGATGCCGGCGCCCGCGCCTGCGCGGACGATGTCCGCCACGTCGTCGGCGGCGTCGAGGGCGTAGGGGTACGCGTCGGCCGGGTCCCATCGCACGTCGGCGGACAGCGGGCTCGCCGCCGTGGCGTTGTAGGCGGCCAGCACGTCGACGGGCGCGCCGTTCACGAGCGTGTCGCTCGCGCGGAGCTGCGTTCCGCCCCAGCCTGCGATGATGCGCGACGCGCTCGACGGGTCGACGAGCTCGACGGCGTTCGCCTCCGCCACGATGCTGCTCTCCTTGCCCGCGCCCCAGAAGTACTGGAAGAACGGGTGGTCCGCCGAGGAGGCCGCGGTGGTGGCATCCGTCTGCTCGTAGAGGTTGTTGTAGACGTGCACGTCGCCGAAGCGCACGCGGGGACCGCGCTGCCCGATGTCCGTCCAGCGGTTGTGATGCTGCGTGACGCGGTGCTGGCCGCGGTCCTGCGTCCGAGAGTCGGACGAGCCGATGATGTCGGTCTTGTCGTGATGCTGCAGCCAGTTCCACGACATCGTCACGAGGTCGGACCCGTGCGTCACGTCGAGCAGTCCGTCGTGCACCTCGAACGGTCGGCCGTAGACGGTGTCGAGGCTGGCAGCGGGGTGTGCGCCGTCATCGAACGTGTTGTGGTCGACCCACACGCTCGTCGACGTCCAGACCGACAGGTTGTCGTAGGCCGAGTTCCAGTTGCCGCCGGCGTCACCGGCATCCCATTGCGGGAAGCAGTCGTACGCGTCCGACAGCGTCAGATTGCGCACGATCACGTTGTGCGCGTCGCGGATGCGCAGGGAAGCTCCGACGACGCGCGCATCGTCGCCCACGCCGACGAGCGTGACGTTCGAGCCGATGTGCTGAAGCGTGATCTTCGCCTGCAGCGCGGCCGCCTCGACGCGTGCCTGCTCGAGGGGCCCGGAGGGATCGATGCCGGGACCGAACGCCGCGATGTAGTCGTCCATGTCGAAGTGCGCGCCCGAGCCGGCGACCGTGACCTGGGCGGCGATGTCGTCGCAGGTGGTCCGCGTGCCGTCGGCTCGCAGCCAGGGGTCGAGCGTGCCGGTCACATAGACGATCCTCGGCACCTGGTTGTACCGCGCGTCGTTCTGCGATCCGCCCGGTGCGCCGGCGAGGGCGTCGCGCAGCTGCTGCCAGTCGTCCACGACGTACACCTCTGCGGCGGCGGCGGTGCTGCCTCCGGTGACGGGCTCGGCGATCCGCTGGACGCGCTCCGGGTACGTCGGCCCGGTCCACGACGCCCAGCCGTCACCCGGGGTGATCACCTCGTGCCCGAGATCCACGGCGGGGGAGGGGATGCCGGGCACCGGCGCGGCGGCCGCGGGTGCAGCCATCACCGGCGCGGCGGCCAGTGCCAGCGCGGTCGCCAGGCCGATGCCTCCGGTGAGTGATCGGCGCGACGATCGGCCGTGCGGTGCGCCGGCGGGCGCGGGCAGCGTCGTTCTCATGGGACTCCTTCGTCCAGGGCAGAATCCGTGATGAGAACGGGTGGCGGCACCCACAAGCGAGGAAGCGTTTTCTGCGTGTGCGACCAGCATGGTCGCGAAGGCAGGAAAGCGCAATCCCCACCTGGCGGAGTGCGATGGGGCGCCGGCGCGCCAGGCGGGCCGCGCGTCCGGCAGTGGACGGCGATCCCTGTCGGGCGCGTCGCTAGCATGACGAAGGTGACCCTGGACCCGCACTTCGACGACGCGCACAGCGCCGGCGAGGCGAAGCGGGCGGTGCGCCAAGGCCTCGGCGTCGCCCTCGCCACAAGTGCCTACGGCATCTCGTTCGGAGCGCTCGCGGTCGCCGCGGGACTGGACATCTGGCAGACGTGCGTGCTGAGTCTCGTGATGTTCACCGGAGGGTCGCAGTTCGCGTTCGTCGGCATCGTGGCCGCCGGGGGACTGGCCGCGGCGCCGTCGGCGATCGCTTCCGCCGCGCTGCTGGGAGTCCGCAACGTCGCGTACGGCATCCGCATGTCGCCTGTGATCGGCGCCGGGTTCTGGCGTCGTGCCGCCGCCGCGCAGTTCACGATCGACGAGTCCACCGCCGTCTCCCTCGCGCAGCGCACGGCGCGGGCGCGGACGCTCGGCTTCTGGGTCACCGGCATCGGCATCTACGTCGGCTGGAACCTCTCGACCCTGGCCGGCGCCCTCCTCGGCGACGTGCTCGGCGACCCGCGGGCCTACGGGCTCGATGCCGCTGCGGCGGCTGCGTTCCTCGCGCTGCTCTGGCCGCGGCTCCGAGCCCGCCAGCCGATCGTGGTCGGCGTCGCGGCCGCGGTCGTCGCGACGGTGCTGACGCCGGTGCTCATGCCGGGTCTGCCCGTGATCGTCGCGGCCGTCGTTGCGATCGTCGTGGGCTGGACCAACTGGCTCGGCAGGAGCACCGCTACGGATGCCGTCGAGCCCGACGACGTCGCGGAACGGGAGGGGCTGCCGTGACGATGTGGACCGCTGTGCTCGTCGCTGCCATCGTGTGCGTCGGGCTCAAGACCGTGGGCTACCTGATCCCGGCCCGCTGGGTGGAGGCGCCCACTCCGTTGCGGATCGCCGATCTGCTGACGGTGGCGCTGCTCGCAGCCCTCGTGGCGGTGCAGACCCTCGCCGTCGGCCAGGCCGTCGTCGTCGACGCCCGTGTTCCCGCGGTGCTGGTGGCCGCGGGGCTGCTGCTGCTGCGGGCGCCGTTCCTCGTCGTCGTGGTGGCTGCGGCGCTGGTGGCGGCGATGCTGCGGCTCTGGGGCTGGGCGGCGTAGGCCGGCACGGAGGCGGTCGGTAGCATCGAGTCATGCGCTCCTCCGTCCCCGCCCGTATCGGCAGCTGGATCATCGCGCTGCTCGTCGGGCTGGTCTACGGGGTGGCCGGCACGGTCGCCCACGCCTACGAGATCGGCTGGTTCCCGCTCGGGCTCATCCTGGCGGTGGTCGGATCGGCGGCGCTGCTGCTCGCGGTCAGACTGCTCACCTCCGACCGATGGGCGACCCTCGCCACCGGCGCCGGCATGATGATCTCGACGCTGGTCTTCTCGGGAAGCGGACCCGGGGGCTCGGTGGTCGTGCCGCAGACGGGCCTCGCGGTGTTCTGGACCTTCGCCGTGCCGATCCTGGTGGCGCTCGCCGTGGCCTGGCCCGATCGGGTGCGCACCACCGTCTGAGCGGACGAGCGACGACGGCTCGCCGGTAGACTGATCGCGTGACGTACGTGATCGCCCTGCCCTGTGTGGACGTCAAGGACCGCGCCTGCATCGACGAGTGTCCCGTGGACTGCATCTACGAGGGCGACCGGTCGCTGTACATCCACCCCGACGAATGCGTCGACTGCGGCGCGTGCGAGCCGGTGTGCCCCGTCGAGGCGATCTACTACGAGGACGACCTGCCCGACGAGTGGCAGGACTACTACAAGGCCAACGTCGAGTTCTTCGACGACATCGGGTCGCCCGGCGGCGCGGCGAAGGTCGGCGTCATCCACAAGGACCACCCGATCATCGAGGCGCTCCCGCCCCAGGAACACTGACGTGGGGGTCGCCGACCTCGCGGACTACCCCTGGGACGCGGTCGCGCCGTACGCGCAGCGGGCCCGCTCGCACCCCGACGGCATCGTCGACCTGTCCATCGGGTCGCCGGTCGATCCGACGCCCGATGTCGTCGCCGACGCGCTGCGCGCCGCGACCGACGCTCACGCCTACCCGCAGACCGTCGGCACGGCGTCCCTGCGCGCGGCGATCGCGGACTGGTACGAGCGACGCCGCGGCGTATCGGGCCTGACGCCGGAGGATGTGCTCCCGACCGTCGGCTCGAAAGAGCTCGTCGCGCTGCTGCCGCTGCTCCTGGGCCTCGGTGCGGGAGACGTCGTCGTCCATCCGCGTGCGGCGTACCCCACGTACGAGGTCGGGGCTCGACTGGTCGGCGCCACGCCGGTCGCGTCCGACGACCCTGTGGAGTGGCCCGAGGGAACGCGCCTCGTCTGGCTGAACTCGCCCGGCAATCCCGACGGTCGTGTGCTGGGGGTCGACGCCCTGCGGGCGGCGGCCACGCGGGCCCGGGAGCTCGGGGCGGTGCTCGCGTCCGACGAGTGCTACGCCGAACTCGGATGGGATGCCCCGTGGGACCACGAGCCGGTTCCCTCTGCGCTCGACCCGCGGGTGACGGGCGGCGACCTGCGCGGCATCCTGTCGGTGTACTCGCTGAGCAAGCAGTCCAACCTCGCCGGCTACCGCGCCGCCTTCCTGGCCGGCGACCGCGACATCGTCGCGCGCCTCCTCACGGCCCGCAAGCACCTCGGCCTCATGGTGCCGCTGCCGGTGCAGGCAGCGATGTCCGCGGCCCTCGAGGACGACGTCCACGTCGCGGCGCAGAAGGAGCTCTACCGTCGCCGGCGCGAGATCCTCCGGCCCGCGGTCGAAGCGGCGGGCTTCCGCATCGACGCGAGCGAGGCGGGCCTGTACCTGTGGGCGACCGAGGGTCGCGACGCCTGGGAGAGTGTCGGTCGCCTCGCCGAGCTCGGCATCCTCGCCGGCCCCGGTCACTTCTACGGCGTGCACTTCCCGCAGCACATCCGCCTGTCCCTCACTGCGACCGACGAGCGCGTCTCCGCGGCGGCGCAGCGCCTGCGGGCGGCGGCCGTCGCGTCCGTCTGAGGATTCCTCTATCGGATGCCGCGTCCCTTTGGCCGTGTCAGCAGTAGGCGCGACGGCGCACTAGGCTGTAAGAACGCGGCGACGCGGCATCCCCCGTCCCGCCCCTCCGTTCTGACACAGCCCGCCCCACGGTGCCGGTCAGGACCGGACGACACCCCCGGTACGACCAGAAATCGCGAGGAGGCGCCGTGAGCGACGCGGGCACCCAGCAGGAGAAGGCCACCCTCACAATCGGTGAAAGGTCCGCCGAGTTCCCGCTGCTGCGGGGCACCGACGGCTCGCCGAGCGTGGACCTGTCCACCCTCACCCGCCAGACCGGCTACACCGCCCTCGACTACGGTTTCGTGAACACCGCGGCGACGAAGTCCGCGATCACGTACATCGACGGCGACCAGGGCGTGCTGCGCTACCGCGGCTACCCGATCGAGCAGCTGGCGAAGAACAGCACGTACCTCGAGGTGGCGTGGCTGCTCATCTACGGCGAGCTGCCGACGGCCGACGAGCTGGGCGAGTTCGATGAGAAGATCCGGCGGCACACCCTGCTGCACGAGGACCTCAAGCGGTTCTTCTCGGCCCTGCCTCACACGGCGCATCCCATGTCGGTGCTGTCGTCCGCGGTGTCGGCGCTGTCGACCTACTACGAGCACCAGTCCGACCCGAACAACCCCGAGCACGTGGAGCTCAACACCATCCGCATGCTCGCGAAGCTGCCCGTCATCGCGGCGTACGCGCACAAGAAGAGCATCGGTCAGGCGTTCCTCTACCCCGACAACTCGCTCGGCTTCGTCGACAACTTCCTGAAGCTGAACTTCGGTGTGCTGTCCGAGGTCTATGAGGTCGATCCGGTGATGTCCCGGGCGCTCGAACGCCTGCTCATCCTGCACGAGGACCACGAGCAGAACGCCTCGACGTCGACCGTGCGGCTCGTCGGCTCGACCGGCGCGAACCAGTTCTCCTCGATCTCGGCAGGCATCAACGCGCTCTACGGGCCTTTGCACGGTGGCGCGAACGAGGCGGTGCTCGACATGCTGGCGCGCATCCGCGATTCCGGCGAGAGCGTTCAGCGCTTCGTGGAGCGGGTGAAGAACAAGGAAGACGGCGTGAAGCTCATGGGCTTCGGGCACCGGGTGTACAAGAACTACGACCCGCGGGCCAAGCTCGTGAAGGAGTCGGCCGACGAGGTGCTGACCGCGCTCGGCGTCAGCGACCCGCTGCTCGACCTCGCCAAGGAGCTCGAAGAGATCGCGCTCAACGACGCGTACTTCCAGGAGCGTCGCCTGTACCCGAACGTCGACTTCTACACCGGCGTGATCTACAAGGCGATGGGCTTCCCGACCCGCATGTTCACCGTCCTGTTCGCCATCGGGCGCCTGCCGGGCTGGCTGGCACAGTGGCGTGAGGCTGCCGGCGACCCGCAGACGAAGATCGGCCGCCCCCAGCAGCTGTACATCGGCGCCGAGGAGCGGAACTACCCGGGTCTCTCCTGACCTCACCCGGTCTTCCGAACGCGCTTCGACGCTGATCGTCGGACAAGAATGCGGATGCCGCGCCCCACCGGGGCGCGGCATCCGTTCGTCGGTCGAGCGGCAGTGTCGTCAGGCGACCTCGGCGAGGGCGGGCTGGTCGGCGGCCTCCTCGTCTGAGGAGCTGGCCGCGGCATCGGTCCGCCGGCGCGGCCGGACAGCGAGCACGATGACGGCCGCGACGACGGCACCCGCGGCGAGCGTCAGCCAGGCCACGGCGTACGCGTCGACGGCGGGCGACCCGCCCGGGGCGACGGAGCCGAACACGATCGCGGTCGTGAGCGCCGAGCCGATCGCCGAGCCGATGGTGCGGAGGTTGGCATTGACGCCCGTCGCGATGCCGGTGCGGTCGGCAGGCACGCTCTCGACGATGATGCTGGCGGTAGAGGCGTAGGCGAGTCCGATGCCCACTCCGAAGACCCCGCCCGCGATGGCCACTGTCAGGACCGTGTCGTGGTCGAAGACGGCGAACACGACACCGGCCGCCATGAGCAGCGCGCCGAGCCCCATCATCAGCCGCAGCGGGATGATGCGTGCGATGGCGCCGGTCGCGAAGCCCACGCTGGACATGCCGATCAGCAAGGGCAGCAGCGCCAGGCCGGCGGCCTGAACGCCGAGCCCGAGCCCCCACCCCGAGGCGACGGGCGTCTCGAGGAACTGCGGCAGGTAACCCCAGAAGCCGAAGGCGGCGGCGCCGATGAGGAGCGCGGCGGCGTTGACGGGCCAGACGGCTCGCGTCGCCATCAGACGGAGGTCGACGAGGGGATCGGCGGAGCGCAGCTCCGAGAACACCCAGGCCGCGATGAGCACAGCGGCCGCTGCGAACATGCCCAGTGTGAGCGGCGAGGTCCAGCCCCAGCGGGCACCCGAGCTCAGCGGGACCAGCAGGGCGATGAGCCACCCCGAGAGCAGCACCGCCGAGACGACGTTGACGCTTCCGGTGGCGCGCAGCCCTGCCGGCGGAACGAGCATCGCGGTCAGCGCGATCCCGGCCACGGCCGCCAGGAACGGCACGGCGAAGATGCCTTGCCAGCCCAGCAGCTCGGCGAGGGGGCCGGCGAGCACGCTGCCCGCCGCCCCGCCGATGCCGATGATCGCGCTGGTCGCGCCGATCGCTCCGGTGAGCTGGTGGCGGGGCATCACGTCGCGCAGCAGTCCGAACGCCAGCGGGAAGAGCGCGCCGCCGATGCCCTGCAGCACGCGAGCGAGGATGAGGATCTGGAGATTCGGGGCGAACGACGCGACGATGTCGCCGATCGCGACGACGCCGAGCACCGCGAGGAACGTGTTGCGCCTGCCGCGCAAGTCGCCGATCCGTCCCAGCAGGGGAGTGGCCACCGCGGCGGCGATCAGCCACGAGGTGTTGGTCCAGGATGCCGCATCCGCCGTGACGCCGAAGTCGGCGGCGATCAAGGGGATGACGGGGATGACGAGGTTCTGCAGCAGCGCGAGCGAGGCGACGCTGAGGGCGATCGCCGCGAACGCTGCGCGAGGGGTGAAGGGGATGGTGGGCATCGACGGGCCTTCCGATGGGTGCGGATCCGATGAATGCGGAGTAAAGTGGAGGTAGGTCTCCGAACGGAGGAAGCCTCCGCTTTGAACATTAGCGGAGGTTGCCTCCGGTTCGCAACCAGAACTTGCGGTCCTCGAATCTGTCGACGCAGAGCATCGGGCCGGAGCAACACGGGAGGAGCTGGGATGTCGGTGGTCGAGCGGGTGTCCGCCCTGGACGTGCGGCGTCCCCAGCGTGCTGACGCGGCGCGGAACTTCGACGCACTGGTCGTCGCCGGGCGCGAGGCGTTCGCCGAGGAGGGGTCGGCAGCCTCCCTCGAGGACATCGCCCGTCGTGCGGGCGTCGGTATCGGCACCCTGTACCGCAACTTCCCGACGCGCGACGACCTGATCGAGACGCTCTACCTCGGCGAGGTCGATGCGCTCGCGCGCGCGGCGGACGAGGTTGTCGACCTCGAGCCCTGGGACGCGCTGCGCGCCTGGCTCGACCGCTTCGTGACGTATGTCGGCACCAAGCACGCGCTGCTGGACGGACTGAACCGCCGGTCGCCGGTGCTCACGGAATGCCGCGCCATCATGCTGTCGGCCGGCGAGCCTCTGCTCGAGCGCGCACAGGCCGCGGGTGAAGTCGACCCCGACATCACCATCGGCGATGTGGTCAAGCTCGTGTCGGGCGTCGCGGCGGTCGCGTCCTTCGACGACGACGCGCAGCGCCAGCGCGTGCTGAATCTCGCGATCAACGCCATCCGGCGTTGATCACCGGCGCATCCGCCGCCTGAGTGGGCGCCCGGAACGCTGTCGAGTCGCGCGTATCAGGCGTGCAACGCCTCGTTGAGGGCGACGCCCACGCCGCTGCGGCGCACGGCCTCGACGGCACCCGTCAGCGAGTTGCGGCGGAACAGCAGGCCCGCGCGCCCGGAGAGGTCCGCGCCCTTTGCCGTCGCGAGGGAGCCGTCCGCACGCCGAGGCTCATCCGGCAGCACCACCTTCGTCCCCGCGGTCACGTAGAGTCCGGCCTCCACCACGCAGTCGTCGCCGAGCGAGATGCCGATGCCGGCGTTGGCGCCCAGGAGCGTGCGCGCGCCGACCGAGACCTTGTGCGTCCCGCCGCCTGAGAGAGTGCCCATGATCGAGGCGCCGCCGCCGATGTCGCTGCCGTCGCCGACGACCACGCCCTGCGAGATACGGCCCTCGACCATGCTCTGGCCCAGCGTGCCGGCGTTGAAGTTCACGAATCCCTCGTGCATGACGGTTGTGCCGGGAGACAGGTATGCGCCGAGCCGCACGCGCGACGCGTCGGCGATGCGGACTCCCGCGGGAGTGACGTAATCGAGGAGACGCGGGAACTTGTCGAGCCCCTGCACCTGGATGCCGTCGCGCGCGAGGAAAGGACGAAGGCGGGTCAGGGCGTCCGGGTGGACCGGACCGGCGGTCGTCCAAGCGACATTGGGCAGATGGGCGAAGACGCCGTCGAGGTTCACCTCGTTCGGGCGGACCAGCAGATGCGAGAGCGCGTGAAGCCGCAGGTACGCGTCGGGTGTCGATGACGGCGCTGCGTCGAGATCGATCTCGACCGCCACCACCTCCGACGTGACGGCCCGGCGAGGATCGGCGACCGCAAGGTGATCGAGCGAGTCCGGTGCCAGTTGCGGATCGAACCCCGAGGGGATCCGCCCTGCCGCAGGGGAGGGGAACCAGGTGTCGAGCACGGTTCCGTCTTCAGCGGTCGTCGCGAGGCCGATGCCCCACACCCATCGTTCTTCGGTCATGGCATCAACGGTAGCGCGGTCCCCCGCGCCAGGTTCCGCATGTTTCCGCGGTTGTGGGGGTGCGACACGCCCGGGGTGCGGGTTGGATTCGACGGGTGGGCGGGTCGCACGTAAAGTATTACTTGTTCGCCCCAAAGGGTAGAGCGGAAGGCCGGAAGGCCTGGCTCCCCTCAAGCAGTGAACAACCCCATCCGAACTGCTCCTGGTGAGTCTGCCGGTTTCGGCTTAGGATGGGTGTCTTCCACTCTTGTGCGTCGGTCGGCGTCGTGGTGGGGTCTTGTACCTCGCAGCGTCGGTTTGACAGGCGAAACGAGATGTGTAAGATAGAGAAGTTGCCCAGCGGCGAAGGTTGAGAGACCTGAGCGTTGGTGCGTCCGATCTTTGAGAACTCAACAGCGTGCACTTGTCAAATGCCAATTTTTGTATCCTCGCTGACCATTTGTTTGGTTGGTGGGGGTCCT
>NZ_JAMXMB010000007.1 GCF_024055635.1 Microbacterium yannicii
ATCCGCTCTTCTGCGTTTCCGGGGCCGCGAGAAAGTTTGGTATTCGGTGTTGCTAAGTACCGGTACTTAGTGTTACCGTCTACCAGTAGTCAACATCACTGAGTAGATCAAGGAGGTGCGCGATGGGCAAGCAGGAGACCGAGATGCTCAAGGGCACGCTGGAGGGCATCGTGTTGGCGATCCTCTCCGGCCGATCCGCCTACGGGTACGAGATCACCTCGTGGCTGCGCGACCAGGGCTTCTCCGACATCGCCGAGGGGACCGTCTACGCCCTGCTGGTCAGGGTCGAGCAGCGTGGCCTCGTCGACGTCGAGAAGGTGCCGTCGGAGAAGGGACCGCCCCGCAAGGTGTACTCCCTCAACACGCAGGGCCGCGAGCAGCTCGCGGAGTTCTGGAGGACGTGGAGCTTCCTCGCAGAACGCATCGAACAGCTCCACCACCAGAACGCAGACAACAACCCCACCCCCGAGGAAGAGGACTGATCATGGCCGCCAAGTGGTACGAAATCGTCACCGGATCGCTCGAGCAGAAGAAGCAGTACCGCCAGTACAAGGCGCGCATCGAGGCTCTCCCCGAGCCCTACCGCGCAGCCGCGAAGGCGCTGGATCGGTACTTCATGTACGCGGGCGGCATGACCGACGGCGACACGATGATGCAGATGCTCAGCGACTCCGCCGACCTCTGGGAGCGCGCGGCCGCCGACGGCACGCCGGTGCGCGACATCGTCGGCGACGAGCCGTCGACGTTCGCCGAGGAGTTCACCGCCGCCTACGCCGGCAAGCAGTGGATCGACAAGGAGCGCGCGCGCCTCAACAAGGCGATCGACGAGGCAGAGAAGGAAGAGGAGAAATGACCACCGATACCGCCATCGAGGTTCGCGGGCTCGAGAAGTCCTACAAGGACCTGCACGTGCTGCGCGGCGTCGACTTCGAGGTGGCGCGCGGGAGCATCTTCGCGCTCCTCGGGTCGAACGGGGCCGGCAAGACCACGGTCGTGCGCATCCTGGCGACGCTGTTGAAAGCGGATGCCGGAACCGCAGCCATTGGCAGCTTCGACGTCGCCACCCAGGCGCAGAAGGTGCGCGAGACGGTCAGCCTCACGGGGCAGTTCGCCGCCGTGGACGAGGTGCTCAGCGGGCGCGAGAACCTGGTCCTCATCGCCCAGTTGCGCCACCTGCCCGATCCCGGTGGGATCGCGGACGCGCTCCTCGCGCGGTTCTCGCTCACGGAAGCGGGCTCGCGCCGCGCGGCGACCTACTCGGGCGGCATGCGTCGCCGGCTCGACATCGCCATGAGCCTCATCGGCAACCCGCCGGTGATCTTCCTGGACGAGCCCACGACCGGGCTCGACCCGGCCGCGCGCATCGAAGTGTGGGAGGCCGTCCGCGAGCTCACCCGCGCCGGCACCACGGTGCTGCTGACCACGCAGTATCTCGACGAGGCCGAGCAGCTCGCCGACCGCATCGCGATCCTGCACAAGGGACGGATCATCGTGAACGGCACGCTGCAGGAGCTCAAGCAGCTGCTGCCGCCCGCCAAGGTCGAATACGTCGAGAAGCAGCCGAGCCTCGAAGACGTCTTCTTCGCCCTCACCGGCGAACAAGAACCCGCAGAAACCGGGCACGCCGAGAGCGGCGCTCCCACGACACGGAAGGAAGGACGATGACCGCTCACTTCGTCGGCGACACCGCCGTTCTCACCAGCCGGTCGCTGCGCCACATCCTGCGCAGCCCCGACACCATCATCACCACAGCGGTCACGCCGATCGCGCTCATGCTGCTGTTCGTCTACGTCTTCGGCGGGGCGATCGACACGGGCACCCTGTCGACGGGGTCGTACATCGACTACATGCTGCCCGGCATCCTGCTCATCACGATCGCGTCCGGTATCGCCTATACGGCCTACCGGCTGTTCCTGGACATGCAGGGCGGCATCTTCGAGCGGTTCCAGTCCCTCCCGATCGCACGATCAGGAGTGCTCTGGGCCCACGTCTTCACCTCGCTCGTGTCGATCCTGGTGTCCTTGGCCGTAGTGATCGGCGTGGCACTGCTGATGGGATTCCGCACCGGTGCCGGGTTCGGTGCCTGGCTGGGCGTCATCGGCATGCTCGTCTTGTTCACCCTGGCGCTCACATGGCTCGCGGTGATCGCGGGACTGTCGGCGAAGACGGTCGACGGCGCGAGTGCATTCTCGTACCCGCTCATCTTCCTTCCCTTCATCAGCTCCGCGTTCGTCCCGACCGAGAGCATGCCCGGGCCCGTGCAGTGGTTCGCCGAGAACCAGCCGGTGACCTCGATCGTCGACTCGATGCGTGCGCTCTTCGCGGGTCAGCCCGTCGGCGATGACATCTGGGTCGCGATGGCGTGGCTGGTCGGGATCCTGATCGTCGGCTACGTGATCTCGATGGCGATCTATCGCAAGAAGATCAGCTGACCGCGCACGCCCCCCACACCGCGCACGCACAGAAGAGCGGATTCCTCGACCCGAGGCATCCGCTCTTCTGCTGTTGCGGCTAAGCGCCGAAGTACTGGTTGCCGAGCGCCTTGCTCTTGAGAGCGTCGAACTCGCCCTGCGAGATCGAGCCGGCGTCGAGCAGGGCCTTCGCCTTGGCGATGTCCTCTGCGGGGCTGGACGACGCCGCCGGGTGGTAGTCATCGGACTCGGGCACCACTCCCCCGCGCGCGGCCTGCGCACGAGCTGCCATGCCCTTGCCGCGGGCGATGATGTAGACGAGGGCGGTGAGGAAGGGCACGAACACGAGCGCGATGATCCACAGCGCCTTGAGCCAGCCGTTGAGGTTCTCGTCGCGGAACAGGTCCGTGATGATCACGATCACCACGTACAGGTAGGCGATGAAGTAGAAGCTCCACAGCAGGAACCACCAGAAGTCACCGAAGAACATCGGCGTCACCTTTCTCGAAATAGCCGGGACGGCTGCGACCACAGTA